>PAAV01000013.1 GCA_002699485.1 Chloroflexota bacterium | reverse complement strand
GTTTGTTGATAGTAATTGGAGGAGAAAAGGGGTATTCCAAGCCCTATACAAACATACTATCAAGATGGCTAAAGACAAAGGTAATGTTTGTACTATAAAGATCCATGTAAATGACGACAATCTAAATGCGCAAAAAACTTACATAAGAATGGGCATGAAGGACACTTCGAATTTTATGTATGAATTTATAATTTAATTCTTGTTACAGGTAGAATTCAAAAATTTTATGAGGAGCTTCTTTCATGCCCTGTGCCATGTAGGTCGTTTGCGCTGTTGTGTTTGTTTCATGGACATATAGCTTTATTCTTGTTACGTTTGCAGTTGATTTTGCTAATTTTATTATTTGGTTGTGCAAAGCAGAATATACGCCCATACGTCTCCATCTTGGATCAACGTATACGCTTTGAATCCACCAGTAAAAGCCATTGTTTACATCACTCCATTCGAACGTGATCATTAAACATCCAATTAGTTCGCTTTTATGTGCTTCTGTTGCAACTAAATAAAAGCCCTTACTCTCATCTTTAAGGACGGCTTCAATTCCGGGTTTGACGTGTTCAGAAGGTATAGAAACCCCATCGCCCTCTTTTATCACCGCTAACGAAAAAACCGCGAGTATATCTATATCTTCATTAGTGGCTTTTCTTATTTTGAATTGTGATTCTTTTTTACCCATAGTTACTTTACTTAAAACTATTTATATTGGCCCAAACACTCTTTTAGTATACTCATTTTCGAAGATGCCTTGAGGATCAAGTATGCGTCGGGCCTTTTGGAACTCATCCCATTTTGGGTATAGCGGGGCGAGAGTAGTACTGGTTTGAAAATGCATCTTGCCCCAGTGCGGTCGACCTTCATAATCCATCATGATTGTTTCAACGGGAACAAAATAATTTTCATACCGTTCACCCATTTCGACATGGATAGCTATCGAAGTGGTTTCTCTTCCATAACACATGCTGATAGGGAACTTATCAGCTGCACTCCACCGGACCTCTATTGGCATTGAAATTTTAAGACCAGATCTCTTAATAAAGTCTAATATCCTATTTAAAGCTTCCTTCGCATGTATTCTAGGTATGAAATATTCCATTTCACACCCGTATTGCTTCCTTTCAGACGTATAGACTAAGTAAGAACGATCTATATAGTCATCTCTAGGTACTAACATAATTTCGTGCGTCAGATACTTGTTCAATTGAGGAAAAGCTTGTTTCGCCAGCCTAGTAAATCTAGGTAGATACCCACTAATAAATTCATCGTGATACCACTTCCCAAAAGACGATAATGATTTACCAGGTTTCTTTGTGCGGTTATTCCTTTTTGTTAAAGCTAGTTTCAGATCTGGATGGCAGAAATATTCGAAGTGCTCATTGTCCTCCACAAATTGATCTTGGTTATTTATGACAAAATCAAAAGGCATAGGTATCTCTAAGGCATGTAGGTTGAATGCGTCTTCAAGTTGTAATGTTACTGTTGAAAGGATTCCTGCTGAGCCTACACCAATTACTGAAGCGCCGAACAAATCAGGATTTTGCGTGGGAGAACAATCAATGATTTCTCCTTCTCCTGAAATCACTCGAGCATTAATTACTTGCGTGCCTAGGCAGCCGAATCCAATTCCCGTGCCATGGGTTCCTGTTGAAATTGCTCCAGCAATTGACTGATAAGCTATGTCACTTAAATCTGACATCGCAAGTCCAAGAGCCCAAATTTCTGGATTTAGGTCTTCTAGTTTTTTCCCTACTTGAACGGTGACTTGCCTATTATCAGTATCGACATTAATTATTTGATTGTATTTTGAAAGGTCAATTAATAATCCGTCTGTAAGAGCAGCTCCTACGAAAGAGTGTCCAGAACCTACAACTTTTACCTTCATATTTGATTTTATTGCAGAGCGAACACAATCGATCAACTCTTTTTCGGTAGAAGGAAATACCATTTGTTGTGGCGAACAAGCCTGAGTCTCGGACCAATTCACCCAAAGATTCTCAGTTTTATCCATATTTCATTACCTCTAACACATAACTGATTAAAGAATAATTTAGTTTAAGTTTAAACTCTTGTCGAGTTTAGTAGATTACTAGTGAATGTGTTGATGAATTTTAATAGCCGGTAATTAAAACTGGAGAGATCATTCTGTTCACTTTGCTGTGCTGCTGACTCTTAGTCTCGGTTGCACAGTTGAAAGGCCGCCGTCTACTCCTATAACCTGACCAGTAATCCAGTTTTGCTCCTCGTCCAGTAGCCATCCGATTGCAGATGCGATATTTACTGGGGTCCCTGTTTTTCCTAGAGGATGCATATAGGTAATGGCTTGCATAGTGGTTTCGTTTGCTGCAATCTCCGCTGTCATCTGAGTTTCAACAAATCCTGGCGCGACGCAATTGACTCTAATGCCACGGGAAGCATATGTAGAAGCAGCTGACTTTGTAAGTCCTATAACACCTGCCTTTGAAGCAGCGATCGCTTCATGATTTGACATCCCATATCTTCCAGCTGCCGACGACAATAAAACAATGGAGCCGCCTGTCCGCATCATTGATTTGGAAGCATTCCTTATGATTAGAAAAGCTGATTTAAGATTAGTATCTATTGTATTTTGCCATTCATCTTCAGATGTCAGGTGAGCGGGTTTAATTAGAAGGGATCCTACGCAGTTTACTACTCCATGAACAGTTCCCAATTTTTCAAGAGCCTGCTCCATTACTTTAGCCACATCTTCATTGCTGGTGGCATCACATATCGCCCCAGGGCTTTTTAACGAGTCTGATAAGGTCCTTATTTTATCGGTATTCCTGCCAGTCAAAAATAATTGGTGACCTTGATCTCTGAGTTTTGCTGATAGCGCAGAAGCTATGGTGCCAGTAGCTCCAAATACAACGTAATTACGTTTGTCATTAATCAATTTAGTTTATCCTTTCTGTTCTGGTTAGTACCGGGATAGTGCTTGCCTAGCGATACCATTTAACATTCCTCTAAACATCACAGAATGAATTGGGTACAGGCAATACCAATATGCCAAACCTAGCAAGCCAACCGGTTGAAATGCAGCAGTTTGGATAATTTGGCACCCTTGATTTGTTTGTTTCACTTCGAAGCTTAGCCAGGCACGCCCCGGGGTTTTCATTTCAGCTTCTAAAACTAGCCGATGATCTTTCTCATAAAGATTCACTCTCCACCAGTCAAGGTAGTCTCCAGTAGTTATCTTGTTTGGGTCTCTCCTTCCTCTCCGCAGACCGACTCCGCCGACGAGGAGATCCATCCATCCTCTGAGGCGCCATAGCCAGTTGCCATAGTACCATCCTGAATCTCCACCAATTAGCCTAATTGGCCGAAAAGCTTGTTCTTGAGAAGCGTTTACATTAATTTTACGCATGTCTACTATTCTTGATCCGAGACGGACTCCCCCCCAACGCATTGGAATTCCAGATGATGACACAGCATCAGCCCAATTACTTTGCTCTATTTCTTCTCTCTCATGTTTTAACGCAAGGCGAATAGCGTCTTCAGGTGACATAGGGGTGATTTCAAATATAGATCTGGCAGCGTGATCACGAACTACTGTTGGGTGTTTTATGCTATCAATCAGAGTTCGTCCAACCCTGGCATACAATGGAGTAACTAAACCAAGCCAAAGGCTAGATAGCCTCGGAGTCAGTACAGGCACAGGAATCATCAGTCGCCGCAAACCACGTTGCAAACCATACTCTTCCATCATGCTTCGGTATGACAAAGCTTTAGAGCCGCCAATCTCAAAAATAGTTCGCCCTTGTGTGTCAATCTCGATGGATTCCTCAAGGTAGTCTAGAACGTCTTTAATACCAATTGGTTGAGCAGGTGTTGAGACCCATCTAGGCGTCAGCATTACTGGGAGGCGTTCAACTAAAGCTCTTATCATGTCAAATGAAGCACTTCCTGCACCAATTATTATGGAGGCTCTCAGCTCAATAATCTCAACTCCTGATTCTCTAAGCGCTTCACCAACGGCTTTACGACTTCTCAGGTGCGGAGACAATTGTTCGTCCTGATTTATTATGCCGCCAAGATATATGATTCTTTTTACACCTGCTTGTTTCGCTGCATATCCAAAATTACGAGCGCCCAAAAGTTCGTCATACTCAAAGTTTTTCGATTTACCCATAGCGTGGATTAGATAAAAAGCCGTTGTGACGTTTTTCATAACTAATTCCAGAGTTTGTGCGTCTAATACATCTCCTGGAACCACTTCAGTTTTTGAATCGACTCGAGGCACTAGGTACTGAGGATTACGGGCAATACATCTAATTGATAGTTTTCCACCCTCCAACCTTTTCAGCAGACGACCTCCAACATAACCAGTGGCACCAGTGATCAAAACAACTTGTTTTGATTTTTTTGCAGGCTGAGTCTTTTGAGGATTACTCATATTACAGCCGGCCTTTAAAGATATTTGATACAGTTCTGAGCCACCAAATTGAGTTATTGATTGCTATATTTGGACCAATTATCTTTCCGTTTTGGTTATCTGCATTAACACGGGATCCCATAGACACAATCGGGGTTTGCCCGTGATTAATGTTGATTGTAATGCCAAGGTTCTCAAGTAATGAAGGTAATCGTTTTAGTTGAGATAATGTTTTCAATGCCGGTGATCTTAGCAACGGAATCCAATTGAAAAAGCTATTCAGCTCAACTGTAATAACGTCTCCCTCTGCTTGAATTTTGGCAGTTGCTTTGCCAACTTGCACATCAAGTATTCCAGACAGAACTATCTTTGGCAGTTGATCAGGGATATTACTCTGATGCATTGCCTTCCCATGTGTTTACCCTTATTGTTCCATCAATATGCCATTTGGCAGATGGCGCATTGTCGCCAGTGTCTTGTGGAACAGCAACCGTCATGTCTTTGAATGTATATTGTATTGTGGTTTTGTTGCGATTTAAGAATTCATACAGACCTTCTGCAATATTTATCCAAGTTGTTTTTTCGTTGTCCATTTTGGACCTCCTTTATATATGTTTTCTAAATTAATTGACTAACTTTGTTTGTTAATTGCGTTTCTTTATATGCTTCAAGAGCTCTAACCCTGGCTATATCGTGATCAATAATGGGAAATGGGTATGTTTTACCTAATTTAATTCCAGCTATGCTTAGCGTTCTCTCAGGGCTCTGCCAAGGCTGGTGGAGCCAAACTTGCGGAATTTTGGATAGTTCTGGTAACCATCGTTTCACATACTTTCCGTCTGGATCAAAACGTTTTCCTTGAAGTGTTGGATTGAAGATCCGGAAGTAAGGCATCGAGTCAGTTCCAGTTCCTGCAACCCATTGCCACCCCATAATGTTGTTTGCCAGATCGGCATCAACCAACATATCTTCAAAGTGTCTCGCGCCTTTATTCCAGTGAATTAACAGGTGTTTGGTTAAAAATGAAGCTGCGATCATTCTCACCCGATTATGCATGAATCCAGTTTCCGATAATTCTCTCAAACCGGCATCAACTATTGGGTAACCTGTTTCACCTAATTTCCAAGAACTGAAACCACTCGTGTCATTTACCCAAGGGAACCGCTGGAATTGTGGTTTGATTGGGTTATTGATTGACCCTGGGTTATGGATCAGCACATAGTGAGCAAAGTCACGCCAAGCAAGTTGTTTTAAAAATTGATTTTGGGCATCTATGTTTTCTAACTCAGATATAGTTCTTGACCAAATCGTAAAAGGACTTACTTGCCCGAAGTGGATATATGGTGACAAGTTTGAATTGCTCATGTGTGGTATGTTTCGAGACTTTTCATATCCCTCGAGTTTCGTTGAGATAAAGTTGCCCAAAAGTTGATTTGCACCGTCTTCGCTTGGAGACCAGTAATCTACTAAGTTCTTATTTCTACTGGACGTCGTGTTTCTCTCGAGCTCATCTATAGAAAGATTGCCGTGATCAAACGAGGGCATCGGTAAAACATTTGGTTTTTGAGAGCTGGCTCCAAACATAGGTAATTTGTTTGCTTTATTCCAGAAAGGAGTAAAAGTTTTGTAATGACCACCATCAAGATTTCTTATTTCTTCCGGGTTCCATAAGAGTTGTCCCTCAAACGAACTGTGTTCTATGTTGAGCTTATCCAGACGAAGAGAAATCTTTCTGTCGAGTGATATTCGGTTGGGCTCGTAGACTTTGTTCCAGTATATGGCCCGAGGAGATATTTGATACGCGAGTTTAGAAATAACATCTAAAGGGTTGCCTTTGAGTATGACTAACTTTGAGCCAACTGACTTTAAGTCATGATCTAGGCTTCGAAGAGACTTTAAAAGCCACCAAACTGATCTAGTTTCGTAAGATGCGGTCATATCACCCTCATATCCCCATATATATATGGGGAGAATCGGAGCATGCTTGGTTACCGCTTCAGTTAGAGCCCTGTTGTCTGCCAAACGTAGATCTCGTCTGAACCATACCACTGTTGGATTTGTTGAATAAGTCATTATTTTGATCCGGTAGTTATCTAATAATGTAATTATGCAACTTGGTCGCCAGCAGTAAGTGATTCTGGATTTGCATGCCACATTGTGCCATCTTCATCTACTACCACTACTTGCCTAGATGTATTTTCAAGTAACTGCCTGAGACTATATCCACGCAATCTTTCCAGTAATCCTGGATCTACTAATGAAAAAGGTATGATAATCACGTCAATATTCTCTTTTTCAGCCCACTCGGCGAGATGTCTAAATCCATGAGTTGTCGGGAGGATTGCTCCGGCTGAAATTCCACTATTTTCGAGCTGATTTAGTTGTTTTGCGATCGGCGAGCGACCGAACAGCATTAAGTCACGTTCATTTAGTATTCGGATCCACTTGCTGCGATCCTCTTCTGGATACGGGCTTGCCAAGTACGATGCAGCAGATAATTCAAATAAAATTAAATCCGCTGAATTAGCATTAGCAAGTTCTGCTGCCTGGCTTCTTAAAAGTTTCATAAGAACTGATTCTGATCTTTCCGTTAGCGTCATGATCTTTTTTATCGGAGTTTTCAATTGGGTTTTCAGTGCAATTCGAGCACTTTGTAATGACCGATTTTGTTGGTTCAAGTCTTCGAGGTGACTAACAATTGCATTTACGACTCGTGTGTCATTGGTAGCGAATCCTTTGAACATTTTGCCTGGTTCGGAAAGTCCTCCTTTGGCGAACCGGCCTTCAGCAGAGGTTTCCCATGCTACAAATCCAATCGGCGTAGGGCTAGTGGAAACTAAGTACCACTGGTTCGCTAGTGCGGTTGTACTCCGGTCAAGAGTTACCCATTGCATGTCGGAAGGGATAACCGTTTCGGGCGGTACCCCCTGTCCAAAAGCGACTACCTTAGCCCCGGCCTCAACGATTTTCTGGTACCGTTTGCCCTCAATGATCATCTTTTCAGCTGTCTGAAATCCAACGTATAGATCAGCCCCCTGCTCCCTAGAACGAATTTCGTCTTCGATTTCTCGTGTAAACGTTAACATGTCCATAGGACTATTAAGGAAGTGGAAACCCTCCATAGGAGGCCCGTCTCCTCGAAGCTCACTCTCCATGCGCTTAACGAAGCCGTCAACTCCTGTTGGATCACTATCTGTTCTATCTTCTTTTTCTATTGCCCAATGCATAATACTCTCTACTTTATTTAAATTTGATGATTGTCTTAGATGTTTAGAAAGGCAAACGACGTATGTGAAAGAGTCTGCCTATCCAGTACAACATAAACCGAACATGATTACTGTTAACTGATGATTACAAATTGATTAACTGTTAGTTAAAGTTTCGTCTTCTAATGAAGATCAGTTGACAAGTTTGATTACTACACTGCAACAAAGTCGGTCGGTTTAAATAATCTACGGCGAGTGTGGGTTCGGCGAGCACTAATCTCGGGCATAGTCTCTATATACTTTACGCGACTGCACATCAAGCATTGCAGGTATTTGCCATGTATATCACCCCTCATCACAATGTCACCGTTACACCTACCGCAGCCTTTTAACAAAATCATTTTGATTACTCCATGTCAGTTTGTCGTTAATATTTGACATCTGATATGCTTATGTGTAGCTTATTTATAGCTCGTATGAATATCGATGTCTCATATAATCTACATTAATATGGTATAAATGTAACATACCAGTAATATGATGTCAACTATATTCTACAAAATAAGTAATTTATAACTGGAGTCCTTTTATGGGTACAAGTCAAGATTTGGAAACTTTGAGAAATCGGTATGTTGCTGCATTACTAGATGGAGATGCGTATAAGGCCAGGCGAGCTGTGTCCGATGCTCAGAATAGAGGGCTTGAAATTCAGGCTGTTTATGTTGACCTATTAGCTTATTCCCAATCTGTTATAGGGCAAATGTGGCATGATGGAGAAATTAATATCGGAGTCGAGCACCTGGGCACGGTAATTACTCTAGAAATAATGAGCGAGTTGAGAGCGCAGGCCAGTAAGACGCGTAAATCTAATGGATTTAGGTCTGTTGTTGTACCTGTTGAGGGAGATACTCATATAGTGGGATCCAGAATGCTAAGTGATTTTTTGATTATTGATGGGTGGGAAGTTGATTTTATGGGAGGCCCTACTCCAGGGAAAGATCTTGTTGATTTTGTTAAGAACAGATCTGTGGATATGGTGGCTATTTCTGTCACAATACCAACTTATATAAACAATGCTAAGTCGATAATACGTGCTTTGAAATCAATAAGTCCCAGTCCTAAAATATTGATCGGTGGCCTAGCTTTGACTAGTTCGGAGGTTGAACTAAATTCTCTTAACTGCGACGCAGTGGCGTTAAATATTTTCGAAGGCATAACGCAGGCTAGAAGTTTGGTCGGAATTACCGATGGAGGATTCACTTTAGAGGAACATTTAGCTGCCCTTGGGTCTAGAATCAGGGCTGCAAGGTTAGAGAAACAGATGACACAGCAAGACCTTGCGAATGCTTCTGAACTCGATCGGACATATATAAGTGCCTTAGAGCAAGGCAAGCAGAATGTAACCTTCGGGGCTGTATTGAGAATATCTAAAGCTCTAAATCTAGGACTAAATCCAGGAGGTCGCTGGTTCGATCCCAGTCAATAGGACCAGCAATCCAGTTTGTAAAAGAATCTCTTGATTATTGAAGAAAAGGATCGGGGGACATTACATCTCCCGATCCTTTTCCGGCAATTTAATGCCGAGACGGTTATCCAGGGTTACTCAGCAGTAGGCAGAAGTACGGTATCAATCACATGGATTGTTCCGTTGCTCCCCTGGATGTCAGTGATTATGACTTGGGAATCATTGATTTTCACAACATCTCCCATCACGGAAACAGAAACAGTTTGACCTTGTAAGGTTGTAGCTGATTCAAGCGTAACTACGTCAGCAGCAAGCACATTACCGCTCACCACGTGGTATAGCAGAATGTCTTTCAATGCTGGTATTGTTTCCAGCAGAGAGGCAACTGTACCCTCAGGTAATTTGGCGAAAGCATCATCTGTTGGAGCGAATACAGTAAATGGACCCTCTCCAGCTAACACAGAATCAAGTTCTGCTGCTTGTAATGCTGCTACCAGTGTAGTGAATCTGCCGTCTTCGACAGCTATATCTACAATGGTTTTACTTACTTCTTCGGCTACTTCTACTACGACTGCAGTTGCCTCCACAGCCATTTCTTGTTCAACCATCGTTTCCTGCTCCACCATTTCTTCAGTGGTAACCTCTTCGCTACAGGCCACTAAAATGGAGCCGAGAATTGCTAAGATTCCTACAAGTACTATGGATTTAGCATTTCGATAATTGATCCACTGTTGGAAAAAATTAATACTCATCAAATTGTAATCTCCTTAAGTTTGATTTAGAGCTATGCCTAAACTATATAAACAACAATTGATGAAGCAATGTGTTATATATTCGACACTGTTACAGTGTACTTAGTGAGACAACGATTGTCAAATATAGACTACAATAATAAATAGTTATGTAGAATATAGTCTATTAGAGTATCTATTGTTGTAGCAATCTATTCTAGATGAAAACAGGTTTAGATCTTACTAGTTTGGTGTTGCCAAGAAAACAGGAATTAATCTGTCAGTTTTTTGTTGATATTCGTCATATGGAGGATATGCTTCAACAGATAAAGCCCATAGCCGCTCTCTTTCCATAGGGTCTTCTATTTCTTCAACCTTCATGCTTATTACAGTTGGTCCATCTTGTATCTCAACTTCAGGGTTTGCTTTAAAATTGTGATACCAAAGAGGGTGTTTTGGGGCCCCGCCTTGGGAAGCTATGAGGACATAATTTAGACCATCTTTAACTGTCATTAACGGAGTTTTTCTAATAGCATCTGTTTTCCAACCCCTATGGGTAATGATCACTACAGGCAGGCCTTGCATTGTTGTGCCTTCAGTGCCTCCGCTTTTTTCATATAGTTCGACTTGATCCCTGACATACTTTAATGGACTTGGAATATATTTACTCATAATAAATCGATTATAGGTGACAAGTTTGCTATTAGGAAGGGAAGCGTAGATTATCTAAAGTAACCAAGAGAGTTTCTATAGAATGCGTGGAGTAGAGAGTAGATAGTCCGATAATTTTCTCAATTGGTCCCAGACTTCCATTGTTATCCGATTATGCCAGTCGCTTTGATCGCCCCAGGTCTGTGTATGACCTGCTCGCAAAAACCATCCAGGACTAGGTTCAGAAAAACTCTCTATGTGAATATCACCGATGATTTTTGCTAGGCTCTTTATTTCTAAGTCATTAGACAGGGTATGGGTTAGCCCACCACTGTCATTACCCTTCCAAATCGTATCGATGACTTTGCCAAAAACAGGGAACGATTTTTTCCTAACTGTCTTTATTTTGATTTTATCTTTTCCTGAAACAAGCCTCTCATCTGGAACTATAAAAATATACTTCCAAGATGGCGGGCTGTCCTTGGAACGATCTTTTTTACAAATATTTATCCATTTGATCGGGTGATCCTGTATGTTAATAATGCCTTGTCTTCTCGTATACCATTCATCCCCAATTTTTTCTTGCTCCATGCCACGTTCGGCCATTTCAGCCTTAATGCCAAGCTTGATTAATGTATTTGCTAAATTATCCCGAGATTTATCTCTAAAAGTTTCTTTAAGCTTGTTAACCATTTTTAAAAGCCCTCAACACAATGCAGGGATGATTTTATCTTTAATGTGGAGCTGAGGAGGCTCGAACTCCTGACCTCATCACTGCCAGTGATGCGCTCTCCCAACTGAGCTACAGCCCCATTTTTAACTGAAATCATAACTTTTATTGTACCAAATTGAACTTAAAAATAGCAGATTTCAACACTTTTTCTGAAATCCTTCTAAACACGTAATAAGAATTTAAGTATATTAACTTTAGGAATCCTTATAGATTCATCATAGATTCATCGCGAGGTTCGCAGCGCCCTCCATTTAATTTTTATGTATAAACAATAATAGAAAACTTATTGTTATTTACTTCACAAACTAATACCATTTAACTAGATAGGCCCGAATAGTAATAGTACTAATTGGTGCTATGTAAAAACTATAAGGTTAAACTGTCTAATTGTTATCTCCTCCTAAGATCAAGTCATTTTCATTTTTTGAAAATTATAATCTAACTAATAATCCAAAAGCTGACATTCTGTCCGGCTTGACTGTGGCTCTCGCACTTGTACCTGAGGCCATTGCATTCGCTTTTGTAGCTCAGATAGCGCCAATTGCTGGTCTTTACGCCGCGTTTTTCTTAGGGTTAATAACATCAACTGTTGGTGGCAGAAGCGGAATGATATCGGGTGCTACAGGAGCCACGGCAGTAGCAATGGTTGGATTAGTAGTGATCCATGGTGCTGAATACTTGTTTGCCGCACTGGTAGTAACTGGACTCATTCAGATTGCAACAGGATTATTTAAATTAGGTAAATTCATAAAACTAGTTCCATACACCGTAATGCTTGGTTTCGTTAATGGCCTAGCTATAGTCATATTTTTAGCACAGCTGGGTCAGTTTAAAATATTTTCCCACGAGACTTCATCGAAAGCTATCGATCCAGACAAAGGTCATAGTGCTATCGATGTGATATTCAGCGGAGGCTGGATGGAAGGTTCAAATTTATTAATAATGATTGGGCTGACGGTGTTAACAATGTTAATAATCTGGTTGTTACCAAAAGTGCCTAAAGTCGGAAAAGTTATACCAGCTCCATTAGCGTCGATCATATTAATATCTGGTGTAGCTTTAGTTTTAAATTTAGATACACGAAACGTGGGTGATTTAGCAAGCGTGTCTGGCGGGTTTCCTGTTTTTCATATTCCCTCGGTACCCTTAAATTTATCCACATTATTTATTGTGCTTCCATTTTCATTAACAATCGCTGGAATCGGGATAATTGAAAGCTTATTAACTCTGACTTTAGTAGATGAAATAACTGACACTAAAGGAAATCCAAATCAAGAATGCGTCGGACAGGGAATAGCAAATTTTGTTTGCGGATTTTTTAAATCTATGGGTGGATGTGCAATGATTGGGCAGACAATGATAAACATGGAATCAGGAGGACGTGGAAGATTGTCAGGTATATCAGCAGCGATTTTCCTTCTAGGATTTATTTTATTTTTTTCAACTTTGATAGAAATGATACCTTTAGCTGCGCTTACAGGAATTATGATGATGGTCGTTATTGGGACTTTCGCATGGCCGTCACTTAAACTGTTGACCAGAATACCTAAATTAGATGCTTTCGTAATAATACTAGTTACTGGTGTAACGGTAGCCCAGGACTTAGCTATCGCTGTTGTCATTGGAGTATTAGTATCATGTTTAGTTCATGCTTGGAAATCTAGTCAACAAATAGAAATAAAAACAATACATAATCAAGATGGAAGCAAATCTCATTTCCTTAATGGAGTCTTGTTTTTTGGCACTGTCTGGAAATTCAAAAATATCATATTGCCCGATAGATTCGATGAGACAAACGTAATTATTGATTGTAGTAATGCAAAACTGGCTGATTCTTCTGCACTAGAAGCAATTAATTCTCAAATACCTAAATACAACAAAACAGGTAAAACTCTTCAGCTTACAAATTTGGGATATGAGTCTTTAAAATTAATTAAGAAAGCTAAGCCGGTGTTGGATATAAAAGTTACACCCGAGGAAGAGTACAAGACTATTTAGCTTCTGTATGAAATAGATTTGACCCTTTGGATAGCTGCGCTGCTAATCGGAAAATGTATTAATGCTGAAACCAGACCAAGCACAACACAAGCTAGCCACATTGCGTCATAGGTTTGGTATTGATCAAAAATCCTTCCGCCCAACCAAGACCCCAAAAAAGAGCCTATGTTATGCGAAAGTAAAGTGATTCCGAACAACATAGAGGTATAGGACTGGCCGAAAATATCAGCAATAACACCAGTGGTTAAAGGTACAGTGGATAGCCATAAAAGTCCAAGAACACCAGCGAATAACAACACTGTAAATTCATTTTTGGGAGCAAAAATAAACACCAAAAATACAAGCGACCTAAAAAAGTAAATACTGACCAGCAGGTTTTTTTTGGACATGCGATCACCCAAAAAGCCATACATCAATGTACCAACAATGTTGAAAAGACCGATTAGAGCCAAAGACCACCCTGCTAATGATTTTAATCCTTCATCGTCAAGATACGCCGGAAAGTGTGTTGCAATAAAAGTCACTTGAAAACCACACACAAAAAATCCAAGTGTTAATAGGTTAAAATTCTTGTTTTTAAGTGCCTCAGACAGCGCTTCTCTAACGGTCTGTTTAAATTCACTTGTCTGTTGATCATTATTTTTTGAGAAACTTATTAAATAAGAAAATATGAATAGAAAAGCACTTAAGATCAGTAGCCCATACAAAGCCGTTAGCCAACCGTAATTCAGGATAAGAGCATTAATAGAAGGGACTATAATAAATTGACCAAGTCCTCCGGCAGCCATCACTATTCCAAAAAATAATGATTTATTCCGAGGACTTACATTTCTACCGACCACCGTCATTGTTATACCAACGAACCCTGCAGCTCCAAAACCACTCAATGATAATGAACCAACTAAATCAAGTGCACTTGAAACATTCACTAACCAAAACTGGCTGATTAACTGGAGTGCAACTCCAGCTGCCAGTGCTTTTGCTGGCCCGTACCTGTCAGCTAGTCCTCCGAAAATAGGAGCGCCCAATCCGCTAAGTAATACTTGTAAAGCAATACCAAAGCTGAAAACTTCTCTTCCAAGATTTAAATGGTCGCTGATTGGTATAAGAAAAAGCCCAAGACTAAAATTCCCGCCTCTTTCTATTAGAATCAAAGCTCCCGCAGAAATCAGCACTAAAATAACAGCTAGATTAGTTTTTTTTATATTTTCACTCAATTGAATTTCCTCAAAAAGTGCAAATAAAAACTAGATCATTAAAATCGAAATTATCTACTACATTTATAGTGACGAAAGAGGCTATGAGTAAAATTAGTGCAAAACTTCTAACGGGCCAAATGAAACGATTGTAATCTGCTTGAGATGTCTCAGATATTGTTACGCGTACAGAGGTATAGAACAAGACTTCTATACTGATCCAGATGGAAAAAAAGGCCATTAATATGTAGGCTGTAGTCATAAAATTATTATAGTAAATACCATCTTTTTAGCAATTCTATATCTTTTGTGAGAAATCGACTTTATATTTATTTAGAACACTTTTGCGAATCAACAAGGAACTGTTATAAGCTCACAACCTAGGGTTTTTATGTCAAATTCAGGGCCATATGTAGGATTAAAAGTGTTAGATTTGGATTCTGATCTAGCTGGCTCATATGCCAGTATGATGTTGTCAGATCTGGGCGCAGATGTAACGAGGATTAATCTAGGGTTTTCTGAGATTGATTATAGCGAACCGATGTTTAATCTTTGGAATAGAGGCAAGCGTTATATTGACGCTGATCTTAACTCTAATGAAGATATGGAAAACATATTGAACCTGGCCTACAACTCAGATGTTGTGATTAACACATACCGGCCAAGTTTAAAAACCAATCAACCCATTGAACTCGACTTAATGAAACTAAAACAAAGTAATGTGGTTTATTGCCTAATATCTCCATTCGGTGAAACTGGGCCACTTGCAAAGCATCCTGGTGGTGAGGGTGTTGTATCCAATCACGTTGGTTTATATGGAGATCAAGGAGGCTGGGAGCAACCTCCAGTTTTTATTCATCTGCCGGTAGCCACCTATGGTGCTGCATTTCTTAGTGTAAATGGGATAGGAGCCGCGCTTTGGTCACGAAATAAACATAAATTGGGTCTTAAATTAAATATATCTTTGTACGATTCAGCTATAGCTATGTTTAGTGGTTCTATGGTTTTATCACCGAATGTCACTCCGTGGATAAGATATGCAAAAGATCAAAAAGGCGCAAATCCTGTTTATAGACTTTACCAGTGCTCCGATAATGAATGGATATTTATTGCATGTGGTAACGAAACATTTTGGAACAAACTTTGTATTGCTCTCGATAGATTAGATTGGGCAAGTGATCCGCAGTTTGATGGCGCTCCATGGAACCTAAAACTTGATAATCGCGATGTTTTAATAAAGATGATTCAAGATGTGATTATAACGAGGGATTCTGAACATTGGCTGAAACAATTTGAGCAATACGATGTGCCTAGCATAATAGCTTCGACCAAAAAGGCATTTGTAGATCATCCCCAAATTGTAGCTAACTGTTTATTTGACTCAAACTCAAACAACAAAAAGCAAATTGGATTACCATTAAAATTTCAACGCACCCCTGGAAGGATTGGCAACCAGCCAATCAAGACGACCTTTAAAGAGAGTGCTTCTACGATTGAAGAGCGGTTTATTAGCCCCAACAGTGGATCAGAAAATCCGCCTGATTTTAAAAAAAGTGGACCCTTAAAAAGCGTAAAAATAATAGATTTGACTGGCTACATTTCTGGATCATATGCGGCGAGTATTCTGGCTCGACTTGGGGCTGATGTAATCAAAGTTGAGTCCCCTGTAGGTGACGGTTTTCGAGCCTTAGGTGGTTCTTTTCAAACGTGGAATCATGGCAAACGTGGAATTGTAATCGATTTAAAAGTACAACAGGGCAAATCTGTGTTTCACGATTTAGTAAAACAAGCAGATGTAGTTATGGAAAACTATCGTCCTGGAGTTTCCAAGGTTCTGAATGTCGACTATCAAAGCCTAACAAGAATAAACCCTAGTTTAATATACTTGTCCTTGACCGGTTTCGGCTCGTTAGGTCCAATGAAGGACAAAGCTGCATTTGATCCTTTAATTCAGGCAATGTCAGGAGCAATGATAGAGCAATCTGGACGTTTGAGTGATCCAGTTTTCTTGAAGTTAGCGATGGCGGATTATGCATCTGCAATGTTGGCAAGTTTTGGTGTCATTTCAGCTCTTGTCGAAAAGAATAAAACGGGACTTGGTCAACATATTGAAACGTCTCTCCTACATGGTGCTGTAGCTATGCAGGCTGGGGAATTCCAGAAGTTTTTCGATCGAATTTCGACCGACGGTCCTGTTGGGATGGAGGGCCCATGCGCGGCATATCGTCTGTATAAGACACTAGATGGACATATTTTTCTATCTTGTCAGGATGATAACAGCTTCAAACGTGCATGTGAGGCTTTAGGATTGGATGCACTTTCTCTGAGATATACCGATTTTAAACGTAGAGAGACAAATGACAAGATAATTGGGAAAGAGTTCGAAAACGTGATTGGCGAACTTAAAACAGATGAAGTCTTAGATTCTTTAACATCTGTTGAAGTTGAGTGCTCAGCATCCTCCCATACGATCAATATCCATTCAGATATTCATGCAATCAAGACTGGAGTAAGTGTTGAATCACAGACTTTTGTTGGTCCTGTAAAGCATATGGGTACGCCTTTTATTTTTGATTCGAGTAGGGTTACCCATATTAGTTCAGCCCCTGATTTTGGAGAGCATTCTAAAGAAATATTAAATCAGCTTGGCTATTCATCTAAGAAAATAGCAGCTTTAGAAAACCTTGGAGCGATAATTTAACGCTTTAGTCAAAAAAGAACCAGTTTTCATCACTCTCAAACGCCCAGACCATGTATGCCTCATCTTCTTTATATTTGCTGCTTCCCTCAAACCAACCAGCCTCAGAATCTCTGTCACATGGTAGAGGATTAGCGTCCCTTTCTTCTTTCGTTACGATTACATCAGATACAGAATTTAATCCTCTGGCTTGGTACTCTGATAGCACTTCATCTGTAGCGACTTGCAGAAAAGATACCAAATAGGATTCTCTTGAATTTACCCTGACCTCAACAGCGATCTCTGCCCAAGCTACTCCATTGAGGTGTCCTATATATTGTCCAGCGGTAACTTTAGAGCCAAATATAAGGCTCGGGTCAAGATTGACATGGTAGAAGTTGAAGTAGTATCCCCCATGCTCATCTGAACTGATAGTGAACTGAGCCTCCGGTCCATATGAGTTAGAGCTATATACCACATCTTGGACAACACCATCCACCGGAGAAAAGAATTTTATCGACATCCAATCAAATGTATGTGGGGTTGTTGAATACAAAGCGTTATCCCTTGGTACTCCAACTGGAATCATATAATGTTTCATGCTTCTGCAACTTGCTCCAGTTGGGTCATATTCAGATGTATTGAATGAATAATCATGCCCAACGCCCGATCGTATTTTTGATGTTCTCCCTAGTTTTTCTAATTCCGCAAAATTAGCTTTAGCTACTTTAGGCAAATTGTCAGGATCAAATTCCCCATCGATATAATATCCGTCTGATTCTTGATTTTCTCCTTCAGTATTTTGTTTGACTTCTCTCCTAATGGATTCTTCACATCTTGATCTGTATTCCTCCTCTACTTCAAGACAAGGGTTAATTCCTCCCATTCCCTCCATATCTGCAATATCCATAGTCATTACATCGTGATCTTCACCTTCATCCATGTCATCTAACATGCCCATCTCTTCGGCCATTTCCATCATATCTTCCATGCTCATTCCCATCTTTTCTGCCATTTCACACATGCTTCTTTGAGTTAAGTCAGGAATATCAGAGCATTCATTTATTTCCATTGGAGACGAAGTTGTTGAGTCATCAGTTTCAGTAGGAATTTGAGTTGGCACTATCGTAGGGACCTGAGTGGGCTCAGTGGTCGGAGTCGCGGGGATAACGGTAGGCGGTATTGGTGTGGGAGTATTCTCAGGGGTAGGTGTATCCGTAGCAACAGGTTCAGCCGGATCAGATTCTTCAATCGGCTCGGAGACTGCAACTTCCACACTAGATTCTGTGTTAGAACTTATTTCCTCAGATGGTTCTGTGTTTGTTCCGCATCCTGTTATTAGCACTGACAACACTACTAAAATTAAAAAGCTAGTGATTTTCATTGTTATTAATATCCCTTAAAATTTATGATTTACCAGTATTTAGATACCTCTGGCTCTTCCTTGGTCATAATTTCTAAGAGTGCAGGTTGGCCATTTTTATTTGCTGCTAAAGCGCGTTCCATTCCTGCAGAAATGTCCTCGATTTTTTCAATTCTTTCTCCGTGCGCTCCCAATCCTTTTGCCACAGTAGCATAGTCGCCTTCTAGTTGATTACTTCCATATGTGTCTGCTGCAACTGGCATATAGTTAGCTGCATATCCAGTCATCACTCCATTATGTAAAACAATGGTAGTAATACCAATCTTGTTGCGAGTAGCAGTCTCTATATCCAGACCAGCCATTCCAAATGCTGCATCTCCCATAAAATTAATTACTGTCTTTTCTGGTTTGGCAAGCTTAGCTCCTATTGCTAGTCCGAGGCCATAGCCTAATTGAGTGGATTTACCCCAACCAATATAGCCGTGTTGTTCAACAGGTTTCCAGAATGGCACAAGTTGATCTCTTGGATAGCCAGAGTCGTGTGTCACTATTGTGTTTGATACATCAACAGTTTTTTCAATCTCTCTGAATACCCTATAAGGGCTTATCGGGATTTCATTCGAAGACAACCTAGGCTCCCATTGCTTCATCCATTGTTTTCTCTGCTCTTCTATCTGCTCAGCGGTTCCTTGCCTAGGTTTAATATTTCTATTTTTTAATTCATGGATAATTTGTTTAATAACAAGCTTTGCGTCTCCGACTGCCCCATAATTTATTGAATAATCCTTATGGAGGTCCTCGCTATGGTTGGTTATTTGTATGATTCCTGCTTGATCTGGAACGGGAGAGCCAAATATAGACTTAGTGAAACTCGTGCCTATACCAATCATCATGTCAGTTTCGTTTAAAAAGTGGGCTGCCATGCCAGTAGCGGTTCTAGCAGCACAGCCTAAAGATAGTGAATGATTTTCAGGGAAGCCACTTTTCCCAGCTAGCGTGGTTACTACTGGTATACCTGTTAATTCGGCCAGTTCGATTAGCTCTGATGAAGCGTCTGAGTACATTATCCCTTGTCCGGCGGTGATTACTGGGTTGGTTGATGCTTCAATAGCCCCAACTATATCGGACACATCTTGAGGGTCAGCCTCGGACCGGATTTGCTTTACAGGTGTATAGTTAAAGTTTTTTACTTCATGCGCAGCCACGTCTACAGGTATTTCGACTAGTACAGGACCTGGCCTACCATTTCTCAAATTACTAAAAGCAGACCTCATAACGTCAACAGTTCGGTCTGCTGACATAATGTATGATGCCCATTTTGTGATCCCTTTGTAATGGTCTAGAGAATCGAAGTTTGGGTGAACTCCAACTCGATCTTGGGGATTTCCTCCTGGAAGTAACAGAATCGGCACAGAGTCTGCATAGGCTTGAGCAACTCCACTAAAGGCATTTTCTGCACCTGGACCATACTGCATTGTGAATACACCGATAGTTTTACCGTTGGTAACACGACTTAGGGCGTCCGCCATATTCACGCCCGCGCGTTCTTGTCTAACAATTACTGGCTTGATTCCCTCTTTAGCAGCAACGTCTATGATGGATTGATGGGGAAAAGCTGCTATCCAATCAATTCCTTCTGCCTTCAATATTCTGCAAATCGCGGTATCTACGTTCAAATCACTATCCTCACTTTCATTTATATTTTCAATAACATTAAATATTTTATTCAGTTTATTTACAGGAACGGAATTTACAGCATAGCAAGGCTAAGAATTAAGTATTTTGAGAGTGGGCAAACCTATTTTGCTGAAATAGCAATTACATCTGTAAGCTGCAAACGCAAACAATTAACCTTAACTGGATCTAGACCATGCACTCTCCCTCACCTCTTTCTAGAACGTATTTAATTGTTTTATCCCAATCCATATATTTAGGTAAAGTGTCGCGATTTAATTCGCCCACATCTTTATATTCTTCAACAACCTTCTCAAACTTTTCTGATCCAAACCTAACAGCAAAATCCTTGAATTCTTCATTTTCAGCTCTTTCTGACATATACGTTTGAATTATTTTCTTCAAAGCATCTGGAGCATTCTTAGCAGGTATTTTGGCTTTAACTCTAATTCCAAAACGAGCATCATTAGCCGCATAACTTCCACCTAAGAATAATTCATATGCAGGTACTTGCCCTCCAGGCGCTTTAGCCGCTGCTCCATGAAACCCGATATCAGCTATATGATGTTGGCCACATCCATTTGGACAGCCGCTCATTTTGACATGCATCTTTTTAACCAACGGGTCATCAATGTTTAGTTCTTCAATTATGCTTTCAAGCGCTCGTGCAAGGCCCATTGAGGACGTTATTCCTAGTTTGCAGCTATCGGTCCCAGGGCATGAGACTACATCGCTTATTTGATGAACACCACTATCGCCTAATCCAATCTTTTCTAGTTCACTCCATAATTCATACAGTGCATTTTTTGGAACCCATCTAAAAGTTAGGTTTTGCTGATGGGTAATCCGACACCGACCTCCAGCAAATCTTCTTGATAAATCAGCCAGGCTTTGGAATTGCCGCACATCTAGATCGCCAAGTTTTACCTTAACTGTAGCAGTGTAATATCCCGCCTGTTTTTGAGTCTCTACGTTAGAGTCACACCATTGCTCGAATTTTGGATCTGATGAAGCCGGTTGTTTGAAATCCGCATCTTGTTTAGGAGCATCTAATAGTTCATCTTCGATAAAAAGTAGATTCTTTGGATCAAACGATTTTTTTGCCCAATCACCTTCCATCTCTTTTTCAACTAAATCTCTAAAATCATCAATTCCGATTCGGTCGATTAGAAACTTCACCCTAGCCTTCATACGATTGCGTCTTAATTCGTTGGACTTATGGAACACTCTAAGGGCAGCTTCTGTAACTTTTAAATATTCATTTTCGCTTACAAATTCGTATAGGGTGGGTGCGAGGCGAGGCATAATTGATGTGCCTCCTCCCATAAACATTTTGAATCCTTTTACCCCATCTTTGATTTTAGGAACAAAGCCTACATCATGAATCGGAGTGATCGCACAGTCACTTTCACATCCAGAGAAAGCTGATTTAATTTTTCGTGGCATCGATTGAGTAAAAGGATGCCTGACGAAATAACGTGCGTATGCCGCGGCGTAAGGGGTCACATCGAATGGTTCATCACCGCATACACCTGCCATTGGACAACCTGTAACATTTCTGACTGTGTTGCCACAGGCTTCTCTGGTGCTTAGGCCGACTTCAGCTAAAATATGCAACCCTGCAGCTGCGTCTTCAAGTTTAACGTGGTGAAACTGGATATTCTCTCTAGTAGTTATATGTCCTTTTCGAAGCGGTGTATATCTATCTGCAAATATAGATAATGCATCTAGTTGGTCAGCGGTCAATCCACCAAAAGGTGCTTTAACTCTAACCATCTGAACATCCGCTTGACGTTGTCCATAGACTCCTTGACGAAGTCTAAAAGCCATAAATTCTTGCTCAGTATTCCATTCACCGGCTTGAAATCTCTTTACTTCATTTTCAAATTCCTCCAGTTCCTCAGGAAGAATCGGAATTACTCTGTCTTTGCTTGCTTTGTCTTGAATTTGAGTCATAATATTTCTTCTGTGCTGATGAGGTATATAGTTTGGGAAAATTAAGTATATTCCCAATGCTCATCAGATTATTATCACAATTAGATTAATACTAAACCGAAGTCATTTAACATGCAATTCTAAGTTAACCCATAAAGAAATTAATTTAATACTTTAATAAAATGAATGTAACAAGTTGTTTTGGAGTACTTTGATGATCGATGTGCCTTTGCTGTTTGCTTTCTCTGCTGGCATGGTTGCTGCTTTTAATCCATGTGGAGCAGCAATGTTTCCAGCTTATGTCGGGTATCAATTATCTGGAGATTCGAATAGAAACAATCTATTAGTGGATAGCTTTAGAGCGATCCTGGTTGGCTTAGTTACTACCCTTGGATTCATCATTGTTTTTGGAGTTGTGGGCCTAATTGTGGCAGCTGGAGGATCTGTGATAGGCCAGTATTTACCGTTGGCTGGTTTAATTGTCGGCATAATTATTACTGCGTTTGGAATTTCCTTGATTGTATTTAAAAAGAAACTAGGGTTTATTGCTGCAAGCAGAGTTAACCTAGGACAGGGTAAAGGGATTAGAAACGTTTTCCTGTTTGGGATCGGTTATGCAGTCGCGTCTGTCAGTTGTGCGCTACCCATATTCTTAGCTGCAGTCGGCATAGTAACAGGTAAATCGGTTACAACTTATGGTGTATTGGAGACAATAATTAGCTCACTTAGCTATGGAGTTGGAATGGGTGTAGTTATGATTGCAGTTGCTCTCGGAGCCGTTTTCTTCAAAGAGCTGGTGAGGAAAATATTGCGAAAAGTTTTTCCATTAGTTGAACCAATAGGAAATTTAGCGATGGTGGGCGCAGGCGCATATCTTATTTACTATTGGTCTATTGGTGATGGTAGTGACTTGCTGTTTTTGAGACTGGAGCAAATTTTCTAAGGTAATTTATTGTGTTTTCACACAATTAGATAGCACTCCGATTCCCTCAACCTCAATTTCTATAGTATCTCCATCATTTAATGTGGCAGTGGTCCCAGGCGTTCCTGTCAAAATTAAATCGCCAGGTTCCATTGTGATAAATTTACTAACCCATTCAATTATTGAAGGCACATCAAACAATAAATCTGATGTGTTACTTGATTGTACTGTTTCCCCATTTAATCTCGCGCTGATAGCTAAATTAGATGGGTCTAGTCCAGTTACTATAAATGGCCCAATTGGGCCGAATGTGTCAGATGATTTAGCTCTAGTCCACTGAAGGTCATTTTTCTGCCAATCTCTTTCGCTAACGTCATTAGCACATGTGTATCCGAATACATAATCAAGAGCATTTTCTTTTGTGGCATTTCGGCACGTTTTTCCAAATATTATCGCTAATTCAGCTTCCTCTTGAACGATGGTTGAGTCTGTAGGTAGGACAATACAATCGTTTGGTCCAACAACACAAGACGGAGTTTTAATAAATGGTTCAGGAACTGATGGTGCAGTTTTATCACCGAGGTGACTCTTATAATTGAGTCCAATCGCAATCATTTTCGATGGGAGTGTAGGAGCTAATATTTTTACTGATGAGATAGATTCGGTATCAGAAGAAACCTCATAGCCTCCCCAGGGCTCTCCAGTAATTCTAGTAACCATATCTCCATCTACTGTTCCATACTGTACTGTTCCATTAATTTCGTATCGTGCAAATTTCAAAATCCTTGCCTCCTGGATTAATATTTGGACATAAATTGTCGTTGAATAATAATACTATTTATTTTCCTCTAACACCTTGCCAAAGTAAAACATGTAAACGAGATGAATATCGTAAACCATTTTTTATACAGTAATCGCTGAGCCAAGTACTTCTAGCAATTAAATCTGAGCCTATAATGCCTTCTGGCATCAGTATTAACCGATTACTTGGAAAACTCACGGATTTTGCTAGACTGAGTGCTTCAGACACATCTTCCTGTTCAACGATCACAAACTTCAAATAGGCATTAGGATGAGATTTATATTTAGCGAGTATTCCTAATTCTGGATTTTTATCTTGTGAATTTCCTGAATTACTTAATTTTGGCGATATATTCCATTGATTAACCAAGTTAAAAATGGGCATTATTGGTTCTATCGTGCCGTTGGATTCAATCTCAATGGTATAACTATTTTTGGATAATACGGTAACCAGAGGCAAAAGAGCTTTTTGTTGTAATAGTGGCTCACCTCCGGTAATCACGACATGTTTGAGATTATATTCGTCAATAATTGAGTAAATATCATCATTATGTAACGTCATTACATGGTTAGCATATTCGTAATTTTTCCAGTCCCACGTGTATTTGGTATCACACCAACTGCAGCTCAGGTTACATGATGCCAATCTTATGAAGACACACGGTGTACCTGCAAAAACACCTTCCCCTTGAATAGATACAAATATTTCTGGCTTTCCGGAATCTAATTTGCTTAATTTAACTATATTCGAATCTACTAGTTGCTTGGATGAGGTTTTATTTAATGTCATTTTTCGTATCACCTAAAGTTGGATCTTGGATACCTAATTCAGCAAATCCTCGAGCTCTTAAAATACAAGAATCACAATGGTTACATGGTGTGTTACCTGCACCATAACAACTCCAAGTTAATTCAATAGGGGAATTCAGTTTCATTCCCAACTGTATTATTTCTGCTTTAGTTTTTTGAATTATCGGCGTGACAATTTCGATATTTACATTGTATTCAGTAGACAGTTTACTTCCTAAGTTTATGGTGTTTATTGCAGAAGCAAAAAATTCTGGTCGACAATCCGGATAGCCACTGTAATCTATGGCATTCGGCGCCATAAATAGCTTTGCAGATATAGTCGATGCGTCTATTTGCTTGTTTTCAATAGCGTTTAAAACTTCGCTCTCCAATGCAGCGGCACCTAAAGATAGAAATATTGTATTCCGGAGCGGAACGTAAGTGATGGGTATATTTTCACTTATTTCTTTTTCAGGTCTTTTAGTTGGCGTTTTGAATTCATTAGGATTGGTCAGAGAAGAGTACCAGGACAGGTTTTGCACAAATGATATATCAATAACCTTATGGTTAATTTTCAAGACCGATGCGATGTTTTTTGCACAGTCAATTTCTCTAACATGGGTTTGTCCATATTCAAAGGTTATCGCATTTAAACAGTCGACTTCTCTGGTTGCATAAGAAGTTACGATGGTCGAGTCAAGTCCGCCTGATAATAAACTTACTCCAAACCCAGTCACGGTTGAGTGTAACTCGACTTTACAGTAGTGAGCAGTCCTCCGCGAATCTTATATTTCAGTATTATTGTCATTTGTTCGGGTTTACATACACTAACGAGGTCATTCAGTATTCGATCGGCTGCATATTCTTGAACAATTCCCACATTACGATATTGAGTTAAGTAGTATTTCAGAGATTTGAGTTCTATTAGATGATCTTTTGGTAAATAAATAATTTTTAAGTTCCCATAATCAGGTAAATTAGTCCACGGACAAACAGCTGTGAATTCATCAGATTCGATCTCAACTTCTGAGCTTAGCCTACTTGATGAATTGTCAAAACATAACAGTACCGATTTTTTGATGTCATCAACCTCTTTAACTGAGTCAAAATCTTCAAATTCTTTGTTTATATTCAAATATTTTGATTTCAGTTCTTCTATACTTGCCATATAGCAACTCCCGATTTGAATAAGCTTCAGTGCTTATTCTCTTGCAACCCGTTGTTTATACTTACGCCTTATACTACAGTATTAGTTTTAATGAGTGACAAATTAAAGACCAATTTAGTGCAAATTGAGCAACAAAATAAAACCTCTCTGGAAGTGTCTGGGCTAACTAAGTCCTTTGGTCGTACTCGAGTTCTTAATGATCTAAATCTAAGTATTGAAGCAGGGGAAGTTTTGTCTGTTTTAGGGTCTAATGGGTCTGGGAAGACAACACTAATTAACATCATATCTACCCTTACCAAACCTGATCGAGGAACAGTGAATATATGCGGTCAGTCTATGGAAAAACAACCGAATCAGATAAGAAGTTACATAGGTTTAGTAGGACATTCACCCATGCTTTATTCTGGTATGAGCGGTTTAGAGAATCTAACATTTTTTGGCCGTATGTTTCGTATCGGGAGTCTCAACAATCGCATATTAGAAACAGCTAATAAATTAGGAATTTCTAGAATCTTAGATCGAAAAGTCGGCAATATGTCACATGGAATGCAAAAGCGGGTGGCTATTGCCCGAGCTCTTTTAAGTAGTCCTAAATTGTTGTTGATGGATGAGCCTGAAAGTGGATTAGATCAATCAGCAGTTGGCTTGCTAAGAGAAATCATTAATGACCTCAAAAATTCCAAATGTGCAGTATTACTCGTGACTCATAGTCTCGATCAAGCTGTAAATTTGGGAGATAGAGTTGCAATCTTATCCAATGGAAAGGTTGGATACGAGCAGGTCACCAAATTAGTCAACATTAAAGAGCTTACAGAAAAATACTTTGAGTACTCAGACCAGTTCAAAGAGGTTGAGGCATGAACTTAATTAACTGGATAAAACTCAACCCATGTTTAGCTATTTTTTGGAAAGACGTAATGTATGAAATTAGATCTCGAGACACCCTGATATCTGTTTTAGTGTTTTCTTTATTGGTAATTGTTGTGTTTAACTTTGGGATTAGTCCAAATCCCAAAAACGTTGGAGTGTTTGCCCCAGGTATTTTATGGATTGCATTTATTTTTGGCGGGGTGTTAGGCTTTACTCGCACTTTTGCTATCGAAAGAGAGAACGAAGCCTTAAATGGACTTTTGTTGACTCCTGTAAGCCGAGATGTGATTTATTTTGGCAAAGTACTATCAACCTTTACCTTTATGTTAGTCGTAGAGATAATAACCTTTCCAATTTTTGCTGCTATTTACAATCTGCCGATATTATCGCCTGAGTTTATTCCAATAGCGTTACTTTCCACCTTAGGCATTTCAGCAGTCGGAACACTGTTTTCAGCGATGGCTATGAAAACGAGAGCCAGAGAAGTTATGCTTCCACTTTTGTTTTTACCAGTTATTGTTCCTGTATTAATTGCATCAATTGAGGCATCCACCCCAGCGTTGACAGGTGGGCCTTGGTCGGATGTATCTATGTGGCTACCTATTATTGCTGCGTTTGATGTAGTGTTTCTGATTGTTTGCTCAATCGCGTTTAGCTATGTTATTCACGACTAGTTATTCGGAATCCAAATATAAAGTCAAATAAAATTCGAAAGACGAATATACACTGTAATTAGCGTCATTAACGCCTGTGTAGTGCGGTAAATACAAGGTTGAAATGATTTTATTTAGTCATTGACATTTGAGATTTTGAACTGATACTTTGGAGTGACACTTTTTAAACATATCTATGTAACAAATCTTTTTTGTTTGTTTGGTAGATGCTTTATAGGAATGATTGTTGGATAAAGACGATTTAATTGTTCGTTTTGCTGGAGAAGGCGGGCAAGGAGTTGTTACCTCTGCTGAGGGATTAGCTCAGGCTGCTACACAGACTGGGTATAACGCGCAGACGTTCGCAACTTTCCCTTCACAAATTCTCGGTGGACCTACATGGACACAAACCCGGATTTCAGTTAATCCGGTCCTCAGTTCTGGAGATGAACTCGATGTTTTAGTTTGCTTTAATGAACAGGCATACTCTAATCACAATGACTCTGTAAGCAATGACGGTGTAATCGTTTACAACAGTGCTGAATTTGAACTTCCAGACCAGGCTAATGCTATAGGTATTGACTTTGATGAACTCGCTAAATCTACAGGAAACACCAGAGCTGCCAATATGGTGGTGATAGGGGCATTAGCAGAACTTGTAGCAATGAAACAAGATATTCTTGACGAATTTGTCACAAAGAAATTTACTCGTGGCCGGCCGAACGATGAAGAGATTATTGAATCCAATATAAAAGCTATGGGCCTGGGTAGAACCGAGGTCAAGCAGAGAGGAATTAGTATTGGCCAGTTGAATCCTCCTCAGACACCCGATTATGAACAAGTATTAATGAATGGAAATGTTGCTATATGCCTTGGAGCTATGCATGCTGGGGTTAATTTTTATGCAGGTTATCCTATATCTCCTGCTACATCTATTTTAGTATGGATGGAGAAAAACCTTCCCGCTCCAGACAAATTTGTTTATCAAGTGAGTTCTGAAATAGAGGCTATAACAGCCTTGGTGGGAGCAGGTTTTGCAGGTAAAAAAGCGATGACAGCTACTGCCGGACCAGGTTTTTCGCTCATGAGCGAGGGGCTAGGTTTAGGCTGGATGGCTGAAATTCCACTGGTTGTTGTTGATGTTCAGCGCGGTGGCCCAGCTACTGGATTACCAACAAAAACTGAGCAATCCGATTTAATGTCTACTATGTTTCCAGCTCATGGTGATATTAGGTTACCGGTTATTGCGCCCGGTTCAGTAGAAGAATGCTTTCAAGCTGGAGTGGCTGCAGTGAATTGGGCGGAGCGATATCAAGGACCAGTTATTTTACTGAGTGAAATGGCTTTGTCTGAGCGAAATCAAAATATGCGTAAACCAGATCTTTCTAAGGTTCCTGTGGAAAACAGGGAAGTTAATCAAAACACTAATGGATATCAAAGATATGATCACTCAGATGTATCGGCCATGCCGATACCAGGTGGCCCGGGTAGTTATGTTGCAAATGGCAGTGAGCACGACGGGATTGGAGACACGACACACCTTGCGGACCGTCATGTTCAAATGACTCATCGCCGATGGAATAAAATAAAAGCTTTAGAAGACGGCGATTTCGAAGTTGATTCTATAGATTCGCCCATTGCGCTTGTTCCATGGGGAGGTACTAAAGGTCCTACTAGGGAAGCGTATAATAAGTTGATTGAATCTGGTGTGGATATAGCTTGGCTTTACACGATGTTTATAAATCCTCTACCTCCTGAGATGCTCGAAACTTTAAGGAAAAAAGAACTTGTTTTAGTGCCTGAACTTAATTATCAAGGTCAATTCTCAATGATTCTAAGATCCTTGGGAGTCAAAGCAATATCGATAACTCAATACACTGGATTACCATTCAAGGTAAAAGACCTAGTCGAACGCGTAAATCAACAAATTGAAAGTCACAAACAAGGACAACTAGAATTATGAGTGCAAATAATCCGGAATATGATTTTAAGTGGTGCCCTGGTTGTGGAGATTTTGGAGTCAGAAGAGCTCTTGAATCGGCAATTCAACAAAGGCATGCTGCAACAGGAATAGCTATAGAAAACAATGTTGTAGTTGCAGGTATCGGCTGTTCAGGGAATATGGTTCATCTCCTTGAAGGAGATCAGCCATTTGGCATTCATGGAGTTCACGGTAGAACATTGCCAATAGCTATGGGCGTGAAAATGGCCAGCCCAGAACTCAATGTTATAGTTGTGGCGGGCGATGGAGACTTTTTAAGTATTGGTTTAGAACATATCGGTCCACAAGCAGGACGCAATTTAAATGTTTGTGCGGTAGTTATGGATAATGGTGTTTATGGACTAACAAAAGGTCAAAGCTCTCCGACTTCGGAGACTGGCATGATCACTAGCTCTACTCCGTATGGGAAGATTGAGGAAAAGACTCATCCACTGTCACTATATTTAACGCTTGGAGTGTCATATGTTGCGTCAGCTCTGTCATCTAAAGTAAAGGACCTCGCTAATACAATTGTTGATGCAATGGAACATCCAGGATTTTCGATTGTACACGTTCAGTCGCCATGTACTACTTATAATGACACCTATGAATTGCTAAAAGGTAGTGTTAAAAAAGGAATTGAGCCACAAGCTTGGCCTATACCTGATGATCACGATGATTCCGACATAAATGCTGCAACAGAATTGCTCAGTCGTGGGGGAATACCGTTGGGCTTAATTTATAAAGACACATCAAGACCTGATTTCCAGTCTAGAATCGATTCTATGACCAAAATTTCGGGTTCTAAATCAACACAAGAACTTCTAGATTCCCTAGCAATTTAATTTAGGAGTTTCTCAAGTCGCTGTAACTTGGGTTAGCTTTGATTCGTTTCCTCTTCCATAGCCACATATTTGGAGGGGCACTTAACAATTATATTTTCACTATGAAATACATTGTCTTGTGAAAACGAGCCCTCCAAAATG
>PAAV01000012.1 GCA_002699485.1 Chloroflexota bacterium | reverse complement strand
CGATGAGCATGGTGATGAAGATGATCATGACGACCACGATGAGCATGGTGATGAAGATGATCATGACGACCACGATGAAAAAGACGATCATGAGAAGTAACACTTATTTGTTTCTAACAATAAGTGACCGGTAAGTCCTCCAGCGGGAAATCATATATTTACCTCCAAAAATATATGATTTCCTGTATAGTTACTGATTATGCTGAGAACCTCCATAAATAATAGAAATAACAGTTGTCCTATAGTCTCAGAAGGATGTTGTGTTCAACTAGGCAATGAGTTGATTTTAGATGACGTTAGCTTCTCAATTAATGAAGGCAGTTTAGTTGGTGTTGTTGGTCCTAATGGAGGCGGAAAGACAACCTTATTTAATGCCATGCTGGGTTTAGTCCCAATTGCTCATGGTTCAATAAAAATAAATGGAGTGGATCCTAAGAAAGCAAAAGGACTCATTGGATACGTTCCGCAAAGGGAAGAATTCAATTGGAAGTTTCATGTAAGTGCTAGGCAAGTTGTCCAGATGGGGATTACCAAGAATAAATCTTTTTTTTCTCTCACATCTAAACGAGATCAAGAAATAATCGAGGAATCCTTAGCCAAGGTAGGATTGATAGACAGAATTGATGATCGTGTAGAAGACCTGTCAGAGGGGCAAAGGCAAAGAGTTTTTTTAGCTAGAACTCTCGCGCAAGGTGCAAAAATCTTACTGTTAGATGAGGCATTTAGTGGTGTAGATATTGGGTCTCAAGAAACATTGGTAGATGTTTTGAGGAATTTAAAAAATGATGGGAAGACAATTTTGATGGCGACCCATGATTTGAATACTATCGGTGAAAGGTTTGATGAGGTTTTGTGCTTGAATAGACATTGCTGCGCGTATGGAGATCCTGGGAAAGTTTTGACTAGAGAAGTTATGGTAGAGCTCTATGGTTCTCACAGTTCAATGTTTAAAGACCATACATTAGGTAAGCACGGACACAGCGATGTGGATTGAATATATATACGAACCGTTCTCCTACAGTTTTATGATTCGATCTTTGATTGTTGCAGTTTCAGTGGGAGTGATTCTCCCTGTTTTGGGATCATACGTTATCAATAGGAATTTAGGTTTTATGGGCGACGCTATGGCTCATGCCAGTTTACCAGGGCTTGCTTTTGGCTTATTGATAGGTGTCAGTATATTTATAGCTGCCATACCTGCAGCAATAATTATCGCTTTGGTACTTGGATACCTGATTAACAGATCAAAAATAGGTGAGGATACAGCAATTGGCATCATATTTTCGTCATTATTTGCTTTAGGTTTCATTATATTATCGATATATGATCACATTTTGCTCAGCGTAGAAGATTTGTTATTGGGACAGATTCTAGCTGTATCAAGTTTTGATGTTTGGGCTACTTTGATTTTGTCTGCAATTATTTTGGTCACAACGTTGGTGCTTTATAAACAATTTTTATTTATCTCATTTGATCCAAAGGGAGCTAAAATCTCAGGATTAAACGTAAGACTATTCGATAATATTTTTTTAGTGGTTTTATCTTTATCTATTATTTCATCAATACAATCAGTGGGAATAATTTTGGTTTTAAGTATGCTAATTACACCTGCTGCGGCAGCTAAATTAACCACTAAAAGTTTCTCTACTGCAATGGTGACCGGTAGTGCTTTTGGAGTTATTGCTTCACTGAGTGGGCTGTATTTGTCTTATTATTTAGATTTCCCGTCTGGACCCTCAATGGCTTTAGCTGCTACATCAATATTCATAATTGTTTGGATTGTAAAGAGAAGCTTTAATTACGCAAATTAGTTGCTTGTTATTACTAAGAGGCGATTTACTGTCCTAACATTATTTTTCTTGCAGTTAGTGTTACGAACTCATTACTATTGATATACTTTGTAGCTATACTTTCTTGCTAAGCCGACGTAGCTCAGTAGGTAGAGCACAGCACTGAAAATGCTGGTGTCCCCAGTTCGATTCTGGGCGTCGGCACATCGAAAGTTTAGATAAGAGCGGAAGTGGCTCAGTGGTAGAGCATCACCTTGCCAAGGTGAGGGTCGCGGGTTCGAATCCCGTCTTCCGCTCCATATAATTAAAAACCCTCTCCTTGGTTTTCCATCCATTTTGCCCAAATTTCTCTGTTACCTTTACCATAGCCATCTCGATAAGTAATTATCCCGTCGGAATTAAATGCAATCTTGGTAGATTGGCTTGTAACTTTAAGGTCTGCAATCATTTGGTCTAAGGGTTTTGCGACAGGCCAGGGGTGGCCATTTTGATCTTTGTATTTAACTAACTCAGACATAGACTCAGTCGGGTCGACACCAATAGAAATAAATACGATATCGTCAGTAAATTTTGGATATACTTCCTTCAACTCAGCTAATTCTCTAGTGCAACTTGGACAATAGGTGGCAGCAAAAAACATAAATACTGGCTTTCCATTTTCTATTAAAGATGCAGATGTGACTTCAGTACCATCTTCGTAGATAATTTTAAATTCCGGTATTCTGTTTCCAATTTGAGTGCCTACGACGATTGAATCAATCAACTCTGTAACCTGATCGCTTTCCAAGTCTGAAGCTGGTGATTCAGAAGCATAATCGGCTGTTTCTACGTCATCCACCACTGTATCATCAGTGATTTCTTCATCAACAATAATTTCGTTTGAAGGTAATAACTCTGGTGATGGATTTTCTGAAGTGCAACCGAATAGGCCTAATACAAATAACATTAAAATGACAATTGATAAATTCATGTACTCAACCAACTTTCTGAATGACATTTTCCAGCAACCTCATGAACATTTAGTTCTCTTATACTATTTTAATCTTTTCTAGCATCTAATTAGACATGTAAACGGATTCTTACTTACAATTTAGATATCATTTTTATTTAAAAGAACAAATGACATTAACCAGAAATAAAATTATCGGTTTCGGCATAGTATCTATTTTATTTGTGCTTTTGATCTCGTTATTAGCGTACGGTTTAGCTACAAGATCTTCAGTGACAGGGCAAAGTGGAATTAATTTAGTAGGCAAACCTGCCCCCGATTTTGAATTCATAACCTTCGACGGTAACGACTTTAAATTGCGAGACTACATTGGGAAACCGATGGTAGTAAATTTTTGGGCCTCTTGGTGTTCTCCATGCAGAGAAGAGGCTGAGATACTCGAAGAATCTTTTGTTAAATTAAATCCATCAGTTGTATTTATTGGTGTGAATATTCAAGATACTGCAAGTGATGCTGCAGAGTTCATTAACGAGTTTGGGCTTAATTATATAAATGGTCCAGATAAAACGGGCTCAATAACAATTGATTATGGAGTTATCGGCTTGCCAGTTACATTTTTTATTGATAACAACGGTGTCATAGTTAACAGGTGGGTTGGGACTCTTACTGAAAATACGTTATTTGAACTAATATATGAAGTTAATGATAATCCGGAACAGAATTAAAATTTACGTAGTTAAAACGAATATGAGTATTCTTAATACACGATAGGTCTATATAGATGTTTTATGCTATAAATGGGATTAAATTAAAACCCGGCGTACGTGAGGAATTTGTCAGGTTGTTAGAAGCAAACGCCCGCGGGGCTTCGAATGAACCAGGATGCATTAGTTTTAATGTTATTCAGGATAATTCAAACCCGGATGTACTCTGGTTTATAGAAGCATATGAGCAGGAAAAAGACTTTGAAGACCATCAGCAAACATTACATTTCAAAGAATGGCACCCACATTTCAATCGCATGATAGAAGAGTTCATTCCGAACGCGGATGTTATGGGTTATCCAATTTACCCCCCTGCTAGCGGTTGGTCGGAGAATACGTGAAAGCGATACCCAGCATTTATCCATTTATTTTGATTTTGTTAGTAATTTTTTTAATTTTTGTTTCTGCATACTCTATAGCTGAGTCTGCAACTGTAGATACCATTGATGCTGAGTTAAATTCAGAGATATTAGTCGATGACAATCGAGGATCTATGTTTTCATGGTATGAAGAAACGGCTATATTTATTTGTCCATTACATTAAAAGTTTGGACCAAAGGTTTAAGTAGGTTTGAAAAAGATGAATAAAAGATTTAGTAATCAAGTGTCTATTATTACTGGGGGAGCAACAGGAATTGGGTATTCTGTTGCTAAACGTTTGGGTGAAGAAGGATCTAAATTGGTTATTGTTGACCAGGATGCCGACTTAGGTAAACAGACGGTAGCAGAGTTTAATGCATCGGACATGAATGCTGTTTTAGTGATTGGTGATGTATCGGATGAAAAAGTTGCCGAAAACGCTGTTGCTCAAGCTAAAGAAAATTGGGATCGCCTTGATGTTTTAATTAATAATGCAGGGATCACAGGAGATCCGGGCTCAATATGGGAATTGCCAGTTTCTGAGATGGATAGAGTTTATCGTACCAACCTCAGGGCTACATATTTATTTTGCCAAAAAGCAATACCGTTAATGTTGAAGAATGATTATGGGCGAATAGTCAATATTGCCTCTATTTCTGGAAAAGAAGGAAACCCTAAAATGGTACCTTATTCATCTACTAAGGCTGCCGTTATTGGGTTAACTAAGTCTGTTGGAAAAGAATTATCTGATACTGGAATCAGGGTGAATTGTGTTACTCCAGCTGTTGCTCACACTGCAATGCTTGACCAAACCTCACCAGAGGTAGTCGATTACATGCTTTCAAAAATACCATTAGGGCGTCCGGTTGAATTATCAGAAATAGCTTCGCTTGTTACTTGGGTTGCTTCGGAAGAATGTTCTTTCACTACCGCTGGGGTTTTTGATATATCTGGTGGGCGCGCTACTTATTAACTTTAACTATTCGCTTGACGCATAAATTAGTCATGACTATAGTACGTGTTTTAGGCTTAGTATTTAGTTTAAGTTAATAAGCCTAATGTAATTCTGGGAGGATAATCAGATGAGCGTTATAGATAAAAAATATGCCGATATGTTCGCAAATTCAGCTGCTTGGTACGAGAGAGGAAAAAATGCTTTTGCTGGTGGAGTCACTCATCAGTCGCGCTTCGTAGCTCCATTTCCAACATATTATGAATGGGCAGATGGTCCGTTTAAATATGACGTTGATGGAAATGAAATAGTTGATTATGTAATGGGCAATGGGAGTCTGTTACTAGGACACAATCCTAAGAGTGTGATGGATGCTATAAATTCCCAGATGGGTAAAGGTACACATTTGGGAGGTGCCACTACACACGAAACACGATATGCTGAGGCAGTAAAGAGAAATATGCCTAAGTTAGATTCAGTGAGATTTACATCATCAGGTACGGAATCAACTTTATTAGCAATGAGAATCGCCCGTGGATATACAGGCAAAGACAAGATAATTAAGTTCTATGAACATTTTCATGGGTGGCAGGACTATGCAACTATTGATTCTGGTCAATCTACTGGTGGTATACCAAAAGCCACTTTAGATCAAATAATTGTTCTCCAAGCCGATATAAAAGCAGTCGACAATGTTCTTTCTCAAAGGGATGACGTTGCCGGGGTAATTGTAGAATGCAATGGAGCTCATTTTGGAACATTCCCTTTACAAAACCCAACTTTCCTTCATGATTTACAAGAAACCTGCCGTAAACACAATGTAATGTTTATCATGGACGAGGTTATTACAGGTTTCAGGTTGTCTAAAGGTGGTGCTCAGGAGAGGTGGGGTCTTGACCCTGATATAACGACAATGGCAAAGATAATGGCTGGTGGGCAGCCAGGAGCTGCAGTGGGCGGTAAAAAACATGTGATGGATGTTATGGCGAAAACAGGAGATCCAATTCATGATTCGTCGAAGCGAGTCGCTCAGGCTGGCACATACAATGCTCAACCAACAGCTGCAGTAGCTGGTATAGCTCATTTGGATGATATCTGGAACACTGACGTTATTGAACTTGCCGACTCAGCTGCACTACGGCTGAAAGAGGGCATTAATGACGCGTTCGCAAAGAATGAGATAACAGGTCATGCGCATGGGATATCTTCATTAGTACAGGTGAATATGGGATACGACTGTGATTGTGATCGTAACATTTGCACCATGCCATTTGATGAAATTTATCGTAGTATGCCTAATGAAAAGACCGGTGCATTGAAGAGAGCTGTCTTAGTAAATGGAGCTGACGGTATGGACTGGAATGGAATGTGTTTTGTAGTGTCTTCAGCTCATACAGATGATGTGGTGGACCGGACACTAGAAGGTTTTGATCAGGCTCTCAAAGACTTGAGAACTGACGGGATAGTATAAAGAACTTAAGTTTTTTTTCAAGAGAGCTCGGCGTACATAATTTGCCGGGCTCTCTTGATTTACAGGTGAGAATTGTATGGTTAATAAAACAAAATCACTACCCAAATTTGCTGGTGTATATCCAATCTTGTATATGCCATTCAATGAAAAATACGATATCGACTATGAAGATTTAAGAAAACTGACTGAGTTTGTTATTGATAGTGGCGCTGATGGACTTGGCATCGCAATGGGTTCAGAAATTTTCAAGATGTCCGAATCAGAGAGAGATATGGTATTAAAAACTGTTGTCGGACAAGTTAATGGAAGGGTACAGGTAGTAATGCATACTGGAGCCCAGGGTACTGATTTAGCTCTAAATTATAGTCTAAGGGCTAAGGAGCTGGGCGCAAATGCGTTGATGGTAACACCACCCACAGTTCTTCCGGTACCTAATGACATTATCGTGCAACATTATGTGACGATTTCAGAAAAAGTAAAAATGCCTATTTTTATTCAGGATATATGGACTTCTCCTATTCCTCCTGCAGTTATGATTGAGATAGTGAAAGCTACCGAATATGCAAAATATGCTAAAGCTGAAACACCCCCAACAACCATGAGAACCACTGAACTTAAAAAACTTGGAGGAGATGAAGTTATAGTTTTCGGCGGCGCTTGGGGCACCAATTTTATAGCTGAGTTAAATCGTGGTTCAGTAGGCACCATGCCTGGATGTGCAGTGCCAGAATTTTATTCCAAAGCTTGGGAGTACTGGAAAAGAGGCAGAAAAGATGAGGCATATGCACATATGGAAAAAATAGGTCCATTACTATCTCTCCTTACGAGGTCTTTAGATGTTTCTTATCATCTAGATAAAGAAATTCTAAAAAGGAGAGGAGTCATTAAGTCTGTTAATGTTAGGATGCCGACACAAAAACCAGATCGAATTGCTTTTAGGGAACTTGATAAATTAATGGAATTGTTGGGTATTTAATTATTCATTGAACGTGATAATAAATAAACCTGATGTAATTTCAATGAGATAAGGACTGCTAATATTGAAGTCACAAGTGACACAATAAAAGCCAGATCATAGCTTCCAAGGTTGTCAAATATTACCGCTCCGAATACTGCTCCCAATCCTCCCAGAAGTTGGTGAATCATTATTATTATTCCTCCGGTCAGTCCCATAAGTTTTGACCCAAAAACCTGTTTGGCATATATAGCTACTAGTGGGGCAGTTATCAGGAATGTGCTGCCATAGAATAGACTGAAAACCACTATAGTACTGGTATTTTGGTAATAAATGATTATTGCGAATATAACCGTTCTTATCAGGAAGCAGATTAATGTTGGAATTGCTGGTCCAAATCGATCAGTTATATAGCCACATATGATCACTCCAGGAAGACCCATTAAGCCCATCAAAGCGAGGATGAATCCTGACAAGGCTTTGCCAATTTCGTTATCGTTTGCAAATGCGACTAAATGGGTGTTAACAAAAAAGTCCTGAAACCCGCATATCCCGAAAACTAATAGTAGTAACCACATGTGTTTGGATGTGCCTAAAACAGTGGCAAGTTTAAATCCTTTAACATCACCAGTCTCAACTATTGGAATCATGTCTCTGATATTGTCGCGACTTTTTGGGCGTTCTATATCATCACTTGCCTGATCGGTAATTCCATTAGGGTGGGATTTGGCAAATAACATTACAACTGGCAGCACAACCAATATGTTAACTATTCCTATAATTGCGTAAATGTTTCTCCATCCAATAAACAGTAGCAAAGTAAGTATTACTACAATTAAGAAAGGACCTAAACCCATACCGGCAATAGCGGCACTATTAGCTAATCCTGGCGATTTAGGCCACCATCTACTTACCATCACGCTAATAGTTGGTATAGATGATGCTGCATGCCCTATGGCAAAGACTACGCCATATAAAATGACTAATTGCCAAAAATCTTGAATGAACCAGATCAATCCAGTTCCAAATGCAACTATAACTGTACCTATTATTAGTATTGATCGGATATCAAACCGATCTGCGATCCTACCTACAAATGGCATAGCTACCGCAGAAACAATCATAAAGATCGTAACGGCTAAAGATAGAGATGATCGACTCCAGCCGGTATCCTCACTCATATCAGGTAGTATTAAACCGAAGGCGGATAATATACCGGCGTTGAAAAAGAGAACAATAAATCCTGTTCCTAGAACCGCCCAGCTTTTATTCATATTCTATTTTCATAAAAATTTTCTTTCTAAGAATAAAACATACTATTCTTAGTGAGACATTAAGGCAAACAATCTTGATTTGATCTAATCTACATGTACAATCACAGATGCAGTTTATTAGCACCAGTCTAATATTACAAAGGATAAAAACATGAATGGAGAGCAACTGAAAGTTAAAACCAAACAGGGTGGTGTGGTGTATGGTTCCATGATAAGCATGGGCCGGAATCCAAGGTGGACGAGTGCAATATCCGACCTCGGTTTGGACTATGTAGTTATCGATATGGAACATGCCCCAAGAGGTAGGGCAGAAGTGGCTGATTACCTCGTTGCGATTCAATCAACAGACGTCGTTCCAATCGTTCGCATACCGATACCAGACTCACATTACGTTACGATGGCACTAGATGCTGGAGCACATGGTGTTTTAGCTCCATACTGCGAAACTGTTGAAGAAGTAAGAGAAGTTATCGGAGCTTGCAAGTACAGGCCATTAAAAGGCGCTGGGGTAAGACGAGTAGTAGAAGAAGGTGTTTTCCCGAGTGAACAGTCCCGCAAGTACCTTGAGGATTTAAATAGAAACTCAGTCTGTATAATCGGGATTGAAAGCGTGCCGGCGATCGAAAACCTAGATAAAATCTTGGACGTAAATGGTATAGATGCGATTTTTGTTGGTCCTAATGACTTAACTATATCTTTAGGTATTCCGAATCAATATGATCATCCTGATTATGAATCAACCTTGCGTCAGATTATAAAATCTTGTCAAGGCAAAAATATTCCGGTACTTATTCATCATCAATCGGTTGATCTAACCAAAAAGTGGCTCAAGGAAGGAGCTAGATTTGTATTGCATTCAAGTGATCGCAGACAAATTCATCAAGGATACCGTAATGACTTTACGACCATACAAGAGTTCGGTTCAGAGATCATGGGTGAAGAATCGAAAACGATTGGTGAATCAACGGAGGTCATTTAAAAGCGATGGATTTTTCGATCGTTTCTGGTCCGTTCGGAGGAGTTACTGAGGGGCCTGCTTGGGATGGAGAGTTACTACTTTTTACTCATATAGATAGCAGCAGGATTTTTGCGTACGACCCAATTAGCAGAGTCACCAGTGTGCACCGAGAGAACACGAATTTTTGTAATGGGACAATGTTTAATAATGAGGGAAGATATTTTGGCTGCGAAGGCGGAGCAAGAAGGGTAGTTGAATATACTGGTAAAAGCATCCGAGTGATTTCTGATAATTTCAATGGTCTGGCTTACAACATACCAAATGACCTTGCTGTAGATACACAAGGATCTATCTGGTTTACTGATCCGTTTTATGAAGGATCGGGAGGTGACTGGTCTAAAGATAGGACTCAAATGGAGTTAGATCACGAATCCGTGTATAAAATACCGAACAATAAGGATTCTTTTAGTGATTCAATAAGAGTTACTTTTGATACCACAAGACCGAATGGATTGTTATTTAATCTTGATCACTCTGTATTATATGTAGCGCAAAGTGGCAGGAATCCTGAAGAGAAAAGACAACTGAGAGCCTATCCAGTTCTCAAAGACGGGCTTTTGGGCGAACCTGAAGTTTTACATGATTTTGGAAAATGGAGAGGTATAGACGGTATGGTTCTTGATGTTGACGGCAATATTTGGGCAACTGCTGGTACAGCTGAGGGAGGTCCCGGACCTAGTATTTACGTATTCTCTCCTGATGGTGAAATACGGCATAGGTATCATTTAAGTATCGATCGTCCTACAAACTGCACGTTTGCGGGGCCCAATTTAGATACTTTATACGTGACTTCTATAGGAGGTCACTTATTAATGGCCCAAACATCCACAAAAGGTAGGATTTGGTATCCTTAATCCGGAAAGCAGGAGAATTGTCCAATTGAAAAAAAAGTTGAAAATAGGCATTATAGGCGCTGGTTTGAACACTAGAGTTAAACACATTCCCGGATTCCAGGCTATTGATGGAGTTCAAGTTGTTGCAGTATCCAATCGTTCGAAAGAGTCTGGAGAAAAAGTGGCTACTGAATTTAAAATCCCAAAGGTTTATGAATCCTGGCCCGATTTGATAGATGATGGAGATATTGACGCAGTATGTATTGGAACGTGGCCATATATGCATTACCCAATGACTATGGCAGCATTTAATGCTGGTAAACATGTGTTAACAGAAGCAAGAATGGCTATGAATGCAGCTGAAGCTAATGCGATGCTGGAAGTATCGAGGGCATATCCCGAGCTAGTGGCTCAGATTGTTCCATCACCGTTCACGTTTGGAATTGATAAAACAATCAAAAGATTGATCTCAGAAGGATATGTTGGAGATATACTGTCTGTTCAGTTAACTAGCCATACGGGAGGTTTCATTGATACCGAAACTCCGATGCATTGGCGGTTTGATCGTGATTTTTCAGGCTACAATGTGATGTTAATGGGAATATGGTATGAGGCATTACTTAGATGGATCGGACCTGCTTCATCTGTTACAGCAGTAGGCCAAGTTAATGTAAAGAGACGAAAAGACGCTAATGGCAACATCAATTTTATTGACATCCCAGATCATCTTGAGGTGGTCTGTCAATTTCCACCAGGAGCAATTGGCCATTTGAGATTTACTACAGTTACTGGACATGCTCCAGGAGATCAAATTTGGATTTATGGGTCTGATGGCACGATTCGTATTGATACTCAAGGCGTTTTAAGTCCAGATGAGTTAAATCTCGATGCAGTGAAAATATATGGCGGTACTAAAGATGACGATGAGATGTATCCTATAGAAGTTACTAAGGAAGAGAAGGGTTATTGGAGAGTAGAGGAAGAGTTTATAGGAGCAATTCGTGGACAGGAACACGTAGTTCACACGACATTTTCTGATGGAGTCAAATATATGGAGTACACTGAAGCAGTATCTAGATCAATTCAAGAGCAAAAGACAATACATCTGCCTTTATGAATATACAATGCAGGCGTAACAAAATTACGATTAACATACAGGACTAATATAGCTATGGACATTATAAAAATAAGGTCATTAATGCCCAATATAAATGATATGACCTATTTGAATACAGGTTGGTCTGGGCCTTCACCTGTTTATGTTGTAGACGCTATTAAATCAAGATTAGAGTTAGAAAGTTTCAACGGCCCTACTAGCCCTGAAATTCTTGAGAGCGCCCAAAAAATCATGTCAGAGTCAAAAGTTCTTGTATCACGGTTATTCAACTGCCAGCCTGAAGAAGTTATGTTGACTGATAACACTACTGACGGCATTAATATAATCCTCAATGGCCTCCCATGGAAACCAGGTGATGAAGTTGTGTTATGCGATTTAGAGCATCCATCTGTGCTTCTTCCTGCGTACAATTTACAAAGTTCTAAAGGTGTGCGTTTAAGAATGGTGTCGATCGATTTAGATTCTAATCATAACGATATTAGGCAGTCCTTTGCGTCTGTTATAACTGGAAGAACAAGACTTGTTATGTTTAGCCACATACAATATTCAACGGGACTTAGAATGCCCGTATCTGCAATAGCTTCAGTTGCTCACAAGGTTGGTGCCCGGGTTTTAGTAGATGGAGCTCAAGGTCCAGGACATATTGAGCTTGATATGAACGCGTTGGGGGTAGATTTTTATTCTTCCCCAGGTCAAAAATGGCTTTTAGGACCGGATCAGACAGGAGCATTATTTATTAGGCATAATCTGATTCCTGAGCTCCAGCCTAGTCGTATAGGTTTTGGGTTCTCTTCCAACTTTAATCTGGAAGGAAGATTTGAGGCTGTAACTAATTCAATAGATAAGTTCTCTATGTCAACAACTAGCGCACCCTTGAGAGCAGGTTATAATGCAGCGGTTACAAAGATCTTATCTCATAAGATGCCTGAAATTGAGAAGCGTAATTTAGAACTTACTAAAATTCTAAAAAATAGTTTGAGTTCTGTGGATGGAGTTAAGATATTAAGCCCTTTAGAAGGCGCTGAATGCTCAGCTTTAACGACATTTCAGGTTGATGGAGTGGATTCGGATAAGGCTACTTTAAAGCTTTGGAAAAATGACAAAATAGTGGTTAGAGCTATAGAATCTCAACAAGGTATCAGGGTTTCAACAGCCTTTTTTAATACCGAAGACGAAATAAATAGGTTAGTTGATGCAATTAAGCAACTATCAAAAAAGAGATAATTGTCCGGATTATATTAATGAATTCAGTATGATTCTAGAAAAGCGAGAGGATAAGTATGACCTTTCAGCACATTGAATTAAGAGAAGTCTCCAGAGAAGATGTTCTGAAAATCCATGAATGGCTACAAGATGATGAAGTTGCCGAAGCCTGGTTTGGGCGTTACTCATACGGTGATTCGGCTCATTTAGCATATAACCCTGGGAAAGCAGCTTCTTTTTCTGAGTTAAAATGGAAGGAAGTATTTGAAGATTCAGATCACAAAATATTTTCCGTATATACAGGTGAAGAGCACATTGGAGAAGTTCATTTAGCTATCGAAGAATCTTTAGGTGACGGACAGCTGTCAGTTCTCATCGGGCGAAAAGACTTATGGCACAAAGGTTTTGGAAACGCCGCAACTAACAAAATCATCGAATTTGGATTTGATCAAATCGGATTATTTCGGATATGGGTCGATGTTCCTGAATATAATAAAAAAGCAATCAGCCTGTTTAGACAGTTTGGATTTATACATGAAGGAACTTTGCGAAAGAGCCGCCCACATCATGGTGCTAGGTTCGACTCAGTAGTTATGGGAATATTGAAGAGCGAGTATGTTAGCTCAACAGACGCCAACGTCTCAGATGTCTGATTTATAAAATTATTCATCAAGTATTTTCTTTATTATTTCTGTTTTATGTTGGTACTCTTCCTCTGTAATTTTGCCTTCGGCATACATCTGTTTAAGTTCAATTAGCATTGCTATTTCTGGTTTATCTATAGCTATATCCTCAGAGGTGGAATCAGATTTATTTCTACTATTTAACCAGATAATTGAGCCTGCGGAGAAAATAACTATTATTCCCAAGGCTACTGGCACTGCTAATTCCCATCTAATAGATTTGAATGCTGATGAAAACCTTTGTGAGGTTGAAGGCATAGGTAGGTCTTCAATGGATAACATGAGAGTTTCGCCTTTTGTGATATCTGTAACCTCTAATACGTTATATTTTCTTTCACCAATTAATGCTTCTTCAAAATCTCCGTGAGAAGTATCACCGATATCTACTAAATCTACTGGAGAAACGACTCTTAAAATGTCTGCTCCGTATCTAAGGTTTTTGGATAGTTCATATTTTCCTGAGTCATAAGGCATGTCATACGAAAAGAAAATATCATGTTCTCCAGGAGGTAATGAGGCAGATATTCCGAAACCTTTGTCAACTTGAAAAATTTCAGCAGTAATTAATGAAGAATCTATCATCAAATTATATGAACCTTCTGGAAGGCTGAACCGCAAAAGCTGCATTGGAGCTGGTCCGGGTACATAAGTTAAATCTGAATCATTTACGAGTTTAACGATTTCTAGAATAGATACAGATTTTGTTTCAGTATTAACGTCATTAATTAGGATAGAAACTAAAGATGCTTTTAACAGTTCGTCACTTCTTATAGACTCAAAAACTTGAATCTCTAGATCAGAAACTGAGCCCATAGAAAGGTCTAGATTTACTCCATACAATGCTCCCTTGAATATTATTGAAACACCATATTGTTTATTAGGATCGTAAATTATATCCTCAAATATAAACTCACTATTTTCTGATAATTGATATTCTGTTTCTCCGAGAAGCTCGTCAGAATTCTCGTGCAAAATAACTGACAATCCATCCAAGGGATCGCCATTCTCTGACATATTGGTGACTTTACCGCTGACTGTAATTGTTTCTTGCGCGAAGAGAGTTGCAGCTTGAGATATCAAAATTACGCTAAATACCAACAAAAACAGTTTCACTAGTCCCGTTTTAACTTTTGTCTGCAAGCTTTTTCCCGTTTGTTGATTCAAGTCTGGCTTTTATAATTTCACGTTCCAAAGAGTTCATCAATTCTTTTTCTTCTTCTTCTTGCAATTCCATGGCTGCCATAATCTGGGCTGTTTCTTTAGCGTATGTGTTCTTGATCCATCGGTAGTCTTCTTCAGATAGATTCCCAATGGAAAGTTCTAGTTCAGCGGTTCTTAACCCTGCCACAACACTATCCCATCTTCGATTAAGTTCAGCCGTTAAACTGGATTCATCTTTTAAAAGCTCAGTTGATCCAACTCTTTTTATGAGAGGATACAAGATGATTAATGCTGGCACGACAGTGAGGATTATGGCTATTAAAACTAACATTGAATTATTAACTCGAAAATAATTAATTTACGCATAGGCTACAAACTCACTTTCTCTTTTTTTGAAATAAGGTTTGTAGAAAGTCGTTTTTGTGGTGAGAGAGCAAAAATTGTACCGATTGCCATTACAGGGCCTGCTGCCCACATCCACCAAACAAGAGGGTTTAAAAGTATTCTGAATATCGATTCACCATCGTCAGAAAATTGCGACGGTATAATGTAGAAATCTTCGATTGGGTTTGATCTAATTGCTGCGTGAGTGGCGTTTATTCTAAATTCTCTATAAAAAGACTGTTTCGGGTACATCATTCCCAGGTCTTCATCACCTTTAGTCACCTTGAATTCGCCTATAAATTCATCTCGGTCTGAGTATTTTTTCTCAGTTGAATCTATGTAAGAGATGCTGTAATCTCCGACTTCGTAAGTTTCCCCTGGTTGCATAATGATATCTCGCTGAGTTGAATAAAACGAAGAAGCTATAGCGCCAATAGCTAACATTAATATGCCTAGATGTACTATGTAGCCACCGTAGCGAGGCCGGTTACTTGCTATCAGTTTTGTGAAAGCAATCCAGATAGGCTCTTTTTTACGCATCCTAGACCTCGTGCCTCTAAACCATTCGTTAAAAATGCCAGCAGCTGCTACTCCACATACTGCAAATGCCAAAATAGCGACAGGTTGTCTGATCCCTACCGCGATAATAATAATAGCCGTTAGTATGCCTGCTGCTATCGGCACTCTGATTGCCCTATATATGTTCCTTCTAGTAGATCTTCGCCAAGGGAAGAACGGGCCAATGCCCATCACCGCAAGAATAATTAACAATATGGGTCCAACAACTACATTATAAAATGGTTCACCTACCGTTACTGTTGTGTCGTTTATTACACTTGCTAACACTGGAAATACTGATCCCCATAGAGTTATAAAAGCGGCAATAAGAAATAAAACATTCTGAAATAAAAACATACTTTCTCGAGATAATAATGACTCGAGTTTCTCGCGGCTCACTAAGTTATCCATACGCCAAAGGAACGCTATTAATGAGCCAAACAGTGACACTCCCATAAACATTAAGAATAACCAACCCATTGTCGACTGAGCGAATGAGTGTACAGAAGGCACGGGCCCACCGCGGTTGATAAACATACCCATTAGAGAAAGAGTGAATGCAACAATGATTATCACCATGTTCCACATTCGAAACATACCTCGTCTTTTTTGAACCATAATAGAATGGATAAAGGCTGTCATTGCAAGCCAAGGCATAAGCGCTGAATTTTCTACTGGGTCCCAAGCCCAATACCCACCCCATCCAAGTATTGTATAGGCCCACCATGAACCTAAAAGAAGACCCATTGTTAGTATTAACCAAGATATCATTCCCCATATGCGGCCAATGTCTACCCACTCATCTCTACCCCCTCTTTTTGCCAACATCGCTCCGATCGCTATGCTGAAAGGAATGCTTACTGAAACCAGGCCAGTCATTTGTACGGGAGGATGTATAAACATACCGAAATGAACAAGCAGTGGATTAATTCCTTGTCCGTCTGCGGGGGTGACTGGTAAACGTTCCAGAGGATTAGCCATAAAGCATATTATCCCCAAGAAAAAAGTAAGCACTAATGCCATTAATCCGAGTGCATAAGGAGTTGAATGAGGCAAGGATTTTCTGATGGATAATATAGCTATCACAGCCAAAAGAGAGAATACGATCGCGATAAATAAGAGTGAACCAGCATTTCCTGCGTATAAAGCTACCCAAGTGTATTGTTGAGGCATTGCAAGATTTGAATTTTCAGCAACATATCTCACTGAAAAATCGTTAGCGACGAATGCATTAACCAATGCCGCTACCGCGACAAGGAGCAAAACTGGTAGAGAATATAGACCCCATCTAGCGCTTACGATAAGTTCAGGGATCTTTTTTATACCTCCAACTAGAGCAGCTATTGAAATATAAATAGATAAAGCAAATGAAACCCCGATAGCTATATATCCTGCTTCTACAAACATTTTGACTCATCCATTTCTAAAAATTTAAGGTTCATCGATAATGTTCTCTAATCTTTTTGAATATTCTGACACTTCTTTCTTAGATGGATTTACTTTTTGTAAACGATCATTAACTATTCTGTTTTTCGTCATTGATTTAATCACTAAGATTAGGATTAATATCGCAAAAATGACAATTATTGGCGGCACAATCCAAATAATCAAACTGACACCGGAACTTGGAGGAGCTAGGAGTACGCTTGGCCCATATCTTTCCACAAAGTAATCTTTTATCTGCTGATCACTCCATCCTTGGTCTAATTTATCTTTTATTATCTCGCGCATTTGTATGGCAAGAGGGTTTTGTGACTGATCGATAGATTCACCAGGACATACCGGACACATTACAGTTTCATTTAATTCATGAGCTCTTTCTTCTGAATACGACGAATCTACTGCGGAATAACAGGATACTGTTAGGGCAGTAAAAAATATTGCTAGGATCAAAAATCTGACCGATGAGTGTGAAATCTTTCGCATACCAGTAACATCTAGGTTACCATGAAAGACTAGGTAATGAGGTATATTAAATACAATGTCTGCCACCAAATTTAAATTAAGAAGTTCTCTCGATCCAAAATGGATTGAGCATGAAGGGAAGGATTTTTTGTATTTACAAGATCCTCTTATGTTGTCTGAAAACAGCATATTAATTCCAGCTCCCTTAGTTCCATTACTAAGAATACTGGATGGGACTAAAGATATAAACGAATTAAAAAGCTCACTTCAATCAAGTGTCGGTTTAGATCTAGCCATCGGTAAGATAGAGGAATTACTTGATCAACTTGATAGAGCATTTCTTTTAGACAATTCAAATCTTAAAAAAATCGTACTTGAAACTACAAAAGCTTACAGGGATACGCCCAGTCGATTAATGATGCATTCCGGATCTGTGTACCCTGAGGATAAAGATAAAGCAAAGGAGATGATAGCAGACTTTTCTGAAAAGAATCCTATGACTAGTCCCTCCCTAGATACAGGAGTCTTAGCAGGTATGTTGAGCCCGCATATAGATTTTGCACGAGGAGGTGATACTTACGCGGCCACTTGGCAAGCTGCGGCTCCGAGTTTACAAGATATAGAGTTGGTAATTATCTTCGGCACTGATCATTATGGAAGTTCATCAACGATAACTCCCACTTTACAGAATTATAAAACTCCTTTTGGGGTGTTAGAGACCGACACTTCGGTTGTTAATAAGCTTGTTGAAAAATTAGGATCTGAAACTATTCTCGCTGAAGAATTACATCATAGAAGCGAACATTCAATTGAACTAGCCAGTATTTGGCTGCATGCATTTATGCAGAATGTATCCTTTAGAACAATACCTGTTTTGTGTGGTTCATTTTATAAATACATAGAAAATCAGGAGCAACCTGATAAAAATCTAGTAATAGATCAAACAATAAATATACTTTCAGAAACAATGCAAAACAGGCGAACTTTAATAATAGCCGCGGGAGATTTGGCTCATGTTGGACCAGTTTTCGGAGATAAAATTGAAATGGTTCCTGCATCCAAGCACAGTTTAGGTTTACATGATGATGAAAGTATTGCAGCAATTTGTGAAGGAGATGCAGATCTCTTCTTGCAAATTTCGAGACTCGAAGCTGATAAGCGACGTATTTGCGGTTTATCACCGATCTACATGATGTTGAAGACTATTGAGAGGGCTTACAAGAAAAAACCGAAAGGATTTTCAATGGGTTATGATCAGTGTCCAGCTGACGTTAAAGGAGGTTCTTTAGTGTCTATTACTGGAGCTTTACTTTATGTTTAACTTGCAATTCCAATAGCATCTAATAACGACTTTGAATCAACTTCAGATTTCATAAGTTCATGCAATCGCTCTAGCTTTAACACGTGATCAAATTTAACAATATCAATTAACGAATCTAACGATTCCATTGTGTTTAATGTATCCGTATCTACCACAATGATTGATACACCTTCTTCTTGTGCTTCATACTCAACATATTCAATAGGATTTATACCTTTCGTCATAATTAAGCAAGAAGTTTTTGTGTTGAGAGCAGACATCTGTAGGTCCGGCCTATCTCCTCTAGTTATCACCGCTTTACTTTCTTTTGTAGCAAAATACAGTGACCCTTCGTCCATAGTCCACCCACCGACGAGGAAATTCTCTATTAACTCGCTTGAACGTTCCTCAACCTTTAAGACATATTCCCCATTGAGGTGTTTAACAACTTGGTCTACGGTTGCTGAAAGAAGTTTTCTGTCTTCAGGTATTGTGCCAAATACTTTAATGTTTAAATCTTCAATTTCTGGGATGAATGATTCCTGTACTTCATGCGAGGTATATTTAGTACGGGCATTTATTAGGACACCTGACAGGTTCTGCCCGAAAGAAACCAAATTTTTCTTTATTTTCTGGGTCTTGAGCCCATGTGTGTGTTTAATAATTGCTAATACTTTTGCTTTAAGTAATTCAGCAATTTTCACTTGCTCTTCCTGAGGGATATTTGATGAAAGCTCTAATATTACAAGGTCGTGGGTTTTAGCAATTTTACTTATCTCGCTTTTAACTTCATTGACAGCCTTGTAAGGCCTACCTTGTTCATCTATAAGTCCAGACTTAGGTAGTTCTATTGGCCATTCAAGAGAGTTGGATCCTACAAGATCGGCGAAAATCGCTGGATCAGAGTCGTTGTTTCGTTCTTTTTTACTGCCGAAAGGCTTTAGAACCGTAACTTTTTTTCCTAAATTGGCAACATGGTGAGCCAGAGTTAACGCGATGGCTGTTTTACCATCACCTTCGCTTTCTGATACTACAAGTAATATATTCATATCGTTTGAAAGTATAGCAAATATGAAGCTGATTTAAACTATGTAAAAACCGAAGATTAATTTCTCAATCGAAAACAATAACACTTCTCGCTACTTCGCCCGTTTTCATGTCGTCAAAAGCTTTGTTTATTCCATCAATTTTAAGTTTTTGTGATACAAGACTGTCTAGTTTTAATCTTCCTTGCTTGTATAGCTCAATATATCTGGGCATGTCTGTTCTAAATTGATTAGACCCCATGCAAGATCCTTGGACACGTTTTTCGTCAATAAAACCAACACCATCAAGCTCGATTTTGACGCCTTCCGCTATTAAGCCAACGATCGTTGCCGTGCCTCCTGCCCGTACCATATCGTATGATTGTTCAGCGGTTTGCTTGAGCCCTAATGCATCGAAAGAATAATCGACTCCACCATTAGTCATTTCTATCACGTTTTGAACTACGTCACCTGCTGTGGCGCTAATTGTATCGGTAGCTCCGTGTGATAGAGCCATTTCAAGTTTACTGCCGACCGTATCTATAGCAATTATTCTTAGTGCTCCAGCGATTCTTGCTCCCTGAATAGCACTCAAACCGACGCCTCCGCAACCTATCACGGCTACGGTAGACCCAGCTTCTATTCTGGCTGTTTTTAGAACTGCTCCTAATCCTGTCGTAACTGAACAGCCAATTAAGGCTAGCTGCTCGAAAGGTACTTCAGGATCTACTTTCACTAAAGCATTTTCATGAATCAGCATCATCTCTGCAAATGAAGAGAGTCGTAAAAATTGGTTTATAGTTTCTTTGTCTTTGTATAACTGTGGCTTGTCATTCTCGGATCTTAGCAGGCCCCACATTGGATCTCTAAGGCACAGAGCAGGGTTTCCTTCAAGACACCTTTCACATCGCCCGCAAAATATAGACAGACAGCCTACAACAGTGTCTCCTGGCGAAACATAAGTGACATTTGCTCCTACTTTTTCTACGACACCGGCTACCTCATGACCAAGAACTACAGGTAGGTCATGTGAGTAATTCCCTTGAATATAATGGAGATCACTTCGACATACCCCAGACGCCTTGGTTTGTACTAACACCTCATTTGCCTTAGGAGTATCTATAGAAATATCTTCCATTATTAACGGTTGGTTTATTTCTCTTAAAACAGCAGCTTTCATATAATTTACCTACCTAACTTTATTTCGAAAATCCTCGGCATCACATTGCGGTATATATCCTAGTTCTATAGATGCATTTTCGATATCCCAAAATCTCCATTTATTATTAGAAACCCCATAATATATTCCAAACTTTAGTTCTGAAGGAGCTTCTATGCACTTTAAGATTAAACTGACTAAGTCTTTTTGAAAGAGAAAAGTGGCTAATTGCCGTACATTTTGTGGGGTGTCATCTGTTCGGACGGTGCCAATTCTTAAGCAAAATACTGATAAGTCATGAACGTCAGAATAGTAGCGTCCAATCGATTCGCCGAGGGCTTTGCTTATTCCATAATATCCATCTGGTCTTATTGGGCAGCTAGAATCAATAAAATCGAAATCCCCGTTAGATATAGATCCATAGTTTCCAGCTACAATGCTTTTATAAGGCTCATCTAATTCGAAATTTCCTACTGCATGGTTTGAGCTAGCAAATATAAATTTTTTCACACCTGCCATCCTGGAAGCTTCAAAAGCATTTCGAGTTGCCAGGAAATTATTCTGATAAATTTCAGTCCAATCGGCATATTGATCAGCCGTGGCTGCTAAGTCAATAACCACATCTGCATTTTCAAAAAACTTGTAGCATGAATCAAGGTCCGTCATGTTATGTGAATTACTATCAACAATATTCGCATCAATGCCATCAATTTCGAATATTGGCGATAAAGCGTCACTCAGGATTGTGCCCACAGTACCGGATATACCTGTAATAAATATTTTTTTAGTCAATTTATATCCAAGCGTTTTTCATTAAGGAAATTATTAGTAGACTATTTCTGATAATTTTTTGCATAATCAGGTGTAGGAGTCGGGTAGCGCATTTTAGGATCTGTAATTGGTTCTCCAAACTGCCGGAGAACAGGGATCACTCCTGCCCAGACTGGTAAGTTATAATCTTCATCCTCATCGTTTGGATGGCCTGTTCTAATTTTTGCAGACATCTCGTTTAGAGGATATCTGATCACTGTTGTATCGATTAGATCTTGCTCAGAAATAGGCTTTAATCCATCATCAGATCTCCCAGGAACTAAATGATCAATGAACGCATTAAGAATAGGCCTCTTTTCCTCTTTCTTTTCGATCTTAATGCCGGCTCCATATATGATTACCGATCGGTAATTCATTGAATGATTGAAGCCTGATCTAGCTAAGACCAAGCCATCCAGTCGGGTTATGCTTATACTAGCCATTATTCCTGATGCGAGTGCTTTAATATTTCCCGCCACGCGACTTCCATGTATAAAAAAATCGTTTTCAATTCTGGCAAATGCTGTCGGTATAACTCTAGGCTCGCCTTCGTACACATAAGCAATGTGGCAAATTAGAGCACTGTCAAGAATAGAATACAGAGTTTTTTTATCGTAATGACCTCGTTTTGACAGGCGGTTTAGTGTGGTTCGTTTAGTTTTTTGTATTTCTGAGTTATCTTTGTTCATGTGGGCTAATATTATCAAACTAATTTAATAATATTTTGATAAATCTTTATTTAGAGCAAATTCATGATGATTCGCCGGTTACCAAGAAAGTAATTGATTCGTCCTTAATTACTGCCGCAGACCTTCTAATTAGGACAATTACTCCATTAGTAGGGCTTTTAACCTTGGCTAGCAACTCATTTGCTGGGCCTAAGATCTCTCCTAACAACTGGCCTTTTGTCACTCTACTCAACATGTTTACTTTTGGGACTAGATATCCTGAAACCGAAGCTGTAATAGATTCGTCCATATCACCATCCCCTAATAGTTGAAATTTTGGCTGAACTTTCCTTATTTTACCTCGTATCATTTTAAGTTTCATCATGACATTGAACACTCCTTTTGTATATAAATCAGCCTCTTTTAAATGCAACCATCCGCCCCCTGAGCACTCTGTGTATATCCAGGGAATATCAATTGAATTGGCGTAACTAATGCTTCTGCCATCTGATAGTGCGTTGTGTCCCCAAATCACATCAACTCCGAAAGATAAGGCAGATTCCTTTGAGCCATTATTAACTCCTTTCTCTGAAGCATCATAACCAACTAGTGTAGGAGTTGAAATGTGAGTGCCCGAGCTATGTAGGTCTATCAGGAAGCTTGATTTATCAATCAATTGTTTCGAGATAAAATGCGCAATTCTCTCAGTTATTGTGCCATCTTGGTTTCCAGGGAAAACTCTAGCTAAATTCAAATTGTCAATTGGACTCTTTCTTGTTCCACCTTCTGTTGCAGGAGGGTTTGATTGAGGTAATCCAATAAATGTGCCATTTAAGGATGCAGTATCAAGTTTTTCGAACAACTCTCTCACAGCAAAAGGACCTTCGTATTCGTCTCCATGAACGCCCCCTAAAACCGTCAATGTAGGTCCATCATGACTCCCCTTGGCAATCATTAACGGTAATCTTACAAAGTCATTTGAGCAGCCTGATTCAATATTAATATAAATTACTTGCTTAATTGGACCTTTAACCGAATTAAGATTGAAGTCAGACCAATGAATGCCTTTGCTCATTGCTTAGAAAACATGCCGAATGAGAATGCTTCAGGTAGGGGAGTGACTATTGTTTTGCCATCAGGTCCTGTAACCAAAAATTCTGTCATGTATTCATACCATTTATCGGTTACTTCACCTCCGATACTATTCCATCTATCTTCGGAAGGAGCTATTGCATGTATAAACAACAGGTCCTCATGCTTGTAGATTGACATGCTGATTTCAGCATCACTGATCAATTTAGCTAACTCAGGCCAAATTTCATCGTGAGCCTTTTTATAACCGGCATATCCGCTTGGTTTTAAAGTCATAACCGTACCAATTGAAAACATTTTTACTCCACTGATACTTCATATTTTGCGAAACGATCATCGCTATCTTTATTGACGGCTATTTTTATACCTACCATCGAACCGTCTCCGTCAAAGGTTCTTATATCTTCGAGTTCTTGTGCCAAGGAAGTCGAACTGATATACAAAATATATTCTTTATCAGATTCGATATCCTTTACTTTTACAACGGGCGCGTATCTGTTAGATCGATATATCACATATGGGTCAGTCAATATTTCCACAACCTGAGGATCTGTACCTACCCGTAAATGAGTTAGGTCGGGATCATCGCCGAACCCCTGAAATTTGTCATCATTATTTGCATTGTCCATTTATAAAACCATGTCCTAAATTTATTTAAAAGTAAGTATACGTTGAGGATTTACTATCAAGATATTATTGATTTCTTTTTCAGTAAAACCAAAATTTTTCATACGTGGTATTAAGTTGTCAATTATGTGTCCATATCCTTTGCCTCCGTTTTTGTGCAACTGTAGGCCCAAAAACATATCTTGGGTAATTATTACGTTATTTATGTACCCATCGTTAATGAGTTTTCGTATGCGATTTAATCTTTGATTATCGTTAGGTAGCTGCAATGAGTTGTCTGATGAATCGATTAATTCGGTATCTTCAATACCCCAAGAGTCGTATTCCACATTGAACCCCTGCTTAGTTAACGTTTTAAGTACCTCCAAGTCTGTTTGGACATCCATGTGTGCGAAAATTATTTTCGACGGGTCTGCGCCACAATCTTTAACAATTTCTGAAACTTTTGATAAAGATTCCTTAATAGGACTTGGGTGTATGATCATCGGAGCCCCCGTGGAAGACTGAGCTCTTGCTGAGGCTCTCAAAACTTTTTCCTCAGGCATTTCTTGGTTTGGATTGATCATTTGAGATATTGATCCCCCAATACCGACCTCTCCGATTAGGCCTGCTTTTATACCTGTGTCATCAACACCAACCAAGATGTCGTTCACAATCTGGTCGTAAACATCATCTTCACTCATATTGCTTAGATACTCTGGATATGATGAAGGGATATAGTAACTAGAACCCATAATAATATTTAATCCTGTAGCTCTAGACATCTTAGCGACTGCCAAAGGATCACGGCCTATTCCAATACTTGTTGCCTCTACGATTGTTTTGCCGCCTGAAAGAATGAAATTCTTTAACTCTTGGTGCATTACGTTGAAGTCATTAAGTTTTATATGGCTGGAAATTACATTCCATTGTTTGGCCAGATGTTTGATCAACTCTGGTTTAATTTCAGATTGAATTAACGTTCTACTTGAAGCTTCATCTGGTATGGATTGGAAACATGCCCCGTCAACGAATACATGCTCATGCATTAGGGTTAGCCCGGCTTCACTGGGTTTTATTGATCCCAATACTGTGGATATTTTTCCAGATAGTTCTTCAATCATTTTCAAAAGTAAGTATAAAACTATGTCTATTAAAAGAAAAAGCAGGAGTTACTGTTAACTCCTGCTTTTTCGCTGTTTTAACCTTAAGTGCGGTCTGGTTAACTAACTTTTAGAGACGTCCTGTTCTTTTTCAGACAGGCTTGCTATCGAGTCGTCGTTCAGGCTTTTAACTCCCGATCGAAAATTGCGAATCGTTTTGCCCATAGCTCCACCAATCTGTGGCATTTTACCTGCACCAAAGATCAGTAATACTATAACCAATATAATTATTAGTTCTGTCGGACCTAGCCTAAATGGCAATTAATTCACCTCTAATTATCAGTTTTTATCCAGCTGCCAAGAATTCAGCCCAAGCGTCCTGGAATGGACCCGGGTTAGCCAGAGGCCTAAGCAATGACATTTTGTCTACAGTTGCTGTGTCTCTAGCAGCTAGTTTGGCTACACGTTCTTTACCATCTGGGAATGCTTTTTCTAGTCCGTCCAAGCAGGCCCTGCTAGTTGATGCCAACCACGTGTTACCAATGATTTTAACTTGAGATTCAGCATTATGATAGTGTTCCAACCATGACAACACTGCATCAGGATTCTTATCATATTGCTCGTTCTTAATTACGCACTGTCCATCAACCCACCCCATAATGTCATGAGCAGATGGTGTTGCAAATTCGATGTTTGTTGCGCCTGCATCTAGGCAGTTCTGAGTAATATAGTTACCACCAATGGCTATCCATATTTCTCCACTGACTAGAGCTCTTGTAATTTCATCGATATCCTGCCAAATCATCTTAAAGTTTTTTCGTGCTTTAAGCATTTCTGCAAGGGTCTGGTCAAGATAGCTTTGTGACAGATCATATGCTTCTTCTACAGGACCGCCGTCAATTGATGCCTGTACATGCATATCCTTAAATATCCCGGCAGATGTTACTCCCGGTGCAACGTTCAAGAAGTTTCGATAGAAAGAGTCGTATATAGCTACTTTACCTTCGTACTTTGGATCGAATAAAGCTGCCATACTTGGCTTATCACCAAGGTCTACGTGATCTTTGTTATACATGATTCCGTCAGCAGACCACGCATGTGGGATTGATAGTGTTTTGCCATCAGGTAACTGCCATGGAGCAAGGTCAGCAAACTGTGGGAAATAGTCGTCATATATAGACATCGATTTAAAATCGATTGGTACTATGGTGCCTGCATTATAATGCCCATTGGCCCATAAACCATCGATGAATACTGTATCAAAAGCTGTAGGATCAGCTTTAATTTTAGCCATTGCCTCTGGGTTTTCAGTAAAGATAGTAAACGTGGCAGTATGACCGCTATCTGCCTTGAAGGCATCATTTACCTCGTCGTTTAGTTTATCTCCCCAAGCAAGGACTTTAATGTTAGCCGCATCACTTCCTCCACAAGAAGCAGCCATACTGGCCAGAGGGCTCGCTAGCATTGCGCCCCCAGCGCCTATTGCTACTCTCTTGAGGAATTGGCGGCGACTAATGTCTTGTCCAAAAATTCTACTAAGATGATCACTCACTGTTAAAACCTCCATGTTGTACGCGACGCGCGCACGCTTTTCTAATAATCTAATCGCACTTTTGGCGCATTGTAATACTTTTATTGAAAATATGCACGTTATCGTAAATTTAACGTAACAGAATGGATGAATTCAGTAAATTTAAGAAGAAAATCGATCCATGCCTGGTATGGTTCGGTATTTTTTCGGAATGATGGTTAAATATTTCCAAGGCCTTATTAATCCGATTATTAATAATAGAACTACCGCACCTAACAATAAGCTTCCCGCAGCATTAACTGTTGGAGATACGCCACTCTTAAGTAGGCCAAAAATAAATACTGGGAATGTGGTATCTGTGCCGGTTAGTAAAAACGACACTACATAGTCGTTAAATGACACAGTTATAGCTAGGAAGCCTGCTGCGATAATCGCCGGCATCATTTGAGGCAAAGTCACTTTGAAAAATCCTGCAAGAGGGGTAGACCCTAAGTCTTGAGATGCCTCTTCAATATGCCGGTCAAAACCATATTGTTGTGCCAATATAGTTAGGAATACAAATGGGATTGCGAGGGTGACATGCCCAACTGCAATCGTATGTAATGAAAGTCGTGCTCCGAATGCGTCGAGCATTAACATAATAGCCATCCCAGTTATAAATTCTGGTATCAGCATAGGCAGAAGGCTCATAAATATTATCAAACCTCTTCCCATAAATTTAAACCTAGTGACTGCATAGGCTGCAGGTGCGCTTACGGCAACGGCTATCCCTGCTGTCTCCAGGCCTACTAGAACGGTTGCTTTTAAGGCATTTAGGAGCCCAGTGCTATTGAGCATGTCCTGATACCATACCCAACTTGGCCCCATAAGGGGCAACATGGCCAGCGGATTTGCATCGAAAGAGAAGAAGACCAAAGATACAACCGGTATGTATGTTATCCCTATTACGATAAGGCAGTAGATAAGTAGCCAGGGATTTTTTCGATTTGTGGCACGTGCTATATTTGACCCTACTCCTGCTCTGTAAACGTTTTCTATGTTAATTCCTCGGCGAAGCAAAAATGTTACTACCAGCAACAGTACCATTATTGGTATTACAATAGCTCCTCCTTTAGCGAAATTAAGAGAAGATTTCACAACAGGCATGAGAACACTGGCAAGCAACATGCCATCTGTCCCTCCTAGTAATTTCGGAGTTACATACATCGCGAGTGACGGCATGAAGGTCAGCAAAAATGCCGTTTGATATGCGGATGCAGACAGAGGGAATATAGTTTTAAAAAACGTTTTAATTCGGCTATTTCCTAAGTCCATGGAAGCTTCTTCTATTTCCTGACTTATGCTTCCCATACTTCCATATAACACAAGAAGTGATATTGGTACGAACAGTAGTATCCCAACAACTGTTACTAGTTCAATATGAAAAAGCCATGATCCATAATTCAGCCCTACCGCTTGATGTAATTTGTCCATTACACCGCCTTTAATCGTCATGCTTATCCAGGCATAATTTCTAACAACGATATTCATCCATAAAGGAATCACAGTAATTAGAAGCAAGGCAACACCCAATCTTTTACTAGCAATTCGGGAAAGGTAGTAAGCCATTGGCGTCGCGATAAGCATGCCAACAATCGAGATGATAAAAGATACAATTACTGTCTTTAAAAACATTTCATAGTATGCAGTTGTATCGAAAAGTCCTCGGTAGTTTTCAAGAGTCCAAGGAAGATCAACTACATAGTATCCATACGTTTGAAAACTGTATGCCACTGTAAAAATAAGAGGTACGGCTATAAAGAAAATCACCCATAGAGCTAATGGTAGGCTTGGTAAAATCTTTAATTTTGGCCTAATAACGTCTACGAAATAAGTCTTAGCTGATTGGGTGTCTGTGGTCATTCTGAGAAGACTTTCACTCTATCGGAATTCCAAGCAATTTTTACAGGATCTCCGATTACAATGTTTTCTTCATAGAACTGATCTGCGGTAATTATACTTCTTAATTCGTCGCTTTCAGCGACTCCTATTACAAGATCTACTTGATCGCCATAATAAAGCAATTCTTTTATAGTGCCTTGCCAGGAATCCTCATTTTTACCCACAGCTGAGCCTATTCTAACGTCACTAGCACGGATCCACATGTTTGCTGGGGAACCAGCTTTTACTCCTGTCACCTTAGGTAATTTTGTGATGTTACCCTCTCCCCATTTGATGTGAGTGGAATCCTTAGATGCTTCCGTACATTCACCTTCAATTGAATTACCTACTCCAACAAAATCCGCTACAAATTGGTTTGCAGGACTTTCGAATATTCCCCTGGGTGAATCATCCTGCTGCACTTTACCTAGATCCATCAATACAATTCTGTCTGAAAGGCTAATAGCTTCTTCTTGGTCATGAGTAACGAAAACAAATGATACTCCTGATTCATGTTGGATTCGTTTTAGTTCAAATCGCATGGCTTTCCTGAGTTTTGCGTCAAGGGCTCCGAGAGGTTCATCAAGTAGAAGCACAGCAGGTTCGTTAATCAATGCCCTAACAAGGGCAACTCTTTGCTGCTGTCCTCCACTAAGTTCGTTAGGTCGTCTTTCCTCGAGTCCATTTAACCCGACCAGATCAAGCATTCTTGATGCTCTTTCCTGTTGCTCTTCAATCGGTACTTTAAGGTTTTTGAGTCCAAAAGTAACATTACTGAATACAGTTAAATGTGGGAACAATGCATAACTTTGAAAGACCATATTTGTCGGCCGCTGATGGGCAGGTAATTTGGTAACATCTTGCCCTTCAATGAAAATTTGTCCGCTATCTGGGTCCTCAAGGCCTCCAATCATTCTTAATGTGGTGGTTTTCCCGCATCCGCTTGGGCCTAAAAGAGTAATAAACTCTCCCTCTTCTATGCTCAGAGATAGATCGTCTACTGCTACAACGGAGCCATAATTTTTATTGATGTTTTTGAGTACAAGCTTTTCCAAATTTGATCCTCGTTTTTCAGAATGTCGTAACTGATTATTTATAATAAATCGAAGTTCGAGTCACAGACCGTAAACTGGAGGGAAAGTAGCAGATGGCATTGGAAATGTCAAACATAACCGGGTGAAACATTTGATATCGTCGAATTATTGACATAGCATTACGGAAAACGTACATAACTTTCATGTTTAGGGTGTTAAAAAATTAGGATTAAAATTAGGAGAACATCATGGTCGCTGAAGATAAACTAGCAATTGATGGAGGTCCACCCGTAATATCTGATCCAATCCCTTTTGGGGTTTCTGGGCCTAGCGTTGTAGATGAAGAAGAAGTTGAGGCTGTCAGTGAAGTTTTAAGAAGTCAGGAACTATTCAGGTATGATGCTCAGAGTCAATGCCATCAGTTTGAAAAAGAGGCAGCTGAGCTGTTAGGTATTGGATATACTCTTATTGTGACGTCTGGTACTGCTGCACTTGTTTGTGCTATGAAAGGTGTGGGTTTAGGCCCGGGAGATGAGGCTATTGTATCTGGATACACTTATATTGCTACTCCAGCTGCAATAATTGCCACTGGTGCAGTCCCTGTAATTGCGGAAATAGATGATTCACTAGGTTTAGATCCATATGACGTAGAGAAAAAGATAACCTCACATACAAAAGCCATTGTCGTAACACATATGCGGGGCGTGCCTGCCAGGTTAGATCAGATATTGGATATAGCTAAACGCCATGGCTTAAAAGTTGTTGAGGATTGCTGCCAGATCGTTGGCGGTCAGCATAAAGGTAAAGCAGTTGGGTCAAAATCTGACGCTGCGGCATGGAGCCTTAACTATTTTAAAACTATAAGTACGGGCGAAGGAGGAATGGCGTACACCAATGATAGGGACGTTTATGAAAGAATCTTATACTGCTCTGATCCTGGTTTACCTATGTGGAACACCACGAACATAGATATGGAAAAGTTACGAAGTAAATCAGAGAACATGGATATGGAAAAGCGTGATGCGCCACAGGGTCAATTTTATGACGTTGAATACCAGTTAGAGTCTTTTCCTGGTGAAGGATATCGGGCTAGTGAATTAATTGGAGCTGTTGGTCGAGTCCAATTAGGCAAATTGCCAAAGGTGCTTGAACATCAACGTAAGCTTAAAAGGGCATTCATGTCTGAGTTAGATGAGGCTAGGTCATATAAACATCAATATGTTGACGATTCTGAGGGAGATACTGGAGTTTCTGCAGGAGTTATAGTGAATGATGAAGATCTGGCAAAAGGTTTTGCTCATGCATTGAAAGCTGAAGGAGTTGAGGTTGCTGCTATTTTCAATGAAGGTATACCTGACAGGCATATATATAGTGCTTGGGAATCAATTCTAAATAAAAGATCTCATCATCCTTCGGGCTACCCATGGAAAGATCCTTCATACAAAGGTGACGTGGAGTATTCCAAGGATATGTGTCCTAACACACTAAATATTTTAGGTAGGACCTTACTGTTTAATTTCCATATGAATATGACTGAGGAGCAAGCCAAATTGATGGCACGGGCGCTAAATAAGGTTGACGCGTCATTGGGAATTTAAATAAAGCTCAAGAATTCGGAGGTAAATTTGGAGCGGGAGACCGGATTCGAACCGGCGACAGCCTGCTTGGAAGGCAGGGACTCTACCGCTGAGCTACTCCCGCGTATAAATGGTAATTCTAAACCTAAGAACAAGGTTATTACTAGTATCTTCTAGATATATCTTAATTTAACGCATCAACAATAGTATTGCCCATTTTTTCCGTATTAGCTTTGCCACCAAGATCAGCAGTTAATACATCGCCTGTTTTTAACACTTGTATCACTGCGGCATCAATTTCCGCACTAGCTTGTTCATGGCCAAGATGTTTTAGCATCATGGCCCCAGATAATATTGCTGCTATTGGGTTAGAGATGCGCTTTCCTGCTATATCTGGTGCACTTCCATGAACTGGCTCGAACATCGATGGGAATCGCCTTTCCGGATCAATATTTGCACTGCCCGATAAACCTATGCTACCTGTTATTATTCCACCGATATCAGTGAGTATGTCTCCAAACAAATTTGATCCAACTACTACGTCAAAACTGTCTGGTCGCCTGATGAATTCCATACAGGCAGCATCAATTAATAAAGATTCTGTTTCAATATCCGGGTACTGTGTCGCTATACGTTCAAAGGCTCTATCCCATACCACCATTCCATATCCTTGAGCATTTGATTTCGTTATTGAAGCAACTCTTTTTTTGCCAGCACGGCTCACAGCTAAGTCAAAAGCATATTTAATTACTCTTTCACAGCCATGTCTAGTGAAAATGGCCGTTTGAACTCCCAATTCTGACGGAAGGTCCAGATATTGAAATCCCCCAGCATTCGCATACTCACCTTCAGTATTTTCACGTATTACAACTAAATCTATATCACCACTTTTATAACCAGATAAAGGTGAAGTTATGCCTGGGTACAGAATGGATGGCCGCAAACATACATATTGATCGAAAGCTCGTCTTATCGGTAATAGTAGTCCATTCAAAGTCACATGGTCTTGTAGTTCTGGGTGCCCAACTGCTCCCAGATATATTGCGTCATAAGAGGAGAGCTGAGTAATTGCATCATCCGGCATCATCCTTCCATTTTTGAAGTACCAATCGCTACCCCATGGAAGTTCTGTGTAGTTAAGGTTAAAGCTGTGCTTTGAACCCAAAGCATCGATCACTTTTATACCTTCTTCTATTACCTCTCCACCTATACCATCGCCTCTGATTACAGCGATATTATATTGCTTCATTGTTTTGCTCCATCCATACAGTCTATATCAGCAGGAGATTACTAATGAAAAATTAGCTTGTGGCTTATACTGACTTATTGACATTAAAACTTAGGATGGGATAATCCTACACTGCTGGTTTTTACTTATATATAACTTGAAATTTTCTGGAGGGATAAATTGAGAGCAGCTGTATTACATAATTATGGGCAACCTATGAAAGTGGAAGAGGTTGAAATAGATGATCCAAAACCAACAGAAGTAAAAGTGAAAATAGCTGCATCAGGCGTCTGTCACAGCGATTACGCGTTTATTCTAGGAGAACAATATTGGGAAGGTGGCATGCCAATGATTTTAGGTCATGAGGGTGCCGGTATAGTAGAGAAAGCAGGAAGTGCAGTCACCACTGTAAAGCCCGGCGATCACGTGGTTTTATCTTGGATTTATGCCTGTGGAAATTGTTACTACTGCACCGTAGGAAAATCAAACATGTGTGATGTTGGAAGAGGGGAAATGGTAACAGGTAATACCCTTGCTGATGGTACAAATAGATACCATAAAGATGGTAAGCCTTATTATCACTTTTTAGGAATATCTACGATGGCAGAATACACAATATGTGATGAAAAAAGCGTAGTGAAAATCGATAAAGATATTCCTTTAGACAAAGCTGCTCTAGTTGGTTGTGCAGTAATGACTGGTGTGGGTGCCGTCATAAATACTGCTAAACCCGCTGCTGGAGAAAGCTTGGCAGTCTTTGGTTCTGGTGGAGTTGGGATAAGCTGTATTCAAGGAGCTGTTCTTTCAGGAGCATATCCCATTATCGCCGTCGATGTTAAACAGAATAAATTAGAGTTAGCTAAACAATTTGGTGCTACTCATACTGTTGATGCATCTAAAGTAAATGCAGTGGAAGAAATCCAGAAAATCACTGGTGGGGGAGCTAACTATACTTTTGAGGCGGTTGGTCAGCCACAATTAATGCGAGACAGTTGGGATGCGCTAGCCAAATGTGGAACAGCCGTAGTCATCGGTGGGGCAAAAATGGGAGATGAAGTTTCCATTCCTGCTTTAGATTTCCCGTTTACGGAAAAAACCATCCGAGGTACTGGATACGGTAGCGCTAGAATGAATGTTGATATCCCTAAGTTGCTCGATCTTTATAGAGGAGGCAAGCTTAATCTTGATGACATGGTGACCTCAACTTATCCATTAGATGCAGTCAATGAAGCATTTGCAGATTTACATGCTGGAAAGAACCTTCGTGGAGTTTTAATGATGTAGTTGTTTACAGCTCGAAGTTTTTTCGAGCTAGTTCAACTATGTGTTTTCCGATAGTCAAAGATGATGTTGCCCCTGGGGAAGGAGCACTTAAGACATGAATTGCACTATTTGCTTCTATGATTGAAAAGTCCTGCAGCAAGTTTCCTGCCTTATCTACTGCTTGTGCACGAACTCCTGATCCAGGTTCAGTTAAGTCCGACATTTTTATATCTGGAACCAAATATTGAAGCGACTTCAAGAACGAATTCTTATTGATTGATCGGTATTGCTCCGCCAATCCAGTTTTCCAATGTTTAGCGGACATTTTCCAAAATCCAGGGAAAGCCAGTGTGTTGAAAGCATCTGGTAAATTGAAAGAAAACTTTGAATAACCTTCTCTCGCAAAAGCAAGTACGGCATTAGGACCGGCTTCAACCGTTCCATCTATCCTTGTTGTAAAGTGCACACCCAGAAAAGGCATTGCTGGGTCGGGGACAGGGTAAATTAACCCGTTTATCAGCTTTCCTCGAGCTTTAGATATCGAATAATACTCACCCCTAAATGGCACAATACGTATTCCTGCGTCGTGCCCCATCAATCTTGCGATTTGGTCTGCATGTAGTCCTGCACAATTAATTATATGTTTTGATTTAATAGTTTTATTTTCTGTTTCCAGGACTATGTTTTTGTTTTCTCGATTGAGTGATTTTACCTTTGAATTTAAGATTAAATCTCCTCCATTCTTTTTGAACAAGCCAGCGTACGATTCGGTAACTTTTTTGTAATCAATTATTCCAGTGTTTGGCGACCAAATTGCCTTTAAACCAGCAGCATTAGGTTCTTTCTCGCTAAGTTCATCTTTTCCGATGATCTGCAGACCTTCAACTCCGTTAGCTGTGCCTCTTTTATGCAATTCCTCAAGCATTGGGATTTCATGTTCATTGACGGCGATTACCAATTTTCCGCACATTTTGTAAGGGACATCATTTTCGTCACAGAATTGTCGTAACTCTTTATTACCTGTGTAACAGAAACTAGCTTTAGCTGAACCAGGCTTATAGTAAATACCCGCATGTATCACCCCGCTGTTGTGGCCAGTCTGATGTTCTGCTGTGACATTCTCTTTGTCTAAGACAACTATTTTTAATGAAGGGAATTTATTGGTTAGCTGCATTGCAGTTGCTAGACCTATAATTCCTGCTCCGATCACAGCTATATCATAAATACTTTTTTTCATGCTGATATTTTATACTTCATCAATCATTAGATAAAATCTAAAACCCTTATAAAAAGTTATTGGAGGATTCAGTGACTCGCATACTTGCTCACATCGATGCATATCAAAAAAGCATGAAAGCTATAGTAAAAGATGTTTTACCAGAGGGGGTTGAGCTAGAACAGACTATTTTTTATCCGGGTGGAGGTGGGCAACCGTCTGATTCAGGCATCCTGAAATTCGATGGGAAAGAAATCGAAATACAAGGAGTTAAACGGATCGGGAATCAATTAATACATTTAACAGACGATCTTATGCCGCGATTGGGTCAGGAAGTTGAAGGAATGATAAATTGGGATCGAAGATACCAATTAATGAGAACTCATACTGCGCTTCATATTTTATGTGGAGTAATATGGAGGGACTTTGGAGTTCAGGTAACAGGTGGAAACATGAAGCCTTTAGAAGCAAGAATGGATTTTGAACTTGACGAAATGTCTTCTGATTTTGCAATTACTGTTCAGCGAGCAATAGATATCGAGGTTGATGAGAAACGAGAAGTAACTGTAAAATTCCTGCCTCGCGAAGAAGCCTTTAAAATTCCTGACTTGATTCGAACAAAGATAAATCTTTTACCTCCCAATATCGAAGAAGTGCGAATTGTCGAAATCGATGGTCTGGATATTCAGGCTGACGGTGGCACACATGTATCTAATACCTCTGATGTTGGTAAGATCATAATTGTTGGACATCAAAGCAAAGGTAAGCGAAACAAGAGACTTCGAATAAGAGTTGATGATGTCCAATAAAAATAAAGATAAACCAAAAGGTTAAATACAGGAAACAGGAATAATTAAATTGGAAAATAAAAAACTTATTGAATTCAACAAAATATTGTCCAAACAAGCCCCACCTTTTCGTGATCGTGGTGAGTTGGCCCGTGGTAAATATGACTTTGCTATTGCTTACCCTGACCCTGATTCATTACCTATAGATGGCCTCGTTTCTGCTCTTAAAGAAGGTCTTTCAGATGAAGGTTCTGATCTGGCCTTGTATCCAGATGTACAAGGATACGGACCGTTACGAGAGTACGTGTCTCATAAGTTAAAAAGAGATAGGGCAATGAAAGTTGATCCAGAGCAGATCGTATTAGGTGATGGTTCCTCTCAGCATATTGCAACAATAATTGACTTGTTAATAGATCCGGGAGATGCCGTAATAACTGAAGATTTTTGTTATTCGAACACTTTAACAAAACTACGAATTTCAGGTGCGGAGGTTCATGGGATTTTGTGCGATGACTCAGGAATGAAACCTGACAATCTAGAGATGGTAATCGCGGATTTGGTTGCACAGGATAAAAGGCCAAAATTGATTTATACCATACCTACATTCCAAAACCCGCAGGGCTGGACCATGACGTTAGAAAGACGAAAATCACTTTTAGATATTGCATCTTTTTATGAGATACCAATATTAGAGGATGATTGTTATGTTGATTTGAGGTTTGAAGGAGATAACGTACCTGCAATCCATTCATTAGATATGACAGGTCAGGTGATGTACGTGGGTTCTTTTTCTAAAACAATCGCTCCTGGTCTTAGAATGGGATATTTTGTTGGCCCAGAAGAAATAATCGGTCGTTTCAGAATGGTCCGTAAAATAAGCGGAAGTGGAGTGAATGAATTTGCTGCTCTTGCCATTCATAGATATGCGATGTCAGGTTTAGATGACCATGTAGCAAAAATTCTTAAGATCCAAAGAGATAGACGAGATACAATGATTGCAACACTTGGAGAGATGTTTGGTTCTAATGCGAAATGGAGTACTCCCGAGGGAGGGCTTTATTTGTGGTTGGAGATGCCTCACTCAGCGGATCTAACTGAAATCACAGGAGAAGCATTGAATGCTGGTGTTGGCTATCAGCCTGGACCGATGTTTGCTGCTGATGCTAGTTCTGGTCATAATTATGCACGATTATGTTTCGGCTACAATTCGTCAGAAGAAATAAGCCGCGGAATAGAAGTTTTATCAGATCTTTTTACCCAGAAAGGATTTTTTTAATCAACGTATGTTGTGCAACTAATTTGTCTATTTACCTATTTTCAGGAATTGGATTTTAAAAGAAGCTGATAATTCATTGACACTCAGGATAGGCAATTGCTACGATCAGATGAGTCGCGGGGCAGTCTACACCCGCGATTTATAATGTTTAGACTATTATTAGTGAAACCTGAGAAATTAAGTGTCATATATAAAGTGTTTATATTGTCGTGAATGTGGTCGGGAATATCCCGTAGCACCGGAACATGTATGCGAATTTTGTTTTGGTCCATTAGAAGTCGGATATGACTATGAAGCTATCAAAAAGGTAATTTCTAAAGATAAGATTCAGAAAGGACCTTTATCTATATGGAGATACGAAGACTTATTACCTGTCACAAGAGATGCTGGAATCGATATGGGTACAGGATTTACTCCCTTAGTTAAAGCAGACAATCTTGGCAAACTATTAGGTTTAAATAATCTGTATATAAAAAATGATAGCACTAATCCGACATTTTCCTTTAAAGACAGAGTGGTTTCTGTTGCAACAAACAAAGCTTTGGAATTTGGATTCGATACACTAGCTTGTGCATCAACTGGTAATTTAGCTGGATCAGTTTCCGCACATGGAGCTAAAGCAAAAATGGATACAAAAGTCTTTTTCCCCTCTGATCTAGAGCAGGGCAAAATACTCGGAGCTGCTATATATGGATCCACGTTAGTTGCAGTTGATGGTACTTACGATGAAGTGAACCGTTTATGTAGCGAACTAGCAGATAACCATGGCTGGGCTTTCGTCAATATCAATATGAGGCCATACTATAGTGAAGGTAGTAAAACTTTGGGCTACGAAGTTGCGGAACAACTTGGTTGGCGCGCTCCAGACAGGTGCATAGTTCCTGCTGCCTCTGGTTCTTTGTTCACTAAAATCTGGAAGGGATTAAATGAATTGAAAGATCTTGGTTTACTTGACTCCGTAGATACATTCATGGATTTAGCTCAACCAGCGGGATGTTCTCCTATTGTAGAAGCATTTGATCAAGACACATATCATGTCAAACCTGTTAAACCTGAAACAATAGCTAAATCATTAGCTATTGGTAATCCAGCGGATGGATTTTATGCGCTTAAGACTATAGCTGAAACAAAAGGTAATGCCGTGAGAGTTCCAGAACCAGAAGTGGCTGAGTGCATGAAACTACTTGCTGAAACAGAGGGTATATTTACCGAAACAGCTGGCGGTGTTGTGATATCAGCTTTAAGGTCGCTTGCCAAAAGAGGTATAATTTCAGCTGATGAGGTGGTGGTCGCTTTTGTAACAGGTAACGGTCTTAAAACGGTTGAAGTGATCGAGGATGCCGCTGACCCAGTGTTTACGGACCCAGATTACAAATCCTTTCAGGACGCTCTTGATGTTTGGAATAAAAGGAACTAACAATGCCTATTAAAAGAGTAAAATTCACTTACGAACAAGAGATGATAAAAGAACCAATCATTTCTATGTTGAGTAAAGACTTCGACCTGTTAACAAACATTAGAAGAGCTGATGTCAGGGAAGATATGGGATGGGTTGTGCTAGAAATAGAGGGCGAAGAAGATGAAATACAAAAAGCCTTAGATTGGGTTGCTACAAAGGGAGTGCGCGTAGATCCAATTTCCGGTGATGTAGTAGAAGGATAATATTAGAGGTTTTATAAAAATGAGTATTGATGTGAGGATTCCAGCTCCATTACGTAGAGTCACAAATGGAGCCGATAAAGTAAGCGTTGAAGCAGAAAATCTATCTGCTGTTGTGGAAGCTTTAAATGAAGCTTACCCAGGTATCAAAGATAGGTTGTGTGATGACTCGGGCTCGTTGCGAAATTTTGTTAATGTGTATATTAATGGAGAAGATGTTAGATTTTTGGACGGTTTAGATACACCAACTAAATCTGGAGACGAAATTTCAATTGTCCCCGCTGTAGCTGGCGGCCGTTAAACTCTTACTTTCCGAAATTTTCATTTTTTATATCTAACCATTTTTGTTTCTGATCAATTCTGATTGATTCGTTGGTTGGCCGATATTCATTTAAAAATCGTTTTTTATAATCTTTAAATTCGCCTATCTGAATTGAATTTCTCATATTGGTCATCAAATTAGTGATAAAACGCAAATTATGTATTGATGCAAGTCTGTAACCCAAAAGTTCTTTTGCTCTGAATAGGTGGCTTAAATAACTTGCCGTAAAATTCATGCAGGTATAGCAGTCGCACTCTGCTTCTATCGGCCTGTTCATTGCTCGAAACCGTTTTCCCACTATATTAATTCTTCCGTTAGACGTGAATAAACTACCATTTCTGGCTACTCTAGTAGGTAAAACACAATCAAACATATCTATTCCAACAGCAACAGACTCGAACAAGTCTTCTGGTGACCCAACTCCCATTAAATACCTTGGCTTATTTTCAGGTAACAACTGAGCTGTGAAGGAAGCTATATCATACATTTTTGATTTTGTTTCCCCTACACTCAAACCGCCAATTGAATAGCCATCAAAATCTAGTTTTGTGATTTGCTTTGCTGACAATTCTCTTAGGGTTTTTTCTGTACCTCCCTGCACGATCCCAAAAAGAGCATATTGGTCGTTACTTTTGACGTTAAGTGATCGTTCTGCCCACGACGTGGTTCTTTTCACTGCCATTTTTAACGTGTCTAAGTCATTGGGAAGTTCTACACACCAATCTAAAGGCATTACAATATCTGAACCTAAAGATTCTTGATAATCAATTACCTTTTCTGGGGTAAATAAATGACTTGAACCATCCAGGTGTGATTTAAATTCGATACCATCTTGATCTGTTTTCATTAAACGTCCCAAGCTGAACCCTTGGAAGCCACCAGAGTCAGTCAAGATTGGTCCGTCCCAACCCATAAATTTCCCTAAACCTCCAAAATCCTTGATTAACTCAACACCAGGCCTTAGGTATAGGTGATAAGTGTTACCAAGAATAATTTGTGCATTTAATGCAGTTAAGTCCTTAGGATCCAGGGACTTGACGCTAGCCTGTGTGCCAACTGGCATAAATACAGGAGTATCTATAGTTCCTTTTGTTGTATGAATGGAACCGGTTCTAGCTCGTCCGTCTGTAGCTTCTAATTTAAAAATCAAGATATTAAATCTTCCAGACAGTCTAATTTAAACTGAACTGACGTTTTTAAGAGCTTGTGTTATTTCAGAATCGGTTACTTCAGAATTTGTTGTGGCCGATCCAATGTCGTTTAACAATACCCAATGAACTTTTCCACGGGTTCGCTTTTTATCAGACACAATCCTATCTTTTATATT
>PAAV01000011.1 GCA_002699485.1 Chloroflexota bacterium | reverse complement strand
CAGATCTGGCAGTATTCCGTCATGGATTGCATCCATCGTGTATACACCGTCGGTTAGTTCGAAATGTGATTCAGTTGACCCATCATTTCTGGAGAAAGAAGTTGGGACTAGTTTCCCGCTAACCCTCAACATCTGATCAGAATCAGATTGATTAATATCTTTGGCTTCTCCGACAGTATAGTAATAGACAGTGGCTCCTTGAAATGCCATAAAAGCAAAGTAGCATAATGCTCCCAGTAATGCTAAACCGGCTATTAGTAATTTAATTCTGTTCGTGGACACAAAATTAGTTTCAGATATGTCAGATTCGAAAATTTTATCTTCAGGCATTATAAATATTATTTACCCTACTGAGGGTTTTTCTTATTTTCCAGTAACTGTTTTAGGCCCGCTATTTCCGCATTAATACGTGTTTGTTTTCGCATTAAAAGTATCATAAAAGCAAAAAATACGCCCCATACAATCGCAAAGACAGCAAAGACGTATCCTAAATTATTGTCAGAGTCATTATCTGTAGATGCTTCTTCTATATCTTGCTGAGGATACGATATGAATTGCTCGTAGCTTGTTTCCACTGAATTATTTGCGCTTATTGATTGAATTCCTAATAAAAACGGCATCGAGCACAAAAGTACGAATATTGATATTAAACTAAATTTTTTCAATTGCTGAAACCTCTTGGTGTAATTCATCTAGTTCAGTTTCCGACCTTCTTATTTTATATCTATTAGACAATAGGAACGCATAAAAGACCGTAAAAGTAATAATTGATACCAAAAATGCGGTTCGCATTTGTGTGTCGAGGCCACCAGATTCCTCCAGAGGTCCAATTACATAACTTGGATGTGCAGTTCTCCACCATTCAGTCGCTAAATAGATTATTGGAGCATCTATAGCACCAATAAGTGCAATTATTGCTGCATATCGTGCTTGTTGTATTCCTGTTGGTCCATATGCTCTAAGTATCAAGTAGCTAGCATAGATAAACCATAAGATTAATGTTGTTGTAAGTTTCGAATCCCAGGTCCACCAAACTCCCCACACTGGTTTTGCCCATATAGCACCAGTAACAATAATTAAGGTTGCAAATATCATGCCATATTCCGCTGTTGAGTACGCTAGGTCATCCCATTTATTGTTTTTGGTCCAAAGGTATAATGCCGATGCTACTGCGACAACAATAATTGATATCATGCCTAGCCAGGCAATTGGTACATGTATATAAAATATACGTTGGGAAATCCCAAGATTTGCATCAGTTGGAACGTATAAAAAGATTAAGTATAAGGTATAAAGAACTAATGCTAAACTTAAAGCGAAAAGTATCCAGTTTATTGGTTGTGTCGTAAGTTTCGAGTATTGTTTAATTATCAAAGACATAGCGTGCCCTATATGTGCAATTTATCACAATTGAAGTGCTATAGGTAGAGTGTTTAAATGAAGAGATCAGAATTTGAATTGTTAGTTACACAGGCCCTGACTGACATCCCAATAGAATTCCAAAATCGATTGGAAAATGTGGATGTAGTTGTAGAGGAAGTACCCTCAAAAGACCAAATTGCAGGCACGTTTTTTGGCGATGAAGATTGTTTGGTAGGACTCTATGAAGGAGTGCCCTTGACCGGACGTAATGATTATGGGGAAGTTCTTCCCGACAGGATATGCTTGTTTCAAAGTTCTATCGAGTCACTTTGTGAAGATGAAGATCAAATGCTGGAAGAGATTAAGAAGATTGTCATCCAGGAAATTACACATCATTTTGGGTTGCATGATGATTAATATACCTTTTATAGGTTTTGATTATCCGAATAGGTCGGACTTATCTTGATCTATTTGAGATCTGCCCTTTTTACTCTTAGTGTCTGTAAACCCTAAAGCTTTATATGATTCAGGCGTACCGTAGTCTCTAACTCTTATCTCAACAGGCATTGGCAAGGCATGACCGAATAACAGAGCCTGCTGTCGAGAGTCTAAGCTTGATAAAACGCTTCTTAGTTTCCTTTGCCCTGACACCCCAGACAAAACAGAATCAACATCGCGGTTATTGTCTAATAAGCAAACAAGTTTTGTTCCCAATTGACTCATTACTTCTTCATCGATTTGACTGGGCCTTTGGTCTACTATGAGGATGGTGACATTATATTTACGCATTTCCCGAGCTATAGTTCCAAATATTGTTTGATTTGCGAGTTCTGGCGTTAAGTATTTATGGGCTTCTTCAATAGTTATAACCAAAGGCATTGGCTCATCACCTATGCCAGATAAAGATCTTTCTTTATATTCAGCATACCTGTCGTATATACGCCTTGTAAGAAGATTAGCAACTAATATGTATGCATCGGTATCTCGGCCGTATTTACCGAACTCCAAAACGACATTTATTCCGCGATCTAAATATCTTAGGATTTGGTTAACGGAATCGTGTACAGAGGTCGTATCCATAAATTCGAAACGCCTGAACTCACGTAACCTTCTGTGAAGAGTCGATAAAGCCCCTTGATTTACGTTTAGCTGTGCTGCTAACGAATTGAACGCTTCTGTTCCAGAAACCTCAAGAAATTCTAATAACCAGTTTTTTCCGTAATGTCTGTATAGTGAGTGTGCTGCATCAGCAGCCTGAGGTGATAGGTTCAAAGATTCTCTTAAGATTTCAACATCCTCTGGCTCCACTTCCTTATATCCAATTTTAACCACGTAATCCGGAGTCAAGCCCCGCCTTTTCGAGTGTTCTTCATCTAATGAAAATATCGCTACTTTTGAAGGGAATAATTGTTTTAGCCCTTTTACTTGATGGCTTTCTGTTTCAGAATAACCCTGCCATCCATATTCACTGTGCATGTCAAACACTAGATTAGCTGCTTTTCCACTTTGCAGTATCCCTGCTAACAATAACCTAGTTAAAAATGTTTTTCCCGTACCGCTTTTCCCGAATACACCATTGCTTCTTTTTGTCAGTTCATTAATGTCTAAACATAGTTTTGTTTCCATATCTAGGGGAGAACCAATCCAGAATTTCCCGGGCGCTTCCTCTCCGAATATCATTTCAATGTCAGCATGAGTAGAGGCGGTAACCTTTGAGAAATGAGGAGGGACTGTTTTTGCCGCTTGAGGATTGGAGCGAATATCAGTCGTATCTACCGAAAGTTTAGGTTGTACTTTAATCATGCCGTAAGCAGCAGTACCAGTAGCAACTTCAGACATTATTCCTTCAGAAATCTCTTCTGAATGAGTGCTAAGGTTTCTGTCTGATGACTCCAAGATAACATCAGATACCTGTCCAAAAAACTTATGTGATTTGCCTTCAATAGTCACAAGTCTGCCTACTTTAACGTCTTCTATAGATGACCCTCCTGCCAAGCGAACCTCTAGACCATCTGACAAAGATCCACCTACTATTACTCCTGACCAGCCTTCGTCGGTGTTAACGTTTTTCTTGAGCTGTTCAAACTGTTCGTCAGAATTCATATTGAAGCGTTCCTTAAAATCAGGTTAACTCTCCGCATTTGGCCTGGAAGTAATGAAGCTATCTCTTTACCAATGTCTATAAGATATTGATCAGGGTCAGTTCTAAGGCTGGATGCGATATTCAGGAAAGAAGCCAATACGTCGTCTGAGGAGGCAAAACTGGAATTCAGTAATCGAGAAACAAAATCAAAATCTGATGAAAATTCATTTAACTCCGAATCAGTACAAATTCGGGTAAGAGATAATATTCGTGGAGGCACAGGTGACAATCTCATGACTATAGATTGGTCCTTTAAATAACCAACAGTGATCGCAGTAAATCGACTTGTGAGAAGGTTGTTTAGCTGAGGGCTTTCTTCATATATAGCCTTAACATTCTCTAATCCGGGACCTCTTGGTCGAGGTGTTCGTGATGGATCCAAACTTTCAGTTACAGAATGTGAAACTATTCCGAAAACAGGATTTTCATCATCTGATATTACTAGAGAGCCTAACGGGGGAAATTGGTAAAGCTCATAACATTGAGTCTCAAACTCAGTACTAGAAGCCCTTATCACTTCCCCGATTATGCCGTCAGAAAGTCCACCTTTGTTTTTTTTCTTTGCATTCATTTAAATATTACGTAATCTTTTAGAAATGTTTTTTTGTGATGTTGGTGTCGTTATTCCATTAGAGTTTAACGATAATTCAACCAACTCGACAAAAGATTCTCTATCAGCTGTCGTGACTATTGCTTGTTCATGGGCCTCTATCAATACCGTCGGATAACCTGGGCCCCTTTTCGATTGATCCAAAGAGGTTCCATGAGCCAATTCAATAATATCATTGTGTTCAATAGACCAGTACGGCATTTCTATTCTTACTATTTCATTACCAGCATTAAGGTAAAAGAAGGCTATATCAGTAGCGATGTTAGTGTGCCCGAGAGTTGTATTTCGTGCAAACACTGGAGACCTTTGGCCGGGTTCTAGTAATTTGAAAAATATATCTCTATCCTTAACTCCTTCGATACACCCTTTACATATACCTGTCCCAGCTATCTCATCACAAATTAGCAATCTTAATGTTTCTACTATTTCACTATGGCCAGGATAACTAATATATGCGGACACTGACATTTTTCGGTTATTGGATTCTTGGAATAATAAGTTCATTGTTTCTTTTATTTCATCAAAGAATTGGTCCCTTACAAATTGAGGGAAAATTGACATTCCTACTGGAAATAAAGTGCCGTCTACGAACAAAGAACATGGTGCTTCGGCTGGTATTTGGTTAATTAATCCCGCTAACTCTTTTAACTCTTCAATATGCCGTTTTATCCCTAGTACAGACCCCTGAATTCTTTGAGTTCTATTATCGGCACTCTTTATCACCATGTTTTCATCCGTTGCATATAAAGTCGGCTTTGTTTGCAGTTCGGCGTATGAATCATCGCCATACTTAATTAGGCAGCTACCGATATTGATTAAAAAGCACTGGGCAGCTAAATGTCGGTCCACATCTATATGCGATCCATCAACTGCAGCAACTATTAGGTTTTTAGGCAGATTGGGGGAGGAAAAAGCTTTACTAGGAGACTCCTCTATTAAAGTTGTTGTTTGGCCTAATTCGGCAAGGTTTCGTCTAACTGATTCATATGACTTGAGGTCAAAATTCTTAGCTGCGTATATAGCAGCTTCAATTCGTTTTATGCGATCACTCTCACGAGCGCTGATATTCTGCGCCATGTTCTGTATTTGCCGTGAAGCACTAGTTAAATCTAGGCTCACTGTACTTCTCTTTTAACTGTTGTCAAAATGCGTATGTCTCCCATACGTTTACTGATTTGTTTTTGATCCATATGTTCGGCAAAAGCGAGTGCATACTTACGGCTTATATTAAATAATTCTTTCACTTGGCTAATATTAATCTGTTCGTGCTTTTTTAGAAAACCCACGAATTCACTCAACATAATTTCATAGGTGTTTGCCTCGTAGAAAAGTTGATCATTAATTCTGATTATTTTGCCTGTTGTAGTCAGGTATTCAGTTATTTCTGTGGATGGCACAGAATTGGTTGAAGGTGAACACTTTTTCTCCTTCAACATTGATAAAAATAATTCAGCCTCGGATTCTGCCTTCTTTGATAATTTAGGGGTATGTCCGGAAAGTCGTATGTAATCGTTTTCAACGATGATCTCCTCTGATTTCGAAACAGTGTTTAGAACTATATCCGCGGTTTTGGGTGAAAGATTTAATGTCTTAACGAGCTCATTCTTGGGGATTCCTAATTTACCAGGAAACATTTTGTGATACTTAGACAAGTCATTTTCAATGTTTGCAACTCGATCGTTCCATTTTGCAAAAGATTGATAATAAATGGCTCGATTAAATTCAATCCGTACGATTGTTTCTGATTTAATCATTTCCACCAGACTTTCGTTAATATCTGTTTCACTTAGATGAGTTTCTCTAACTATAGAATTAATTTGGACTGGATTTGGTTTATCTGTTGATAAAAGAATTAGATCTTCAGCAGAACCGTTTCGTTTCAAATTTAAAGTCGCTATTGTTCCGGCATCGTTTCTTTTATGTCGCGTCGCATGTGGCTCTACTACAATGCCTCCACCTAACGTCACCTGATTTGATCGGATAATGCAATAATCATTTTTACGTGTAACAAATCCTGCATCAAGTTTAATCTGGGCCCACACTTTTTCACCGGGTTCTGCCACGTCACAGTTGAGTAGCCGTAGTTTACCTACCTGTTGAGCAGTTCCTAGATGCACGTTTACAAACATATTGTGTTTTAAGTTATTGGGTATATCTTCTAGAACTTTTAAATGAATATCGAAAGCATTTGTCGGAGATAAAATACCAACAGGTGCAAGAACATTTCCTCTATCAATGTCGTCAGCTGTAATTCCAGATAAATTTACTGCGACTCTTGTTCCTGGGATTGCTTCGTCGACTTTGGAACCATGAGTTTGTAACCCCCGAATTCTCGAACGCTTACCTGAGTTCACTATTTCCACTTGCTGTCCAACCACAAAAGGCCCATCCCTTAAGTTTCCTGTAACTATTGTTCCAAATCCATCCATGCTAAAAGTGCGATCTATAGACAGTCGAGGTTGTTCTATGTCTCGAGGGGTTACGATATTAGATAAGTTTTCATTGATAATAGCTTTTAGGTCGTTCAGTCCCTCACCCGTTTTTGTTGATACAGTGATCATTGAAGCATTTTGCAAGAAAGAACCCTTTATCGTTTCTTTAATATCTTCTTTAACTAAATCCACTATATCTTTTTCAACCAGATCTATTTTGGTTATAGCTATCGCCCCAATGTTTATTTTCAGTAGCTCTAGAATTGCTATATGTTCGCGAGTTTGAGGCATTACCGACTCGTCAGCTGCGATTACAACTAGAGCCATGTCAATTGATCCGACACCTGCCAACATATTATTGATAAATTTTTCATGACCGGGGACGTCAACAATGCTTACACTTTTGTGATCTGGAAGATCAAGCCATGCGTATCCTAAATCAATCGTAAGTTCACGATCTTTTTCTTCTTGTAGACGATCAGGATCAATGCCAGTTAAGGCTTTAACTAGAGATGATTTGCCGTGATCCACATGTCCGGCAGTTCCGATAATATACATAAGAACACAAGAATAGCAGAAGTGTAGCCTTCTGTGATGAATCTAAGGATTACACAAAGATCATCTAGTTTTTGGCTACAGCAAAAAACCTTGCTAAAACTTCATTACTAAGTATTTTGCCTTTTTGAGTTAATTGTAAATACCTATTAGACAAATCACTTTTGCTATCATTTTCCCATTTGATCAATCCATCAGAAATTGCAGTCACTATTGTGTCATTCCATTTTTCATCTAAAGAATGACCAAACCTATTAAAATAGGCTGCTTCGGATACGCCTGTGTCCAACCGGAGGCCCATCATCAAAGTATCTAAAATTTCAGTGGTTTCAGAAATATTTTCCACTTGATCAATAACTTGAATTGCGTTTCTTAAAGTTCTAGGGGTAGTTGTGTCATTGGGATTGTTTTCCATACGTAAAATATATTCTCTGGGCGACTTTATATTTGAAAATCTAAAACCTGGAATATACGAATGTGCCCCTGGTCCTAGTCCAAGAAAAGACTGATTGTTCCAGTAGTTAATGTTGTGCTGGCTTTCAAATCCAGGTTTGGCCCAGTTAGAGATTTCATAATGTCGGTATTTGAACTCATCTAATTTTTTGACCGTTAACTCATACATTTCTGCTGCTAAATCTGGATCAGGTTCGGGTAATTCTCCTAAATCCACTGACTGTGCCATGGGAGTTCCCTTTTCCAGTCCAAGGCAATATATTGATAGATGAGGTAACCCAAGGCTTAATGCGGTGTCTAGGGTTTCTTTCCAATCTTGTAGAGACTGAGTCGGAAGCCCATACATTAAATCCATGCTAGCATTTTCAAAACCAAAGTTGAGAGTTTTCTCTATGGCATTTAGAGCTGATTTTGCATCATGCCTTCTACCCAACATTTTCAGAAGACGATCGTCCAAAGATTGGACTCCAATGCTTAACCTATTTATTCCAGCCCTTTGATATTCATCCAACTTTTCAGCTCTTATGTCTTCAGGGTTTGCTTCGAGAGTTGTTTCCATAGTACTTTCAATTTGAAAGGCCTGAGATATGGATTGAATTAGCTCTGTAATTTGACCTAAATTTAAGTATGAAGGGGTGCCACCTCCAAAAAACAATGTCGATAACTGCGGCCTATGTAATTTTGTTCCCCAAAGCTGGATTTCTATATTTAGAGCATTTATGTAAGAGTCAATTAATTTTTCTAAGCCCTCGTATGTATTAAAGTCACAGTACACGCATTTAGTGGCACAGAAAGGTATATGTATGTATAGAGCTAATGTTTTTATTTGTTCTAATTTCAGATCAAACATTGAATAAGAAATTTACGACGTCCCCGTCTCGCATAGTATAGCTTTTACCTTCTTGCCTTAGTAATCCGTTATTTCTTGCCTGACTTTCATTCCCAGACTCGATTAATGCTTCGTAAGATATGATTTCTGCTCTTATGAAGCCACGTTGTATATCACTGTGAATCTGGCCAGCCGCTACTTGTGCTTCAGTTCCATTTCTAATTGACCATGCCCTTGTTTCATCAGGGCCAGTGGTAAAGAAGGTGATTAAGCCTAGCGATTCATAAGAATCACTAACGAGACGATTAATCCCTGATTCTTTAATATTTAATTCGTTTCGGAACTCTATTTCATCTTCTGGATTCATTTCTGATAACTCTGCCTCTAATTTGGCACATATTGAAATCACCTTGGTATCGTTTCCAATTGCTTTCGAGATTTCATTTTCAATATCAGAAGACGAAAGTATGGAATTCTCGTCTATATTGGCAGCGACTATAAGAGGCTTAGTTGTTAGCAAGCCAAAACCTTTTATTAATTTTGCTTCTTCCCTCGTGTTAATTGCTTGATGCGCTAATTTACCTTCATTAAGAGACCCAGATATTCGATTGAGTAACTCCTGCTCTTTAATGATCGGTTCTTTATCTTTAGTTTTCGTGCTTTTCAAGCTATCGGTAAGTTTCGAGAGTCTCCTTTCTAAGATCCCTTGGTCAACGAATGACAGGTCCATTAAAAATTCAACCACATCTCGTGATGGGTCTAATGTGTCATGAATATGTGCAACAGAGTCGTTGGTAAATTCCCGAGTAACAACCACCAGCTCGTCGCATGCTTGGAGATGACCCAGTAGGTCACCTTCTATACCTACGTGCTTCCCAAAACCTTCTTTCAATGGAGGGCTATCGAGATAAAGCACTTCCGCACATGTAGTCTTTTTTGATTCATGTATCTCGCTCAGTAGATTCAATCGAGAGTCATCTATTTTTGCTATACCACGAGATAAATCGTGCTTGCCTCCGCTCTGTACTTTTCCTCTTGTGGCTGCTTTGAATAACGTGGTTTTACCACTTTGAGGAAGTCCAACAATTCCAACTTGCATTTTTATTTCTCTTTTTCTTCTGAAGTATTTTCTATGTGACGGTACTCGGCTTCGACTGCAGAGTCTTTTTCTTCTTTACCTTTGCCTCCGCCGATATATTCTTTAACGACCTCAATCGGGCAAGTGCAAATAAAAAAGATTGGTGCCAAAACGAGGTAGATGATATCGTCGATTCTGCCGAATGGGAAAATAATATCGGGTATTAGATCAATCGGCGAGATAAATAATATGATAGCAATGGGTATTATTAATTTCGAACGTAGTGATACCCGCCTATCTAACATAAGGCGAATTGTAAGGCTAGGTATCTTTGTGTAGGGAAGTAGGCGTAATATTGAAAACAAATATGGTTTTACCCGCTGCTTTTCTTTAGTCTAATATGGATCATTATACAAGTAAGACAACCAGTGCACACAACTTTTAATTATATGGAAGTACATAGTTGATATATCTATTTTACGGTGACGATGAATTATCTATCTTGGAAGCTACACAAGATCTCATTCGCAATGTTGGGACTGATGATTTACGAGACCATAATGTCATTCGTCTGGATAAACAATCGATTAATCCAGTAGATTTAACCGCTTCTGTGTCGGCTGTTCCATTTTTGTCCGAGAGAAGACTAGTTATAGTCAATGAGTTCTTCTCTAAAACTAAAGGTAAGAAACAGGTTAAAGGATGGGAGAATTTAAGCCAAATAGTGGAAAATATCCCTCCAACCAACGATTTGCTGTTCAGGGAAAGCCAAGATTCATTTAAAAGCAATTCGCTGTTCAAGCAGATTGCCGAATTGGCTTCTGTCAGGGAATTTGCTATGCCTCGTGGAGGGGCAATTAATAAATGGATTCAACAGCGAGTCAATGATAAAGGCGGAGACATCGATAATAAAGCCATATCTAGACTGGCACATGTTATAGGGCCTAACACCTGGGCCTTAGATGCTGAAATCGAAAAACTTATCTTGTATGCAGATGATAGGCAAATTAGTAGTAGCGACATTGATCTTCTAACTACCGATAATCACCAAGACAGCATATTCAGAGCAGTAGATATGGCATTGAATGGTAATCCACACGCAATGGCGTCCGTGAAAACGATATTAAATGGATCGGAATCTCCGGGATATATTCTTGCTATGATTCATCGACAAGTGCGCCTTCTAATTACAGCTAAAATGTCTCATGGAGAGCAAATAAGCCGCAATGATTTATCAAAACAATTAAATCTTCATGGCTATGCAATGGATAAGCTATTAGAAGAAGTGAGACGTCACAACTTATCTAAACTGATGGCAGCTCATAATTTATTAGCTGAGACAGATGAGAAAATAAAGTCAGGTAAACTGACTGATATGTTAGCTTTAGAAATGCTGCTGGGTGAGCTTACGTTGCTTAATAATTAGTCTATTGCAACCGATATAGGGTTGTAGCAAGCTACTTGATGATGCCCGTTTATGTCAGTATCTTGTGGCATTTCAGAGGTCCTGCATTTTGAAATTGCCCGTTGACATTTTGCAACTAGCGGGCACATGTCGGGGTCGACAGATTCATCAATTGATTCTGATCTCATGGTCTTAAGTTTTCGATTTTCCATTGGGCGCAAAAGTTGAAATGTATATGGATGCATTGGTCGTTTAAATATTTCTTGGATCGGAGCTTGTTCAAGTTTGCGACCTTTATATATAACTATTACCGTATCTGCCAGCTGGGCTAGAATCCCGGGATCATTCGTGAGCAAAAGAGTTGATATGTCTGTTTTAGAAATTCTTCTTCTAAAATGATCGGATATTTGAGCTTGAGTAATTATATCTAGGTTGCGCGTTATTTCATCTGCTATAAGGACTTTTGGCTGTAATATTGTCGACATTACTAGCATGACTTTTTGACATGCTCCTGCACTGAGTTCTCTGGGTTGCATGTCCATAACTTTACGGGCATTTTGCATTCCTATTTCATTCAAACTTTGTAATGTTAATTCATTAGACTCTTTGTAAGTCAGGTTCGTGTGGATTCGTATAGTTTCTCTTATCTGATCGCCAACAGAATCAGAAGGATTGAGGATCGAGGAGGAATTTTCAAATGTCATGGAGATATCCTTGCCTCTGATAGATCGCATTTCAGCCTCTGGCAGACTTAATATGTCTTGTTTTTCTAGGTGAACCGTTCCTGTTTCGATGTGTCCGTCCATACCAAGAAGCCGCATTATTGATAGACCTATGGTAGTTTTCCCCGCGCCACTTTCACCTATAATCCCTAATACTTGCTTCTTCGATAGTGATAGAGAAAAATTTTGAATTGCTCTTATTGTGCCCCGAGGGCTCTCAAAATAGGTATGTAGATCTTTAACTAAAAGAATTTCCTCTTTTGCCATTTAAATAATTTACACCTTTGTCAACTTAAACCTTTTATGATTAGCTTGATATGATACGACTAAACTTTATTGACTAATACGCAGCACAAAGGTATAATCGATCTGTAACCACTTCACATTAATTACAAATATAACACGTATTTAATTGATAGTTTTGAATTGAAGTATAACGAGGCTAGGAATCATGGTATTACGACCAGAACAATTTACAGAGAAAGCATTAGCAGTAATCCAGAAATCACAAGAGGTACTTGCTGAGTATATGCATACTCAGTGGGACACAGAGCATCTTCTTTTAGCATTGCTAGATGAAAAGGATGGTGTGGCATTTGATTTATTTGACGGACTAGGTGTTTCAATGGATTCATTGAAATCATCAGTAAAGCAAATTCTTGAATCCGTCCCAGTAGCAAATAGGCCAGTCGCTCAGGTTTATATGACTCCCCGTATTGCAGCTGTTATGGAGACTGCTAAAAAAGAAGCAGAAAGACTAAATGATGAGTACATTAGCATCGAACATTTATTACTTGCAGTTGTTAAGAACGAAGAAAACAATGGCCGGGCATTAGATACTCTTTTTAGCCAGGCTAACATTACACTGGAAAAAGTTTATCAATCATTGCAGTCAGTTAGGGGAAGTCACAGAGTTACTGACCAGAGAGCTGAATCTCGATATCGGTCTTTGGAGAAATTCAGCGTTGATTTAACTGATCTGGCTGAGAGAGGCAAGCTTGATCCGGTCATAGGTAGAGATGAAGAAATAACTAGGGCTATGCAAACCCTAATACGAAGAACAAAAAATAATCCTGTCGTGATCGGTGCTGCAGGTGTTGGTAAGACGGCAGTTGCTGAAGGCCTAGCTCAAAGAATCGTTGCTGGAGATGTGCCAGAAGAGTTGAAAGGCAGGCGTGTATTAGCACTCGAAATGGGCTCTATGGTTGCAGGTAGTAAATTTCGTGGAGAGTTTGAAGATAGGCTAAAGGCTGTTCTTGATGAAATCAGGGAAGCTCGCGGAGAAATCATCTTATTTATTGATGAAATTCATACCGTGGTGGGGGCAGGAGCAGCAGACGGGGCAATTGATGCAAGTAACATGATGAAGCCTGCATTAGCACGTGGTGAACTTCAATGCATGGGAGCGACTACTGAGACGGAGTACCGTAAGTACATTGAAAAAGATGCAGCATTAGAGCGGAGATTTCAAGCAATATTAGTGGACGAGCCTGATAGAGAAACCGCTGTAGAAATGTTGTATGCGCTAAGGCCAAAGTATGAAGCACACCATAAGGTCTCTGTCAGCGATGAAGCAGTAAATGCTGCAGTTAAATTAAGTCAGAGGTATATAACTGATCGAAATTTACCTGACAAAGCCGTGGATTTGATAGATGAAGCTGCTAGCAAGCTGAGAATTGAATCTCAGGCGCTGACTCCTAGTTTAAAAGAAATTGAAAACCAGCTTCGCAGATTGGAACATGAGGAGCAGGCATCTGCGCAAAGAGGAGAATATCAAACTGCAGCGGAGCTCAGGTCCGAACGGCTTCGACTAGAAGACGAATACAAAAATCAAAAAAGTGAATCAGTCCCTACAATCGACGGCGATATGGTTGTGACAGCTGATCAAATAGGAAGTTTAGTATCTAGCTGGACAGGTATTCCAGTACATCGGCTTTTGGAAACCGAAAGTGAAAGACTATTGCACATGGAAGATCGTTTGCATAATCGTGTAATTGGTCAGGATAAAGCTGTGTCTGCAGTATCAGACGCTATTAGGAGGGCCAGATCTGGCTTGAGCGATCCTAACAGGCCAATTGGTAGCTTTATTTTCCTTGGTCCAACAGGCGTTGGAAAAACGGAATTAGCCAGGGCTTTGACACAGTACCTTTTTGATGATGAACAGAACTTGGTTCGTCTAGACATGTCTGAGTACATGGAGAAACACTCAGTTTCTCGGTTAATTGGGGCACCTCCGGGGTACGTCGGTTTTGATGAAGGTGGCCAACTAACAGAGGCAGTTAGAAAGCGTCCCTTTAGAGTGGTACTTTTCGACGAGATTGAAAAAGCTCACCCAGATGTATTCAATATTCTTTTACAGATATTAGAGGATGGCCGGTTAACTGATAGTCACGGGCGAACAGTTGATTTTAGAAACACTCTTGTAATCTTAACCAGCAACCTTGGCACCGCTGAGGCAGGTAAAGAATCGGTTGGGTTTGTTGCGCAGAGTGAATCTAAGCGTGAACCTGAACGAAGACTTAATGCTGTTAATGAAGCCCTAAAAGAAAAGTTTAGACCTGAATTTCTTAACAGAATTGATGATGTGATTGTTTTTGATGCATTAACTGCAGATGAGATCGGCCAGATTGTTGATTTAATGGTAGCCGACGTTTCTAACAGGTTAGGCGAGCGTGGTATAAACATTAAATTGACTAAGGCTTCTCGAGAATGGTTTGTAAACCACGGTTTTGACCCAGTATACGGGGCGAGACCTTTGAGGCGTGCCATACAAAAGAACTTGGAAAATGAGCTGTCTAAACAGATTTTGTCAGGCGAATTAAGTGAAGGCGATTCAGTTACCTTAAATGTGAGTGATGGCAAGCTTAAGTTCCGGAAGTCAAAGACTACTGCGAAAGCTCAATAACTATTCTAATTTAAATAAAATTAACTTTTAAAAATTAATAGTTATGTGTTTCTGTTGGTTATTGCAATAGAATGACCACCTGATCAAGTTTTAAGGCCATATTTATTTAATGAAAACTTTATCTTGGGACGCTGCCAGCAGGTTTTTTAGTCGGGTTTACTTAAGTGATAACTTCACGAGTAACCGATACGTCCAAGTTGCCTTTTTATTACTTGGTATTGGAATGGTTGTAGGGGCATACTTTTTAAAAGATGTCGCTAGCGGTTTAAGTTCGGTTGGTTACCCCGGGGTATTTTTCCTAAGCTTACTTGGCAGCGCGTCTATGGTACTTCCAGTCCCTGGTCTAATTTCTCTATGCACAGTTAGTGCGATACTAAATCCGTTTACATTAGGATTGTTAGCAGCTATTGGAGAAACAATTGGAGAAGTGACAGGCTATGCCGTTGGATTCGGAGGTAAAGGCCTTTTAGATAAAAGCAGAGTCTATCGATGGGTTAAGAATTGGATGGAGAAAAGAGGAGGTTTGGTAATATTCATCGTGTCAGTTATTCCAAATCCTTTATTTGATATAGTCGGCATAGCGGCCGGCGCAACAAAATATCCTGTAAAAAAGTTTTTCTTAATAGTATTTGTTGGGAAGATTCTTAAAGGATTAATAGTCGCTTATTCCTGCTACTATGGTATTCAAGCTTTGCCTTGGGTAGACTAATATCTAATGGTATAATTTTCCTTCATCATAATGAATCCGGATCATTATTAATGTGCATTTATTCCGCAGTAGCTCAGTGGTAGAGCAGTCGGCTGTTAACCGACCGGTCGTAAGTTCGAATCTTACCTGCGGAGCCACTATTTATAAGAAAAAGAGGTTTACAGAATTCTAAGAATATTTTTCTACACTTTAACTACACTTAGCATTCTTTTTGTGCTTGCATGTTCAGGGTCAACTCCGACTAGCGAGCCTCAGGTTGAATCTCAGACGGAAGTTTCTGAGTCAAGTAATGCTCAGCAAGATTCCACCAGCGATACGTCTGATATTGCAGAAACAGAGACCGAAACTCAGTCTGCTAACACTGATGTTGTCGAAGCACAGGAATCAGTCAGCTCTGAGCAAGCTGTCGATACCAACGTTGTTGAGGAATCACAGGCTATTGATCAGGCAGAGATGGGAGTTTCAGATCCAGTTCCAGATCAGAAAGAAGATTTGGCCTTAGCTCAGCAAAGGTACCCTTTTGATTTAACACAGCAGTTACTTACAGATCCTAGGGCTTGGCCTGAGGGATTTGATATGTGTTTGAGCCGATCGGGAATAGATATGAATTCCTTGAGAGATGCCAGATCTTTTCCGATACCTATGCATGATGCAGCAGCTATGTGTCTTTTGGCACTTGATATTGATCCAAGCTCTTTAATGTTTTCAGAATCAGTTGGAAGAGGACCTGAATCGGATGGACCACCAGATGATGATCGTCGATCAGAAAGTGATGAAAGAGATAGACCTTCGGAAGAAATGGATCGTGAATCTGAAGATCGAAATACGGATCAACGGCAGGATGACATAGCTTTAGCAATTCAAATGTATCCGTCGACTTTAACTCATGATGTTTTGACTAGGCGTATTCCATGGCCTCCAGGTTTTGACATCTGTTTAAGTCAGTCAATAGACATGGATTTGCTAAGAAATCAGGATGCAATTACTGGAAACATGCATGACGAAGCAGCATTGTGTCTATTAGCAGTAGGCGCTGATGCAGAAATTCTTTTGTCATCTGCTCCGGGAGGTGGTCAACATGGTTCTCCTGATGGAGGAGAGGGACAGCCTAGCGATGGGCCGCAAAATGATCCGGATGGATATTATGCTTTGACTGTGAAACAGCAATCCTCGTCTTATATAGAGGCTGAGTCATCGTCAAAAACATCATTTACTGTTGGTCAAGATGCTTCACTATGGCTGTCTGGGTATGGTTTTAATAAATCTGGAGGACCATCTCTATTTAACCATCCAGTTTCAATAGCAACTGATGGTACGCGCTTAGCGGTAACTGACAGAAACAATAACAGAGTTTTAATATGGACATCTATTCCATCAAGTAATGTTGCTCCAGATCTGGTTTTAGGACAGGCTAATTTTGAAACTCAGTTAGAGGGTAAAGGGTTAGATGGCTTAGACTTTCCAGGCCAAGTAACTATGTCCCCTGACGGTAAAGTTTTAGTAGCAGATTCCAATAATAATCGAATTCTTGTCTGGACTAGTTTCCCATCTGCATCAGGACAAGCAGCCGACTTCGAAATTAATATCGATTCACTTATACGCACACAAAGTGCATGGCCGTGGGGGGTTTGGACTAATGGAGAAAAGGTCATCGTTGCTGTAACTGGTGGCGGAGATAATGGCAGCAAGCTTATTATTTGGAATTCATTCCCTACATCAGGTTCTGTTCAGCCGGATCTGCATATTAAATATACTGGAATGGGTACTCCAAGAATGATTGTCTCAAACGGGGAGTACATTTTGACTGGTGATGAAAACGGTAAGACTGAATGTCGCGACGGAGCAGGTAGCCATATTTGGGCAACTTGGCCAACTAAGACTAATCAAGCGCCGGATGCCTGTTTGTCTGGATGGGTTGGTGGGACAATTATCGGCGAAAAGTTAGTTGCAATACAGCAAGGAGGCGAAAGTCTGGCATGGTGGGATCAACTTCCTGGTACAACCGAGGAGGCTTCGAGCAATAAGCGTGAAGCTTTGCCAGGAGTAGGTCACAGATGGCAAGGCGGTGATGGAAACGATGCGGAATATGTTGATGGGAAGCTGTTTGTAGTTGAATATAATGGAGGAAGGGTATCTGTATACAATGAATTGCCTGACGGCCCTGACCAGAGCCCTGATTGGTCATTAGGAGCCACCTCACCTGATGTAAACCCATACTACGAAAACTGGCTTATCCAAAATGGTGTGCCTGGTTCAAATGGCAAGCGTTTATTTGTGGCATCTGACTTTGATAGATCTCTATCGGTGTGGAATAAAATACCAGGTGAATCTGGGGCAGTACCGGATCTGTTTTATCGGAGATTTGAAAATGCGCCATGGGATATTTCCGTGTATGAGGACACTGTCTTTTTAGCTGGAAATACAGGCATATATGGCTGGAAAAGTTTTGATGGCACTGGTGAATTACCGGAGATTGAAATAGATGGCAACATTGGATCAATTCAGTTACAGGACCTAAGAGGCGTTGCATACAATGGAACGTATTTTGCATTGTCTAGCTCTCAGCTGAATAAGGTCTGGGTTTGGGAAGGCATACCAAGTCAAAATGACGAACCAAAGTACCAGTTTGACATGTCCCAGAGTCCTGGCCGGTTAGATGCGGATAATGAATGGTTGGTAATCGCAGCGTATCCAGCTGACGGTGCTAGCGTGAAAGCAATTAAATTTACTGAATTGGGCACGGGTAATCTAAGAATCGTGCCGGGATATACTTCATTTGCTCAAAGTGCCGCTTTAACTGATATAGGATTTTTTATTACTCAGCAGGGTGATAATAAAGTTGTGGGATGGGATTCAATAGAGGATGCATTATCAGGAATGAGCCCCACCGTGACTTTAGGTGATGGACAGGGAACCAAAGACGCTAATTCAATAAAAATGGCTAATACAGTTGAGTGGGATGGATCACACTTATGGGTTGGAGAATTTAAATTTTCCACTCGTATGCTAGCTTTTAAACCAACGAGTTAATTTAACAATCATCATGATATGTGATTCTTATTATTAACAATTACAGCTTTATTAATAAATTTGAGCTGATAACATTTTCTAAACCAGCTTTTGGAACGCAATCTTTATGATATGTCAAAAATGTAATAATTCACTCGCTGAAGAAGCAAAGTTTTGTGGGATTTGCGGTTTAGCAGTTGAGAAGCCGAATTCAGAATCGATTATATCTGAGGAAACTTCTCTCCAAATTGAATCTGACTCTTTGCCGATGGTCAGTTTTCAAGAAGCAATAAAAAAAGGATTCAACAATTATTTTGTTTTTAGCGGTAGAGCGACCCGTGCAGAATTTTGGTGGTGGCAGCTTTTTAATGTTGCTATACAGATAGTTGGTTCAATTGTAGACGCAGTTACCGGTTTACCAGGCATATTAGGGACATTACTTGGCCTGGCACTTTTAATCCCATCAATCTCTCTGGCTGCTAGAAGGCTTCACGATATTAATAAAAGTGGTTGGTGGCAACTACTTTGGCTTGTACCGGTTGCAATAGGGATAATCATAGCTTTGGTATCCTGGATTGCTGATTTACATGATTGGGCTTTTTATGGCACAGCGATAGCTATCTTAATAGTATTCACATTAATTGTTGTCGTTTTATTAATTTACTGGTATGTCCGCCAAGGTGATGATAGCTCGAACAAATATGGAGAAGATCCGCGTAAAGCTTATTAGACAGCTTTAAGTTAATTACCAGATTTCAGGTCGCTCAAATATTCTTTTCTGAACTTTGCTAATTTTGGCGATATAATACCCTGGCAATAAGGTTGGTATTTATTATTTTGGTAGTAATTTTGATGGTAACCTTCAGCAACATAAAAAACATCTAATGGTTTTATTTCAGTTACTATCGGATTGTCCCAAGGCCCACCCTTATCCAACTCTTTCATTATTGCTTCACTAGTGTTCTTTTGTTCTTCGGAATGATGAAAAATAACAGACCTATATGAAGAACCAATGTCATATCCTTGTCGGTTTAATGTGGTTGGGTCATGAATGGCAAAAAATATTCGTAAAATTTTGTCATAGGATATTACTTCTGTGTTGAAAGTTACTTGAACAACCTCAGCATGACCGGTGGTTTCTGAGCATACTTGTTCATAAGTTGGGTTTTCTAGACTGCCACCTGAATAACCAGAAACGACTTTGTCTACTCCCTTTACCTGCTCATAAACTGCTTCTAGGCACCAGAAACAACCGCCTCCTAGTGTCGCTAACTCTGTATTTTTATTTTCCATCTTTACCTTTCTTCATAGATTGAACCCTATGACCTATTTTTGGACAGCCATTGCTCCCAATGCCAGTTTAAAGCTTTAGGATGTGGTTTTCGTGGCAGATTTGATAGGTCTTCATTAATTATATTTAACTCATTTTTATCTGGTCCACCATTACGGTATGTAATTTCATAAGTTGAAGGATTAATACTGAATAAGCCTTCTGTAAAAGCTTTATCGTGAAGATTGCAAAGCAGCAACCCATTTCTAACGTCATCTGATCCGAGTTTGCTTGTTGGTCGTATATGGGTTGCTGCCAATAGCTCAGTAATCTTTATGTCACATAACATGCATACTTTTTTGTACCTTCTCATAATTTTGAAGCGAAATTTACGTTTTCTGATGTTTTTAGACTTCGTATCAAGCAATCTATTTGATGAAGTAAACGTGAATGGATCATCGTCATCATCAGTTCCATTTGGGATTCCTTTAGGAGCCTCGAATCCAAAACTAATAAGAAATAATTTTGATATATCATCCCAAGCTTCAATCCAGCCTAAGAAAACATCTCGGTTCGTTGAATTGGAAGTTGGCTTTATTACAACGAAAATTGGAAGTTTGAGGAGAGCCGCGGTTTTGGTTGCCTGAATTCTTGATTGATCGTAGGTTGAAGGTCGTTTTGATTGCGGATACTCATACATCAGGCCATCAGTATCGAAATCATTTTCATAAGACTTACCTGTTACTAAGGCGGATACTGTGACACCTGCGCCGTCGTCTGTCATGGTTTTAGTTCGACCTTTATCCAACCAAAAACCTGCTGCACCGGCGTAAATACCTAATTTCCTGAGATCTTCAGGGCTGACCGACTTTGGCATTTTGTCTCCGGGGATGTTTTTAAAAACATCAAGTCGATACTCAAGTTCATGCGTTGAATTGGCAATAAGTGCCATTTGTTTCATATTCATCTCAACCAAACTGACCTTAATAATAGAAGCATAACCTGATGCCCATTATATTGAAATGAAATTAAATTAGGAAACTGAGTTTAGTTCATGTGCCCAGGTTTGGTTTTTCTGGTACCAAGCTACCAATTCTTTGATGCCATTTTCAAAGCTAACTTGTGGCGACCAATTGAGTATTTCCTGTGCTTTTGAATTATCGGCCCACGTCTCTTTTACATCAGTCGGGTGAGCAGGTTCATTGGTAATTATCGCTTTCTTTCCAATGACTGATTCAATAGTTTTGATTGCATCTAAAAGCACTATCGGTATTCCTGAACCCAGATTTATTATCTCGAAGTCAAGTCGTTTTAAAGATGCGACAGTGCCTCTAGCTATATCATCGACGTATGTGAAATCTCTCGATTGTGTGCCATCGCCATAAACTGTAATCGGCCAGCCCTCATAGATTTTCTGCACAAATCTAAAAAGACTCATATCTGGTCGGCCTGCAGGGCCGTACACTGTAAAGTATCTAAGCACTGAAACATCTATTCCATATAAATGGTGGAAAGTGTATGCACATACTTCAGCTGCTTTTTTTGAAGCAGCATATGGCGATATTGGACTATCAGTTCTCAAATCTTCTGATAGTCGATTATCGCTAGATAATGAAGACGTTCCATCGCCGTATATGCTAGAAGTAGAAGCAAGAACAAATTTTGCTATGTTTAAATCCTTACAGGCCTCTAACAAGTTTAGTGTTCCATTCAAATTAACAGAGTAATAATCCCTTGGATCTAATATGGATTGGCGAACTCCAGCTCTGGCAGCGAGGTGAATTAATCCGTCAAAACTTTTGGCCTTGGACTGTTTATCTAATATGGCGTTTAGTGTCTCTAATTGAGTAATATCACTTTCATAAAATTCAAAACCTGGATGTTTTTTAAGTTCTGAAAGGCGCCAAATTTTAATTCGATTGTCATAAGCTTGATTTAAGTCATCAATCCCAAGAACATTCGCTCCATTGCTAATAAGTAATTCGGTTACACGCCAACCGATCATTCCTGCACAGCCAGTTACGATATATGTTTTCATGAGGATTCTTTTATTGCCCAAGAGGACGGATCTAATATTTCCGAGGAACCTTTGTTAATCGATTTCAAAGCAGCAATCGCACAAGCTGTGGCCCTTACACCATCCGAGGCGTTGGGGCGAGCTCGAGTTCCTGTGTTGATGGATTTTTGAAATGCTACAAGTTGTTCTTTATGTCCTTTGCCACTTAATTTCAAATATTTATCTCTTTTACCTTTTTTACAAACCTTAACCTTTTCGAAATTATCGATCACTAAGGTCGTATTACCCATTAATATGTCAATACTTTCCTTTTGCATGTCGGGAGACCCCATCATTGAATACACTACTGTGCCTAAGCTTCCATCTGTATAAGACAATGTGACACTAAAGCTATTGAGATCACTACCGGATTGGGTTGCTTGCACACTTATCGGCTCTTTGTCTATTATCCAAGTCATCCAGTCTAAGAAATGGACTGCTTCTCCGAGCAATCTTCCTCCTCCTATTTCATCATCATTGAGCCAATGGTTTTCTGGTATGGAATCGCCCCGTACTCTGTAAATTATGTGCTTTGCGCTTTGAGCCTCTTTCGAGATGGTTGATGCGTATAGTGATGCTGGAGCAAACCGTCTGTTAAATCCCAACATCAATTGAGTATCTGATTTCAAAGAAGCATCGAGAACTTTCTGAGCATCTTTTAGATTCAGGGCTATCGGTTTTTCAAGAAAGACATGTTTACCGGAATTAATCGCCTCAATCGCCAAGCTTGCATGGCTATCATGAGCTGTGTTTATCCAAATTGCTTGTACAGATTCATCTTTCAACAACGTTTTGCTATCGGTAGTTGCGTAGCTTGCACCGAATACTCGTGCAGCATGTTCTGCTGTATGACCAGTTCGATTTGCGACCCCTATCAAATTGAAATCATTAGTTGCGCGAATAGCAGGCAAAGTAATAGCTTTAGAAAATTCACCTGTTCCGATTACTGCTGCTCCAATCACACTGGAACCTAATGGCTTTAATGGTTTTATATCTAATTTCGTAGAAAGGTTAGGCTTTTTTGATGATTCTGCATAACTTATTAATACTGCCACTGTTGAATCTTGTGTGGAAAGAAGCTCGTAAGCTTTATCTATATTATCTACAGTTATTTGAGTGGTAATAATGGGATTAACATCTAGGGACTCATTAACCATAAGTTTAAGGCAGGAATCGACATTTCCAGCTTCGGTCCATCTAACATATTGGCTGGGATAATCTAGCCCCTTATTCTCATAGTCGAAGTCATACCTTCCGGGACCTGTGGATCTAGACATTATAAGATCGAGTTCTTTTCGGTACATGATGTTACGGTCAATATCTAGTTTTACATCTCCCACCACCACTAATTTGCCACCTTCTCTACAGAGCTCTGCTCCAAGAATTAATGGCTCACTTGTTTCTGATGCCGCTGTAATTACCGAGACATCGACACCCAATCCAGCAGTGTGAGATTTGATCAATGATTTGCTCGCTTCGTTGCCTGCGACTGAATCAATTGCCCCCATTTTCATAGCAAGTTTTCTGCGGTTTTCGCTTGGATCAATCCCTATTACATGACATCCACTAAGACTTAATATTCGACATGCTAAGAGTCCTACCAAACCTAAACCAATTACAGCTACAGTCTCTCCAATAGAAATTTTACATTTACGAGTGGCCTGCATAGCTATAGCTGCTATCGGCGCAAAAGCAGCATTTTGTAAACTCACTTCCTGAGGTACATGGACTGCCAAATTTTCAGGGACACATATGATATCTGCATGGTAAGCATATTCAGCCCCAATACATGCTACTTTGTCTCCCGCTTTTAGTTTCGAGACGCCTGCACCAACTTCTAAAATAGTGCCAGATGCGCTATACCCAAGAGCTGTCCAGCGAGTAAGGTTATCTTTTAGAAATTCAACTGTTTCTTTTGCTCCCTTTTTCATAACCTGATCAGCAACCTTGCCTATTAATTCTGGCTTGGATATGGCCTTGGATACAAGTCCAGCGCTATGATGTTTAATGGTGGCAACTTCAGTGCCCGGACTAATCACAGAATATTCTGTTCTAACTAAAACTTTACCTGGCTCAACTGTTGGAGCTGGTATGTCAGCAACGGTCAATTTGCCCTGTTTATTTATAAGTACCTGTCTCACTAGTTCAATAATTCCTGTTTTGCTTTGTTAATTAATTACTTCGTTATCAATTATTATTTTCTTTTAAACCAAAAGCTTTATATTCGAATCCAGACTTTTGAATCTCACTAGGTTTAAATATACCTCTTCCATCTACAATCAGCGGGTTACTCATTTTAGCTTTCAATTCGTCTAGATTAGTAGCCATATAGTCGGGCCACTCGGTAAGAATTATAAGTGCATCACAATCTCGTGCACTTTCATACATATCGTCAAAAAAGGTTAGATTTGTATTTTTGTTAAGTGCTTTCTTGAATTGGTTTATCGCTTGTGGATCATGACAATTGACTGTAACTTTTTCTTCAATCAACTTATTCACCACTTCCAAACTCGGGGCGTTTCTAACATCATCGGTGTTGGGCTTAAAGGCCAGACCCCATACGGCAATTCTCTTGTTTTCTAGATTTTTTATCGAAGATTTTAATTTTGTTATTATTCGGTGTGGCCTCAGCCTATTAATAGAGTCAACTTCCTTTAGTAAACCGTTATTGACATTATTCTGATCAAAAATATCGATAAAAGCACTAACATCTTTTGGTAGACAGCTTCCCCCATATCCTACTCCAGGGTTAATAAATTCTTTACCTATCCTTGAATCCTGTCCGATTCCTTCTATAAGAGAGTCGACATCAGCACCAGTGGCCTCACATATATCAGCCAACATGTTCGAGTAAGAGATTTTCATCGCCAAGAATCCGTTTGAAGCATATTTTATTAGTTCAGCCGTTGCTGGATTTGTCCAGATCTTTGGACATTCAAAATCCTTGTATATATCTTGTAGTAATTTCTTTGAATTTTCAGACTCTATCCCTAGAATTACTCGGTCAGGATTAAAGAAATCTTTGAGGGCGTTCCCTTCTCTTAAGAATTCAGGTACACACGCAATGTCAAAACCGATCTTTCCTTTTAGATGGCGCGACATTGTGTTTTTTAAACGAATATGTGTTCCAATCGGAACAGTGCTTTTTTCAACTAGTAATTTATATCCATGCAAATTTTCCGCGATATCAATTGCTACAGATTCTATTTGCCGAAGGTCAGCTTTACCGTCTTCTGCTTGTGGAGTTCCTACACAAATGAAGATGACTTCAGCAAATTCAAGAACATCTTTAATTTGATCTGTAAATTGCAGCTTTTGATTTTTAATACATTTGTTTACCAGGTTTTCGAGTTCTGGTTCAAAAATAGGAACTTTTCCTGATGAAACATCTGCCAGGATTGCCTGGTTGCTTTCTACGCACATCACTTCGTTTTCCAAAGATGCAAAACCTGCGGATGTCACTAATCCAACCGGCCCCGCTCCTATTACTCCAAGTTTAGTTATTTTCGTCTCCTCAATTATCTATCTAAATATTCAATTTAATTTTTGGTATTGCTACAAGCCACTTTAAGTAATTAGCGTATCTGAGACTGGATTGACCTTCAATCCATGTGTATACCGTAGTAATCTTAATTTCTACTAATTAAACCTAATTACAGTTACTATCCCTATCCATACAAAACGCGTTATAGGAGATAATGGTTAGCAAAATGTTGGAACAAAATATTATTTTAAAGGTTAAATTGAATTGAAGCGTGCGTTAATTACCGGTATTACAGGTCAGGACGGATCTTATTTAGCAGAAATGCTTCTTTCCAAAGGATATGAAGTGCATGGAATTATTAGGCGATCTAGTACTTTTAACACCTCTCGAATTGATCATATTTATGTAGATCCTCATGAATCAGATGCAAATTTAGTTTTGCATCACGGTGATTTAACAAATTCAGAGCAGTTAGTGAATTTGATTTATAACTTGCAGCCGGATGAGATTTACAATCTCGGTGCTCAAAGTCATGTCAGGGTAAGTTTCGATATGCCTACTTTCACTGGAGATGTTACTGGCTTAGGAACAATTCGAATTCTAGAAGCCATTAGAAGGAGCGGGATAACAACACGTTTTTATCAAGCTTCAAGTAGCGAGATGTTCGGGTCTGAGCTTCCACCACAAAGCGAATCTACAAATTTTGCTCCCCTTAGTCCTTATGCTGCAGCCAAGCTTTACTCATATTGGATGACAGTCACTTATCGTGAAGCTTACGGAATACACTGTGTTAATGGTATTTTGTTTAATCATGAAAGTCCGAGACGTGGAGAAACTTTTGTTACCAGAAAAGTTACACGCGCAGTAGCCAAAATTTTAGCTGGCAAACAAGATTCATTATATTTGGGCAATTTAGATGCTAAAAGAGATTGGGGTTATGCGCCAGAATATGTTGAAGCCATGTGGATGATGCTTCAAACAGATGAACCTCAAGACTTTGTGATTGGCACAGGAAAAAATTATTCAGTTAAAGAGTTTGTAAAAACTGCATTTGAATATGCAGGATTGGATTACAAAGATTTTATTAAATTGGATAAAAGGTATCTGAGACCCATGGAAGTCGATGAATTAAAGGCTGACCCAAGTAAAGCTGAAAATATATTGGGATGGAAACCAAAAATATACCTAGACGGTTTAATTTCTGTAATGGTTGACGCAGATATGGAGTCACTTGGGATTGCACCTATTGGTAAAGGAAAAAAATTAATTGAGTCAAACGATATGGATTGGCATAAATGGGGCGGTGCTAGTGAAGCCCTTTCAAAACCGGATTAATTAAGTGACATCAACATACATCTCTACAGATTTTTGGAATAATAAAAGAGTCGTAGTAACAGGTGGCTCCGGATTCTTAGGTGCTAGGGTGGTTCAACGTCTAATAGCATTGGGAGCGTCTGAGGTGTTTGTTCCAAGAAGTATTAATTACAATTTAGTTAATGCAGAAGACTCGATTCGCCTACTTAAAGATACCAAGCCAAATATCGTTATGCACCTTGCCGCCAAAGTTGGTGGTATCGGAGATAATAAGCTGCATCCAGCAGAATATTTTTATGAAAATCTTATGATGGGTGTTCAGCTATTTCATTCCTGTTGGCAAGAGCAAATTGAAAAATTTGTATGTGTAGGCACAGTATGTTCTTATCCAAAACATGCAAACACTCCATTTAGTGAAGATGAATTATGGAATGGATATCCAGAAGAAACTAGCGCGCCGTACGGACTAGCAAAAAAAATGCTGCTAGTTCAATCAAAGACATATAGGGAGCAATACGGATTCAATTCAATCAATCTTCTCCCTGCCAATCTTTTTGGCCCCGGAGACAATTTTGATGAAGCCACCAGCCATGTTATACCTGCATTAATTAGAAAATGTTTTGATGCAAAAAATCAAAATGAAAATGAGGTAGAAGTTTGGGGAACAGGAACAGCTTCCAGAGAATTCCTATTTGTAGATGACGCGGCTATGGGGATAGTATCGGCGGCAGAATTTTATAATGACTCGGAACCCGTCAATTTAGGCTCAGGTGAAGAAACAACCATTAAGTCATTAGCTTCAAAAATCGCCATTGCCACTGGATACGAAGGAAAGTTCGTATGGGATTCTAGTAAACCTGATGGTCAACCTAGAAGAAAATTGGACACATCCCGAGCCTTAAAAGAATTTGGTTTTCGTGCACAGACTAAGCTTGATGATGGCCTAAAGAAAATGGCAGATTGGTATATCGACTCAAAATTATCTTAATATAAATATCCGTAACCCTATATGAATGATTCTGAAAAACAACTGACTGTTGTAAAACCAAGAAATACCTGGGATATATTGACTATTCGAGATCTTTGGGAATATCGGGACATGCTTTTATATTTGGTTTTAAGGGATATAAAAGCTAGATATACTCAATCCGTTTTGGGAATCGGATGGGCTGTGCTTCAACCTTTGTTTCTGATGATTGTTTTTACAGTAATCTTTGGGAAATTAGTTAAAATAAATACGAACGGAATGGATTATGCGGTTTTTAGTTATACAGCATTAGTTCCTTGGGCTTACTTTTCTAATTCTTTAATGTTATCTACCGGAAGTTTAATTCAAAATTCAAACTTATTGAGCAAGGTGTTTTTCCCTAGAATAGTACTGCCAATGTCTACAGTTTTATCAACTCTGGTGGACTTTTTCATTGCATTCATATTGGTTATCGTATTAATGATTTGGTACCAAGTCACTCCTACAATTTGGGTTTTGTTTTTACCGGTCTTGCTATTGTTAATGGTTGTGTTATCTGTGAGCCTAGGCTCACTGTTCACGGCCCTAGCAATTCAATATAGAGACGTTAGGCATGGTATATCGTTTCTAGTCCAAGGCATGATGTATGCCTCCCCTGTGGTATATCCTGTCAGCATTATTCCAGATAAATACCGATTGATTTATGGGCTAAACCCTATGGCAGGGGTCATTGAAGGGTTTAGGTCTGCATTATTAGGAGCTACTCCAATGCCCTGGGATCTGATAATCGTTGGCACTATTGTCACGTTGGTTTTAGCGGTGATTGGATTGACATACTTTAAATTCACCGAACGAATTTTCGCAGATGTTATGTAAGGTTAAATCAGATGAGTGACTATGCAATAACAGTTGAAAACATTTCTAAGCGCTACAGGATTGGTGTGCAGGAAGCAGCAGCGGACACCTTAGGGGGTACCGTCTTTAGAGCCTTAACTAAACCAGCGCGGACGTTCAGCCAAATTCGCAGCCTTTCCACATTTGGAGCCGATTCAGATCAAGCTGCTGACATAATTTGGGCCCTTAAAAACATATCATTTGAGTTGAAGGAAGGAGGGAAATTAGGCATTATCGGTAAAAATGGTGCAGGCAAATCGACGCTTCTGAAAGTGCTGTCCAGAATAACTGAACCGAGCCATGGACGGGCACTGATAAAAGGTAGGGTGTCTAGCTTGCTGGAGATAGGTACTGGTTTTCATAGAGACTTAACTGGTAGAGAAAATGTGTATTTAAATGGATCTATTCTTGGCATGAGCAGGGCAGATATTAAAAATAAATTTGATGAGAT
>PAAV01000010.1 GCA_002699485.1 Chloroflexota bacterium | reverse complement strand
TAGTATCCAGAAGGATCTAAATGATTGAAAAATTGGCTCATAATCATGAATATGTTTTTGAGATATTATATCATTTTAATTGTGGCAATGAAAAGTGTGGTAAGTGGTGGAGTTATGCAAAGACTCCTGATAATAAAGAAGAATTACATAAACAGAAGGTAGAGGCTATGTATTGTCCACATTGTGGAATAAAAGGGCATCTAAAAATAAAGGATAAATTTTTTAAAAATATTTAAGGACTAAATGCAAAAAAAGCTATTATTAGTTTTTGTAATGATGGCGACATGGATGGTTGTAAGTTGTACAACAACATCTCAAACGGGATGTTATGGATTTTGGGAAGATAATAAATGGGGATTAAAAAGGGGAACTATAGTTGGAAAAAATGCTAATTATAAGAAACCTTATCGACAATGTGTAGATGAGGATAATCATATATTAAATAAAGAAAAAAGACCTTATGGGTGATTATGTTTAATAGAAACGAAATAATGTTTTGGATTTTTACACTTATTGTAGGTATCATGTTAGCATGGTCTTGTAGGTTAGAGGCAGTAGTATGAATATTTGGGTAGAATATTTTAAAGTTCCTGACAACAGGAAAAATAATCATGCTCAAATGAGAGAAAATCTTAAATGGGATCCTCCAGAACCTGAACATATAATGAAAAGATTTTGTCAATCAAGAGAAGATGCAACTACATTTGCTAATGCGATGTTACAGAAAGGGTACTATGCTACTATAAAAACGGACGGTGGGTGGAGAATTTAGAAAAAGAATCACTTATAGGTTTAAAATCGCATTATTCTGTTTATGGAGGACAAGATTTTTATATTGAAACTGTATTACGATATAAAACTCCTGATGGATACAGGGGTAGCATAGTAAAAATTAGATCAAAAAAGGAGAAATGAAAAAAAATAAACGTGTAAGACAAGAAAAGTCTATTAAAAGGCTTGAAAACACCCTTAAAATGCATGAAGCTAATGCAGAACTAACAGTTGCTATTATGCAAGATAAAGTACTTTCTACCGGCTCTAAAGACAAAGTAGAGTCTGTTAGAAAGAAAAAGATAGAACGAATAAAGAAAACAATCGAAAACACAAAGAAAAGAATGTTATAAATATAGAACATACGGTTGATTTGTTATTCATGGAATCGTTAACAACCCGGAGAATTACATGTTAAAAAAGGTTTATGCTTTTTTGATGGTAATTGTCGCAACAATACTGATACCAGGAGTTGTAGGAGTACCACTTGGAAAATCAAGCACAAAAATTCTTATTCCACAACTGCCATCAGTCTCATTAGTCAAGACACAATCAATTAAAAATCCTAACTTAGATATAATCGTGCAAAATCAGGAGCAAATTACGTGTTTGGCAAAAAATATTTACTTTGAAGCGGCAACCCAATCAACTGCAGGAAAATTAGCAGTTGCATTTGTAACAAAAAATAGAGTAGATTCAACTCATTTTCCCAGTACTTTTTGTGATGTAATATATGAAGGTCCTCATTATGCTTCAGGACATCCAAAAAGAGATCGATGCCAGTTTTCATGGTATTGTGATGGAATGGGAGATGATCCAAGAGAAGGATATGGTTGGAGAAATTCGCAATCAGTAGCTAAATGGTTTTATGATCATAAAGACAGACTTATGGATATAACAGATGGTGCAACGCATTATCATGCTAATTGGATGCAAAAATTTCCTAAGTGGTCGAAAAAATATAAAAAAAATGTAACAATTGATGATCATATTTTTTATAAACGGAGTTATAATTTTTAGAAAGTAAATTATGATAGATGATGTAGATGTGAAAATTCCTCAGCATGAAAAAGGAAATCTAGCGGAGAATTCTATGGGAGGAACAGAACTCCTTTCAATGGAATTATTCCGCAGATTACCTGAGGAATATAAAGACAAATTTCAATTCGTGATTTCAAGAGTCCAATCTATAGAAGAAAATAAACGTAGACTTTTTTGGATTCATGATCTTGCACAAGATCCCGCATACGATATTCTTAAAACTCAACTTGATCTTTTTAACAAATTAATTTTTGTCAGTCATTGGCAACAACAACAATTTAAAACATTATTGAATATTCCATATGATCGTGGAGTGGTTATTAAAAATGCTATAGATCCTATTCCAAAACATGAAGAAACTGAAACAAAGGATCTTCAATTAATATATGCTTCAACTCCTCAAAGAGGTCTTGACATTCTTGTGAATGCTTTAAATTTAATAGATAGAAGTGATTTTCATTTACATGTTTTTTCTAGTTATAAGTTATATGGTTGGGAAAAAAATGATGAGCCATATAAGCCCTTGTTTGAAATGTGCGAAAAAGATCCAAGAGTGACATATTATGGAGCAGTTCCTTATGATGAACTAAGAGAACATTGGAAAAATATGCATATACTAGCATATCCATCTACTTGGCAAGAAACTTCATGTAGAGTAGCTATGGAAGCAATGTCGGCCCGATGTGCTATTGTTACTTCTAATTATGGTGCTTTACCTGAAACATGTGGCGAATATGCTTACATGTACAATTATACAGAAGATAAAAATAAGCATGTTGAAAGATTTGCTGATACACTTGAAGATGTTATGGATGAATATTGGTCAAAAGATGTTCAGAAAAATCTTGACAATGCATTAGAATACGCATATACTCATTATAGTTGGAAAAAACGAATTGATCAATGGATCGATTTTCTTGATAACCTAACATATGAATTAGATTATGCCGAAGAAGAAGTTAAAAAAGAAGTTACTATTAACCAAAAAAGTTAAAAGAGTTATTGGTTCGGGAAGAACTTTTGATGAACAGAAGATGGGAACAGAACCAGTCTTTGATGAAAATTCTACTCCATCTGATATCATGCATGGATTGAATTGGTATAGCCATTTTCATGAAGCAGATCAATCTAAAAAATGGATGCTGGAATACATGAAACATTCTGGATATAGTAAAGAAGATATTCAGAAGGTAAGATCCTTTCCATGGGGAAAAGGTGGACTTCTTGTTGATGGACCAAAAGTTGTTCATTTGAAGGGAGGAGGTTTTCTTGCTAGAATGATTATGAGAGGATATGAACATTTTCCCAAAGAGTATGTAGAAAAAATTAGTTATCTTATTGACTACAGTAAGAAAAGAGGCGAACTTGTTTCAAAAGAAAAATCTGCTGAAAAAGAAATTAATGGAAATGATAAGCCTTCAATTCAACAACATATAAAAGAACAAGTCTCTTTATATGCTTCTGAAATAGAAGAATCTATAGATGATTTTATAGACAACAACTATGAGCCGACTATAAGCGTATATGATTGGTTGGTTAGTAATAATGTAAAAGGTTTGATTGCTAAAAAGATAGCAAAAGAATTTGAACCCTATCTAGAAGAAATAAGATTAATTCCTACAGATGAGGATATTGCTGAAGCATTTGCTCATATGAAGAAGAAACAACTTGTTAGTTATGAGAACTATATTCAATCAATTATTGATGATTGTGAACGTTATTCTGCAAATGCTAATAAGCAAAGAAAGCCACGAAAGAAAAAACCTGTTTCAGTTTCGAAACAAATTGCTAAATTAAATTACAAAAAACATGATGATGAATATAAAATAGCATCTATCAATCCATCTGAGATCGTTGGTGCTGATCGATTGTATGTATTCAATTCAAAGTATCGTAAACTTGGTGTGTATCAAGCAGAAGGTCATGCAGGACTATCTGTGAAAGGAAGTACTCTCCGAGGATTTGATACATCACTTTCTAAGTGTAAAAAAGTAAGAAAGCCAGAAGAAGTATTATCAAAAATGCTTTCTGGAGGTAAACTTGCTATTAAAAGACAGTACGAATCTATTAATTCCAAAGAAAAAGACTTAACGGGTCGTATTAACAATGAAACTATACTGCTTAAAGTTGTAAAATGATATTACTTGATTATTCACAAATCGTTATTGCGAATGTGATGATGAATAAGAAATCAATGTCTGAAGATTTTGTTAGACATGCGGTTTTAAATACTATAAGAATGTATCATCATAAATTTACTGAAGAATATGGTGATCTGGTTGTTTGTTGTGATGCAACAAATAATTGGCGAAAAGAAGCATTTAAATATTATAAAGCACAAAGAAAAACAACAAGAGATAAATCTGATTTTGATTGGTCTGAATTATTCAGATTATTACACATGGTGCGAGAAGAAATAGCTGAAAATTTCCCTTATAAGGTCGTATATATAGATAAAGCAGAGGCAGATGATATTATTGCCACTCTTATACTAAATAAAGATAAAGAAGAACCTGTTTTAATATTGTCAAGTGATAAAGATTTTATTCAGTTACAAAAATACAAAAATGTTAATCAATATTCTCCTCTAAAGAAAAACTTTCTTGATACTGATAATCCAGAAAATTTTTTAAGAGAACATATTCTTAGGGGTGATGTAAGTGATGGTGTTCCTAATTTTTTATCTAGTGATGATACATTTGTTACTGATAAAAGACAAACGCCATTATCAAAGAAAAAGGTTTCAGTTTGGTCTGAACTTGAGCCTGACGTATTTTGTCAGGGTGAACAATTACGTAATTATCGCAGAAATGAAATGTTAATTGATTTAACAAAGATTCCTGAATGGTTGCAAACTAATATTGTGGTTGAATATGATAAACAACCTGAAGTTGGTAGAACTAAACTTTTTAATTATTTCGTAAAACATAAACTTAAAAATTTAATGGAGCATATAAATGAATTTTAGGAGACATTATGCCAGCTAAAATGACAAGTGATATATTATCAGTTGCAAATATGATGAAAACTGATGAAGAACGTGTTAATTATTTGAGACAAAATCCGTCTAAGGCAGTAAGGGAATTACTGCGGCATAATTTTAATAAAGATATAAAATTTCTGCTTCCTGAAGGGCGACCTGATTTAAAAGAAGATGAGTTTAATCCACGAAGAGGATTTATTGAAGGAGTTGATGATGGAGCTACCTTGAATTATGAAGTAAGAAAATTATATTTATTTATCGAGGGGGGACACCCAACGTTAACCAGCGTAAAGCGTGAAACTCTGTGGATCGAATTGGTTAACTCGTTACACCCCTCTGAGGCTGATGATCTTTGGCATATGAAGGATAAAAAACTTCAAGAAAAATATGATAAGATTACTCACCTCGTGGCTTATAACTCTTTTCCGGAGTATCTTCGACAACCCGAACCTGAACCTACTAGGGATAGTCAGGGCCGTTTTACAAGCACCAAAAAAACTAAGAAAAAGAAAGCAAAAAAATGAAAGTATTGATGACCTGTGCTGGCATGAATACAGAGTTAAGGCCCTTTACGGATATGATGCCAAAGTGTTTATTGCCAGTGAAGGCGAAACCGATTCTATTTCACAATCTTGAATGGTTGCAAAAATTTAATATTGATGAAGTAATTCTTACAACAAGTTATTATCATAATCAAATTGAATTAGCATTAAAAAAATTTGGAAGTTTTATAGTTAGTACTCATAAACAAAAAGGCGGTGTTGGATCAGCACAATCTTTAAGTCAATTAAGTTATAAGTTTGAAAATGATGATTTTTTATTTTTACGTGGTGATAATTTATATAATTTTGATATAGATAAACATTATAAATCACATAAAGATACTGGAAAAACAATTTCTATTTTATCACATATGACTATGGGTGATAGTAAATTTAAAACTTTCATTAAATATAAAAATGATTCTGATAAAATAGAAAAGATTTCAGTTAGACCTGATTATAAAATGACTAAAGAACTTTTAGCAACATCAGGAGCATGTTATTTAAGTCCAGAAATTTTTGATAAAATAGAAAAGAAGGACAGACATTTGATTGATGACACTTTTCCAAAACAATTAGATGATATTAATGTAATAGTAGATAATACTTCAGTTCAATTTTTTAATACTGCAAAAGAATATTTGTCAATTGCTAATTCAAAAGGCATGACTGGTATTAGTAGAATGTAAAAGGGTATTATGCCAACATATGATTATAAATGTACAAAATGTGGAAATGTCTTTGAAAAAGAATTAAAAATAGCTGACAGAAAGATTCCAACTGAATCTCCTTGTGCAGAAGATGTTCCTCAAACAAAACACATGAATTTTAAGTGTAATGGTGAGATAGTACAATTACTTTCTGCTCCAGGATTTGCTTATGATAATATCGGCCCAAAGAAACCAGATGCTTCTTTTAATGATAAACTAAAAGAAATAAAGAAGGCTCATAAGTATAGTACTTTACCTATAATTGAATAATGTTTATACATGAAAATGTTCTTGGTGATTTAGAACTAAAAACCATAAATGAAAATGGAAAAAGATGTTATGTAACTCCTGATGGAGAAAAATATCCTTCCGTTACTACTGTACTTTCTGATTATAAAAAAGAAGGTATAATCAAATGGAGAAAACGTGTTGGTGAAAAACAAGCTAACAAGATTTCTACTCAAGCATCCCGCCGAGGTACAAAAGTTCATAAACTATGTGAAAACTATTTGAATAACGAATTGTCATTTGACGATTATACTCCTGATAATATTGTTATGTTCAAAAGTATTCAATCTATTTTGGATGATATAGAGTTGGTTTATGGCCAGGAACGTACACTATTTTCAAATCATTTAAGAGTAGGAGGAAGAGTCGATTGTGTTGGTATATTTCGTGGAAAAAAACATATAATTGATTTTAAGACTTCAAGCAAACCCAAAAAAGAAGAATGGATTGATAATTATTTCATGCAGGGTTCAGCATATTCTGTTATGTGGGAAGAAATGACTGGTGTATCTATACCTTATATCGCAATAATTATTGCTGTAGCAGATGAAGTGCCACAGATTTTTATTGAGCATAGAGATAATTGGATTGATAAATTTATAGAGGTAAGAAATGATTTTGATAAATCTCGATTATTGTAGAAATAGACCTGATACTTTTCATAGAACAATTTTAGAGGTTTTGGGTAAAGATGATAATTTTTTATTAGTAGACATGATGGAGGGATCAAAATTATGGCCCTTAGATGATTTAGTGTTTGATAAAAGTAAAACTTTTTATACAGTTATGAGAGCAGGCTCTGCCCTTGATAAAAATTTTACTTTATTTTGTTCGGATCCGAATATAAAATCTAGAATATCAGCTTGGAAAAAGCAAATAGATTTTGATTCTCCAAATATTAATGTAATTAATTTCCCATTTCCTGTATCTTGCACATCACTCGCCACTGTGCCTGAAAATGTTTTAAACTACATGAATAATTTAAATGAAACTGAAAAAACAAAAAATTTCATTCAATTAACAAGTTCTCCAAAAGATTTTAGAATTTTAACATTAGACCGATATTGGAGACATGAATTTTTTGAATATTCATATGTACCTTGGTTTCATTGGAATGATGATGATCCAGAAATATATGTTCCTCTTGGAAATAGAAACACAATTGCTTCTACATTAAATGATTGGGGCAGACGAATAGAAAACTTTTTTAATTATAAAAAGGATTTTCGTTTTTTAGATGAAATAGATAATGAAAAATTACTTAAAGCAGTTAAGATTGGTACACCAGAATTTATGGAGTATGAAGGCAGAGCATATAATAAAAAAGTATTTAATCATTTTTATCCTGTTCAGGCGTTTCCTGTTTGTTGTGATATCATATTAGAATCATATTTTGCTACTCCGGGTCCAACATTTTTTACTGAAAAAACGTGGAAACCAATTGTTTATAAAAGACCGTTTCTTTTATTGGGTGTACCTGAAATAAATCAAACTTTGAAAAAGTTGGGTTTTGAATTATATGATGAAATTTTTGATTATTCGTTTGATAATGAACCAGATGATTTAAAAAGATTAAAAATGTTCTGGGAACAAATAGATAAATATATAGATTTAGATCCTAAAATATTTAGTGATAAATTAAAAGTGTTGGATGAAAAATTAGAACACAATAGAAAAACATATTCGGAATGGTATGAAAGTACTCTTAACCTGTCTAATGAAGTTCGTAATATTTTATTTGCAGGAGGTAGAATGGATAATGTAAAATATTATTTCGAAATAGAAGATCAAACATTTTTTGATATTAAGCAATATTGTGGGATCTTTTAATGAAAAAAATATTAATTTTTGGAGATAGTTATGCTGATCCAAATTTAAAAGCTATAGGAATATACCAACAAGATACACCATGGTATGAACTTTTGGGTTCAGATTATAAAATAACAAATAATGCATTATCTGGAACTGGTCCTCATTATTCTTTTAAAGAATATTATAATTTTATTCTTAAATTAAAAAACTATGAATATGAAGATTATATTGTTATTTTTTTCTTGAGCGGTGAAGATAGAATACATTTTCCTAAAACAAATCCAGAAAAAATTTCTCATATTAATTGGGATTTTTATAAAAAAGAAAGTTGGTTTTGTGAACATCCTGATTTTGTTGAAGAGCAATCATATTATAATACATTCAAATCTGAAATAGATTTTTTCTTTTTGACAATGCATGAAGAATTGAAGTGGTCTAATTTTAAAAATGTAGGTTTTCTTCATATGAATTCTTTGATATTAAATATGAAAACGATAGTGTTTTGTACTTTTGGTAATAAAATATTGAGCAATGGTGAAGTCGATATGGATATGACAAAACTTAATAATTCAAATTTTTATATACATCCTATTGAGATGGGATATATTTCTAGTGAAGAATTTAAAGATCGTAATGAAGATAATTATGATTTTATGGATCATAGAAGAAATCATCTTTCCCAACAAAATCATAAAGTTTTATATGAAAATATAAAAAAAATTATTGTAAATGATTATAAGAATCTTATTCCTTTTGTTAAAGATATTGATGAATCAAAGAATTTAGGAATAAGAAAACATACAGAAAAAACGGGAGATTTTATTTACGAATGAGTAGATTGTTTGTATTTGGAGATAGTTTTTCTCATCCTTCAGATGAGAAAGATTTTGCAACTTATTATCATTCAGTTGCAAAAAAATTAGATGCTAAATGTTATAATTTCTCTAAAAATGGAACAGGACCTGAATATTCAATGATTGAATTTAATAAAGCAATGTTTGAATATAGTTTTCGGGATAATGATTATATAATAATGCTTCTTTCAGATCCTAGTAGAGATCATGATGGAAATCATAGTTTTGAAAATATTAGAAACTTAACATATTTAAATTATATTTCAAAACATTTTTATCAAGATGTAAAATTATTTTGTAATATAATATGGAATGATACGGCATTTTGTGATGGAAGAGTATTTGCAAATGGAGATTCTAGAAGATTTATTGAAAATAATGAAAAATTTCCTAATACAAAATTTAAAAGTAAAAAATTTTTAAATTTAAACAATGTTGAGAATTTTTATTATTGTGATTGTGAATTAGGCATTATTCATATGCAAGAATTTAAAGAAATTTATGATATTCATACTAATGAAACCGAAGAAGTATTACATTTAACAAATAATACAAATAAAAAATTTCAAGTTGATACAATAAATGATGATAGAATAAATCATATGAGTCAAAGAACTCATGATACATTTGCAAAATTAATAATCGATTTTTTTCTTCATAATAAAAAACCAGTAAATACTGATAATATGTTTGAAAAAGGTTTTTTAGAAGCCGATGATCCTTATGTAAAAATAAGAAAAGAATTTATTTATGAATAATTTTTATATTTTTGGTGATAGTTTTGGAGAAGATGATGAAAGTAATTCACCAAAAAGATGGTATAATATATTAAAATCATCTGATCCACGAATAAAAATAAATAATTATTGTTCGGGATGTACAGGACCGATAAGAAATATAAAGCATTTAATAAGTTCAAGCGAAAAAATCCCAAAAAATATAATATTTTTATTACCTATTAAATACAGAATTGAATTTCCTTTTTCTAAAATTAAAGATCATAATGAAATTTTTAAAGAAATTTATGATACAAAAAAATCTCCGAAACCAGAGGTTGATTATGCTTTAAATTGGCAACATGAGATAGATTTGATTTATAATATATTTAATCAAGAAATAGAAATGTCTCCTTTTTTATGTATTTTGTATTTGCATTTTTATACTCTTAAATATAATTGTAAAACATTAGTATTGTTATGTGATCCATATGATGAATATAATGAAAATTATTTTTTCTTTAATAGTGAAAAATTTAAAGTACATTCAAAAAATATTTGGGAAGCATGTGAAGAAGAATTTAAGACAAGAGTTATTGATAGTGAAATAGATAAACACAATAGACCAAATCATCTTAGTGAATGTAATCATAAAATAATGTTTAATATTATTTCTAATTTTTTTATGAATACGCATTTATCAGAAACATTTAATCAAAATTTATACGAAGGATCTGAAGATTTTAGTAGGTTTATTTACGAATGATTGAAAAAATACAATACGATAATAAAAAATATAATTTTGCTAAAGTTTTTCAAGAATATTTTGAAGAAGATTTAACTAAATTACATAAAAAGTTTCAATTTGAACGTGAATTTTCAGAAATGGCAGGAGGAACAGAAGAGTTTGAAATAGTATCACAAACCTATACAAATGTTATTAAGACTTCTGATTTTAATAAACTGTGGATTGAATTTATTAAAGAAGTTATTAAACCATATTTTGATAATAAATCTATTTACATTCAAAAACTTCCTTCTTTTAGAATATTTCCTGCAGGTCATTCTGTAAAGTATGTTGAAGAGACTATTGATGGATATAATAAGCATTTAGATGAACAACCTCCTTATTATCATCCTAAATTTGAAAGCAGTTTTTGGATACCCTTGGTAGAATGTAATTATTTAAATGATTTTTATTATCAAGATGAACATGAATCATATCGAAGAGCAGATATACGTATAAATGAATTGTTAATTTTTAGTAGTGATGTAATACATGGAAATAGTGTGCATAATAAATCTTCCCAAACTAGATGTTCTTTAGATTTTAAAGGTTTAGCAGTAGATGATTATGATACAACTATGTTGAGTGATCGATCCATCTTAAAAAGAGGCTCACCATTTAAACAAAAAGATTGGTATAGTACAAAACACTACTATATGGAAATATGAAAATAGGTTTTTTAGAATTATCTCATGTTTTTGCAAATCAGGTAAAGTTACCTTATTCTACAGGATGTGTATGGAGTCATTGTAAAACAGTTGATGAAATATCAAATCATTTTTCTTTTGATGTTAGTGATTGGTTTTATGCGCTTGATGGTTCTTTAGATGTAACAGATACCGCTCAAAAATTATCTCAATGTGATGTTATAGGCGTATCATATTTTGTTTGGAATACACATATAAGCGATAGAATTTGTGCTGAAATTAAAAAAATAAATTCAAATTGTTTAATAGTGTATGGTGGATTGGGTACGCCCAAATATGGAAGATGTGAAGATTTTCTTTTAGAAAGATCATTTATTGATGTAATTGTTCATAATGAAGGTGAAATAGTTTTTGAAAATTTATTAAAAGCTATAATACATAATAATGATTTCTCTAATGTAAAAGGAATTACTACGCATAAATTTCAAACACCGTTAGAAGAAAGAATTAAAAATATTTCTGAAATGCCAAGTCCATATCTTGATGGTCTTTTTGATGATTTAATCGCAATTAAAAATCATGATTATGAATGGGAAAGTTTAATAGAACTTGAACGAGGTTGTCCTTATACATGTACATTTTGTGAAGTGGGGGATAGACATTGGACAAAAATTATTAAACAAGATTTTGATAAAATGATTAGGGAGATTGATTGGGTATCTGAACAAAAAATTGATTATTTACACTTGATTGATAATAATTTTGGCATGTATAAAAATCATAGAATTATTTCTGATTTACTTATTGATAAATTAGAAACTACAGGATATCCTAATACATTAAATATAACTTGGGCAAAACATAAGAAACCCTATCTTTTCGATATTGCAGAGGATCTTTGGAAAGTTGGATTAAATAAAAGTGTAACACTTGCCTTACAATCAAATAATTATAAAACTCTTAAAGCAGTTGAACGTGCAAATGAAAATACAAATTTAAAAGAGGTTGTAGCACATTTAAAGCAAAGAGGAATGCCTGCATATATTGAAACTATATTAGGATTACCTGAAGAGACTTTGATTAGTTTTAAAGAAGGATTATATCGTTTAATAGATGAAATAGATTATCATAATTATATTGGTATTTACGTAATGGTAGCATTACCGAACACACCATTCGGAGATCCTGAATATATTAAAAAATATGGTATAGAAATTAAACAAACTTCACCTGCTTTTTTTCATCATGATCATCCACCAGAAAAGTTATTAAATGATGTTAATAATGTTGTTGTAGGATCAAATACAATGTCATTTGATGATTATATTGAAGCATCTGGCTGGAAGTGGTACATGATTTCAATGCATTTTCTTGGTTGGTTGAGAATTTTAGCAATGGATTTAAAAAAACAATATGGAATTACCCATAGAGAATTTTATGATAAATTGTTTTTATGGTTTATGTCAAATAAAGAAACCTTGCTTTTTAAAGAATATAACATTACAATAAAAATGTTAAAAAAAGTTTTTGATAGAAAAATACCTTGGGGAAGAAAAGTATCAGATGTATCTACAATTTATTGGGAGTATGAAGAGGCCACTTCTATTCATATAGCAAAAGAAAAAAATAGATTTTATGATGAAATTGTAGAATTTTTAGATGTTAAGTTTGATATAAATGCGAATGTAATTGATAATCAGTTTAATAAGATGAAAGATCCATATAAAATTTACAATGGAGATTTAGAAAAATGGGCTAGAGAATGTATGTGGTGGGGAAGAAGAGCAGATAGGTTTTTTGTATAATTAATAAATAATAATATGATAAAATACTACGAGAATTTTTTAAAAGAAAATCTAGATATTTTGTTGCAAAGCGAATTGAGATCCGTTAAGGATTGGAAAAGTTTTGATCGTAATGATAGTCATATGAAAGAATATTATGGTGACGGAAAATTCATTAATAGATTGCGACAATATTTACATTCTAAAGCCTGTATTGAATGGATTGAAAAAGAATTTGATATAGAAGGTTTAGTAGTAGATGTTTATGGTACAGGTGAAGGTGTATCATTAATGGAATCTGAAGATCATTTAGATCCACATATAGATTTTAATTGGAATGAAAGAATTAAATTATATCGTGCCGTTAATTTAACAATTTATATAGGAGATGTTGTAGGTGGTGAATTTACAGTATGGGATGAAGATATGAAAATAATAACTTTTTCTCAATCACCTAAACACAATTCTGCAATTTTATTTCAACATAGTGAATCAAATGCACATGGTGTTAAGCCTATAACAGAAGGTGAACGATATGCAGTTAGACAATTTTATTATAAAAGTGAAGCGGTTTGTGAGAATGCTCATCAATCGTTATATTGGTATAACCCCCAAAAACAAATGCCTACAAATACATAACATATGATTATTAATAGTAATAATGGTTGGGATCAACTTGAAGAAGTGATCGTGGGTAGAGCAGAACATGCTAGAACTCCAAATGTTGATTCCTCTATGAGAAATTTTATGTATGCTAATAAAGATTATGAAGAACTTTATGAATTACCTAAGCAACATAAAAAAGAAACAATAGATCAAGCAATCGAAGATTTAGATGTTTTATCTGATGTACTTACAGATTGTGGAGTAAATGTACATAGACCAAAAATACATTCACATTGGAAAACAATCAAAACTCCCTATTGGGAAACCACTGGTTGGTATAATTATTGTCCAAGAGACCTTATACTTATTTTAAATAATACATTTATTGAAACCCCAAGTTCTATGCGAAGTAGAATGTTTGAAACATATTCGTATAGAGACATAATGTATGAAGCATTTCATGATGGAGCAAATATTATATCAGCACCAAAACCAATGTTGTTAGATGATGATTTTGATTTTTCAGATTTATCAGTTCCAACTTTGATGAATAAAGAAATATTGTTTGATGCCGCTAATATTGTGAGAATGGGTAAAGATATTCTTTTTCAAATAAGCAATAGCGGAAATAAATTAGGCGCAGACTGGTTACAGAGAACTTTTCCAGAATATAGAGTGCATACAACCGAAAAGTCATATTCTGGTGCCCATATTGATAGTACAATTGTTCCTTTAAGGCCAGGATTGGTTTTATTGAATGCAGATAGAACTAGCAAGGATTCATATCCTGAAATATTTAAATCGTGGGACAAAATATTTTTTAATGATTGGGTGAGTATTGATTATGATGGTTTAGCAGTTTGTGAAAATGCAATAGCATTAAATTTATTGAGCATTAGAGAAGACTTAGTGATAGTTGATGAAGATCAATTACCTCTTATAAAAATATTAGAAAGTCATGGAATAGAATGTATAGGATTAAAACTAAGACCTACTAGAACCTTGGGTGGAGGATTTCATTGTGTTACTTTGGATTTGAAAAGAGAAGGAGACTTGGAGAATTATTTTGATTAATTTAAAGTTGACGGGTCATGTTTTAGATAATTTTGATGGTGTTGTAAATATTTTAGATGATAAAGAATGTGTAAATGGTTTGATTTCTGGAAATCTTTATGATAAATTAAAATTTAATTTTTATACTATTGATATCAATGCAAATCGTTTATCAAAGAATCCAAATGTTATATCAGAACCGTGGTTTTTAATTTATAATTTTGTTACTTCTGAAAAATTTGATTGTACTTATACAACTGATGTAATAAAAAATAAATTTATAAGTTTAATAAGTTGGTCAAGCGATGATCGTAAAAAACATAGAAAAAAATTAATAGAATTTATTGAACAAAATTCTATTGATTGTTGTTATAGTAATTTAGAAAACAAAAAAACATTAACAGAATTATCAGAATATTATCCAAATGGATATTATAAAGATAATTTTGATTATGGCATACCACGAGAATATTTCGAAAGTTGTATAGATATTGTAACAGAATCTTTGGTGGAATTTTCAACACATTTTTCTGAAAAAACATATAAACCAATATTTTACAAAAAACCTTTCATTACAATTGCAGGACCATATTATTATGAGACTTTGAGTGATTATGGTTTTGAATTATATGATGAAATTTTTGATTATGGCTTTGATTCTGAAGAAAATTATGAAAAACGTATTGATAATATATTAATGCAGATTAAAGAATTGAATTCTTTGTCTTTACGTGAAATAAAATCATTATGTGAGAAAGTAAAATCAAAAATTGATCATAATTATGATCATATTAAAAAACAAAAACCAAAGTTTTCGGGTCCGAGAGAAAGAGTTGTGATTTTAAAGGAGCGAATATCATAATGGAAAAAGTTTTATCCTATAATACAGAAAAATATAACTTTAAAAAATATTTCGAAAATTTTTTTGAATGTGATTTAGAATATATTCATGAAATGTATGGATCAAAGGATTTTGAGTGGGATGGTCATGAAGTACCTCAAGATAAAGACATTGGAAATGTTGTTGAATTGATTTTTGAAGATATGCGTAATAATATAGAGTTTCAATCTATGTGGAAATCTTTTATTAAAGACATTGTTCAAGATCAATATTTTAAAGAACCAATGTTACATCAAAGACTTCCTTCCTTTAAAATTATACCTGCTGGAGCATCATGTAAGTATAGTGATATTTGTATTCAAAATGGTATTGAATATTCTGCACATAGAGATGGTGATCATCCATATCATCATCCTAGTTGGGAGGTTAATTTTTGGATGCCTTTAACTAAAATAGAAAAAAGTAATGCCATGATTGTTGAAGGAGATGATGGAATGTTTTATCCGAAAGTAATAAATCATGGTGAGGTACAAGTTTTTTTTGGAAATAACAAATTACATGGACCCCCTGTAAAGAATAATTTAGACATAACAAGATTTACAATTGATTTTAGATGTTTATATGCAAGTCAATATGATACAAACAAATTAACAGATGTGAAAATAAAAAGTAGAGGTAAATGGTGGCCCCAAAAAGAATATTTTACAAAAGATGTATATTATGTGGAATTACGTAACAACATTTGAAAATGCAATTAAGGAAATTGTTGGTGCCCCCTATGGTATTGCTACAGACTGTTGTACTCATGCAATTTTTATTTCTCTTTTATGGCAAAAAGAACAGCATGGTTTGAAAAAAGTTGGGCTTCCTAGTCAAACTTATATTAGTGTACCACAGACATGCAGACATTTAGGATTAAAAATTTATTATTATGATGAATCTTGGGAAGGATTTTATCATATATTTGGATCTAATACAATTGATTCTGCTTGCCATTTTTCAGAAAAAACATATACTGAAGGATATCATCATTGTTTGAGTTTTCATCATCGCAAAACTTTATCTACAGTACGAGGGGGTATGATTTTAACAGATGATAAAGAGTTTGAAGAGTGGGCAAGATTAATGATATATGATGGTCGTGATAAAAATAAAATGATGAAAGATGATAAACCAACTTTATGTGGATATCATTATTATATGCCGCCAGAAACAGCAATTATGGGTTTAGAAAATTTAGCGTATTTAGAAGGAACTAAACATGAACCAATTGCAACTAATAAAAATTATGATGATGTGAGTCACATATGATAAAATGGGGAACAACATTTGGTTCTCATGATGGTGCCTTGGCAGTTTTTCAAGATAATGAACTTGTATTTGCTTCTGATGCAGAACGATGGTCAAGAAAAAAGAATGATTCTATCATTCCAGGTAGATTGATAGAATTTGCAGAGAATAAATGGGGGGTTCCTGAAACAGTATATTTTTATGAAGATTGGAATCTTAAAAATGAACGAAGAAAATTTGCAGGACAAACATCTCTTGAAAAAATCCATTTTAAATATCCAGTTATATATTGTAATCATCATTTGTCTCATGCTCGTTATGGTTATTGGACTTCTCCTTTTGTAGATTGTACTGTTCTAGTAATAGACGCCATTGGTGAATGGAATACAATGACTCAATGGAAAGTGAAAGATGGTAATTTCTCATTAATTAAAGAATGGAATTATCCTAAATCACTTGGTTTGTTTTATTCTGCGATGACTCAGGCGGCAGGTTGGAAACCAAACGAAGAAGAATATATTTTAATGGGAGCATCAGCAGTTTCACGAAATTACAATATATATGATTATCAATATACTAAATCATTATGGAACAATAATAAAAGTTTTCATCAAGGAATAGATTTAGAAGGATTGACTGATGAATTTGAGATAGCCGCTATAGCACAAGACATATATGAAGAAGAATTTCAAAAAATTATAAATGAAATTGATGATGAAAATCTTGTTTTTGTTGGAGGATGTGCATTGAATGTGTCAGCAAATCGTTTTCTTACAAAATTTAATACATTTATTCCTTGTAATCCAGGTGATGGTGGTTCTGCTATTGGATGTGCTTTAGATCATAAAATAGAACCAAATCCATATCTTGGATATGATATATTTGGAGAATATCCTGTTACAGAAATTATTAAAGAACTTAAAGTAAATCATATGGTAGGTGTGGCGAAGGGTCGAGCAGAATTTGGACCAAGAGCATTGGGTAATAGATCATTTCTTGCTGATCCATCTCTTCCTGATATGAAAGATAGAGTGAACAAAGTTAAAGGACGAGAAGAATTTAGACCATTTGCACCGATGATATTAAGAGAAGATGTAGACAAATATTTTGAAAAGGGTATTCCATCACCGTTTATGAATACAATTCGTAAAGCAAAAAATGAAACAAAAGAAAAATATCCAAGTATAATACATCTTGATGGCACATCAAGAGTGCAAGAAGTAACAGAAGAACCCCATAGAACTTTACTTGAAGAATGGAAAAAAGAAACAGGATGTCCTATGTTATTAAATACATCATTGAATATTAAAGGAGAACCTATTGTAAATACAGAAAAAGATGCTAAAAATTTTGAATTGAAAACAAAGGTAAAGGTATTATGATTTTAGTAAATTCTGTTATAGAGGTTATTGGTAAGTTTGAAGATAAACATGAAATTAAAAATCATTTGTATTCTTTTATAGAAATTGAGCCCTTTAGAATATATAATGAGAGAATAGCAAATGAGTATGGAGAACATTTATTTTCAATGACTTTTATACGACCTCGTACTGTGGTTTTGACACAAAGATATCCTCATTTGCAACTGTATATTGATTCTATTTCTTTAAGAGATGATTTGATTAAAAAAATGTTTAGAGAAAATTTAATACATGATTATCAAGTAAGTGAACCTATAATAGTAGAGGAACCTAATGCCTAAATTGTGCATAGTTGGAGGTAGTACTGCAGGATGGTGGACTGCTGGATATTTTGAAAAGCATCTGCCCGATTGGAATATTACGATTTATGATGCTCCTAATATCCCATCAATGGGAGTTGGAGAATCAACATTGCCTCAATTAAAATGGTGGTGGGAAGAATTGGGAATTGATGAAAAAGATTGGGTATCAGAGTGTAATGCAGTTTTAAAATATGGAAATTATAAAGAGGGATGGAATGCACCAGAATTTGATAAACCATTTGTTACAAGATTTTGGTTTAATGATAATAATAAATTTGATCAAATGATGGCAGATCCTTCAAACTTTAATAATGATGGAAAAATAATTGAAGAAAATTTTTATAAAGAATTTGATAGTCCAGATTCAAGAGCCGATTATGCATATCATGTATGTGCAGAGGCTTCTGCAGATATAGTAAAAAAACATTGTAAAAAAACTGTTTTAATTGAAGAAGAACTTTCTGAGTTACCTAAAGGATTTGATCTATACATTGATGCAACGGGATTTAGAAGAAAATTTATACAAGATTTTACAAAAATGAAAATATCAGAATTTCATTTTGTTGATTCTGCATGGGTATGTCCTATGGAGAAATCTTCTAATGATGCTGATGTAACAAAATCAATTGCGAGAAAATATGGTTGGACGTTTGAAGTTAATTTACAGAATCGTGTGGGCATGGGTTATATATTTGCATCTCGTTATATTAATAAAGATGAAGCACTCAAAGAGTTTCAGGAAATATATGAAAGTCTTGATAGAAAACCGCTGTTCTCACAAGAAAGATTCATTAGATGGGATCCAATGATTTTACAAAATCCTTGGTCTGATAATGTAGTTGCTATAGGAACATCTGCTGGTTTTGTAGATCCTCTTGAAGCAACTGCATTGTTTATGACTCAAAGTGGTATTACTCAATTAGCAAATACAATAAAACGAGGATATAGTAAAAAATCATATAATCGTATAATGAGAAGAATATGGAATGATGGTCTTAGATTTCAATTGGCTCATTATACATTGAGTAGTAGAAAAGATACTCAATTTTGGATTGATTCGCAAAAAGGTGCAGATGATAAATTTATCTGGGACAATTATCAAAAATATAGTGGTTCTTATCAATGGATATTTCCTGATGGTATTTGGTGTCAAATGGGAATATATTTAAATAAAATGGAATATTATGCACCAAAATATTGAAGCAATAGATTATAAAGAAGAAACGAAAGATATAATACGAAAGTTTGAACAAAAAAAAGATTTTGTATATTATACTTCTGGATCAACAGGTAAACCAAAAAAAATAGTTCATTCGTATGAACTTATGAGATTGGTTGCTGAAGAGAATTGTGGATATAATAATTATACAAATAATGATTATATTGTTAACATGTCATTACCAGCCGCATCAATAGGTTATCCAGTTCTTTCAGTTTTACCTGCTTTAATGACAAATTGTAAGTTAAAGGTGATAGCATTTAATCCGTATGAATATTTGGATGAAATTCAAAATGCAACTCATGCTTTTATTTTACCCGCCGTTTATAGAGTTTTGAAAAAAACAGATAAATGGAAAAATTTTGATTTTACGAATATGACAATTTCGTGTGGTGCAGATATTGTACCTGAGGGTATTAAAGAAGATGTTCTTTCAAAGGGGGCTAAAAAATTTCATCATTTGTATGGTTCAACAGAAGTGCCTCCTGCTATTTCTGATTCAGAAGATGAACGACAAATTGGACAAAATCTTTCGCCTTTAATAGATCATTATGTAAAAGAAAACGAATTGTTCATAAAATGGAAAACACAAGATACATATTGGCAATCAGGTGATATTGTTGATGATGAATTAAGAGTTGTTGGTAGAAAGAAAAATATTTTAGCATTAAATTGCTCCCGTATTCAACCCGAAACAATTGAAAGATATATTTTAGACAATACAAATGTTAATCGTTGTATGTTAACAGTTAAAAAAGATAAGATTTGGTTATATTATGAAGGAGATGAAGATCAAGAAATAGTACATCCTCTTGTTAATGAATGGTATAAAGACTCTCCTGTTTATATAAAACAAGTTGAAAAAATTAAAGTTAATAAAATGAATAAAATTATACGAACAGCAACTTATTAACTTGACTAAATATAAATAAGAAAGGAAAAGACTATGTATCACGGTTCATTTCGTAAAATGTTAAAAGAGACTATACACGAATCTCAAAAATGTCAGAGAAACTGGGATCTAAATGCTCAAATTTCAGAAGAAGATAAAAAGTTGATTGTAGAATCTGCTACAAATTGTCCTTCAAAACAAAATTTAAATTATTATAATTTACATGTTATTGAAGACAGGGAGAAGATTGAAGAAATACATAAAAATACTAAAGGATTTGGTCCGATTTATTCAGATTATGATTCGGAGAAGAGAGAAGAAAATGCATATGATGAAAAAAGACAAGAAGAAGGTGAAATGTATACAAATTCTCAAGTTTTGGGACAAATGTTATTAGCATTTACTAAAAATGAAGATGCATTACTTCAAAGACAAAAGAAGGATGACTGGTCAGAAGATAGGTCAATGGCAATTGGTATAGCGGCAGGATATGTAAATGTTGTTGCTACACAACTTGGTTATGCTACAGGATGTTGTAAATGTATGGATTCAAAAGCAGTTAAAGATGTTTTAGGAGAAACGCCTATTTTACTTATGGGTGTTGGTTGTGCAGATAAAACAAGAGACAGGCGAGAACATCATATTGAAAATTTTGTTTTTCCAACTTTAAAAAAGAATAAAAATATTGAAGTTACATATCATGCATGAGCATTTTAGTTAGAGATTTTCGTTATAGTGATTATAAAGAAATAGAAAAATTTATTCCTTATTGGAAACAGAAGAAACTTAATTATGATATTCAACATTTAAATATAGAAAGAATGTTGAAATGTTTAGTGTTTTTTAATAATGATAAATTAGCAATGATATCTGGAATTGATGATGTAAGTGAATTTATTCCAAATACATTTAGAATATTAACCAGAGCAACGACAACAAAATATAGGCCTAGATGTTGGGGAGAATTTTTAGAAGAAAAGTTTTTTTCAAATGTGATGGCTGGAATATCAATTAAGTCCTGTAAGGCAATAGATAGTCATAAGAATATAGTTATAACAACTAATTCGGGATCTAGAATTGATCAATTAGTTAAGAAATCAAAAACTAAATGGTTAATTAATAGAAATATTGTGCAAATTTATGAAGTAGATCAATCTGTTTGGGATATAGATATTGATGAATGTTTAAAAATGACAACAAAATGGATTGATATATTAAATGTAAAATAATAAGGAATATATGGACGGTTTTATTAACATAGTAAAATACAAACAATCTGAATTTGATATAAATGAGGGATTTGATTTAGAACAATTAATTCTTTTAAAAAGAGAGAATAATTTACAGTTTGAAAATAAGGGCGATCCAGTCACTAAATTTGTATATTTTGATACATCTTTAAAAGAATATAATATGATATATTTGTATAATAATGAAAGTGATATGATTTCTCAGCATACAGATTATTTAACACAATCAGGACATACTGAGTTTCCAGATCCATATAAAATTTCTAGATTTGGTCCATTGGCGGATTTTGATGTAACAATTAGACCCATAACAATTGCAGATGATTTGGTTCGAAAAATGAGAGCAAGTTTAGAATTGGGATATAAGAGATTTATGGATGAGGATGCTTTTAATGCATTAGTTTTAGGTAATGCTACTAACTTTGAAACTTGGGCTATTGATAATGATGTTGATAGTATTTGGTCAACTTATCCTAATGATAATATAACAAATGATAGTGATTTTGAATATTTTATGTATGAAACTAGAGGCATGGCATTAAACATTGATTCTAATAAAATATCTGCAATTCAACCTTATGGTGTGGAGTATTATGAATCTGATTTAAAATCATCAATTAGTACTGCAAAAACCGCTGATTTTTCTAGTGCCTTTTGGACAGCAATAACAGATTTAGGTGTAACTGTAGATAATACTCAGTTTTAAATTATGAACGGATTTGTTACCATAGTTAGATGGCTTTCTGCTATATCTCAGAAAGAAACATGTCGTACTATGGAAAAGAAAATCAGAGAAACTTCCATCCACAATGATCATTTTAATAATTTAGGAGAACCTTTAAATAAATTTGTATATTTTGATACATCTTTATGTGAATATAATGTTATTTTTTTATATCCTAATGGTGAAGACGGTGTAATTGATCAATTTGCAGATTATTTAAATTATTTTGATGATGATGATTTTCCTTCAGATTTGATTACAAGTAAATATGGTCCTGTGACAGAATATGATGTAAAATTTAAACCCATAGATATTAATACAGACCTGTTGACTTGTTTAAGGACGTGTCAATATTTGGGCTATATGAAATATATGAATAGAGAAAAATTTGATACTATTAATATTTCTACTAAAAATGATTTAATTGAATTTGCTAAAAAAGATAAGATTGAAGATAATTGGATTTTCACTAAAACTCCTCCTGATTTAGATAGAGATGAACAAATCAAAATAGAAAATGAAAAAGATTTTATATTTTATATCTCTGAAAAATATGGTCAAGGATTGAATAAGGGAGATCGAAACTTATCTGATCTTGGTAAACAAAGTGAATGGAATTATTTTTATATTGTTGAAGAAGAATTAAAAAATAGTTTACTTAATGCTAAAAATTCTAATTTTGAAAACTTAAAACTTGATAAAACGTATTTCCGATAGTAAGTATTTTTGTGCCTCTCCATTCACACGAATGACTAGATCACCAAATGGTGAACTAAGAACCTGCGTATATCACCCCCCTTTAAAAAATAATTATAAAACCATACAAGATGCATTCTTGAGTGACGAAATGGAAGTTATTCGCCAAGAAATGAGAGATGGTAAACGAAGACCTGAATGTGAATGGTGTTATTTTTATGATGATTCTAATCAATATTCTTGCCGACAGGATATAAATGAAAGATATGAAGAGCCCCCATCTACTAAATTACGTGAATTAGATTTTGCGGCATCAAATAAATGTAATTTTATTTGTGTTACTTGTGATGAATCTGCTTCTTCTGGATGGGAAAAACGAAATAAAGAATTTAGATTTGTAGATAGTGATATTTTACATAAATTACCTATTGAATTATCTGATATTAATAATTTAAAACAAATAACCATAATGGGAGGCGAACCAACTATTGATCCTTATTATACTGATGATTTTTGGGATTTAATAGAGAGCAAGACAGATGAAAATGTTTGGTTTCAAATGGTTACTAACTGTTCAGCATTTCCTAGTGACAGATGGATGAAATTTTTATCTAAATTAAAAAATGTTTGTATAGGAATTTCATTAGATGGTATAGGAGAAGTGGGTGAATTTTGTCGTTTAGGATGGAAAGAAAGAGTTTGGCGTAAAATTTTTATACAGTGGTTAGAATTTTTCTCTGACAGAACTTATGATGTGACTTCTAGACACGAAGGTCCTTGGATAAATTTTGTTTTGAGTAATTATAATATTTTAAATGTGACAAAAACTTTAGAATATATTGAAAAATTTAACATGAGAAATCGTGTTATGTTAACAACTGCATTTGAACCTAATTATTTGTGTCCTGCATATTTGCCTAATAAATTTAAAGAGAATATAAGGAAATCTAAGTTTTATGATAATAATCATAAAGAATTTGTATTAGATGTTTTAAATAAAGGAGAATATTCAGAGACAACTTATGAAAAATTTCAACAATATACAAAATATTTAAACACATTTGTAAAGGTACCTAAAGAATGTCTACATTTTGTATGAGTCCATTTGTAAGAATGACTCAATGGTGGAATGGAAATCTGAACACTTGCACACATTATGGTGAAATAAGTGGTGATGGAACTGATATTGAAAAACAGGTTTTTATTCCAGACGGAAAATATAAAACGTTAGCCGAAGCATTTGAAGGTGAAGAGATGCAGGATCTTAGACAAAAAATGATTGATGGAGAATATTTAGATGGTTGTCGATATTGTTATCATTTAGAGTCTATTGGTTTGATGAGTTTGAGAGAAAGTATAAATTCTTGTCATAATGAGACACACGAAGCAAAATTGAAAGAAATAGAGATATATCCCTCTAATAAATGTAATTTTAGATGTACAATTTGTAATTCAAGTGCAAGTAGTATGTGGGAAAATGAGCCATTACAGATAAAAGATAATAAACCTACTAACACTTACATGCTTGATGATTTGACTGATTTAGATTTGATGACTATTTCTGGTGGTGAACCATTTATAATGCCAGAATATGATGGTGATTTTTTCAAAGGTAGATCAGCAAAGATGTTTACTATGGCTACTAATAATTCAGTATTTCCAAAATCGGAATTTTTTGATTTTATAGAGAGAAGTGAAGATGTTTTAATATATTTAAGCCTTGATGGAGTGGGAGAAGTTGGCGAATTTTGCAGAAAAGGTTTAAAAATGGGTAGATTTGAAAGAAATATGAAAAAATGGCAGACATGGTTTGATCAAAGTAAGTTTGAGAGAAATGGAAATCCTAATTATAAGTTAAGACCTCCTTATCTTACAGGTTTAAGAATCATGTTTGTTATGCAACCTTATAATGTTTTTAATGTTTATGATTCAATGAAGTGGGCAGATGAACATGATATTATTTTAGATTTAAGAAATTGTTATTCGCCAGAAAAATTAAATGTTGCTTATTTGCCAAATACAATTAAAAATGATATAATACAAACAATGCCATTTTATAATGATACTCATAGAGAATTTGTAGAAAAAATATTCAATTCTGGTACATATGATAAAAATAGAATAGAAGAATTTATAGAATATACAAAATATTTGATGGGATTAGATGAAATACCAGAAGAATCGTTAAGGATTTACAAGCAATGTATGGATATAATTTAAGACTTAATGTTGAAGATCATGTTTGGACTAACTCCAAGGAGCTATATAGTCCAGAAAGACATATTACGATTGATAAGTATCGAGATGGATGCACACGAAATCCATGTTGTAGAGATATTGTAAATGCGAAAAACGATTTTAAAGAAGGTGAGGGTATGTGGCCCCTACCTATATTTTTAATATGGTCTAATGGAATTTATGTAAATCATGTGCTTTGTTTTAATACAGAAGATGAAGCATATCGTTGGTTATTGCAATGGATACAAGAAGAACATAAGAAATTTATGTGTGGAAAGTGGAATTTTCCTCATATACATGTTCATAATGTATTTGGTACAGATGTTTCATCTTTTTTACATCCAATATGGGATGATGGTGAGTTTGTTGAAGTAGTGACTGAAGCTCAAATAACTAATGATAATTTTTGGAATGGTCGTACAATGGAAACTTATATTAATCATGATTTTTTTAATACATGGGCAGTTAATTCAATTGATGTGATGGACCACTGGAATTCTGGTTTAGCGTTGTGGGCTAATAGTTTCATCGAAGAGTTTTATGATAAACTTTTTCCTAGTAATTGGAATGTAAATTTGGTAATGAGTAATGAAGTTTCAATTTGAAGTACGAAGTAAACCATATCCTCTAAAGTTTTGGGATAATACTATAGATTTTTGTGTAGATCATGATGAATTTATTCCTCACAATTATCAAAAAGTTATTTTAGAGATAGCATCCCAATATGGTGTTTACAGAAAAATATCAATGTTGAATGACAAACGTGGTATGTTGTTATATGCCACTCTACCTACAAATCAATTATTTTCAGAATGGTTGAGTAAGAGAATAAACTATTTTTATAAAGTAAAAAATTCAGAATTAATTGAAGATTCTGATGAAATACCTTGTTTCCCCAATTCATTTCAAAAACATTGTTGGAAATTAAGTAATTTTACTCCACTAATTCCCTACGATATTTTTTGGTATTTTGTACATAAAGGAATTAAATTGGCCGATTATGAATGCAAATTAAATTTAGATGCATTTAGTGTGTCTACTAGAAAGGCGTATCATGACCTTTATTCCTGAGAAAGAATATAACAAACTTCATAGTCAAAATTTAGTTCCTTTAGATATAAGCATAAATATTGACGATTTTTTGATTGATATGCTTCATTATAATTCTTTTTTTAGACAATGGGGAGATAAATTTACAGATTTACCGAGATATGCATTGCCCTTGGTTAATAAAAATGGTAGATTAGACAATAATCCCGAACCCGTATGTTGGCCATTAGATAGATGGAATTTTGTTAATTTGGGTTATGAAGATACACCAGAAGATTTTACTAAATTTTATAAAGACATACAAAATAATATTAATACTGATGATTTAGAATTAGAAATAGACTTTACTGAACCCACTTCTGCTCTTAATATGAAATCTCTTGAGCCATTGAACGATATTAAAAAATATATGGTTCGAAGTTGTATTCTGAAGTGGAATACAAAAGCACATTTTAAACCTCATTATGATACTTGGCATCCTGTTCGTTGGCTTAGATTATGGGGAACAACAAATCCAGAAGGAATGTATTTAAGGTTTAAATCAGAAGACACTACTGAAGGTTTTTGTATGTGGAATGAAACTAAAAAAGAACATGAGATATACAAAGCAGAAGAAGACATTGAACCTGGAAGATTATATTTAATTAATACTTTGAAATGGCATGATGCTTTTGCATTTAAAGATGATGTATATCAATTTTTTATAGCACTTAACGTAGATTCTTATGAACACATTTTGCATGGCACCATTTAGTAGAATGACTGGCGGTCCTGAGGGGACTTATCGAACATGTTGCTATCATCCTCCTATTAATAAAAGATATACAAATGTGATAGATGCTTTCATGGGAAAAGAAATGAATCTTCTACGTGATCGTATGTTGAATAATGAATATATTGATGAATGCAAACCATGTTATTATTATGATTCGATAGGAGAACTTTCACAGAGACAAGTTATTAATCAAGAACATTCATATCGTGAAGAGTTTTTTCTTGAAGGTCTAGAGATTTCT
>PAAV01000009.1 GCA_002699485.1 Chloroflexota bacterium | reverse complement strand
AGATACAATTAAATTTACCCGAATAATGGAAAGTTTAGGAACATCTTTAATTGAATCCGTTATGGTTTTAGTTCAGTTTGTTCCTATATTATTTGGATTGTCAATGGGCATTCCAATATTCTTTTTTGGTGATTGGGAATATGGATTGATTACAGGTGCGTTACTTTGGACATTAGGTGGTACTGCATTTTTAATTGGATTAGGATGGATATTGCGTTTAGTTGGTATAGAATATGATATACAAGCAAAAGAAGCGGCATATAGAAAAATACTTGTTATTGCAGAAGATGATGGAACTGTTAGACCAAAGAAAATCGAAGACTTTTTTGATGATGTACGTAAGATTCACTTTTTAAGTTATTTACGTTATCTGTATTTTAATATTGGTCGAATGGCGTACTTACAGGCAAATGTATTATCAGCTTATGTATTTCTAGCACCAGCAATAGTTGCAGGAGTGATGACTCTAGGTGTAATGCAACAAATAATAAGAGCCTTTGGTAGAGTAGAAGGATCGATGCAATATCTATTAAAAGCATGGCCTACTATTATTGAATTAATGAGTGTTTTTAGGCGTCTAAGAGAATTTGAAGCTAAGTTAATAGAAAACGAAAAGTTATGATTAAAATAATAATTGTATTTCTTTTTACATTTGTTGCTTGTGGTGTCCCGCCCGAAGATTGGAAAGATACTCGACCTAGTGATGAACAATGGATGGCTTCTATGGATGCATCTTTGGAAAAATGGATAGTTGCATCACAGTATTTACCTAAAGAAAAACTACAAGGACTACAACGTGCAGGATTTTTTGAAATAGGGGATTCTATTTATTCTCATCATTGTGACAGTCATGGAAACATGATTCGATTAAAATATAATGAAGAAAATAATACATGGAAGCAAATAAAATATGAAACTCTAGGATGTGTGGAAAGTCTTTAGATAAATACATGTATGAGATATGATACAGATACCTTAAGAGATTTTAGAATAAAATTAATGGAGTTTGATAACCCCACTATCTATTGTGATATGGATGGTGTGTTAGCAGATTTCATTTCATTTACTGATAAAATTTTAGGAACAAAATTTAAAGACGAACACTGGTCAAAACTTCCAGATGATTTATTTTATCAATTATCCCCAATGCCTGATGCCCATCAATTATGGTCCTTCATTTCTAAACACGATCCTCGTATATTGACTGCACACCCTAGACCAGGAAGAGGACCCATTTCAAATAGAGCATCCGATGATAAAAAAAGATGGATGTTAAAGCATTTTAAATGGCCCGCCAGTAAAATCTATCCTGTTTTAAGAAAAGACAAAAAACAATTTGCAAAAGATGGTAGAGATGGTAGACCTAATCTTTTAATCGATGATTATGTAGGAAATTGTGTAGAATTTAGAAATCGTGGTGGTATAGCAGTAGTTCATACAAGTGCTAGTAATACCATAAAAGAACTTAAAAAAATAGGTTACAAATGATTCATTTTGATACTTATCTTGCTGAAGAAGAATTAATAGAAGGGGTATATGATCCAGGTATACTCAAAGCATTCTTTACGGCGGGCGGACCAGGATCTGGGAAGTCTTATGTTACAGGAAAAGCTGGACTGGGTAAATTCTCTCCATTAGGAATTAAAATTGTTAATTCTGATGCACAATATGAAAAGTTATTAGATGATGCAAAACTGGAGATGACTCCCGCAAATATCTTTAGTCCAAAGGGGCAGGAAATTAGAAAACGAGCAAAAGAAATGACTCAAGCAATGAGATCGGGATATATAGATGGAAGACTTGGTTTATTGATAGATGGAACGGGAAAAGATTTTGAGAAAATTCAATTGACTTCTAATTCTCTCAGAAAAGTCGGTTACGACACATATATGATTTTTATCAATACTTCATTAGATGTAGCACAAAAAAGAAATTTAATGAGACCCAGAAAACTTGATCCAGCACAAGTAACTAAAATGTGGAATGCTGTTCAACAGAATATAGGTAAATTTCAAAGACATTTTGGAAGAAAAAATATACTTATTCTTGACAATAATGATGAAAGCGAAGATATTATTGAAAGTTTATTTGTTAGAATAAAGAAATTGGTTACTGAGCCAGTGGTAAATACTATCGGGAAACGATGGATTGAAAGTGAACTTAAAAAGAAAAAAAGAAAATGATTCAAATAAAACTTAGATATCCAATAGGAATTGCGGCACTATCTTTTGTAGGATTAATGGGCGGAGATGTCTTTATGACTGCAATTGAATTCGGAGTAACTTTTGCTCTTTTAGATTGGTTATTTGAAAGGAACTAAATGGCTGAATATAAAACAGGAACAAGGAAGTCTTGTGACTTTATTTATAAGATAACTGCAGTGGAGAAAGTTGTAGATGGAGATACTATTGATGCTGTCCTTGATTTGGGGTTCGATGTTGGTATCCGCGCCAGAATTCGTTTGCTCGGAATGGACACCCCAGAGTCTAGAACTAGAGATTTGGAAGAGAAGTTTTATGGAAAACTCTCATCGAGTGCCCTTAAATCATGGGTACATTGGGCAGTCATGTCAGACAGGGACGACATTGAAATTCAATTACGATGTCCAGAAGAAGACAGTAGAGGTAAATTCGGAAGAGTCCTTGGAGAACTCTGGATCAATTGTACTGCCGATGGAGAAGAATTTTCAGGCTGGACCAATCTAAATAAATGGATGTGCGAAAATGGTTATGCTGTTGGCTATTTTGGCGGAAGTAAAGAAGAAATCAAAGCGGAACATCTGAAAAACAGAGCATTACTTTTCGAAACTCAAGGCATTAAGTACGAAGAGGGCTGATATGAAAACATTTTCACAGTATCTAGAAGAAGCAAATTCCAAGTATATTGTTTCCAAAAATCCACACGACAAGAAGTGGTATGTAATGGGACATGTTGGAAGAAACAAATGGATGCCAGTTTCTAATGGATTTAAAAACAAAACTCAGGCACAGAAATGGGCAAAGAGTCAAGACAAGGTGGACTCCGCCGCTAGTGGAGAAATAAGTGGTGTATAAATGAAAACATTTACTACATTTTTAAACGAAAATATAACTCAAAAGCAACTGAATGCTATAGAATCATATGCTGATAGGTTATTTAGAGCCGTTGATATAGATGTAGAATTCACCAGACATTTCATTGATCGTGTTAATGATAGTCGAAATAAGAAGCAAATTACACAGTCTGAATTGATACGATTATTTAAACAAACTTATAAAAAGCATGGAAAACAAATCCCACAAATGGGAGATGAAGCACAGGCAGTTATAAGGGATATGCAAACCGATATCAATATGCCATTTGTATTAGCATATGATAATCGAAATAAAGAACTCGATTTGGTGGCTAAGACCATCATGAGAAAAAAAGGATTTAAAACGTCTAACAAGAAGTTAGATATATAATTTAGAATTTGACAATATTATAAATAAAAAGGAAATTGGAAAATATGACTACATTAATTTCACCCCAAGATTTCACCAACGCCACAAATCAACTCAGAACTTTCTTTAATGACCTCGGATTTCTTGAAGTCCATACGCAAAATCGTCTTTCGATTCTTGCCGCTTGTGAAGATCCAACTACAGTTTCCACTTACGATTATGCAGGAAATATTTGGCCTCTTCCTCAGACCGGTCAAATGTGGCTGGAATACGAATTACTACAAAATCCCGATTTAAAAGGCGTATACTGTGTATCAACATCGTATCGACAAGAACAAAATCCAGTAGCAGGAAGACATGATTTAATCTTTCCAATGTTTGAATTTGAAGCACCAGGTACATTTGATGATTTAATAGAGATGGAAGAAAGCCTAGTTTGTCATCTTGGATTCAGACCATGTGTATATCCTATTAAAAGATATACTGAATGGCAAGAAGAATTCAATACAACTGAAGAATTAAATCACGAACACGAACAAATGATTTCAGATTCACATACCAACATTCAACAAGCAGGTGTGGGTTTTATTACACATTTTCCCTATACTACATCGCCCTTTTGGAATATGAAGAAAGAAGGAGAATTTGCTAACAAATGTGATGTTATTATAGATGGAATGGAAACTATTGGATCTGCAGAAAGATCCGCTGATACAGTAGAAATGAGAGAACAATTTCATACAATATCAGATGGAGAATATGCTAGTTTATTGTACGAATTATTTGGAAAAGAGAGAGTAGAAAAAGAATTAGAGGAATTTTTAAGTTATGATTTCTTTCCTAGATATGGAGGAGGAATCGGAGTAACAAGACTTATTAGTGCATTGAAAAATTGTGGAGTGGCGAAATAGGTAAACGCAACCAGTTGTTTACTGGTCGAGTCGGGGCAGACTTTTGAAGGTTCGAATCCTTCCTCCACAGCCATTTAACGCCACTCATTATTATGAAAGAACTATTTATGAAAATATTGATTACTGGATCCCGTGGATATATCGGATATAATCTAATTCAATACCTTCAGAGACATGCCCCTGAGATCGAATTAATAGGTCTCGATTCTACATTTAAAGAATTATCAAAAAAATCTAAAGACAAACTTAGACATGATCATATATTAGATATTCTGCATATTGATGATACAATATTAGAAGCAGAATTGCCTCTGGATGTTACGCATGTGATTCATCTAGCGGGAAAAACAGGTGTCAGACAATCATGGGATGCAGAAGACCTCAAATCCTATTATGTAGATAATGTATTATCAACTCAACGAATTTTTAATGTATATTCTAGACCTCCATATAAAACAGATATTCCAATCCTATATGCAACAAGTTCTTCTGCAATTGAAATGAAATCTCCTTATGCAATGACACAAGCAATGAAAGAATCAATAGCACCATCAACTGCAATAGGAATGAGATTTTTCACAGTTTGGGGAGGAGAATATCCCAGACATGACATGTTATATGGAAAAGCATTAAGAGATGGTATAGATGAACTCACAGAGAATGAAAGAGATTTTACACATATACGCTATGTTTGCGAATCAATTTATGCATTAATTCTTTCGACAGATACTACAAAGTTTTCTGGAAGAAAATTGGACATATATGATATAGGAACTGGCAACCCAAGAACACCAAAGAAGTTCTTAGAAGATATAGATATTTTACCTACAACTGTTCTTGATTCAATTCCAATAGTAGAAAATGACTTTGAATCACGAAGTACTAAAGCAGATCCAACTGAAATCGAGAAAATTAGAAAGAGATTCCTGTGAAAAACCGGCAACCGCTAAATAGGTGTGTACACCGTTCTTTTGAAAGATACTATTAATCATGTTGTATATTTCTGCTCCTTTCGGTAATTACCTTCACGCTAGAAACGCTAAATCAGTCATCGGCACATATACAGTAGAACGTAGACCAGGAAGATTCACACAAATCCTCAAAACATTACGATACTCTTTCAAAGACAAAGCATGGTACAATGCCTTGGGACTCCGTAATCCAGGAGTCAGATCCCTCACATTTCCATTAAAATCTAATCAAGTACTCAGCATATCAGCAATAGAACCGAATGATTGGAGGAGACTTTACGAAATTATTCCTCCAGAAATTCCACTAGAGTTGAACATATCCTGTCCCAATATTACACAGAATTGGTTCTGTTCTAATAGAACACCATTTGATATTCAAAGATTTGTAGAGAGAGAACCCATATTAAAGCTAAGTCCCATAATGACATTAGAACAGATCAAAGACTTATATTCTATGGGATTCAATAAATTTCATTCATGCAATTCATATCCAAATTTCGAAAAAGGGGCGAGATCGGGAGATATTCTCAGGCCACACGTTGTTAAACAAATCGAATATATTAAAGGATTAAATTCAACTAATTATTGTATAGCAGGTGGTGGAATCGAATATATGGAAGATATTTCCTTTTACAAAATACATGGAGCAGATGCATTTTCCCTTGGTACAGTATGTTTCAATCCTTTCAAGTTTAGGAGGCTCGTAAGCCATGTTTACTAAAATCTATAGAATGTTTATTTTCACGCTAGGAGCGATTATTTTCCACATATCGCATTTCATTTTTACTATCATATATTATGGCACATATTGGATAAGCCACACGCTACCATCCACCGAGAACACAATGGGATTTGCTCACGCAAATTCCCCCCACAATATTCACCTTTCAGAGAGGAATCGAGAGAATGACGAACTATGACATGGATGAACTCCGTAGACGATCCGAGAACGCCGAAAAAGAAAGAGAAAATAAGAGAAGACTAGAAGATGCAACATTTGAAAACGAAGCGAGATCAACTGAATATGCCGACAAATATGCACAACAAGAAGCAGATAAATTAGCATTCAAAAAATACAAAGAAGAAACAAGAGAAATAAGAAAACTTGAAGAAAAGATTCATAAAAAGATAAAGTCAATCTTTGATGAATATAAATATAAACATTATAAAGAATAACATGATAATTGATGAAAGGAAAAAATGTCACATCACAATGATCTACTAGAGCAATGGAAAGAATACGAAGAAAATCATGATAAATTTGTAGAGAAAGGCAACAAAGCCGCTGGCACAAGAGCCAGAAAAGCTCTATCAGAAATCACCAAATTAGCAAAGAATCAGAGAAAACATATCCAAGAAATTAAGAATTCTGAGTGAAATAGTTTTCTAAACAATGTTAATTCAAACTCCAGAAAAGGGGAATTATCATATGAAACAATGGATAGATCACCGCATAGAACTAATGACCGCGGATACTAGCAATGTTATTATATTCCCTGTAGAGAGAAGACAAACAGAGATAGAGGAAGAGAGGAGAATCCAGAGAGTAATGCATGAAAAAATGCGTGGAGATGCTCCGCTCATAGCTCGAAGCTCAGAACACCTTAGTAAGAATAGTGCATTTCCGCCTGAATCAGACGGGAAACCACCAAAAAGGGCTTGATTTAAGGTGGTTAATTTAACCGAAATAAAGCCGGTTTGCTCCTTTGGAGAGTGTTAGTTAAGTTCTCCTCCTTCGGAGGCGCGGCGCAATCTTTGTGCGACTGGAAGAAGATTCTCTGAGAACCTCCCAGGCGAAGCACAGAGAGAACAGGAAAAGCGGCCCGCCAGTTGGATCGGTATAAGTGCCGCTCGCCTCCATTAACCAACGTGCCAAGAGAATTAGAAAGGAACAGGTGATAACTAAAGTCTCTGGCACGTTTCTTGCATTCCTCCAAAACCAATTCCAATAAAGCCAATTCACCGATATTTGTTCTATCGAATGGCCGAATCCGTGCCTTTTCCTGTCCGACTATGCATTTTCGCAAATTTGCCGCATAGGGTCATTCGGGGTCACGTATGGTCAAACCCTTGACATTCTCCTGGAATCTTGTTATACTGGGTGTGTTAACCCAGCTTTAATAAATGTTTTATTTTATTGGATATAAACCATATTTTAGCTTGACACTATTCTGACTTCTTGTTATAATAGTATTACACAATGGGGAAAGGCTTGATCACCTGACTTATGAACTTCCAAACTTCATAGACATTGTGTGTGAGAATGTCCTAGTCCAAGACTCTCGGAGACCCCAGACATCACTTGGCGAGCCCGCATAACAAAAACTGGACTAACGAATTCAAATCCCCCTAAAGAGATATACTATGATGAACGTACACGTTATGACACAATGCCGAGAGAACTATGGAGCCCATGACTGGGACGGTGCCGGCGAGTGTCCTCAGATGTGGAAATATAAAGGTGGAGAGGACTACATTATCGTAGGCGCTCCCTCTGTTGAAGATGCAGAGCATTTCGTAGAATACCGTGTGTGTTCTGAGAGTGAGTACTCCTCCGAGGAAGTTATTAGTGCTACAGAAGTAGACGAAGGGTTCCGCACAGAGAAGGAGATATACTCTGATGAACTAGCACCAGTCCGTATCGACTGGACTGAGCGGTTCTTATCCAAGTGGTGCAGAGGTGGCTGGAACTGGCTGTCCGCCCCACTTACTAAAGAAATTCCTGCTGGAATCTAATTATCCTTTACTTGATGGGGGAAAGCGAGGTTCGTACTTAAATGTGCGGCCTCGTTTTTTTTATACCCAAAAGGGGGGAGGGGGCAACATGTGCTGACGGGGGGTGGTCATCGTGCCGCCTGTCTAGCGGAGCATATATAAATTAAATAAAAAAGATTTTTCTGAGATTTTTTTCTATGTCAAGTTTAGGTATAAATGTTTTTTGATAATTTCAAATCTGAGATGCTTCCAATTACATTATCAAAAGTGTTTTATGTTGATCCTAAAACATTACCTAAACCTAAACCCGTATCACCTCCGAGCTTTCCTATCTTTACTGATTTAAGAAATAGTATGTTAAGAAATGGTTTTGATTCTAATCGTCCTATAATAGTACGTATGAACGAAGAAGGAAAAGAAAAGGAATATAAACGAATATGGAAAAAAAATGATCGAGATCCATGCATAATGGATGGGAATCATCGTTTAGCAATAGCACTTGAATTAAAACTAGAAAAGGTACCAGTACGATTTGTATTAAATTAATTAAAAAAGATTTTTCTGAGATTTTTTTCTATGGTTGATCTAACATTGGGAATGTGGTTACATAGTAGAGGATACATGGTTGATCTAACAATTGCTAAGAAATATGATGTTCCTATTGAACATTCAAAAGTTTTTTTTGTTGATCCTAAAACATTGCCTCTACCCATCTTCCGCTACCTGCCACCCTCCCCAACATACTCCTCAACCAGATTTACTGATTTAAGAAATAGTATATTAAAAAATGGATTTGATTCTAATCGTCCTATAGTAGTACGTATAGACAAAGAAGACAGAAGAAAAATGAAAAACCAAGAGTGCAGAGATATGGAATATAAGCGAATATGGAAAAAAGATGATCGACCATCATGTATATTTGATGGGAATCATCGTTTAGCAACAGCACTTGAATTAAAACTAGAAAAGATACCAGTACAATTTGTATTGAATTGAGACTAAAAATTTTCTCTATATAAATGAGGGGAGGAGGATCACTATCATTTATCTAGAGAAGTGGACAGTTGCTACTGTTCAGGTTGTTTACTATATTCCAGACTACTTACATATTGTTAATGAATTCGTATGGCAGACAGATGATCAATTACCAAATTATCCACGCATTACTGAGTTTCTTGACTATTGGGATAAGAATATAGATGGTCCTATTAAGGAAGCATACATTTATGATCAGCAGGAAGCTATTATACGCAAAGTTGATCGAAGATTTAAATTTAACTAAGTTGAATGTTCTTTTATTATAAACAATCAGTATACAATATAGAGTTTCCAAAGCATACAGCAAAACAAGGTTCTCCTCTTAAAATTTCTCATATAATAAAAATAGAGGGGAATCTAATTGCTAAAGCACTTCACTATCAACATAACTTTAATACCTTTATAGATGTTGGAGCAAGTGAAGGATTATGGACTATTAACATGGCAAAGTATTTTGAACATGTAATTGCAATAGAACCCTATCCATTAGCTTATGAGATTTTAAAGAAAAACACAAAGTCGCTTTCTAACGTTAAAATAATACATCATGCTTTAGCACAGAAGGCTTTTAAAAAATATAAAATGATTACGGGTCCTTCTTTTAATATTGGAATGACAAAACGATTAAATGATTTTGCACTCTTGGATAGACAAATGCTTGAAAAATTGGGCAGTAAGATATTTTATTGTAAAGCAGAAACATTGGATAGTCTAGAAATAAAGAACGTAGACTTGATTAAGATAGATGCAGAAGGTGAAGAAAAGAATGTATTAAAAGGAGCGAAAGAAACAATAGAAAAATTTTCGCCACAAATTATTATTGATAATTAAAAAATTTTTTTAATTTTTTTCTCTGTATGATCGGTATATAATTAATCTGTCCACTATATAGAAATGAGGCAAGATTACATCTATGGAGAATTCGAAGTTATTGTCTATGGAGCATTCGATTAATTGCTGGTGGCTATAGGGAGTGAGCCACAATCACTCTCTCCTTTTCTGTTCTGAAATGAACAGACGGGTTTTGGATTCTTGTCGATACGAAGAATATCCAGGACGAGTGTCTATATTATTAAGATGTTATTGAACTGGTGTCCTCTATATATTGTTATAACCCCGTAGGAGTAGTTATCGATATCCTTTGGCTTTTTTCTGGCGGGTGAAGTAAATTCTCTACTTCTGATTATTGATGCTACTCCTACTTTTTCTGAAGATTCAACCTCTAACCTAGCGAGGTGGTAAAAAATCTTTTAGGGTGGTGTCGCCTCGCTAGCCTCTTATTTAAATAAATAAAAATAACAAAACATTCATTTTTTACTTGACAGTATATTAGTAATATGGTACAATAGTAACAATAATGAAAAAATTTACAAGTAGAGAGAATCATTCATTTTATTTAATACAAGATATTATAGAACGTGAAGTAAGGGAAGCGTTTAGGATACGTTTGTCTGATTCAGAGAAGGAAGTATATGAGAGCAAGAGGAGAACTAGATCAACTTAAAGGTAGATCGGGTAAGTTAGATTCGTCTTCAGAAGATTTCGAAAATCAGTTTGTTTCTGCAGTAGTAGAAGATTTAGAAGAACTTATTGAAGAGATAGATCATTTACATGAATATTTACAGGATCCAAAACATCGAAGTTCATCTTTTCAAGAATTAATGGCTTTTTTGGAAAATATTAAGAAGGCCGTAAAAACTCATGTCGTATCTGTAAAAGAAATAGAATAGTTATCGCAATAGCGTTAGCGTTTTTCGAAAAGATTCTATAACTAAAATTGCGGTGGCCGATGATGTTTGTAGACGAAAAGTTATATGAGTTATTAGAATATTGTAATGATCTTAATGAACAATACAGTGGTGGACATAGAACAATAGAAGCATGTAAAGATTGTGGTTCTACTACTGGTTCTCAGCTTGCGATAATAGCTATTATTAGACAGATAGAAAATCTACTTGAGATTAAAGATGATCCCGTGGAACGCAGAGAAATGGGACTTCCAGAAACAATTCCAGATACTATGAAATGGTATATATGAAATGAAGTTTGAGTGTCATTGGGAATGGAAAGACGATTCTGGTAAAACATATGAACAAGATTCTTTAGAATATGTTATAGAACATTTTAAAGGTAGAAAGAATCTCGTAATGCTTGATGTGGGAGCCCATATTGGTTATTGGAGTGTTCAGATGTCACCTTACTTTAGTACTATACATGCATTTGAATGCAATCATGATTTGTTTCCCGTACTAGCATATAATACTCTCAAATATAAAAACATTAACTTATATCCTTATGGAATAGACTGCACTACAGAAATGTTAGAGTTTGCTTATCTTCCTAATCATGCAGAAGGATGTATTGGTTCTTATATAATAAGTAAAAACGAATTTCATAAATTAGCAGAAATACACGGAACAAAAAAACAATATAAAGAATTAACAGTTACAGTATCTCCTCCTAGAGTAGAAGGTCCAGTTGACTTTATTAAGATAGATGTTGAAGGTGCAGAATATAATGTTCTTAAAGCGTGTGAAAAATATAGAAAATATGATCCTTTGATACATATCGAAATTAAAACTGATTATGCTAAAAAGAAGTTTGGAAAATATATAAAAATAATTAAACAGATTACTCAATGTGACTATATTGCAAAATATATTAATTAATAGTATAATATAACAATGAATATATTTTTTCTCGATACTGATCCTAAGACAAGTGCTTCTTATCATTGTGATAAGCATGTTGTTAAAATGATTATAGAGTCCGCTCAATTACTATCTACTGCACATCGAGAATTAGATCCCGATGCTGTTGATGAATTGTATAGGGCAACACATAAGAATCATCCTACTGCAAAATGGGTACGAAGTTCTAAAGAGCATTATGAATGGACATATAAATTATTTGCTCATTTAAGTATGGAGTATACGAAACGGTATGGTAAAACACATAAGTCATGGAAAAATCTTAAACGACATTTATATAAATTACCTCAAAACATTCCAACAAATGGTTGGATCGATCCTCCACAATGTATGCCAGATCATTGTAAAAAAACGAATACAGTAGATGCATATCGTAATTATTACATGTTAGAAAAAAGCAATATAGCAAAGTGGAATTACAGTCAAACACCCAAATGGTACATATGACAATTAATCAATTTTTAAAGAAGTATAGAAAAGTTAAACAACTTATTCCAGGCATGACTAGCTCTTATACTCCTCATGTAATATGTAATGATGGCTTCACAATGTCGGTTCAAGCGGGACAATCCTTATACAGTACACCAAAGGATGATGCTAAACGATATAAAGAAGTAGAAGTTGGTTATCCATCTGAACCAGAATTATTGATTAAGAAGTTTGCAGAAGATGATGAAAATCTCTGTGATACTGTTTACGGGTTTGTACCTACTAAAATTGTGGATACAATTATTAAGAAGCATGGCGGGATAGATGAAAATGCTATTGAGAATAACTATTTAACAGAAGGTAAAACTAAAATTGTTTCAGAAATAGGAAAATTGAGAGAAGGTAAATTATGATTAAGAGTAAAATATGAGTGATAATATAAAATCAGAAGATTTTAAGTTTACATGGATTTGGTATGAAAGAAACCATTTAGAAATAACAGGTGTGAGTTATCTTGTTCATGCTAGACAGGGCATAACATTAAGTCTTTTATGTTTAGCGAATTTTTTTGTGGGAATTATTCATGCTTTGATTCCAAATTGTATACCGTTTATGCCTGTAAGTATATTTGAAATAATGTTACATAATTATAATCGAACAGTAGAAAAAGAAGGTTATCAAGAACGAAGGAGGTAACATGACATGGTGGGAAAAAAATCATTTAAATCATACGGGATTAAGTTATTTTAAACATTTATATCTTGGAATATATTTAAGTTTTTTAGCGTTAAGCGTTTTCGTATTGGGAATAATACACAGTTTCGTTCCGAGTTTTATTCCATTTCTGCCAATAGAAATAATAAAAAAAATATTAGCAGAATTTAATTATAACTATCAATCTAAACCTGACAATGAGTGACGAAGATAAAGGCTCTGAAGAGTTATTAGCTGAAAGAGGATTCAAAACATTTATGGGCGATGTTACATTTGATTCAATGAAGCCCATAATAGACTGGATCATCGCAGAAAATTTTAATAAAGATACAGGAATAAGGAAGCATAAAGAATTGACTCTTGCTATTTGTAGTAAGGGAGGTGATCTCAATGCTTGTTTTGCATTAGTAGATGTTATGAAGGGATCACAAATTCCTATTCGTACAATAGGTATGGGATTAATTGCATCTTGTGGATTAGTATTGTTTATTTCTGGATCAAAAGGAAGACGATTTCTTACTCCCAATACTTCCATTCTTTCTCATCAGTATTCATGGGGTAACTATGGAAAAGAACATGAACTATTTGCAGTAGTAAAAGAATATGACTTGACTACAGAAAGAATGATTAATCATTATAAAAAATGTACGGGATTAACAGAAGAAGAAATTAGAGAACATCTTTTACCTCCGCAAGATGTTTGGCTCTCTTCTAAAGAAGCAAAGAAGTTAGGTTTGTGTGATGAAATTAAGGAAGTATACTGATGTATAAATATAATTTTGAGAATGCTACAGAAAAAAGAAAAGCAGATAAAGACTTAGGACATATACTGATGCCACCTAATGATGGACAAGAGAAACATCCAGAACATCTAAATGAGCATGAGTTGTTACAAGTAATACAACGAGAATCTTTAAATCAAAATTGGCCAGAGGTTAAAAAATTGATACAAGATTTTCCAGAAGGAAAAAGAAAAGACCTTATAGCAATGTTGAAAAGTGCAAATAAAGACCCATTGATAGGGAAATCTTTTCCAGATGATATAGTATGATAGTAGAAAAAGTTAAAGTAGTAGAACTAACATTAGAGGACGGATCAAAAATGCTATGTCGTGGAGGTGAAGAAGCAGTACTTAGACAATGGAATACTTATCCAGTAGTGTCTGCTAAATGGACAGGTGAAGAAGAAACAATGCAATGGATTTCTGCTGAAGAGGAAATCTATTATGATTGATTTGTTTCAAAGGGTAGACTTTAAATCTCATTCTGGATTAGACTTGACATGGAAAATTGAAATGGATGCTCTTACACCTAAAGAATGGGATTGCATATCGACTATGATATTAGAACTTTCTCCACCATTTAAAGAAGCAATCGGAATTCCCAGGGGTGGAAATGTATTAGGTAAGTTATTGAATAGACATGGCACGGGAAAAAGAACAGATCCTATTTGTATTGTTGATGATGTTCTTACTACAGGAGGATCGATGAATGATTTTAAAGCAAAAAGACAATGGAGAAATCCTAGTAATTATATTGGATGGGTAGTATTCGCAAGAACAAAATGTCCAGATTGGGTTACTGCCTTATTTCAGATGCCTTATTAAACCATATAATAAAAAATTGATTATGATTAGTGATAAAGAAATTTGGTGGAATCCAGAACATCCAACTTATACCGCCCATGAAGGGCGTCCTAGCTGTACAATTTGTGGTAAACCTGCTGACATGAATAATAAGTATTCCTCTGGACAAATAAAATGGCGGGACATGTGTTATGATTGTCATGATCATAGAACAGATAAAGAATATCTTGCAACCAAGTATGTTGGAACAACATTATACTGATGTTAAAATTATGGACAGTAACGTAGAAAATGTATGTAAAGCACTAAAGAAAAGAGAAGAAAAAGGTATGAATACCTATGGAGTAAGTACAGATAGAACGGATCTTACTACAGAAGAATGGTTACAACATCTTCAAGAAGAACTGATGGATGCTTGTGTATACATAGAAAAATTAAAAAGAGAGTTTCAATCAATCCCAAAAGTGGATGAAGGAAACTATGAATATATGCCACGTACCAAGCAAAGAACAGTTTCAATAGAAGACTTTCAAAATGAATTACATGGTCCAGGACCAGATGAGGAAAAATGACAGGTGTTACACCAGCAGAATTTCTTGCAATAATTCCTAAGAAAGATGAAGAAGATCATGAATGGGATAAGAAAGAAATGCAAAAAGCATTTGGTAAATTAAAAGAAATTGAACTTAATCCTAAAATAGATTTAGAACAAGCTATAAAAAATGTAAACAAACTAATGAAAAAAAATGATGGATAAAGCAGTAAAGACATATATTACAGTACTCAAAGCTGAAGTACAACATTTGAAATCTAAACTTGAACCAACAGAAACAGGACATATTCATACTACAATTAATACGTTACAACATCGAATAAAAGAATTAGAATCACAAAATGAATCCCGATGATATAAACATAAATCGCTTGGGATCATATAAAGATGCTCCTTGGCCCGATGAACATATAGTACACGAAGATGAAAATCTAGTAGTGTATAAAGATGGATATCCTGTTACTGAAGGACATTTATTATTTGTACCAAAGAAAGTAGAACGAAGATTAGACATTACACGTTGTTTTGAAATAGCTTATGAATGGGGCGTAAAAGGTGTAATGGATTATAAATGGAAAGCATTTAATATAGGAATTAACAATGGAGCTGAAGCGGGGCAAACAGTAATGTGGCCTCACGTACATTTGATTCCACGAAGAGAAGGTGATTTAGGACGATATGAAAATGGTACTCCTTATGATCCAAGAGGTGGAGTTAGAAATATAATACCACATAAAGGACATTATGAAGATAAAGAAAGTTGAACCTATTACAAGAATCTATAAAAAGACAGACCTAAATAAAGAAGATAGACGTAAGTTTATAAAAAAAGTTTATCTTTCATGGAAAGCTAAACGTGAACAAGATTTAATGAAAAACAAAGTTGACCTCACTATATAAAACCTAATATGCCCGATTTTACTTTTGCACATAGAGAAGAAGGATTTGATGAACATATCAATAGATCCGTTAGAGGATATTCGGATTTGTTACAAGATGTTATTTCTCTTTCTAGATATTTTATTGAAAACGATACGAATGTATTAGACATTGGATGTTCTACAGGAAAAGTAACCGAAGCAATGTTAAGACATAATACAGATCATTGTGATAATGCAAAATGGATAGGTGTCGAATTTGCTGATGGGTTTAAAAAAGATTTAGTTAAGAGAGAAGCATCATTAAAAAAAGAAGGACATGATGTAGAATTCCAGCATTTAGATATTAAGAAATTTAGAGGTTGGGAAAATATAAGTCTTATTACATCAATTTTTACCTTACAGTTTATGTCGAAAAAAGATAGAATGGAAATTTTGAGAAACATATATACTGGATTAAACGAAGGTGGAGCTTTTATATTTGCAGAAAAAACAATATGTCAATCTGCATTAGTACAAGACATGATTACTTTTAATTATTATGATTATAAAAGATCAGTAGGTAAATTTACTACAGAAGATATTATGGATAAAGAACGTACATTGAGACATATGATGAAACCTCTTACATGGGAACAAGTTGAACATATGGTGAGATATGCGGGATTTGCTACAGTACAACCCTTTTGGAGAAATCATGCATTTGTGGGAGCAATTGCAATTAAAGAATACGGAAGAACTTAAAATGAAATTCGAAATTGTAGAAGAAGATTATCAAAAAAAAATTGCACAAGATATAAAAGAAAATGATATTATATTGTTTATGAAAGGAACACCATATGCTCCGCAATGTGGATTTAGTGCAAAATGTGTAGACATATTAGAAGAATTAGATGTTGAATATGTAACAAGAGATGTATTATCAGATCCTGAATTAAGACAAGGCATTAAAGATTTTTCTAAGTGGCCGACTATTCCACAGTTATATGTCAAAGGAGATTTTATTGGAGGATGTGATATTATGATTGAATCTTTTGAAGATGGTACATTAAAGAATTTAACAAGTAGTTGAGTAAATGACTCTAAAGCCAGGTCGAGGGACGTACTCAGACCTGAGTGTGAGTAAGAGACCTAGCTGAGGTGAATAGTAAGATGGTCTATCAAAGAAGGCGGGCACGTACCGATGATGATAGAATAGCCCAGCCACTGCTCAACTACTTTTTATTTAAATTGATATGAAAATTACTGTTTTAGGTAGAGGAAATGCTGGATGTTTAACTGCTCTTTATTATAGCTACTATACCCGTAATCAAAAAGATATTCATATTGAATTAATTCATGATCCAGATATTCCCCCCGAAAAAGTAGGACAAGCTACTGTTTTAGAACCACCAGGTCTTTTATGGAAAGCACTTGGTATAAATTGGTATGATAATCCAATAGATGCAACTCCAAAGCTAGGGATATTATATGAAAATTGGGGAAAGAAAAATCATAAATTTTTTCATCCCTTTCCTCTGAATGATATTACTCTTCATTATACTCCTTCCAAGTTACAAGATGTTATTTTAGAATCTGAATATTTTAATGTAGAAGAAAAACATATCAATGATTATAATCAGATTGATTCTGATTTTATTTTTGATTGTAGAGGAAGACATACAAATAAACAAGATGATTATTATAATTTAATTAATCCCGTAAATTCTGTTCTTCTAGGAGAAAGTAATTCTAAAGAATGTGATATCAATTGGACAAGAGCCGTAGCAACACCTGATGGATGGACTTTTGTTATTCCAAAAACAACTCAGAATACTTCTTATGGTTATTTGTATAATGATAAAATCACATCTATTGAAGAAGCATCTGCTAACTTTGAAAAACTATTTGATTTTTCAAAGGGAGAAATTGAAAAGAAGACCAGTTTAAAATTTAATAACTATATAGCAAAAAGACCTATAATAGATGATAGAATTATTCTAGGAGGTAATCGTTTATTTTTTCTAGAACCTCTAGAAGCTACTGCTATTCAGGCTTATTTGTTTTGGGCACAAAGAACATTTTGGTGGATTATTGATAAAAGAAGTAATCCAAATTTTGCTACGCAGGAACTTTATAAGTATACAACCCAATTGCAAAATTTTATTTTGTGGCATTATGTATTTGGATCAAAGTATAATACTCCTTTTTGGAGATATGCACAAGAGTTTACGATTAATGATGATGAGTTTCATAAGATAGTATTTGCTATTAAAAAATTCTCTTTGATTGATATAATCGATGATCGAATAGATATAGGAGTAAGTCCTCATGGTTATGGACAATGGATGCCATGGAGTTTTAAAAACTGGTATGAAGGAATGAAAAATGACAAAAGCTAAAATGGGCGGGAGTACTGCTGAAGCACAAAGTAAATCTTTTGAGGAATTTTGTGAATTTTTTAATCATGCAATTACTGAAAATGATTTAGATAAATGGGGAGAAGTTGCTTTTAATATAAGAAGAGCAAAAGAAATGGATATTGCTCCTTTACCTGGAGTTATGGAAGTTGAAATGAAATATGGAAATAATATTATGAGAACTAGAATACGAAGATGACTATAGAAAAATTAAAACACTATATTGATATTGATAGAGTATATACTGAAATCGATACATTTGTTCTTAGTGAAGATCAGTTTCAAGATCAATTAAATGATACATATCTTTCACTTCAAATTTGTCTACAAGGAACTGATGAAGAAATGGATCCTTATTTTGGAAGTAGACGAATGCATACAGATTTTTCAGAAGAAGATTTTAATGTATTTCTTTTTCCCGAATTGGATTATACGAATGCTATAATATATGATTTAAAAATGGTCAGGACTCGTATCATGATAATGAAACCTAAAACTTGTTTATCAGTACATCAGGATCCAGCAAAACGTATTCATATACCAATAGAGACAAATGAAAATTGTTTTCTTATGATAAATCAGTATGCACATCATTTGTTTGCTGATGGATCTGCATATCTTTGTGACACTACTCAATCCCATACTGCAATTAATGCAGGACTTGATGGCAATCGTTTGCATTTAGTTGGTATTAATCCAGAAATGTCTTGACAATCCTTTTCAAATTAGAGATAATGGATGTAGAAAAGGAGATAATATGACTTTAAGTGAACTAAAAAAATATGATGCAGTTTTAAGAATGTCCCGTTACTCTACTAAGCGGAAGGGGAATGAAAGGAAACGTATATCTAAAATGGCATGTCGTGGAAAGGTAAGATATGAATGAAGTAGTACTAGAACAAATTTATGAAGAGTTGCTTGAAGAAGGATATGCTGATTGCGAAGAAACTGTTGAAATGGCTCATATGATATTTAATGAGAAAGCCAGATGATTTGTACTAATTGTGGAATTGTTATAAACAAAGGAATTGATATAAGTCATCTTTGGAATAATCCTGAAGATACTACATATGCTTGTTCTGAAAAATGTGCAGAAGAGGCTCCTAAAAATTGGTTGTCAGATAATCCGACAACTCTTTATAAAAATAAATTTAAACAAAAGGGTAATTACAAAAGCCCTAATTTTGAGAAAGGATAAAATGGGATCAGAAAAAAGAAAATTTAATGATCATATGATTAAAGAAACTGAGAAAATTCCTCAACATGTCTTAGATGATATTCGTGGAGATGAGATTAGAATGTATAGAAAAGAACAGGCTCAAAGAGACATGTATAACGATCCCGATTTAAATTGGAGTGGTTTGAGATAATGGATCAATATTTAGGACCTCTCAAACATCGTGGAAGGTTCTTTTTGAAACTTAAAAAACGATTAACTTTTCCTGCATTCACGATTCATGTATTAGTGAATAGACACGGAAATGAAGCTACTTTTTATAACATAAAGAATGAAAATAACGTTGTTATTGATGAAGGCGACTGTATTGCAGTAACCGCAACGGTTGCTAAACATAAAAAATACAAAGGAGAGCCTCAAACCTACCTTAATAGAGTTGTTTTGCTTGAAAATAAAGGAAAACTCTCTGCAGAATGATATTGCGAGTGTCGTATAATGGCAATACCTGAGATTTCCAATCTTATAATGCGGGTTCGATTCCTGTCACTCGCTCCAATTTCCCTCCAAAATAACCAATTTTTATCTTGACACTCCATCTCGTTTTTGAGATAATATACGTGAAGGTCGGGAAGTCATCCTGACTATAACCCCCATAGAGAATTAAAATGTTTAAATTGACTGTGTTCTATGAAGGATTTGATGGAACTTTGTCATCTTCGGAATTTATATTTCCTTATGATGGTGAAGACGAAGTTAAAGATATCATTAGACATTATAAAACTGGTGGTAGAATTGTAATAACTGAACCCGTATCTGAATTACTGGGAGTTTAATTATGAGTGAAATAATGAAAGAAGCAATGACCGATAAGATGGATGATCTGCTTGATCATATGAGAGAAAATTATGTCAACTGGTCAAGATCAGGACCAGATGGATCAACTGATATAAAAACTGAAATGGAAGAAGAGTATGCTGATGGTCTTGTTTACGAATATGGTTCTAAATACATAAAAGTAATAAGCGGAAAGAGAAATCAAAATTCTGTTTGTCTTTTTGTTGTGAATACTGATCGTGATAAAAAATTTCGTTTTGGAGACATTTTGAAGCCTGCTGGTTGGGCCGCTCCTGCTAGAAATTTTGCTAGAGGAAATGTTTTCGAAGAAGATGGTTTTAACAGAGTACAATGGACAGGAGCCTACTAAATGAAAGTTAATCTTCATTGCAGAAATTTTGATCAAGGTGTTAAGGATGCAATTTATGGTATGGTTGGTTACGGCCTAGCTAAATTGCTTCCTGATCGTGAGAGACTTTTAAATAATGTCGAAATAGATGTGCATATGAGGCGCCATGATGATGGTGGCGAAGCAAGAATTAAACCTGGTACTAATACTTACAGACCAAGAAAGTTTCAAATTATTCTCGACCATCGTAAGATGAATGTAGATGAATATGGTCGCAGAAGAGGAGATGATGAATGGGTTCATCAGATACTTGAAACTTTGGCTCATGAATTAGTACATATTAAACAATATCTTCTTGGAGAATTAACCTGGAAACACGGTAAATTACTTTGGAAAAATCAACATTATATTACAGATGATTTAACAGAATATTTCGAACTACCATATGAAATAGAAGCACATGGTAGACAACGTGGTTTGTTTTTAGCATTCATTTCAGTTTGGGATGATTTTGTTAAAGACTTAGAAAAAATAGCTAAAGGGGAGACTGAGCAAGTGGCGAGCCCAACTGACTGTAAATCAGCCGTCTAAGACTGTGATGGTTCGACTCCATCTCTCCCCACCAATATATAATAAAGAAATATTATGAGTCCATTTAAACCAAATAGTAGTAGAGTAGATAAATTAGAAAATCAGATATTAAATCTCAAAGAACGAATTGCTAAATTAGAAAGAGATTTAACATATCATATTAAAAATGAAAGATGTTTGGATTCGAAGCAATAATTCCATTTATACCATGGTTTACAGAAGCATGGTTGTGGAGTAAATCAGTTTACATAGCCGTGGTTTCTTCTACCATTTATCATTGGGGAAAACCAAATGGTTTTTGTGAAAATGTAAATTCCGCAGGATATGATGTTGGTGGAGTTTTTTATTGTTTATGAAATTTAGCTAACCACTTCCCGAGAGAGTAGGGTGCAACCGTAGTACACTCCTACTATAGAGTGAAGTGCTATGAGGGATAAGGTGATCATGGAGAATAACCTGCAGGCCATGTATAGACTTATCCCTTGCTATTACTTACCTACGGTCCCATCGTTCAGTCAGGCCTAGGACTCTAGATTGTCAATCTAGCAACATGGGTTCAAATCCCATTGGGACCGCCATTCCACACTTGAACTATAAATTTATTATGAAAACTATATTTTATTTTATTACAACTTTAATTTTAATCGCAGGATGTGCAAACATCGAAGAAGAACATGGTGATGATTCTGTAAAAAATTCTAAAGGCAGAATTATTGTATATGCAGTTAATTATTCGTTATAGAGGTAGTATGAAAAAAATTAGTTTAATTATTTTTATATATTTTCTTTTTATTGCAGGTGTTATTGCAAAAGAATTTTCAACGACAAGTAATTATAGTTGGGTATCAGAAGCATTTAAATATTCTTTTCAACTTAAAGATACAGAAGGTAATTGGATTACAGTTGTTGAAGATCAAACTTATTATATTATAAAAGAAGGAAGACATTTCGGTGATTTTGAAAAAGATTTTTCTGGATCACTTCCTGAAAGTGGAACTTATGTAAGTGGAAGAATGATAGCAAAATCGTGGATTGTTAAAGCATGGGTTGTAGATAATGGAAAAATTTGGTATACAAATAATACTACCAATAATAGTTTTGATTATCAAACTTTTGCTACGGATGATGAATCTAAATATGGTGAATGGACCTTAGACTTTGAATCATCAGAAGAATTTAAATCTACGGGAGGAATGATTTTTGAACAAAATTTTTATACTCCATTAGTAATTGGAGATGAAGATGTTATTTTTACTGGACTTAATATTAGTGATTTAAATGATGGTATTTCAATAACAACAGGTGCGGATAAATGGGAACATGGAATTTACTTTGAAAAAGAAAGATTATTTAAAGGTTTGATTCGTGGTGTGCCTAAAAAAATAATAAGAATTAATTATTCTGCTACTATGACAGATAGAGAAAGCATGACTGGAGATGTTGTAATGATTCTTGATAAAACTGGAAAATTTTTAGATGGTAATTTTTATCGAGGACATAAGGGTGATATTCCAAGAACATTAATGTATGCTTCTAGAACCAGTGATGTAGAATTTAGTAATTTATCTTCTAATGGTCTTAGTGGTAATTTTAAAATGACATTTAATGCAAAGAAAAATACTTATAGAGTTATTGAAGGATCTTTTAATTGTAATTATAAAACAGCAAGTCTTATTAAAATTCAAAGTTTAGATACTGATTTAAATATAATATCAACTATAAAAGCCGGTGATGTTTCTTCTGATGATAAAATATTACAAGGGTCTGGTTGGAATTTAAATGAATCAGGATCAATAACTTGTCAGGAGTTAACGAATGACTAAATTAATTCTTTCCTTAGAAAAGAAAGAACATTTCCTAATAGCAGAGAAGATTCAAGATTACGTAGATGGATGGAAGATAGGTCATATTGGTTATGAACATATAAGTTATTGTCGTGACGACCAATGGTCTAAACTTAATCATTATAAACTAGCACAGACTAAAGAAGTATTCTTTGACTTTAAACTTTGGGATACACCAAACACAGTTAAAACAGTAATTGAGAACTGTATTAAAGCTGGTGCTACTATGGCTACTGTATCCACTTTTAATAATGATGCAGTCTACAAAGAACTAGAACAATATAATAAAGATATTAAACTCCTTGCAGTAACTTATCTCACATCATGGGATTCAGATGAACAATATCAAATCTGCAGAGAGATGCCTGACTTCATGTGGCGCAGACATTTGAATAGAGTTATGGAACATGGATTCTATGGTGTTGTTTGTTCTGCCAGTGATATCGGGATACTAAGTGGTGCAGACCCTAGACATACATTGCAAAGAGTTTGTCCTGGTATAACATTCGGTGTTAATCTGGGAGGTCAAGTCAGAGGAACTACTCCAAAACAAGCATTAGACTATGGTGCTGATTATATTGTCGTAGGAAGATTAGTTACAGAATCATCAGATCCAATATCAACTATAAAACAAATACGTAATGTTTTAGATCAATAATTCCATTTTTCTATTACGTGATGATATCCCCCTTTGACATTTATTGTGCTTTGCCATAATTCAATATCATAAAAAATATTTTGTATATTTGATAATAATTTTAAATATGAATATGAAGAAAAATCTTCATTATTTTTAAAAATATACATAAGATGTATTGTTTTTTTACGTTCAAACATCTTCTTGGTGTTTAAATTTAAAAAAAACTTTGACATTTTTTGAATTATTTCTTCATGTGATTCATTGTCAGTATTATTGATATATAAATGAAGAGCCAAGTGTTTTTTATGATTGAATATGACTTGATTTAATACTTTTTGTGCCTGTCCTGTAAGAAATGACTCGACTTTTATATCTAAATAAACAATATCATTCCATTTTATAGAATCAAAAGATAAATAAGGTCCTGTCCATGTATCATCACATTTTACTGTTAATTTAGAGTTTGGTCCTACAGTAATGCAGTGGTCGAATAATGTTTCAAGTATAGTCTTCTTTGGAGATGACCTCATTGAAGTAAGAATTATATTAGAAAATAATGAATCTATACTCTCTTTTTCTGTCATATTTAAGTAGGTTCTTGTTGAATCGATCATATAATATGTATTTATTTGATAAAACACCAAAATAACCAATTTTTATCTTGACACTCCACCCCCCATTTGATATAATATAAGTGAAGGTTAGGAATTCTCCTGACTATTAACCCCCAAAAGAGATTTTTTATTATGACAAAATCAAAGTTCGTTGCGAAATTGATGAAGAAAGGAGAATTCCTCTCTTCAGGAACGTTTGAATCTTTGGAAGAAGCAAGATTGTGGGCGATGAAAGAAGCCAAATTGCTGATTTCTGATTTGGAAATGTTGAGAAGCACCAATGTTGGTGACATAGTTGTTGAAATTGATAAGCATTTTACTGAATATGAGATTTCAACTGATGAACTTTTTAAGAATAGTGTGAGGGTAATATGAGTGTAGCAAACGAAATTTACCGTCAATTAGGCGGAAACAAATTCGCCGTTATGACTGGTGCTAAGAACTTTATTGATCTTGAGAACGGAATACGAATGAAGATTGGTCGAAATAAAACCAATCATAACTGGATGGAAGTTACTCTGAATAGCTTGGATCTTTATGATGTGGCTTTTGCCAAACTTACCAAATTGGGTGAGAGAAAGTCCCTTAAAGAATACAAGAATGTTTATAATGATTCTCTGGTAGAACTTTTTGAAAGACATACTGGAATGTATACGAAATTATTTTAGGAGAAATTATGAAAATGTTTCTTGAAGAAATTGCAACCCTAGTATTGTTATTTGGTATAGCATATTTGGCAATACTTTTTATGTTTATTCTTATATAGGAGATTTTATGATAAAATATATTGCAGTTGCTACAGTAGCTTATATGATATATGCTGGAGTATTTAGTGTTAGCTTTTCTAGTGATGAAGTTGGGGTTGGATTTAATCCCAGTAAAGTTGCTACTAGATTTGTATCTGATGTTTCAACTATATTTGAAAGTGTAAAATGAGTATGATAATGTGTAAATATGGGTGTCTGAGTGATACCGATTACTTTCCAGAATTTGGATATGATGTAGTAACTGGTGAATACACTTGTGAACCTTGCTATGAAAATGAAGAATTTGTAGTTTCAGAAGAAGACGAACTCATTTTTTAATCCAAAAAAACCAATTTTTATCTTGACACTATGGTGTGGTTTTGAGATAATATAAGTGAAGGTTAGGAATTCTCCTGACTATTAACCCCCAAAAAGAAATTATTATGAATGCTAGTTTGAATCATGCACTTGAAAAAGAAGTGACCCACGCAAAAAAATTGAAACTGAGAAAACTCAAAATGGTTTGTAATGAACTTGAAGCCGCAGAACGAAAAGTTGATGAACTTAGAGGCGTTAAGTGGGGTTTGGTTACTGATCTCAAAAATTTAGGTCACGATTTTACAGCCACTACTGAGGGCATGGATATAGTTTTGTCTTCTTCACCTTCTTTTAATTGGAGTTAATTATGAGTACAAATAGTTTAGTAGCGTATTTAAGTAATGATGGAACAGTTACTACATCCTATGTGCATTGGGATGGAAATACAACAAGTGTTGGATGGACTTTGTTAGAACATTACAATACTGCAGAAAAAGCAAAGGAATTAGCTACAACTTTGGGTTATGCATCTTCCTTGTATGAAACAATTGAAAAGTCTCATGCGGATCGTGCAAATACAGATGAAGCAATAGTTTACGAAAATTATCTTGATTTTGAAGATTACATTCGTGAAAGTTCTTTTCTTGAGTATGTTTATATCTGGGTAGAACATAGAAATGAGTGGCAAGTTGCTACTTGGGAACATACAAAACTAGATACTATATCAGACGAAGGATTGGAATTCCGATATGATTGGAATGGGTTTGGAAAGTTGACTGATGTATTTACAAATGAAGCTGTTGAAGCTATAAAACGATTTAGAGACATTGCAGACAAAGGAAATACTGATTATATAGGTTATGCAGAAGAACTTGAAGCAGGAATTTTAAAATATGCAATTGAAGAAACGACTTATGCTTAAAATAAATATTGTTCGTGAAATTTTTATTTTGCTTATTGCTCTTTCAATAATGAGTTATATTGCAAGCAGAATAAGTATTGAATATTACAATTTCATATATCATCATTTTATTTCGTTATGTAGATATATGGAACTCCCACATGAAGTTTGGGCATTCATGGATAAATATCTTTTCGAAGGACAATTATGATCCCTCGTAGTTCAGTGGTAGAACGGTAGACTGTTAATCTGCTTGTCGTTGGTTCGAATCCAGCCGAGGGAGCCACTAGAATAAATACTTAATAGGAATTAATTATGTTTGTAAAGATGGGTTCTCCTGCTAGAAAAAACAGAGCCTTTCATGTAAATATTGATAATCATGATGTTTGGAATTTAGATTCCACTCTTGCTCATATTATTCATCCTGCTCTTGTTCGTTTAAGGGAACGTGTACCACATTTTGGTTATCCAACCCCTTATGATGAAACAGAAGCATATCCAGAGCATTATTCTCAAGGATCATTTGAAGAAATTTTGGATCGTGATGCAGAGAGCAAGTATTATGAAGAACTATGGATGGACAAACTTCAGAAAATGATTGATGCATTTGCAATGATTATTGATAAAGATGAAGACTATGATGTTATTGCTCACCACGTAGATTATAAAGATGCAAGAAAAGCATGGTGGGATAAGATTGACGAAGGTCTAAATCTTTTCGCAGAGCATTATCAGGGTCTTTGGGATTAAAAATAAATTAAAATCCGAAAGGGGAGTATGTTTGTACTTAAATATTGTGGTTCTTGAAATTATAGACCACAAGCAGAAAGTATTTCCGCTAATATTAATAAATCTTTACTAGATACATGTGAAATTGAAGAAGGAGCGAGAGGTCAGTTTGATTTATATCGAAATGGTGAATTGTTTTTAAGTAAGGATGAACTACAGAAATTTTTTACTTTTGAGGATGTACAATTCAAGTTAAAAGAGAAAGGACTTGGATTTTGGATGGAAAATTTGCGATAATGGTTGCTTTTTTTCTAATTTATTGCTATAATAATCTAATATAAGATTAACATGCCAAAAAAATATAAAAAGAAATTTAAAATATCAAGAGATGATCTGAATGTCAAAATTAATGAATATTTGGAAAAGGGTGGGAAGATCACAAAACTGGAATGTATTATACCAGAACGACCTAGGACTGTACGGCAAGAAAGTCAAATGAAGAGTTTTAACACTCCTGTAGTAGATCAAGATTTTTATACTAGAGGAGCAGAAAAAGAAGCTGGATGAAAATATTTATTTATCGTATTCCGATGTTATTAATGGGTTTTATAACATCGGTTTTAGTAATTTTAAAATTGACAGATAAAATTGGTTGGAGTTGGAATGATGTGTTTCTTCCTCTTCAACTTTTTGTTATTTTGGGTGTATTTTTTGCACTTATATATGTCTACTTAGACATAAAAAAGAAAAATTCTAAGAATTTTAACTTTTATTCCTTTAAGAGAAAAAAGAATAAATAATAGAACAAGTTTTCAAAAATGGCGCAGGGAGGTCTGAATGGACTAATGGATCTGCACCCCCACCATTCAGGCCGCGCCCCACTACATAATCATTATATTATCAGGAGTTAATAATGTTGGGTTTTCCAACAACAAGAATAGAACTATTTTTTAGACCAGATCAAGATTGTTTGTTGGCACTTGAACCTGATGGAACATTTCATGAATTTGATGTTAGAATGTTACGAGAAGCAAAAGAATTATTTTCACGTTATCATGAAGCACATTTTCATGAAGAAGATAATTTGGATGAATTTCATGAGTTTTGTGCAAGAATGCAGGAGGAAAGTCCTGAAATGGAAGGAGTTATGTCTCCATATCTAAATTAAAAGGAGATCCATGATAAAGTTTATAGAAACATTTCAAAATAAATTTATTAAAAAAGAAGAGTATGATGTAGAAATAGAACGGAATAAAAAATACGAAGTTAGATGGGTTTGGTATCATACAATTTTAGCAATAGAATTGTTAATAACTAATGTTTTATTAATATGGATATTATTTAAAATATAATT
>PAAV01000008.1 GCA_002699485.1 Chloroflexota bacterium | reverse complement strand
ATTTATTATGCTAATCTCTCTTTCTACATCACCATCGTCCCAACCATGGATCTTAAACCCTTTATAACCTAACTCCATACATTGTTCGGCAAAATCTGCGAATTCCTCTGGAGAAGACAGTCCTCCTTTACTTTTGTCCCCATGAAGCGTACTAGCATATGCGGGTAGTTTTTTTCTATGCCCACCTAAAAGTCTGTAGATAGGTTCTTGGTAGTACTTTCCTGCAAAATCCCACAAAGCTATATCCACTGGACCAATACCCATCTTGTCTTGCTTTCTCAGAACTACTTTAGCGGTATCATAAAACCACTCTCTTTCAAGTGGGTTTTTTCCAATAAGGGCAGGGGCAATCGCATCAATCTGTGGCAAAGTTCCGGGAGCAATTGAAATGTATTCACCAACTATCCCTTCGTTAGTCATAATTTGAATACCAAGAAGTTTAGGACCACCTGTACTAGATCCAGGTTCATAATAAATACCAATCCCAGTAGTAGCCGTATCTTTGTATGGAATTCTATATTGCGTAATTTCTATTTTTGTTATTACCGGGCTAGACATATAGGGCCTCAGCTGGGTTTCTAAGCGGTATTTTGGTTCTAACAGCTGGATTCACCAGAGACATAGGATACATTCCTTTTAAAACTCGCGCCGCCTCTTCTCCAAGCCGAATTCTTCCATCACGACTTGAATTATCTGAAGTGCCTGCTGAATGAGGCGAGGCGATTACATTATCCATTAATAAGAGCGGGTTACTTTTGGGTGTAGGCTCAATTTCGAAAACATCTAATGCTGCGCCAGCAATCTCCTTGTTATTTAAAGCCGATATTAGATCAGACTCATTGTGAGTAGCCCCCCTGCATGTATTTATAAAGTACGCAGAAGGCTTCATGCTTTTAAAAAGTGAGGCATCTGCCAGACCTTTAGTATCAGAATTTAATGGAACATGCATTGAAACATAATCTGATTCTGCACCCAAAGATTCCAAAGATTCTACTCTTTGTATCTCGTATTCTTGTGCCACCCAAGGTTCTAAATAAGGGTCATACACTTTTACGTTAATGCCGAAAGCTTTTGCTTTTCTTGACACATGTCTTCCGATGTTGCCAAATCCCACTAAACCTAATGTTTGCCCATATACGGCCGGCATTGGAAAAAGACTTTTTATTGTCGTGCTAGTCCACTCACCATTTTTAACTAATTTATCAAGCTGTATAAGTCGTTTAGAGCACGCTAGTAAAAACATTATCGTATGATTAGCAACTTCATCAGAGCAATATCCGGCGCAATTAGCAACCATGATTCCCATATCAGTAGCTGCTTGTTCTTCTATATGATTGAAACCATGTCCTAAACTAATAATTGCCTGAGCTTTATTCATATGTTGAATAACCGATTTTCCAAGTGGAACCATTTCATCTAACACTAGGTCAGCATCCCGTACTGCTTCAATAATTTCACCTTCGCTGGAGACCATGTGAACCTCGAGATCGTGATCAACTAGGTCAATGCTGTCGGTTGTTAAAGACATTTCGGCACTATCAGACCAAAAATCTAAATCAGCAGACCTTATCCAAGCTACTTTGGGTTTTGACATTTTGATTAATCCTCCACTTAAAATAAAAAACTTAAATCACATTATACGATTGCTTATACATGTTGATGTATTATAACTTTTTAATTGCTAGAATTTTTAAAAAGTTGAAAGGTGTCTGAAATGTTAAAACTTGAAATTTTTCATGATTACATATGACCATTTGCTTATAATGCAGCCGTGTGGCTGGATAAGGTAAAACGAGATGGAATGGAACTGGATATCACTTGGAAATCATTTATATTAGATGCAAATAAGGATGGTGTTGATTACGAGTTGTTTTGGCAATCACCAATTGAAGAGCAAGGACGATCCATGTATGCTCATAAAATTGGCAAGGCAGCATTGCGACAGGGTCAAGAATTATTTGACCAATTCAATTTAAACATTTATATATCTCGACATTCAGGAAAGCGAATTCGTCTTGATAAATATGATGAGTTGCTAGAAGTGTCAGTCGACTGTGGACTCAATAAAGAACAACTTTTATTAGATCTTGAAGACCCTAAATTGATTTCAGATATCAGAAAAGATCATGATGAAGCATTAGGAACTCACGGTGTTTTTGGCACCCCCACCTTCGTTTTTGAAAATGGGCAGTCTGCATTTGTAAAAACTTTAATGCCACCTGAATCCGATGCCTATCAAGCTTTCAGTGATTTTATAGCTTTGTTCGGTGATAGAGATTACATCGGAGAAATAAAACGCCCTCAACCCCCTTGGCCAAAAAACGCGGATTAACATAGTGGTAAAGGCCAATAATAATCTTGATGAATTAGAAATTAAACTTGGAGTCAAGTTTAAGAACCTTGATCTATTAAGAATTGCATTAACTCATCCATCTGCTACCAATGAAATGGGCGTCAAGCGGCACGAATCTAATCAGAGGATGGAATTTTTAGGGGATGCGGTTTTGGATTTGATCGTAGCCAACTATCTTTATAAAAAAAATAAAGAATGGAACGAAGGTGAATTAACAGTTGAATCGGATAAGTTAGTTAGTGGTGCCACCTTGGCCAAAATAGCAGCACAAATTAACTTAGACAGATATTTAATTCTTGGGAAAGGACTGATTTCTCAATCAGGAAGAGATAATCCGTCAATACTTGCTGCAGCATTTGAAGCAGTGGTTGCGGCTGTGTTTATCGAAGAGGGATATGAATTGGCACATAATATGGTTGTACAACTTTACAGTAAGTATCTTTATGCAGTAGAAGAGGTTGAGAATAGTAAAAAACAGTTACAGGAGTATCTTCAGAGCCAGAGACGGCCTATACCTGAATATAGAACAGTAGAATCTATAGGAGAGCCTCACAAATTAACATTTACTGTGGAAGTTGTGATAGACGAACAAGTGATGGGCGTTGGTGTTGGTACAAAGAAAATAGACGCCGAACAACAAGCAGCTAATAATGCACTCAAAGAGCTAAACGCTTAATATTTTGTAATCCTAATGATCTATTCCTGGAACGGGAAATCCCGACGTTAGATTGATCACATCATTTTTAATGTCTGCGAGCTTAGATTCATCATCTTTATTTTTTAAGGCGCGGATAATCAGCTCGCCGACCAAGCTAACATCTTTTTCCGAAAAGCCTCTTGTCGTTATTGCAGGAGTGCCCAGTCTGAGGCCACTAGTTACCCTTGGTTTTTGAGGGTCATATGGTATCGCATTTCTATTTGCTGTAATACAAACTTTATCCAGTGTTTCTTCTGCATCTTTACCAGTTATATTGATTGGCCTGAGATCCACTAATACCATATGAGTGTCTGTTCCTCCGGAAACAATCCTTAAGTCGCCTCTAGCTAAAACATCAGCAAGCTCAATAGCATTTTTAACTACCTGCTTAGAGTAATCAGTAAATTCCGGAGTCATTGCTTCGCCGAAAGCAACAGCTTTCGCAGCAATTGTGTTTTCCAGAGGCCCTCCTTGTACGTTTGGAAACACTCCTCTGTCTACAGCTTTACCATGGATCTCTTTTGATAAAATCATTCCTCCTCTGGGACCTCTGAGAGTTTTGTGAGTAGTTGAAGTTACCACATCAGCATATGGAATCGGAGAAGGATGTACTTTTGCTGCTACCAACCCTGCAACGTGAGCCATATCGACCATTAATATTGCATTTACGCTGTTCGCAATATCCCTGAATCCGCTATAGTCAAATATTCTTGGATATGCGGTTGCACCTGCCACAATAATTTTTGGTTTATGTACCTGAGCTAATTCCAGCACTTCATCAATGTCTACCAACTCAGTTTCCTTATCTACACCATAAGAAACAAAATTGTAGTGCTTGCCAGAAAAGTTTACTTTACTTCCATGGGTTAAATGACCGCCTTGATCTAGCCTTAGTCCAAGAACAACATCTCCTGGTTGTAAAAGTGAGTGGTATACTGCCATATTTGCCTGTGCACCAGAGTGAGGTTGCACGTTTGCATGCTCTGATTCAAATAATGCCTGAGCCCTTTCTATAGCTAATGTTTCAGCTGCATCGATATGTTCGCAACCACCGTAATAGCGCTTTCCAGGATATCCCTCGGCGTATTTATTGGTCATAACAGATGCTTGTGCTTCCATTACGGATTTACTTGCATAATTTTCCGATGCGATAAGATTTATATTTCTGAACTGTCTCTTTTCTTCCAGTTCAATTGCAGAATATATTTCAGGATCAGAAGTCTTTAACGTATTCAATTTAAGCTCCGGTTTAGTAAGCAAGTTATATTAAGTTAATCATTTAATGTCAGATAGAAAAATAAAACATGGTGAAGAAAAAAATTAAGTAATCAGAACGAAAACTAGTGCTTACAAATCTATATTAACAACTGTAATTCTATGAGTATTTTGAACTGTATTCAAGTTGGATAATTCACTGAGGAACTGGTATAAATAACTAGTATATGTATCCTAATGTTGTTAATTAATGTGCATTAACGCAAATAATACGTAACTTTAATAAACATATGATCGGTTTCTCGGCATATGTTCGAAAGATCAGGTGATTCAATTATAAATCTTAATATTGAGGAAGTAGTTTTAAATAAAAAACCTATTGATGCTTCTTTTATAAGGGAATGGGACGAGTTATTGAATCGAGTAGACAGCTCCTGCATGTTTTTCTCTTATTGGTGTTTGACATCATGGCACCAGTTATTTTCCTCTGATAGTGAGTTAGTAAATTTTGCAATCCGCAAAAATAATCGACTGGTGGGTATGATTCCTTTGATAAAAGATGGTTCAGTTCTGACCCTTGCAGGCGATCCTGAACTGTTCGATTATCAACAGCTTATTATCGAAAAAGATATGGAAAGTGAAGTAATAAACACATTCTTTGATTACTTGTCACAAAAAGACTGGAAAGTGCTAGAACTTCCTTCTGTGGCAAGCGATTTACAGAAAAATGTATTAATGGAAATTGCCGATCAAAGAGGTTATTCCATCAAAGCTGAACAGGTTTCTGTATGTCCGGTATTAGACCTCCCTGATTCATGGGACGTTTATGTCTCATCTTTGCGTAAAAAGTATAGGCATGAGCTTAGACGTAAAATCCGACGTGTTGAAAGCATGGGAGAAGTCTCTCATATATCTATTAATAGTCCAACCGATACAGATATTGATGAATTTTTCAGGCTGATGCGTCTTACCAGTGATGCTAAATCAGCATTTTTGAAACCTAGTATAGAGGAATTTTTTAGGCTATTAATTCGAAATGCATCTGAACGGAATTGCGTTAATTTGTCATTTTTAGAATTTAATACTAAAAGAGTGGCAGGTTGCTTGCTTTTCGATTATCAAAATGACTTCATGCTTTACAATAGCGGTTATGATTCTTCGAATCGTCAACTTGGCGCAGGCCTGATTAATAAAGCATATGCAATAAAAGAAGCAATTGAATTGGGTAGATCTCGATTTAATTTCTTAAAAGGATCAGAACGTTACAAATATGAATTGGGAGGCATAGATACTCCAATTCATAATATATTGATATCAAAAAAATGAAAATGAATCACAAACAAATAACTTTTTTGAAGCGAGAAGTGTAATTGGAATACCGAGTAGCATTTCTTAGTCTGCATGGCTGCCCAGTGGCTCGCTTAGGCGAAAAAGATACTGGTGGTATGAACGTTTATCTAAAAGAAACCGCAAAGCATCTTGGAAAACTAGGGGTAAAAACGGACGTTTATACCCGGGTTCATGACCCTAATGATGAGGAAATTATACAATTAGGCATTAATGCTAGAGTGATTCATTTAAAAGCAGGTGAATCAAGTGATACTAAAGAAGATTTATATCATACAGGTCCGGAGTTTATAGAAAATGTTTTACGTTTTCAGAGAAAAGAAAACATTGAATATAACTTAGTTCATTCACACTATTGGTTATCGGGATATCCTGGAATTAAATTATCCAAGTTTTGGTCTGTACCCTTTGTATCGACTTTTCACACTTTGGCTAAATTAAAATTGAAAGCAAAAGCTGAAGAAAAAGAGTCGCAACGCCGAATTTTGACGGAAACTGAAATGATTCTAGAGTCTCAAGGCCTTGTTGTTTCAACTGCTTCTGAGATACATGATATTAAAGAACTATATTTCAAAGAGGATACAAATTTTACTGAATCTAAAATTAAGGTTATTACTCCGGGAGTAAACCTTAATGTTTTTAAACCTGGAAATCGTTCAATTGCAAAACAAAAGCTACAGCTTTCGCCTACAAAAATGGTTTTATATGCGGGCAGAGTAGAGCCTTTAAAAGGTATTGATATAGCTATAAAGGCCGTTGCTAAGCTAGAAATGAATGAGTTAGTAGATTTGATAATTGTAGGTGGAGATGCGACATCAGAACATATCGTGTCTGATTTAAAAAACCTGGCGGAGTCTTTGGGAATAACAAAAAGAGTTAAATTTGTTGGTTCAATTAGCCAATCGGAATTAGCTGATTTTTATAGAGCTGCTGATGTTCTTATATTCCCTTCATATTACGAAAGTTTTGGATTAGTAGCACTTGAAGCTATGGCATCTGGAACACCAGTAGTAGCCTCACGAGTAGGAGGGTTACCCAAATTAGTAAGGAACGGTGAAACAGGGTATTTGGTACCATTTAGATGTGCTGAGTCTTTTACAGAAAAGCTTGAGGTAATATTGTCCAATCCATCATTACAAGATGCTATGAGTAATTCAGCACGTTGTACCGCTATGGAATATGGGTGGGCAGGCGTGGCTGAAAACCTCGCCAAATTTTATATGTCCTTGTCTGATGAGTTTAGCTTAGTCCCGGAACACGCTGTTGAAATAGTTTAATTTTTAGTGCGTTAAATTCAGTTCGTACCAAACCGTCTCCTCGAGCAATTCAAAACCTAATGATAGATACAATTCCCTGGCTGACAAGTTACTGGCGTCTACTTCTAAAGTTACATTAGGTATTTTTAGAGCATTTAAGTAATTAATACCAGCCTGGACAATGTAACGCCCTAGCCCTAATCCTCTGAGCTCAGGGCGAACTCCAGTCATTCCAATATACCCTTGGGCCGAGTCAATTTTTTTAGGTCGATGAGTCCAGTTGTACCCAACCATTTGGTTGGTTGAATTTTCTAATATAAGAATCCCATCTCTTTCCCACTCAGTGAGCCGGACTTTAGACCGGATTTGATTAACCGTGTTGGGACTGAATCCCCAGCTGCCGTTAAAAGATTGGTTTTGTAATTCTGTAAGCGCTTCTTCATCCTGATCGATATTGAAAAATCTTAGTTGGTAACCGGGTTGAGGTATGTTTTCATACACATCTTCGTTTTTCTTAGTTAGTTTCCAGTATCGTCTTACTGCAGCAAAACCAGCTTGTTCCAATAGAAATCTTCCTGCATCATTATTAACTGCAACTTGAATATGTAATATCTCAGTATTCAATTGACTCGCATGGTCCATGGCTGTTTGTAATAAGTGCCTACCTATACCACTTCGCCTGTATTGGGGGCTTACAAATAGATTGGCTACGGCTCTATGGATTTCAGCTTCATGCGTTACTCGCAAAATTCCAGCAGGTGTGTTTTCAACATTAGCTATAAAACAATTCTTTTCTGGTCCAACATCAGGTTGTCTTAAGAATAATTCTTTAGAATTTTGAGTAATGTACAGATCGTTATCAGAAGCTAGACCATGGTTTAGCATTTCTGTCCATACACCTAATTTATCCCAGGCAAATGTACTGATTACAGCGGTGCTTTGCATAGAAACGTAATATTAATAGTATTAGTTTTACTTAACATAACAAGCGGTGGGAGTGTATCAGAGGGATAATTCACTAACAATACCTTTTTGGGTAACTGTTAAAATCTCATAGCGTGATTATGATTTCAATGAAAGTTTTTAATATTTAAGTGGATGGTTATATATGTATATTCCAACAAGTTTTATGGTTGTTACGCCACATCCGGATGATGCTGAGCTAGGTTGTGGGGGGACTATGTCTAAATGGATTTCTGAAGGAGCATCTAGTGTTTTATTAGTATGCACCAACGGAGATAAAGGTTCTGCTGAACCTGACATGACATCTCAGAAGTTATCTGGTATTCGCGCGGTAGAACAGGAAATGGCTTCAAAAGCACTCGGGTTACAGAAAGTTGTATTTTTTGATTATCCAGACGGCGAATTAGAAGACTCCAAAGAATTTAGAGAACGGATAGTTAAGAATATAAGAAGATATCGACCAGAAGTAGTATTGTGTACCGATCCTATAAGACAGAGTTTTTATATTCATAGAGACCATAGGATTGCAGGACAGGTAGTTCTAGATGCTATTTACCCTTATGCGAGAGATCGTTTGTATTATCCTCATCATGAAAAGGAAGGGATTTCAACTCATAAAGTCAAAGATGTTTTATTTTGGGGGTCTGAGAACCCTAATGAGACAGTTAATATAACGGAACATATTGATACTAAAATTGAGGCACTCAAGCAGCACTCGAGCCAACTTTCAGATATAGAAACTGTTGGGTCAAGGCTTAAAGATAGCGCAATAAGAGCTGCAACGAATGAAGATTATCAATACGCTGAAGCTTTTAGACGCATAACTTTTCGGCAGTAGCCATGTATGACATTCACGCACATATATTACCGGGGATCGATGACGGTCCGAGAAATAAAAATGAAAGTTTAGAATTAATTATTGAAGCTTCGCGTAGTGGAGTTGAAACATTAATTGCTACCCCTCACATGAAAGACGTAAACGAAAAAAGATCAGTTAAGTATGTCCGTGAATTACTTAAATCATTGCAGAAAGATGTTAAAGAACTGAAGTTAAATATTAGTTTAAAGATGGGCATGGAAAATCATCTTACTCCAAATAGTCCAGCTATGTTCGAAGTTGGTAAATCCTTGCCTATTAACGAAACAAATTTCGCATTAATTGAGTTGCCATTTTTTGGGTACCCGAACTATGTTGATGATTCTTTAGCGCAGCTTCAGAAAAATGGAATTATCCCTCTGCTAGCTCATCCGGAAAGGATCGAGCTAATACAAAACAACCCTGCTAAATTGGAGCAATATGTCCGTAAAGGTATGATTTCGCAAGTGACAGCCGGAAGTTTAACTGGACAATTTGGTCAAGAGGTAAAGTCTTTCACGGAAATGCTAGTGACAGAAGGCCTTGCACATGTCATGGCATCAGATTGCCATAGGCCTTTTGGACGTCGGTCACCTGATTTATATGTTGGGTACCAAGCTGCTGCTCGTTTGGTTGGAGAGGCTAAAGCAAAAATGTTGGTGTATGACAACCCTAGATCAATTATTAATGGGACTTATGAAGGTTACTGATTATGAATCAAAGAATTCAACCACTTTATTTGGGGTAAATGTAATTAAAATAAATTCACTGGTTTGTTTAATTTCATCACCATATTTTTTCCCTGCACTTTCACCTAAGTATTTAACAGATAGCTCCATTAAAAGGGGTTCATACTCGTAGTCAGATATTTTTGCATGCCCCTTCAACATCACATACGAGTAAGGTGGATCAGTTTTTGAAATTAAAATTGCGACTCTTTTGTCGTTTTTAATATTTTTGACTTTTACTGTGTTAGGTTCAGAGAGTATTAGGTAATTTTCACCATCATATTTATACCATACAGGCGCAATATGAGGTGACCCATCAGGCATTATGGTAACTAGATCCGCTAGGTATTTACCTTTTATTAACGATTCTGCATTTTTTGAAATATTGATCATTTTACGTTTATATCGGATGCATCTATTACATCTAAAGCTAAAGATAATATATGTTTAGACAATGTTTTTTCATCTAATGTTCCATCTACGATCTTCCATCGATCTCGGTTTTCATTAGCTAGCTCCATGAACCCCTTTCTGACCCTTTGATGGAAATCATTTGATTTCGTTTCAAATCTGCTGATTTTCCCTGTTCGCGATATAGTTCTAGCTATTGCTGTTTCAATTGGACAGTCGATCAATATTGTTAAGTTTGGTTTAAAGTCACCGATGGAGTTCGAATTAGCTTGTTTTATGAAATCAACATCAAATCCAAACCCATATCCCTGATAAGCAACAGTTGAGTCGATGTATCTATCGCAAACTATCACGTTATTTGGTTCTAACAAAACAGGGCCAATTCTTTCCGCCACTAACTGCGCTCTTGCAGCCAGAAATAAATACAGCTGAGACATGTCAGTTAGGCTGGTATGATTTCCTTGACTGTCATTGAGTATTTCTCTTAAATTTTCACCTAGTTTGGTACCACCAGGCTCTCTCAAGGAAGTAACGTTATATCCTTTATTAAT
>PAAV01000007.1 GCA_002699485.1 Chloroflexota bacterium | reverse complement strand
TTGCTGCTTAAATCAAGCAGCATTCCAATAATTATCACCGGGCTCATTCTTAAAGGCATTACCCAGGGATCAATAATGGCCATCCTTCTGCTTATATTGATGGAAATTCCTCAGGTAGGTGCGCGTTATACCGGTTCGGCAGGGGGGATGTTCTGTGCAGCTGCAGAGGTAGGCGGCGTACTGGGACCGCTGAGTCTGGGTTTTTTATACAATACTGAGAAAAGTTTTCAATCTGGACTAAATATGCTGAGCATGGTCTGCATAATGCTGCTGGTCTTAGCATTTATACTTAAAAAACTTATGCTTGAAAGAGATCATATGGAGAACAAATATAACAGCAAATCCTGAACCTCAGACAGCATGCAGTTAATCCTTAATATGGAGACTTTCGGAGTTTTGTTGTAAAAATAGTTAGTCGAAAAAAAGTTGACAATTATTTTTAATTTTTATTTATAGTTTTACAAATTTCTGCTAAAGGTTGTGGTTGAATGATTAAAAGGTCCTTCAGAAGAATTTGATTAACAACAATAAACAAAAATAATTTAATATGAAGTCTAAAATTCTGATCCATGGTGGTACTGTCGTTGATGGAACTGGGGGCAGTGCATTTAAAGCCGATGTTGAAATCACAGATGATCGTATTACCAGGATAGGGGAAATTAACCCTCACAATTATTCGGAAATATTAGATGCCAAGGGATTAATTGTAACCCCTGGATTCATTGATCCGCATAGCCACTCAGATTTCACACTACTAGTAGATCCTCGAGCTGTGAGTTCAATTACTCAAGGTGTTACATCTGAGGTTGTAGGAAACTGTGGTTATGGTAGTTGCCCAATTTTAAATAAATCAATGGCAAAAGAAGTTATATATGGATTTCGGAATGATTTTCCAATTAATTGGGGAACTGTAGCTGGATACCTAGATCGTTTAGAAAAAGAACAGCCAGCCGTAAATGTTTTAACTTTAGTCCCAAATGGACAACTGCGAATAGGAGCTTTAGGAGCGGATCAACGCCCAGCCAACAAACAAGAACTATTAAAGATGAAACATTTGCTCAGACAAGGATTGGAGGAGGGGGCTTTTGGTTATTCCACCGGACTTGAATATGCAAATGAGTTGTCTGCAACAGAAGAAGAAATAACAGAGTTATGCAAAGTAACGGCTGAATTCAGTGGTGTATATGCAACACATACTAGGAATCGTGATGATCAAGCTGTAGAGGCTATAGCTGAAGCAATCAGAACTGCAGAAAAAGCAGACGTTGCTCTTCAAATTTCCCATATCACTCCAAGAGGGCCTCGAGAGGATGTTGAGAAATCAATTGAACTGGTAGAAGATGCAATCAAGCTAGGGAACGATGTAGCATTTGACATGCATACTAGATTATTTGGAACTACATATTTAAAAGTGCTTTTGCCTTCCTGGGCTCTAAAAGGCAGTAAAAAAGATATAGCAAAACGTCTCTCTGATAAGAACTCTCGTTCAGAAATGAAAAAGCACAGAAGTTTAATAACTTCTCTTAATGATTGGAGTAGAATAGTACTTCTAGATAATCCAGCATTCCCAGAATATTCTCGCCTTAATTTTTCAGAAATAGCAGCAAGCAGAGGATGTGAACCTATTGATGCAGCTTATGACATACTTCTTAAAGAAATTGATAATATTCATAGACCTTTTATCATTTTGCACAGTTACACGGAGAATATTCTAAAGTATACTTACCAGCATCCATTATGCTTGGTAGGTTCGGATGCAACAGCTTTAGCCCCAGATGGACCATTATCTGATTCTATGTTTCACGGATCATATACTTGGGCTTCATGGTTTTATAAGAGAATGATAAGAGAGACAAAAACATTCAGTCAGGAAGAGGGTATCAAAAAAATGACCAGTCAGGTTGCCAAACGTTTTGGTATTAAAAACAGAGGTATTATTTCTGAAGGTTATTTTGCAGATATTGTTATATTTGATGCAAATAATTTTGGAGAAAGAGGCACAACTTTTGAGCCGAACCAAACAGCTCAAAACATGAATCATGTAATTGTAAATGGCGTAGTAACATTGAGGAATGGAGAACTTACTGAAAATCGAGGTGGTTCAGTTTTGAGGATGATATAATAACAAAAATTTTAAAATTACAAATAAGCATAATTTGGAGGCCATTTAAATGGATACTACAATTAAAATATAACTGATTAAGGGTTCTACACATTTTGAGTTTGCCAGAAATGCTTTTGAAATTATTGCCTACTGCAACTTAGACAAGTCCTCAAGTAAATCTCTTTTTCCAAATACCACATAAAATTTTTCTAATAAATACTCAGAAAAAATTCCAACATATTTTTTAAAAATGAGAATTAAAAGTATTAACTGCTATCCGTTACTGATTAATAATAAGTATCCGTATTACTGGTCACATGGGATTATCAACTCTACAGAAATTATCTTAATTGAAATTGAAGCAGAAAATGGTGTGAAAGGTTATGGGGAATCTATTGCAACTCCTTCAGGTGAAGGAGTTAAAGCTTTTATTGATTCAGCATCAAGTGTACTAATTGGAGAGGACATTTTTCAAAATCAAAGAATAATTAAAAAATGTTACCATTCACTTTTTCAAGCACATGGAACATGCAGTGCTCCTAGATTTGGTGCTCAAATTCTTTCAGGACTTGAAATGGCATTGTGGGACCTTTGTGGAAAAATTGTTGAGAGACCTTTACATGAACTGTTGGGTGGAAAGTATAGAGATAAAATTGAGTATTTTGGATTTATACAAGGAAATTCAGCCGATGAATTAGCAATTGATGCAAAAAAACTGTCAAAAAATGGACATAAAGTTATTTATGGAAAAATAGGTCGTGAAGAATCAACAGATGTTCAAATTGTGAAAAAAGTTCGTGAAGCTGTTGGAAAAGATATTCGCCTTCGTTTCGACCCAAATGAGGCCTGGGACCTCGTAACCGCGAAACGAATGATAGAAAAATTAGAAGATTTTTCAATAGAGATGATTGAACAGCCTTGTAATCACATGAATATAAATGTTTTAAAACAGATAAAGGATCTAAACAAAGTATCTATTGGAGTTGACCAAAGTGTATTTAATTTAAATGATCTTTTTCAAATAGCATTATTAAATGCTGCTGATCTTGTTGTTTTAGGACTACATGAAACTGGTGGTATAGGTGGATTAAAAAAAGCTGCTGCAGTAGCTGAATCAGCAGGCTTGAATATATGTATCCATGGACTACATGAAACAGGTATAACAACTTGTGCAGCAAATCAAGTCGCAGCAACAATACCAAATCTTGATGATGGGAACCAATTTATGAATCATTTAATTGAATCAGATATTATTAATTCTCCAGATTTAACTCTACAAAATGGTGGGCTGCCTGTTTTAGATGGTCCAGGCTTGGGTTTTGAAATCAACTTTGAAGCGGTCCAAGAGGCTAAGGAAAAATACAAAATTAGAAATAATCAAAAAAAATAATTTAATGAATTATTATTTCTAAATTAAAACCTGTTTGAATCAAAAGGCTTGATATCTATAGATGTTTTACCACTGGATGCTAACTCAGCAATTATTTTACCAGTTACTGCAGCGACAGTTAGACCTATGTGCCCATGTCCAAATGCAAAATACCCGTTCTCATATATTGGAGATTTACCTATTACTGGTAGCGAATCTGGCATGGAAGGACGGTGTCCCATCCAATATGATGCCCCTGTTAAATTTAGAGATGGGAAAAGTCTTAATGCATGTTTAATCATTAATGAATACCTGCTTTTTTTGGCTGGCGCGTCTATTGAGGCGAGTTCAACGGTTCCAGCCAAACGTAAACTATCTCCCATTGGAGTTGCACAAAATCTCAGATCCCCAGAAATAACAGGATAGGAAATATTTATACCTGGATTAGGCAATGAAACTGAATAGCCTCTCTCAGTTTCCAGCGGGACATTTGCCCCTAGTTGAGAAGCAAGTTTTTTTGACCATGCTCCAGCACATACAACTACGGCATTTGTGGGAATTTCATCTTGATCTGTAATAACTGATTTTACTAATTTTTTTTCAGTTTTAAAACTTTTTACTTCTTGAAGATAATGCTTACCACCTTGTTTTTTAAAATTGTCAAATAGCTTAATTGCAAACATATAAGGATCTGTAATATGAGATACGTTTTCATAAAATATAGCATGCTTCACAATACTATCTAAATCAGGTAAAATTCTTTTTATTTTGTCCTTATTATATATTTCAAATTTAACTCCTAAACTTTTTTTTAGTGAAAGTTCAGGCTTTATTTTTTCTAGAGACTCATCACTAGTTAGGGCAATTATTAAGCCTTTTCTTTTTATTAAGTTACTACAATTAGCCTCATCAACTAATGGTTCATATGCAGAGTATGTATCTTTTAATAATTCAGATAAATTCTTAGAATATTCAATGAATTTTTTAGGTCTTCCAGCTATAACAAAACGAAAAAGCCACGGAATAAGGCGAGGTAAATAAGAATAACTGATAACAAGAGACGAATTAGGATCAAGTAGCATTCCTGGAACCTGTTTTAAAACGGCTGGAGACGATACCGGTGTAATATGGGAGGCTGCTAAAAGTCCTGCATTTCCCGAGGAGGCTTTACTAGCAGGACCGTTCGGATCAATTAGTGAAACACTCCATTTTTTTTTCATTAAGTGCAGTGCTGTGCATATTCCCACTATTCCAGAACCTATTACACATACATGATTATTTTGTTTTTTTACCATAATTATTCACGTTGTGAAGTTTTTTAAAACTTTTTATAATATTTCTTATTTCAAAAACATAATATTAATATATCAATGAAAAAAACTCAAATCGGTGTTGATATTGGAGGGACTTTTACAGATATTGTTGTTTCTCATAATTCATATATAAGCAAAATTAAAGTATTGTCAACTCCATCAGAATATTCTAAAGGTGTAATGACAGGCCTTTCCGAGGCTATAAAAAGGTTAAAAATATCGCCAGAAAATATTTCTGAAATTGTACATGCAACAACGTTAGCTACAAATGCAATTCTTGAAAAAAAGGGGGCAAATTGTTGTCTAATTACTACAAAAGGGTTTCGTGACGTTTTAGACATAGGCAGACTTAGGATTCCGACACTATACGATCCTTTTTATGACAAACGTAAGTTACTAATCCCTAGGCATAACACTTTAGAAATTAACGAAAGAATTGGAAGTAAGGGAGAAATAATTGAGCCTTTTTCGATAGATTCAATGAAAAAAACTATTGATTTTTTAGATAAACATAATATCGATTCAGCTGCTGTCTGCCTCATTAACAGCTATAGAAACTCTACTCATGAAGATGAAATTGCCAAGGAGATAAATAAATATTTACCAAATATTGATATTTCACTCTCATCAAAGATTTTACCACACATTGGTGAATATGAAAGAATGTCTTCCACAGTAATTGATGCTTACATAAAGCCAATAGTTCGCAACTACCTGCGTAATCTTAAGAAAAAAATAACTTCCAAAAATATTGAGGCACCAATATATATTATGAAATGCAGCGGAGGATTAACTACTTTGGACCATGCTGAACAAATACCCATTAACATGATTGAATCAGGCCCTGCTGCGGGGGTTTTGGCTGCCAGTCATTTTTTAAATAAGTTTAAGTACCAAAATTTAGTTACTTTTGATATGGGAGGAACAACGGCAAAGGCATCTATTATTGAAAATGGGAAAATCTTTCGAACTAGAGACTATGAAGTCGGAGGACAAATTTCTGCCACAAGTCGCTTAACAGGTGGAGGAGGTTATCCCATTAATATTCCAGTGGTAGATATTGCAGAGGTTGGTGCCGGAGGTGGAAGTATTGGATGGATTGACACAGGAAAAGGCATCAAAGTTGGGCCAAAAAGTGCCGGTGCACAACCAGGACCTGCTTGTTACGGCTTAGGAGGGAAGGAACCTACTGTTACTGATGCGAACGTCATTCTTGGATACTTAAATCCTGAAGGAATCGCAGGTGGTGAAATTTCAATTAGTCATTCATTGGCAGAAAGGGCTATCGTTGATAACTTATCCAAGCCCCTGAAACTAAATTTGGAATCAACTGCATATGGGATGCACTTAATTGCAAACTCACAAATGATGGGTGCAATAAGGTCAGTAACAACGCAACGGGGTAGAGATATCCGTGATTTTACACTAATTGCATTCGGTGGCAGCGGACCTGTACATGCTTCAAGTCTTGCTAAAGAAATGGGGATCCCAAATGTCGTAGTTCCAAATTCCCCTGGAGTTTTTTCAGCATTCGGCTTGACAAAAACTGACATAACACTAGAAAAGAACAAAATATTTTATGAAGACATTGACTGCATAAACTGTGAATCTCTTTTAGACTCAATAAAGTCTTTAAGAGAAGAATTATTGCAAATGTTATCTGTAAATGAAAAAAAACTTAAAAACATTACCTATGAATTAGAAGCAGATTTGCACTATTTAGGGCAAAGGCATGATTTAACAGTAAAAATTCCACAAAAGAAATTAAATAAGAATTGCATTAATCAAATAAAAGAAGTTTTTAGTGATGAATACGAAAACACATATGGACAAAAAGTAGAAAATGAGAAAGTAATTTTAGTTGAAATCAGGGTTATACTTAAAAAACTAAGACATGATATAAATCACAGCAGAATTTTGTGGGAGCAAAATGATAATGCAGTAAAAAACAAGAATGATAGGAAATGTTTCTTTGGTAAAAAAATATTTTTAGATACACCAGTTATAGGAAGGTCAGAACTTAAAAAAACAAAAACTAAGGGGCCATTATTAATTGAAGAATATGATTCAGTAACTGTTGTACCACCAAATTGTAAAGTCAGCTTAGATTCAGAAGAGAACATACACATTAATATTAGTTAATAATTTATCGATGTCAAAAAAGGAACCAAGTAAGAAAAATTTAGCTTTATTTTCTAAAAATATTGATCCAATCAAATTTGAATTGATAAGAAATAGTCTATTTTTTCTTGTTAACGAAATGGCACTATCTCTAGTCAGGTCCTCTTATTCAGGAATACTTAGAGATAATATGGACTTTTCTACCGGCATTGCTGATAGATCCGGAGAAATGGTTGCACAGGGACTTTCATTGCCACTACAGTTTGGACCAATGCCTGACGCTATTGCAGCTGTATGTAAACGCTGGGGAAAAAATATGAACAAAGGGGATGTTTTTATATTAAATGACCCCTTCGAAGGTGGTACTCATTTACCAGATGTCTTTTTTATAAAACCTATATTTATAAACAAAAAGTTGTTCTGTTTTGTTTGCGTTTGTGGTCATCAAATCGATGTGGGTGGAAGAGTTGCCGGATCAAATGCAAGTGATTCCAGAGAAATATTTGCTGAAGGTATTCGAATTCCACCGCTAAAATTAATTGATGCCGGCAAACAAAATGAGACATTAATTTCAATAATTGAAAAGAACGTCCGATTACCTGTTAACTTATTCGGTGATTTCCGTGCTCATATTGCAGCGTTAAAAACCGGGGAAAATGGCATCTATGAATTAATTAAAAAATATACAACTAAAGAATTAATAAAATATTTTAAAGAGTTATTGGATAATGCTGAAAGAATCACAAGGAATGCGATTTCAAAGATTCCAGATGGAGTATACAAGTTTACTGATTATATGGATTGCGATGGAGTTGAGTTAAATAAAGTTCCAATAAAAGTTGAAGTGCAAATAAATGGTGATTCTGTAATTGTTGATACTTCGGGAAGCTCAAAACAAGTGCAAGGTGCAATAAATTCAACTTACAGTATGACAAAAGCTGTTTCATATTTTGCCATCAGATCAATAATTGAGGATGACATGCCAAATAATGGAGGTTTTTTCAGGCCCATAAAAGTTATTGCTGAAGAAGGTAGTATCATGAAAAGTACTATACCAGCAGCTTCAGGGGCGAGAGGTGTAACGCTTTTAAGGCTTGGTGATGCTGTTTTAGGTGCACTATCAAAAGCAGTTCCAAAAAGAGTGAGTGCTGCAAATGAGGGAGGACCAACTTTATATAGTTTTGGTGGATATGATAGTACGAAAAATCCATTTATATTTGTAGAAATTTTTGGTGGTTCATGGGGGGGAAGGCCAAACAAGGATGGAATAGATGGGATTGGACATCCGCTTTGTAATCAAAGGAATATACCAGTAGAATTTATTGAAATGGAATATCCATTAAGAATCAATGGATATGGATATGTTCCCGATTCAGGTGGTGCAGGACAATATAGAGGCGGTCTGGCTCTTTTCCGGGAGTTCAAATATATAGGAGATACTCCATGTCAACTCCAAATCAGATCCGATAGATCTTATACCCCGCCATATGGCCTCCACAATGGAGAGAACGGAAGTTTATCAAAAAATATTTTAAATCCTGGTACAAATAAAGAAAAGGTGTTGCCTCCGATGGTTACATTTATTTTAAACCCGGATGAAGTAGTAAGATTTATCATTCCAGGTGCAGGAGGATGGGGGAAACCAGAAAATCGAAAATTAGAAAACCTTCTTTATGATATAAAAAACGGCTATTTAACAGAAAGATATGCAAGAAAAAAATATAAAGATGTTCTTCTTGATTCAAATACAAAACATTAATATTTAATTATTTCAAAATATTACCATGAAAGATAAATATGACGCATTAATTATAGGCGGTGGAATTACTGGTGCCAGTACAGCATACCATTTGAAAAAATTTGGTTTGAAAGACGTAATTTTGTTAGAACGACATAGACCTGCTTCAGGTGGAACAGGTAAAAGCGCCGCCATAGTAAGACAGCATTATTCAACAGAATTAATGGCCCGACTTGCTTTAAATAGCGTAATTCTTTTTGAAAACATGAATAAAG
>PAAV01000006.1 GCA_002699485.1 Chloroflexota bacterium | reverse complement strand
ACTGTACTTGCAACAAATCCTGCCAAATCTCCGACGACGCCACCCCCAACTGCAACAATTGCGTGTCCTCTCTCAGCTTTTAATCCTACTAACCATTCATATATAGCCTGGGCTAATCCAAAATTCTTGCTAGTTTCCCCTGCAGGAATTATGAAACAATGGGCTGCTATTCCACTTTTTTGCAACGCCCACTGGGCAGCTCTACCATATGGATGCATTACGTTTGCATCGGTAATAATATATACCGGCCCTGTTATACCGAGATCCACAAATTTGTCACCGAGTCTCTCAATAACACCCCACCCCGCCACGACGGGATAACTTCCTCCCGCATGGTCAACTACAGCTGCCAGATCTGGATCAACCATTTAAACAACCCTCCTGTATCATTTTAAGAAACCACAACTACGATTCATAATGTAGTTCTTACTCGTCATAAAGAGCTAATAGACTGTCAGCTATCTGCTCAGGAGTCATATCGTCAGTGTCCACATGATGCCTAGCCATTCTATAATACTCAATCCTTGTAGCTAACAACTCACTTAAGCGATCTAATGATATATCTCCCGATAATAAAGGTCTCTTAGGCGCACCTTTTTGCTCATCGTTAAGTATCCGTCGAAATAAGGTGTCCGGCCGAGCGTTCAGGAAAACTACCATACCGGTTGATAACATCAAATCCCTGTTGTGCTGGCTAATGAAAGCACCTCCACCAGCAGAGATTACTAATCCGGATTCCTGGCATAACTTACTAATGACTTCTTCCTCTTGCTCCCTGAAATATTTCTCGCCCAATTCAGCAAAAATATCGCTTATGCTCTTCCCTGCACTGGAAACTATACGATCATCGGTATCAACCAGAGTCCACCCCAGACGATCAGCTATAACACTTCCAACTGCGCTTTTACCAGAGGCCATGAATCCGACGAGTATGATATTCCGGGAGTTTTCCATCTAACTATTCAATTCTGTCAGATGCATCCTAGTTCCCATCGTAGTCTCAGTATCGAAATACAATAACGTCTGGCCTACCCGGTTCGTCATGGGTTCATCAGCTATAAAACAGAATCCCCTGTCTTTACAATCCGATATAGCTGAATTTATATCGCCTACAATGTAACCGACATGATCCATTATGTAGGATTTGCCACCAAGTTGAGATTCATCTAGAGCTTCAATCAATTCCACTTGAACATTACCAAAATTAACATACGCGTTTCGGGCGCCTCTTCTAGATGCCCCTATCCCACCAACAGCAGTACCATCAAATTTCGTTTCATACCAATCAACAGCCTGTTCGACATCTGCTACTAAATACCCCGCATGGACTATTCTATCCACTGAACATCCTTCGCCAATACCTATGCTTATCGGATTAGAAGGCTGCTGTGTCAAATGCATTAAAACCCCGTTGGTCGTAGCAGGGCCAAAATATAGAACTTGCTGTCCCATAACATTCGTATTCGGTTTATCCGCTAAAAAGCTAAAACCTTTATCTTTCAATATTTGCATTGACGCGTCTATGTCAGACACTACATAGCCGACATGATGCATAACCAAGGTGTTTTCAGGAATAGTCGATTTCTCATTAGGTTCGATCAATTCCACTTCTATCTGGCCAAAATGGATAAAAGCATTGCGCCCTCCACTAGGCACCACAGGCCCATCCGGTAAATTACTACCTCCCGCATTAAGTCCACCAAACGTTTTAGAAAACCATTCTATGGCGACATCTAAATCTGAGACTAAATAACCTATATGTTGTATCTTCTCGAACATGAATTCCCCCATCCTAATTTATAGTCTTAACATTCTAAGTATTGCCAACTAAGGCCTTGGAGGTGCCGTTGCATATCCTGAGCAAGTGCAAAATTCGACGCTATTTCCATCAGGATCCTCTATAAAGAAATAGGCTTGACCGTCATATCTTATACCGCCTCTTAGTATTTCAAATCCATTATTCTCAAGGATTTTCTGAGTTTCTTCCAAATTATCTACTTGAAAAGCATGGTGAATATTGCCAGGTTTAGCAGGAGCATCAGGGGTTTCTATTAGGTGAACCATCACCCCATTATCTAACTGCAACCAAGTTATTGCAGGATTATCTACCTGGCTTTGAATCTGCTTTATTCCAAGAAGATTATTATAGAATTCCATTGCCTTAGCAGTATCTTTAACCATAGTCGTAACATGATTTATCTGAGCAATCTTTACCTTATCTACCATAAAAAAGCCTCCTGTCCACGCATTTCTTGCCACATTATGCCATATCCCTTTTAGCGTTACATCTGGAACCAATATATATGACAATGATATATAATTTAACGTTGACGGTCAGTTGCCCATGTGCTAATCTCTATTGGGCCATTTTCAGGTATTTGCCCCAGAATTCTACAGATTTATATAGATTTTTAGTGGTTGAAGTTAAAAATTCCCCTCAAAACCAATGGTTATCTCTTGGTGAAGCCTCCAGAATGCTACAAGTAAACGAGGCGACGTTGCGCCAATGGGGCGATAATGGGTATGTAACTGTATATCGCACTCCTGGCGGACATCGTAGATTCTCAACATCTGATGTCCAAAAGTTAACCCGCCAATCAACTCCTAATGTAAATGCGGCATCCAAAGAGCGCAGAGAGGACTCGGCATTACGCCGGATTCGGCGTCGATTGGCACAAGACGATGTGAGCCAACAATCATGGTTCAAAAGTGTTCAAGACGACGGCAAGGACCGGATGAGAGTATTCGGTCGGAGATTGTTATCCCTACTATTGGAAGACCCTTCCCAGAAGAAACGCAGACACGACGCTCTGCAAGAATCCTTGATGGTAGGCAGGGAATACGGCACCGAAATGGCAGACCGCCATGTGCCGATAAAAGACACCACAGAGGCACTAATCTTTTTTAGAAGCATCGTATTAGAGTCAGTAGAACCAACAAATTCGAGGACCTGGGGACAAATACTAGAATTAGCTGACCACGTACTAATCGGGGTCGTTGAATCGTATCAGAAACGGATTGCGAGTTTTCCAAAATCGGGTGGAGGTAGTAACAGCTAATATGGACATCATAGACAGGAAACTACTGAATACTATACAGACTGAGTTTCCACTAGTTGACGAGCCTTATGCACAAATTGCAAAAGAGTTAGAAATTAGTGAAAACGAACTACTGGAAAGACTTTCTGATTTAAAACAGCAGAATGTAGTGAGGCAAATCAGCGCCATATTCGACACTCGAAGGCTGGGATACAAGACAACACTCGTCGCATTCGCTTACGACAATGAAAAATTGCACGACGGAGCACTTTTTATAAACAGACATCCCGGTGTCAGCCACAATTACGCGCGAGAAGGCTCTTACTATAACCTCTGGTTTACCATCGCAGTACCACCCGATGGTGACCTGAATACGACCATTGTGTGGATGGCAGAACAGACGGGCGCCATAAATTACCGAATCATGCCTACTATTAGATTTTTCAAGATCGGTGTGAATTTTGACATGGTTAAAGAGAAAAGCTCCGCCCACAACTACAACCCTGACGGTATAGGAGAGCGCACCCCTGCGCCAGATTGGAACCAGGAAGTACCTGTTACGGATATTGAAAAAGATGCCATCAGGGAACTACAAGAAGACTTAGAATTAATCCCTCGTCCATTCGACAAAATGTCCTCCAGCCTGAACATGACAAATGCAGATTTATTTGAACTTGCTAATACCCTGCAAGATAAAAAGATCATGAGGCGTTTCAGCGCAGTACTGCACCATCGGCGGTCTGGATTTAGATCAAACGCCATGGTAGTCTGGAAAGTACCCCCAGAGAAATCAGAAGAGATAGGCATGAAAATGGCAGAGCATTCTGCTGTCACTCATTGTTACGAGCGACCAACTTTCCCTGACTGGGAATACACACATTTCACCATGGTCCACGCAACAACACAGGACGGTTGCGAAGAAATTGCGAAGGAAATCAGTCAATCTACGGGAATAACGGATAACTTACTTTTGTATAGTACTCGTGAATATAAAAAGACCCGTGTAAAATATTTCGTCGAAGACTACCAACAATTCTGGGATAACGTTGAAACTGAACAGCCCGTTGAAGCATAGTAACTGATTAATCTAATAAACACCGAGGAGAAAATGCCAGAGTACTATCCCGTATACCTTAATTTAGACGGCAAGCGTTGTGTCATATTTGGTGGTGGGACAATCGCCGAAGGAAAAATCAAAGCACTTCGCCAATCCGGAGCACAGATAACTATAATTAGCCCCGACGCAACGCCAGGAATCAAAAAGGCTCTCTCTGATGGTGAAGTTGAATGGCAGGAACGGAAATACCAAGCAGGCGATCTCGAAGGGGCATTCATAGCTATTGCAGCTACCAACGTCCCAGATGTAAATCGTGAGATATTCAAAGAATGCGAATCTCTAGGGATCCTTCTAAATGCCGTAGATGACACGCCATTATGCACATTTATCGCTCCATCAATAGTTAAGCGTGAACCTGTCACACTAGCTATATCAACAGGCGGTGCAAGCCCTGCTCTAGCTAGAAAAATGAGAGAGACCTTGTCAGAAGATCCAAATCTGAAATGGGCTGATCTCGCCAACGTACTGCAAAACGCTAGAAAGATCGTAAAGCAAAAACAATTGGTTATCGATCCAGATAGATGGCAGTGCTGTATCACCAACGAACTATTAGAATTAGCCCAAAATGGCCTAGAGGATAAGGCCCTAGAAATACTAATTAGAGAACTGACCACCAGCGAATCACCTGAACTTTGTCCTGATCTCGGCTCATGTGATGGCTCTGGCTGTAGTATAAAAAACAATAAAGCAAGCATGGAGAAGATCAGTTGACCTTGCTAGCACTCGGATTAAATCATCGTACTGCTCCTGTAGAACTACGGGAACAAATGACCGTAGACAGAGAGAATCTTGAACACTCTTTGGACTCATTGTCAAACTTTGTTAAGCAAGGCGTCATTTTATCCACATGCAACAGATTAGAAATCTACGCTTACGATGACTCTAATAAAACCACAAAATCCCAATTAGTAGATTTCATTCAGGATTACTCGGGAATACCTCAAAGCCGTTTAGGATCTCACTTATATGATCTAGATGAAGAAGCATGTGTCAAACACCTATTTAGGGTAACTTCAGGCCTAGATTCCATGATAATCGGAGAACGGCAAATACTCGGGCAAGTTAGGACAGCATTTAGCACAGCTACACAAGGGGGGCACGTCCGCGGACCATTGTCTAAATTGTTTCATCAAGCTCTGCGAGTTTCCAGGTATATACACCGCCATACCAATCTCGGCAAACAATCCAGGTCTGTCAGCAGATCCGCGGTCCACCTCGCACAAAGAGTTGTTGGGGATCTCACCCAAAAACGCGTTCTGGTAGTCGGCGCTGGTGACACTGGTCGACTAGTAGCTCGGGCACTATGCGACGCAGGAGCACGGGAGATAGTAGTAATTAATCGCACAGAATGGCGTGCCGAAGACTTAGCCAAAGAACTGGGCGGGATATCAGCCTCATTTGATCGACTTGACTCAGAATTGGTATTGGCTGACGTCGTTATTAGCTCAACGGGATCACCAGGTTTTATTATTGAAGAAAATACGCTTTCAAAAGCGGCAGCAGAACGGCATGATCGCCCCTTACTACTCATTGACATAGCAGTGCCACGAGACATTGATCCAGAAGTCCGACATTTAGACGGAATCACACTATATGACATAGACAATTTGCAGGACTTGTCGGAAACCTCTTCGACCAACCTTCAACAAGACATAGAATGGGCCGAAAGCATGGTAGAACAGGAGACTGCAAGTTTTCAAGAATGGCGACAAAGTCTAGATCTAGTACCACTGATAACATCCATCAGAGATAAAGCTGAATTAATGCGGAACGAGGAAATCAATCGGACGATTAAAAAGCTTGAATCCCTAGACTCACCAGATACAGAAACATTGAATGAGCAATTGCAATTGATGACCAAATCATTAGTAAATAAAATATTGCATGACCCGACCATTTTCTTGAAGGAAAGCCGCGACCCTTCCCGACAACAAATAGCAAGAGATTTCTTCAACCTTGACGGGAGGAACCGGAGGCGTGGTACAAAATAAGCCCATAAAGATAGGAACGCGTGGCAGTGCCCTTGCGTTATTGCAAACCAATTTGGTATTGCGGAAACTCCAAGAGTATCACCCTGAGTACGACTACGAAATTGTGCAGGTCAGAACTTCTGGAGATATCAACTCTACGGGATCCCTACAAACTATGGGTCTCGGGATTTTCGTCAAGGAAATCGAAAGGCAGCTGCTAGAAGGTAATATAGATATGGCAGTCCACAGCCTTAAAGATCTTCCTACGGAAATCCCAGAAGGACTAGAAATTAGCGCTGTACTCGAGCGAGAAGACCCTCGGGATATACAAGTGAACACACTTGGGGTGCCTTTAAATGACCTACCTCATGGATTCATAATTGGAACCAGCAGCCCTAGGAGAAAATCTCAGATCTCTAGCGCTTATCCACATCTAAACATTATTCCACTTCGTGGCAATATTGAGACGAGATTAAATAAATCGTCTGGATTAGAGTGTAATGGAGCTATACTAGCAGCAGCCGGCCTGATTAGACTAAACTTAACACATCGCATAACAGAATTTCTTCCCGTAGATCAGTTCGTTCCGCCACCTGGCCAAGGTGTTATAGCTATAGAAACGCGGACAGAACACTCATACATTACAGAATGCCTAACATCAATAGACCATACACAGACTCGAACAGCTATTACTGCAGAGCGACTCTTCCTCAGCAATTTAGGTGGCGGATGCCAAACACCTTTGGGGGCACACGCTACAATATCAGGAAATAACCTAACTTTAAGAGCTTTCCTAGGGTCTGAAGATGGCATAACCACTTATAATCATTCTGCAAGTGGTCAACTCTACGAAGAGCAGACTATTGCAGACAGCGTTCACACCCAGCTGATCGCTGCCGGTGCTGAAAATCTGCTAAAGTATGAGTAACCCTCATATATGCAAATTTCTAATGGAGTATTGTGGCAGGTAAAGTATTTTTAGTGGGGGCGGGACCTGGTGATCCTGGCCTGATAACAGTAAAGGGCTTAGAATGCCTACGCCAATCAGATGTATTAGTTTACGATCGATTATTAGATACGCATCTGCTTAGCGTATCTAAATCAGATTCCGAGCACATATTTGTTGGTAAAGAACGTGGTCGACAGGCCTTAACCCAAGAAGAGATCAACAATCTGCTAGTCGTAAAAGCCAACGAAGGGAAAATTGTTTGTAGATTAAAGGGAGGGGATCCTTTTGTTTTTGGTCGCGGCGGCGAAGAGGCATTAGTGTTAAAAGAACACTCAATCCCTTTTGAAATCATACCCGGAATAACCTCTCCTATCGCCGCGGCGGCATATTCAGGTATACCCATCACACAGAGAAAAATCGCAACGTGTTTCACAGTGGTTAGCGGCAGCGAGGACCCCTCAAAACCAGAATCTGTCATACCATGGGACATTCTAGCTAAAACAGGCGGCACGTTAGCTATTTTAATGGGATGGTCAGCATTACCAAGCATCATGGACACTTTAGTCCAAAATGGGATGGACCCGGAAACCCCAGTGGCATTAATACAATGGGGCACCTGGAATAAGCAAGTAACTGTAACCGGCAACCTAAAGAATATTGTAGAGATCGGACTTAAATCAAACTTGAAACCTCCAGTTATCGCAATAGTAGGAGAAGTAGTAAACCTACGAGAATCCTTACAGTGGTTTGACAACAAACCTCTATTCGGGAAAAAAATATTAGTGACTAGATCTAGAGCGCAGTCGTCAACCTTAATAAAAAGCCTAGAAGACCTCGGTGCGGATACAATCGAGATACCGTCTATAGAGATAAACGAACTGGACGACTATTCCCCCGTCGACTCACTATTGATCAAACTAGAATATGACTGGATCATATTCTCAAGTGCTAATGCAGTAGATATATTCTTCAGCAGATTAACTAACCTCGGGAAGGATTCCCGTAATCTTTCAGGTATTACCATCGGGGCCATAGGTCCTGCTACCACAGAAGCACTCGATAAACACGGTATTACTGCTGATTTTGTGCCCCAGAGGTCAGTTTCCGAGGAGGTTCTTACAGAATTGTCGACTAAGAACTGGGAGAACCAAAGAGTCCTACTACCTAGTTCTAACATTGGTCGAGATGTTCTGGAAAAAGGATTGACTGAGCTGGGGGCTACCACGCTTAAGATTCCTATATACAATACTTCAAGGCCGAATAATATAGAAGATGCGGCAAAAAAAGCAATTCAAGCTGGCTTGGACTTAATCACATTTACGAGCTCGTCAACAGTTGAAAACCTGCTAGACATATTGAGCAACGATAAGCAATACTTAAAAACAGCCCCAATAGCTTGTATTGGTCCAATCACGGCCAAGACGGCAGTTGATTTAGGATTGGAAATAGAACTAATAGCCTCAACACATACGGTCAGTGGTTTGGTCGATAGCATCATAGAGTACTTTAGCGCGAAGGAGACCTAAATTATGTCCGAGTTTCCAGACACACGACTTAGACGTCTTCGAGAACAACCCTCTATCCGATCCCTGGTGAGGGAAACCCGTCTGACTACCTCATCATTTGTCTACCCTATGTTTATTAGGCATGGCTCTGGAATTAAAGAAGTAATTGACCCGATGCCAGGATGTTACCATATTTCCCTAGATCTATTAGCTGAGGAAGTACAAGAAATCTATGACCTCGGAATACCCGCAGTTCTATTGTTCGGATTACCTGCCGATAAAGACCCACTCGGGACCGAAGCTTACGACCCTGAAGGGATAATCCAAGAAGCTATTAGAATAATAAAGAAGGCCACACCAGAGCTAATGGTAATCGGTGATGTGTGCTTGTGCGAATATACTGATCATGGGCACTGTGGGGTAATAAACGACAGTCATGTAGACAACGACCAGACATTAGACTTATTAGGAAAGACTGGACTAGCTCAGATACAAGCTGGAGCGGACATGGTAGCACCATCAGCGATGATGGACGGGCAAGTGAGAGCAATACGTGAAACATTGGACGCATCCGGTTATACCAACAGTCCCATAATGGGATATGCTGCGAAATACGCCTCATCATTCTACGGACCGTTCAGGGTTGCCGCAGATTCAACCCCTCAATTTGGTGATCGTCGTACATACCAAATGGACCCAGCAAACGCTAGAATGGCGATGCGAGAAATTGAGACAGATATATCAGAAGGCGCGGATGTAATAATGGTTAAACCCGCTTTGGCTTACTTAGATGTAATACGCCAGGCACGCGATCGGTTTGATCTACCATTGGCTGCTTACAATGTCAGTGGCGAATATTCACTGGTCAAAGCTGCCTCGCAAATGGGCTGGGTGGACGAAAAACCGATAACAATGGAACTGCTAACGGCTATACAGAGGGCAGGCGCCGACATTATCATAAGCTACCACGCGAAGGAAGTCGCTAAGTGGTTGAAAGAAGAATAACTATTCCAAATATAGGACCGTCAGACACAAGTATCAAACCAAAACTACTCAAGAAATTGGCGTATATAACAGCCGAGAAAGTACGGGCACATTAATGGGCAATACCAAGTCAGAACAATTTTTCCTAGAGTCACAAAAGTATATCCCGGGGGGAGTCAATAGCCCAGTTCGGTCATTCGGAGCCGTAGAGGGAACTCCTAGATTCATAACATCCGGAAAAGGTAGCCGCATCTGGGACATAGACGACAATGAATATATCGATTACGTATGTTCCTGGGGGCCTCTAGTTCTGGGACACGCCCCTGACGCTGTCGTAGAAGCACTGAAAGAAACCGCCGAACGAGGGACGAGTTTTGGCGCTCCTACAACATTGGAGATCGAGTTAGCCAAGCTAATATGCGACGCCCTCCCATCAGTAGATAGTGTTAGGCTAGTCAGCTCTGGCACCGAAGCATGCATGAGTGCTATCAGACTCGCCCGTGCATATACTAAAAAAGATAAATTAATTAAGTTTTCAGGATGTTATCACGGCCACTCGGACGGCTTGTTAGTCAAGGCAGGGTCTGGAGCTATGACTCATGGTATACCTACCAGTGCAGGAGTCCCTGCGTCTTATGCACAAGAAACATTATTAGCTGACTATAATGACCTAGAATCGGTCTCAAGATTATATGATCAATATCCAAACGAGATAGCAGGCGTGATAGTAGAACCCGTGGCTGGAAACATGGGAGTAGTCGCCCCCAAAGACGGATTTTTGTCCGGCTTACGCGACATAACTACAGCTAATGGGTCACTACTGATATTTGATGAAGTAATAACCGGATTTCGAGTAGCCTACGGAGGCGCTCAAAATCTTTATAGCATAACCCCTGATATCACCTGTCTAGGCAAAATTATAGGCGGAGGATTACCTGTCGGAGCGTATAGTGGCAGACGTGAAATAATGGAGCAAGTTGCTCCACTAGGACCCATGT
>PAAV01000005.1 GCA_002699485.1 Chloroflexota bacterium | reverse complement strand
GGTTAATATTCTCTTCGGATTTTCTATTAATATGTTGTCAATATTTTCGTTAGAAAATCCTCGTTTGCGCATGCGTGGCACTATGCTTTCAAGTATATGGGCGTATCCCTGACCTCCGTAACTAGATGCCCAGTGCTTAAAACAAATATCTTGGGCAATTACTATTTTGTCTTCATATCCCCATTCGATGAGTTGTTCTAATCGCTCCATTCTTTGCACATCAGTTGGCATAGTCATTCCGGGGTCAGTAGGCAGTGATTCACTTTCTAACAAACTTTCCTCAGAGCCAAAGGTGTCATATTCAAGGTAAGCACCTGTTTCAGCCACCTGTTTAACTATCTCTATTGGGAATGTGTCTAAGTGGCCCATAATAATACGACTAGGGTCTGCACCTGCCTCTATTAGGTCATTCAAATGATGCATAAGAGCGTCTCGATGAAAACCTGGATGTATTAGGATAGCTGCACCTGTTTCGACAGATGCATGAGCTGATGCTCTAAGTATTTTTCTTGAAGTTTCGTTGGTAGGCCAGAAGTTGCCGACTTCACCGATGATGCCTGATTTAACACCTGTGTCTTTAACACCAACAGTGATGTCACCAATTATTTGGTCTGTAATTTGTTGTTCAGATCTTTCATCCATGTCGTCAGGGTAAGAGACGGGGACATAATGAGAAGCACCCATAATTATATTTAAGCCAGTTGCACGAGACATTCTTGCAAGTGCCAAAGGATCTCTGCCTATGCCAATTGAAGTGGTATCCACAAAAGAGTTACCGCCTGCGAGGTAATATTTATATATCTCTTCAGTCTGATGTTTTTCATCTATTAGTAGCTGTATATCTTTGTTATGAGACCAACGTTTTCCTATGTTGCCACGTATATCCATAGTGAATGGTTTATCAACATACCAGCGTTCGGTTGCTTCTTCAGGCATTACGAAATAGCAAGACAGATCAATTAGAGCGTGTTCGTGAGTTAAAGTGATGCCTAGTTCATCTGGTTCAATTAACCCAAGTACAGTTTGTATCTTGCCAGACATTTTTGATTTCATTATTAATCCTTGATTTGGTAAATTTTTTATAATTACGAACTTTTAGCTTAATGCCAGCGAGCATCAAATATTTTGCGCACTGGTTGTTCTGCAACTAAAGGCACAAAATCTGCCATAACTTCATTTACGAATGCGGTTGCTTTTTCAGCATCCTCTCTGTTTTCGTAAACAGCAACAACAGTAAGTTCATTTTCACCTGTATAGATTACTCCCCAATTCTTAATCCCTAATATAGAACTAATTTCATTAGCTTTTTGATCTATATAATCTTCGACCTCAGTGTCTTTACCAGGTTTGATTTTTATTACCGTTCTTGAAATAGCAGCCATTAAGTAATCCCTCCAACAAAATATTTTTGTTATTTAATCAGTAAGTAATCATTAAGTCCAGATTGATCAAAACTAATAATCACCTCCAATTTTTAAAATGCCTGGGAATTGTAATTAAACTTTCTAGTGCTTTTGCTTTTGAGAGGATGATATTTGTTCCTCCGTTCTTTTTTGATAATTTGCCTTGAACTATTAATATTGGGTGGGTCAGTATATGGCGCAAGTTTTCATATTTACTTGGCCAAATAATAATTGGTATATGTCCATATTCATCCTCTAATGTCATGAAAATAGCTTTTCCTGAAGGATGTTGACGTCTTATAACCACTCCTGCTACTACTACTTGACGCCCATCATTAATAGAATTCAAATCTTTTGACCTAAGAATATGTTTAGGCAGATTGCATCTAAGAAGTTTCATTAAATGGCCTCGTGGGTAAAATCCCATTACTGAGTACTCTTTACCCATTTCCTCCATTTGATTAAGAGGTTTCAATGTTGGCATATCTTGTATTACGGGCATTTGGAGAGACTTTTGAGCGCTTTCAGGTTTGTATCTAAGTCCAATTTCCCATATTGTTTCACGTCTATTTTTATTAAATGAATCAAATGCTCCAGAATAAGTTAAATTTTCTAAAACCCTACGACTGATATAAGTTCTTTCCATAAATTCGCCTAATGTTGAAAATCTTCCATTCAAATTACGTTCCCTGAGTATTTTTTTTACCTCAGATACACTTATATTTTTCACATGATTTAATCCGGTAAGAATAGAGTTTTCATGTATTGAAAACTTTTTTTGGCTAATATTTATGTCAGGGTTTACTATTTTTATATTGTGACGTTTAGCATCCTCTTTTATTGATTCCACTGAGTAAAACCCCATAGGTTGTTGATTATATAGAGATACATAAAATTCCAAAGGATAGTAATACTTTAACCAAGACATTTGGTATGCAGTTACCCCAAATGCAAATGCATGAGCTTCTGGAAACATATATTGTCCATTGAATTTTGCAAATATTTTTTCAGCCACTTCCTCAGGGACTCCATTTGATTTTGATCCGACCATAAATTTATCTTTATATATTTTTATTTCACGCAGTCGGTTTTCCTTATTAGAACCCATATTAAATGCTCTGCGTAATCGGTCTGCTTCTAATGGAGACAACCCTGCCACATCTATAGATAGTTGATTTATTTGATCTTGAAAAAGAATTATCCCTAGAGTTCTTTCTAGGGCTCTTTTTTCATAAGGATGATCATATTCCCAGCTATGATTGACATGTGGGACCTTTTTATTTTCTTGGTGGCGCTTTATAAATTCACTGATACTGTTATTAACTCCTATGCCAGGTCTTACTGCGGCTACTTCATATGCCATTTCAGTTAAGTTTTCTGGTTTAATTCTCGTTATTGTTTGCATTTGAGCAGCGGACTCGATTTGAAATATTCCAACAGTGTCAGCACGATGAGTCATTTCATATACAGATTGATCATTGAAGTTAATTCTGGTTAGATCTATGTATTTTCCTTTGCGAATCTCTATTAAATTTAATATCTCTTGCATCTGAGATAAAGTTCCTAAAGCAAGCAGGTCAATTTTGACGAATTTCGCATCCTCTGAACTATATTTATCCCACTGGCAAATAAATCTTCCAGGCATTGCGCTGGGCTGTACAGGAACTGTGTGTATTAACGAGTTTGAACTGAGTATCATTCCACTAGGGTGTTGAGCTAAGTATTTTGGGAAAGAGACGAGTTGTTTGGATATTTTTATTACTTTGCGCCAGACTTTTGATGAAACTTTACTGTTAAGTTCATGAATAACAGATATTTGCTTATCTATTGATCTAACATTCTGATTATTTAGAGTTTGAGCAACTTTATCTAATTCCTCTATAGGAATTCCAAAAACTTTACCGACATCTTTAACTGCTCCACTGAAAGTATATGTGCTAATCATACCTACCATTGCAGCTCTGCTAGGGCCCCATTGTTTATGAATTTGTTCAATTAATTTTTCACGTATATTACGAGGAAAATCTAAATCTATATCTGGTATAACTCCATCTATAGAATCATCTGGCATGAATCTTTCAAGGCTTAACTTAAATTCCATGGGGTCAATATGTGATATTCCGATTAGGTATCCAATTAACATTGCTACCGAGGAACCTCTTCCTCTGCCGGCTTGTATGTCTTTTGAAAGTGAGATTGTGAGTTTCTGATCTATGTTTATTGCTATTTGTTTGGCCATTTTTGCTAGATCGTGATATATCAGAAAAAACCCAGCCAAGTTATGTTTTTTAATTAATTTAAACTCTTCATTTAGTCTTTGAATAACACTGATTCCATGAATCTTTTTATCAAGGTGTTGGTACTTTTTTATTGCCTCATCAAGACAAATTTTCTCCAGCAATTCTTGATCACTATATCCGTTGAATATTTTGTAACTTGGGAATTTATAGTCAATGTCTTGAAGTAAATTAAAATCACATTTTTTAGCGATTTCTGTTGTGTTTAAAATGGCTTGTGTATGCCATTTAAATAAATCAAACATTTCTTCAGATGATTTAAGGTAAAACTGTGAGTTTGCTCTGCGGCTTTTATGTGTTTGGACTAGAGTGGAGCGGTTTTTTATTGCTATGAGCGTATCATTGACTGTGTATCGTTCTTGTTTATGATAATGGACATTATTTGTTGCTACTACTTGTATATTATTTTTAATACCTAATTCTACTAATTTACGATTTCGATTTAAGTCTCCTTTGACCAGATTGTTTTGTAATTCAATATATACGTCTTCAGGATTAAAAGTGCTTATATAACTGTTTAATAATTTTTGTGCCTTATTTATTTCATTGTTGTTTATATTTTTAGATAATGATGATTTCCTGCATCCTGTAAGCAATATTAGCCCGTCATTGTATTTTTTCAGGGTTTTAGGATCTAATTTTGGATCTGTTCTATTAATTTCATTCCATTCAGAAGTGCCATTATACCCATGAGCTTTAGAGATGAGATGGCATAGATTTGAATAGCCAATAGGGTTTTTAACAAGCAGTGTTATGTGGCTTCCATCAATTAAAGTTAGCTCAGATCCTATGATGCTTTTTATATTGAATTTAGCAGCAGTTTTTGAAAACTCCATTGCGCCACAAAGGTTATTATGATCAGTGATAGCTAAGGCTGAATATCCAAGTTCTGTAGCTCTGGATAAAAGTTCATATATCCAAGATGCTCCTTCTAGGAAAGAATAATTACTGTGACAATGTAGTTCTATATAAGGGCTATTTGGCATTATTAATCTATAAAATATAGCACATACGTTCTTATAAGTTCCACTTACAATATATTTAAGAGATAAATTTTTATTTTCAAGGAGAAATGTTTTTGCACAGTTTAGGCACACATTTATTATTAGAGCTTCGATCCTGCAATCCTGTATTGTTAAAAGATCTAGACTATATAAAGAAATCCATGGTGCAAATTGCATTGGAAACAGGAGCTACAATTGTTGGACAGTCATTTCATAAATTTTCGCCAGGCGGGGTTACAGGTGTGTTAGCAATAGCAGAATCACATTTCTCTATTCATACTTGGCCAGAACATAAATATGCTGCAGTAGATATATTCACTTGTAATAAGAAGTTTATTTCTAACAAAGCAGCGGAATTAATTATTGATATGCTTGAATGTCAAGATTCAGATATCCGTGAGATTAAAAGAGGTATTTTTTAGATTCTAGTAAGGAATAAATAAACATAATGGATAAACCACCAATTAAACCTGGCGAGCGTTGGCATTTCGAATATATAACTCCTACATTTATACAAGGTGAGCTAGTTGAGAAAGTTTTAGCTGAAGGCCGCACTAAGTACCAAAAATATGTTATTCATGATACTTCCATTTTTGGTCGAACTTTAGTGCTTGATGATAAAACTCAATCATCTTCCCTTGATGAGTTTGTTTATCATGAAGCATTAGTTCATCCATCTATGATTACCCACCCCAATCCGAAATCAATATTTATTGCTGGTGGAGGAGAAGGGTCAACTGCTAGGGAAGTACTTTCATATGGTGATGTAGAGAATGTAACAATGGTTGACCTGGATCAGGAAATTGTAGAACTTTGCATGAAATATTTACCAGGACACCATAGAGGGGCTTTTAAAGATATAAGGCTAAAAACCATATATGAAGATGCCTATACCTTCTTAGAGCATTCTGAAGAACAGTTTGATATTGCAGTTATAGATGTTCCAGATCCACTGGAAAATGGCCCAGCAATTGACTTGTTTACTCGTGAATTTTATTCGTTACTATCTAAAAATATGAATAAAGATGGATTAGTCGTGGCTCAATCAGGGCCAACTGGCCCTGCATTTATGGAGCAATGCTTCTCTGCTGTATCAAATACTATGGCAAGTGTTTTTCCCTCAGTTAACGTTTATGAAGCTTTTATTCCATCATTTGGTACCACATGGGGATTTGTTATAGGTTCTAATTCTTTAGATCCTTCAGAATTATCAATTCAGGAGATTGACGCTCGCATACGATCAAGAATTGAAAATGAACTCAGTTTTTATGATGGTGTTACCCACACTGGGATGTTCAATATACCTAAGTATTTACGAGAGTCAATTAATAAAGAAACACGTGTCATAACGAAATCTAATCCATTATTTGTACCCTGATACAATCAACTGATATATGAGTTGATAAATATGATTATGTACAAATGGTTTTAGTGACAAACAATTTATGGAATTGAACGTTTCAGAAAATCTAAATGAAAAACAGAAATTGGCTGTTAAACATACCGAGGGACCTTTATTAATAATTGCAGGACCTGGTAGTGGAAAGACTCGTGTCATCACACAACGAATTGCTCATCTAATTGAACATTGCGATGTAAAACCATGGCAGATTGTAGCAATGACGTTTACGAATAAAGCAGCTAGAGAAATGAAAGATAGATTGGAAACTTTATTTTCTGGTGAAGAACAGCACAGAATAAATGCTTCAACATTTCATTCTTTTTGTGCCATGCTTTTGCGAAGAGAGGCTGAGTTTCTTAGCTTAAACCAAGATTACAGTATATTGGATGATACAGATCAAATCTCACTCTTAAAAAGAGTAATGGATGAGGTTGGAATTGATCCGAATCAGTGGAAAGTTAGATCAATACAATCTGCGATATCAAATGCTAAAAGTAAACTTATGACTGCGTCCGCCTTTCGTGCTGGCAAAAACTCATATTTTGAAGAGATAGTGGATCGCGTGTTTACTAGATATGAGGAATTGGTCAGTCAATCAAATGCTGTTGATTTTGACGATCTCATTATGAATACCAATATATTATTCCAAAACCATCCAGAAGTTTTAGAGAAATATCAATCTCGATATTTACATGTAATGGTAGACGAGTTTCAAGATACGAATTTGGCCCAATATCAGATAGCACAGCAGCTTGCAGGACTACATAAGAATCTTTGTGTTGTTGGAGACCCTGACCAATCTATTTACTCTTGGCGTAACGCTGACATAACAAATATTTTAAGTTTTAAAAAAGACTATCCAGACGCAACAGAAATATCCTTGGAGCAGAATTACCGATCTACTAAAACGATATTAGCGGCCGCACAGAAAGTTATATCTCCGAATCAAAATCGCGTAGACAAAGATCTTTGGACTCAAAATGACGAAGGTTCACCCATTATCATAGCCGAGGCATATGATGAATTTGAAGAAGCGAGGATTACCTTAAACGAAATACAGAATCTCATTGATGCAGGTATATGCAAGCCTGACGAAATAGCAATTATGTTTAGAGTAAATGCTCAATCCAGAGTATTGGAAGAGGCGTGTTTAAAAAGTGGTGTTTCATATCAGTTAATTGGGGGCATCAGGTTTTATCAAAGACAAGAAGTTAAAGATATAGTGTCATATCTTCGTTTATTGAATAATTTTAATGATGATGCAAGCCTCGCTAGGATTATCAACATTCCCCAAAGATCAATTGGGAAAACGACACTCAGTAAACTGTCTGAACAGGCTACTGCAGGCGGTTGTTCATTATGGGATCAAATCGAATTAGTTGTTAACCAAACAAATGGTGACAAAAGTACGAGTTTTTTAAATAAGCGATCATTAAACTCTGTTCAAGTTTTTTATAGCTTAATGAAAGAGATTTACGATGAATCGAAAGACCTGGATCTGCAAAGTAAGATGGATCTCGTAATTGAACGAACAGGCTACAGAAATTATTTACAGAATATGGAACATGGTGAAGAAAGAATACAGAATCTAAACGAGTTAAGAGAGTCCTCAGCAGATTTTAGTAGCATCGAGGATGAAGAAGGTCTTGATCCATTAACAATTTTCCTGGAGAGAGTCTCTCTGATCTCAGATGTGGATCATTTAGATGATCATGTTAATTCAATAACAATGATAACCCTACATCAAGCAAAGGGGCTGGAATATAAAGCTGTATTTATAGTTGGAATGGAAGAGGGACTGCTTCCACATTCGCGTTCGTTAGAACATCCAGAACAAATGGAAGAAGAGCGACGATTGTGTTACGTGGGATTAACACGAGCTCATTCAAGACTATATTTGATGCGTGCTTTTCGACGCGGGTTTCGAGGAAACTATGAGCCTAGTGTACCGTCTAGATTTTTGATGGATATACCATCAAAATTAACTTTGAATAAAGGAGGCAATATAACGCAAAGGGATAGCAAAATCCTTAAAAAAACTGTCTCAGCACAAAAATCCATATTCGCAACTGAAACTAAATCTCCTTATGAGGAATATAAAGAGCGAATAAGACAGAAGAAAATAAATAGCAGTAAAAAACAAAATGACTATAATGCGGGTGATAAAGTCGTCCATGATGTTTTTGGTGAGGGGGTAGTGGTTGATGTAAAAGCCATCCCATCAGATTTTGAACTCACTATAGCTTTCAAAGATGGTTTGGGTATTAAGAAATTATTGTTACAGCTTGCACCAATAAAGAAACTAAATAATAAGTAAACATTTAGTAGTCATAAACCGTATAGAATACAATCTAATTAACACAGGTAAAAAGCCGAAGTGGCGGAATGGTAGACGCGGCGGTCTCAAAAACCGTTGGGAGTTAAATCCCGTGTGGGTTCGAGTCCCTCCTTCGGCACCATTAATTATCGTTTAAGCGATGCTTTTATCGCTTCATTTATTTTGACAAACTTGAATTTATACCCAGCATCCAGGAGTTTTTGCGGAATTACCTTTCTGCTGAACAAGAGTTCGTCTGCAAATCCCCAAAGCATCGTCCGTATAGCAAATGAAGGGGCAGGAATAATAGCTGGACGATTATAGAAGGCAGCTAATGCTTTTGAAAAAGTGATTTGGTCTATTGGTTTAGGAGACACAACATTTAATGGGCCAGATATCTGATTGTTTATCACATATTTAATCGCGCTGATTGCATCATCTATATGTACCCATGGCCACCATTGTTTACCGGATCCCAGCGGTCCTAATAAGCCCATCTTAGCCAACGGCAACTGTTGGTATAAAAAGCCCCCGTCAGGACCAACTATTGGGGCAAATCTTAATGTAACGACTCGCACTCCTGACTTTGCAGCGTATTTTGCCTGATCTTCCCAGTCTTTGCATACTTCTGATAAAAAGTTTCCACCTGGCTTAGAGTTTTCGGTAAGTTTTTCATTGCCGCGATTACCATAGTAACCAACAGCGCTAGCGGAAATTAACAATTCTGGTTTTGAGTCTGATTTACTAATGGCCTCCACCAGGTTTTTGGTTCCGGTTGTGCGTGACTGAAGGATTGATCTTTTTTTCGATGGCAGCCATAATCCTCCCACCGTTTCTCCCATTAGATTGATAACTATGTCAGAGTCATTTATAGCTTCTGCCGGAGGCTCAAGGGTAGACTGAGCCCATTGATAAAAGTCGAAATCATCTCCGAGTATTTTAGAAGCTTTACTTATGTTTCGGGTGATTATTTTTATAGAGTGGCCATCTTTAATTAAAGATTTAACTAAAGATCTTCCCAGGAAGCCAGTTGCTCCCGTGATTAATATATTCATAGCTTAATTCTATTAGTAAATGAAAAAGCAGGTGAACTTATATTAAGTTCACCTGCTTTTTATATTGTTACGATTTATTCGCCAGAGTCAGAATTAGCTTCTTCATCTGTGGCTTCGCCTTCTGTTTCACCAGCGTTACCTGCGTCACCTTGTCCAGTACCCTCGGTGACTTCACCAGTACCTTCTGTTTCGGCTCCAGTACCTTCTTCAGCTTGTCCAGTACCCTCGGTGACCTCACCAGTACCTTCTGTTTCAGATCCGGTACCTTCTTCATTACCTTCTGGAGCAGGACCTACAGGCTCGCCTTCTTCAACTCCTTCTGGAGCAGGAGCGTCACCTTCATCACCAGGTCCATTAGCTTCTACGTCGTCCTGACGAGCTGATGATTCACTTTCAAGTGCTGAATCAATTGCCTCGAATAATTCTATGGTAGCTAGAGCTCCTAGCAGTTCTTCAAAGTCCGCACCAGCTTGCTGTGTTACAGCAGAAATAGCTGCTGTAGCAATATCATCGAAGTTTGTATCGGGTGCTGCAGCTAGAAGTTCATCAAAGTCTGCACCTTCGGTTCCCATTACATCAGCTCCAAGTCCTTCTAATACAGCTGCCTCAGTTGCAGGATCCCAGTCAGCAATATTCTCTGGTTCAACTCCTGCTACTATTCCACCTAACAGGTCTTCATCAAATTCAGCTAAAGCTTCTGGCTCTACCACTTCAATGATTGCTGTTTTACGATCAGGATCTAGTGCAGTAATTTCAAGAGGGTCTATTGCAGTCGCTATGCCCTCTACAAGCTCACTTCCAAGATCGTCATAAGCATCTGGTTCGATATTGGTTGCCATTCCTCTAACTGAGTCAGAGTCTATTTCACCGAAGTTTTCAGGTTCAATATTTTCAACGAAACCGTAGAGCTGCTCTTCATCGAAAACTTCAAAGTCATCGAATTCCATGCCGGCAGCCATTCCTACTAGGTAGTCGTCATCCAGGGTTCCATAAGCTTCAACATCCAGTGCAACAGCCATTCCCAGTGCAGCATCACTGCCCACTTCGTCTAGTGTTGATGGATCCATTTCTACTACGAAGCCGAAAAGCTGGTCATCTTCGAACATTAAAAAGTCGTCAGTTTCCATACCCATAGCCATACCCATCATTGTGTCGTCATCCAGGGTTCCATAAGCTTCAACATCCAGTGCAACAGCCATTCC
>PAAV01000004.1 GCA_002699485.1 Chloroflexota bacterium | reverse complement strand
TAAACCAAAAAGAAGATGCAGGTCAAATGGTTGACCACTTGCATCTACACGTATACGGTGGAGAAAAATTAAGGAGTATGTAATTGCCTTCAACAGAAGCAGTGATTGCTAAAAGATTCAACAACTTGTTAAGGCCACTACAGGTGCACATTAACCGGGCTACTGTGCTAGCTGGTGAACTAGCAGCAATGCATGGGGTGGACGTAGAAGCATGTGAATTAGCAGCGAGCACACATGATCTTTTTCGATCTGAGCCGGATTTTGCCCAAATTTCTGCTGCAGAGAAGTATGGTATTCCAATTGGAGATATCGAAACAGCAACCCCTATGTTGCTTCATGGGCCCATTGCTGCTGCCTGGCTGGAGAATGAAGCGGGTTTAACAGACAGCCGCGTTCTACAAGCGGTCCGCTGGCATACATTCGGATGGCCTGAAATAGATGATGTGGGTAAAATTTTGTATTTGGCAGATAAACTTGAACCGGGAAAAGTAAACGCAGATCCGAGCCTGGAACCGATTAGGAATATGGCTGAGAGTCATCCAGACCAAGCTTTACTGAAACTTTTACAAATGAGGTGCGATGCTCATCTAGAGAGAGAATTAGAGGTACACCCCTTTACATTGGCATTGATTGAAAATCTCAAATCAAGTTGATTCCGCGTATAAAGAAATATATTCCCATCCCCCCCATACCAACACCGCACAACGCCAGTATTATTTTGTAAATCTTTCCAACAATAAGTTTCCTGCCGCTAGCTATGATTATTGATACGAGACTAAACCATGCAAAATCAGCCAAAATATGACCGAAGTAAAAGCAAGCAACGCCTACCAATCCGTATTCCTGTGACCATATCAAGTATGCCAGCCCTACTGTAACCCACCAAACACTCCAATATGGGTTAGATACAGTAACTATTACCCCTCCAATTACTGGCCCCATTTTGTCAAAATACGACTTATTTGGGGTGGTATTTATCTCACTGTTTTTTGCGGAATTTCTTATAAAGGTGGCAGCCATAAATATGAGTACAGCCCCTCCTATAATTGAGATGAAAATCTGTGCGACATCGGAATCTAAAATTGTTGCCGCGCCAAAATATAATAAAGCCACTACCCCTAGTTCAAGAATTGAGTGGCCCAGAGAAATTGCTGGACCAGCCCAGGGTCCTATTCTTAGAGATTCTTTGATATCGTAAGCAAGTAATGGTCCAGGGGAGACAGCTCCTGAGAGACCTACAATCAAGGATGTTGCAAAAATTGGAAATAATACATCAATATTCATGTTTTACGAACCATATCAGAAGTTTATTTGTCGTTAATCCAATATTGTTAGATGATTATGACCACATTGGATGAAAAGTTGAGGATTAGTTATGTTTGATATTTTGATAAAAGGTGGACTAGTTTTAGACGGTGCTGCAAATCCCGGACAGTATTTATCGGTTGGTGTCAAAAATAACACTATTCAGCTGCTTCGCGGTGATGTATCAGACATAAAAGCTACGCAGACTATAGATGCGTCAGGCAAAGTTGTTAGTCCTGGATTTATTGATGTACATGCACATTCAGGTTTAGTTATCTTGTCTGAACCGGAACATATGCCCAAGGTTCATCAAGGCGTTACTACTGAATTGATTGGTATTGATGGCAACTCGTATGCTCCGTTTTACAACAATCTGGATTTGAAGCGAATGATTCAGATCAATTCAGGGTTAGATGGTGACCCTGATATCGACTATAACTGGAGTACTGTTACAGATTATTTAGATTTGTTTGACAAGAAAGTTGCAGTCAATATCGCATACGTAGTCGGAAATTCCCCGCTGAGGGTTGGAGCCATGGGCTGGAGTGCTAATAAAGCTAATTCTAAAGAATTAGATACGCAAAAAGGTTTACTCAGAGAGGCTATGCAGGAAGGAGCTTTTGGCATGTCAACAGGACTTGATTATCCTCCTGGCAATTACGCTGATACAGACGAACTGGTTGCAATTGCAAAAGAGTCAGAAAAATTAGGAGGCTTCTATCATACACACGTGCGTTATAGATTAGGAGATCGTTACTTAGATCCTTTTCGCGAAGCTATTGATATAGGTAAAAGAAGCGGTATACCAATACATTTAACACATATGTTCAGAAGGACTACCAACCCAGGGGGGATTTCAAGAATTTTTGATTTAGTAGAAAACGCGAGAGATACAGGAATGGATATAACTTTTGATTGTTTTCCATATAAATATGGTGGTACTAGGATATTAATCATTTTCCCTGATTGGGCTCATGAGGGAGGACCCGAACAATTAATTAAAGTTTTGTCCTCTCAGGATGCCCGAGAGAGGCTAAAAACTGAAGTTGTTCCTCGTAGTTTAGGTTGGGATGAAATGTGGCTCACGTATTTTAAAAAACCCCATAATAAACGATATGAAGGTAAATCCATTGCTCTAATTTCGGAAATGCGTAAACAGCACCCCGTGGACGCTTTATGTGATCTTTTATTAGATGAGGAACTTAGAGTGTCTTATTTTGCTGATGCAGTAGATGCCAGAACTATCCCCGACTTAATCGCACACCCACTGTATATGGTTGGGAGCGATGCATTATTGATAGGAGATTTTCCTCCACCTATGGGTTATGGTTGTTTTCCCGTGATCTTATCTGAAATAGTCCGAGAGGAAAAAAAGTTATCTTTGCCAGAAGCTATAAGAAAGATGACTTCATATCCTGCACAGAGGATTGGCATTAAGGATAGAGGCTTAATTAAAGATAACTTTAAGGCTGATCTCGTTATATTTGATCCAGATGAAATAAAAGCTAACGCTACGAGGCAAAATCCACGCCAACTTTCTACTGGCGTTGAGTATGTGATTGTTAATGGACAAGTAGTTATTGAAAAAGGAAACCATACTGGAGTATTACCTGGCCGCGCTTTGAAACGTACAGGATAGGATTAATGGGCAGTTTATATGTAATCGCAACACCTATTGGGAATTTGGAAGACATTTCGATTAGAGCATTAAATGTTTTAAAGAGTGTTGAGTTAATAGCAGCGGAAGACACACGTATAACTCATCGTTTATTGGCTCACTATAAGATTGATACAAAATTAATTAGTTATCACGAGCACAGTAAGCTTGCTAAATCTAAGAAGTTAATGAATATACTAAGAGATAACGACTTGGCTTTAGTGTGTGATTCGGGGACCCCTGGTCTCAGTGACCCTGGTCGTGAGTTAGTTAAGATGTCACAAGAAGAGGGTTTTAATGTGATTCCTATACCTGGGCCATCTTCCATCGTAGCCGGGGTTTCGGTATCTGGTTTAGATACAGACAAGTTCCTGTTTGTAGGATTTTTGCCTCGCAAATCTTCTGAGCGAATTAAATTATTTGAAAAACTTCTTCCAAGCAATATTGCACTGGTATTTCTTGAAAGTCCTCGTCGTCTGCGTGCGAGTTTGAGTGATCTAAAAAAATCTTTGGGGGATAGAAAATTAACGGTTTGTAGAGAGATGACTAAAGTTTATGAAGAAATTTTTGTAGGTACTGTAACCACAGCACTGGAGCATTTTGAAGAACCAAGAGGAGAGTTCACTGTAATCTTAGATGGTGGTGTTGAAAACAGCCCGATTGAGTTAAGTGAAGAAAATGCTAGAAAGATGATATTGCAATTAGCAGCAATGGGTGTTTCGGGGAGAGATTCAGTTGAATTTGTGGTAAGTCAAACAGGATTACCAAAACGAAAGGTGTATCAGATGTGGCAGAATGATACCATGTGATGTATACCGCTAGAAACTTTTTTCAAGGTTAACAATTTCGTGACTGCTGCTCAAAAAATTTTAGTTGCTGTTGCATGGCCATATGCAAATGGATCAATTCATGTGGGCCATGTTGCTGGCACATATTTACCGGCTGACATATTTGCCCGATATCATAGATTAAAAGGCAATGATGTTTTGATGGTTTCAGGAAGTGATGCCCACGGGACTCCAGTCACTTTGGAAGCTGAAAAGCGAGGAATCTCGCCTGGAGAAGTAGCTGACTTTTACTTAACTGAATTCAAGGATAATTGGGATAGGTTGGGTATATCGTTCGATCTTTTCACCTCAACCAGCACAGAGACCCATGCATCAGTTTCACAGGACCTCTTCTTAACATTGAAGAATAATGGCTATATTTACGAAAAGCCGATGCATCAACCATTTTGTCTTGACGATAATAGGTTTTTAGCAGATAGATATGTTGAAGGCCAATGTCCATTATGTTCCTATGAAAAAGCAAGGGGAGATCAATGTGATAGCTGTGGAAGAACACTGGACCCTCAAGATTTAATTAATTTAACTTGTGGTCTATGTGGTGGTTCCCCGGAAATAAGAGAAACGATACATTTTTTTTTCAAGCTAACAGAATTTGAAGATTTACTAAAACAATGGGTTTTTAAAAAACCGGATTGGAAGCCTAATGTGCTCAACTTCACAAAAGGGTTTTTGGAGGGAGGTTTAGTAGACCGGCCAATTACTAGAGATATTGAATGGGGCGTGGAAGTACCTTTACCAGGATATGAAAGTAAACGACTTTATGTTTGGTTTGAAGCAGTTATAGGCTACCTGTCTGCATCTAAGGAATGGGCAATGCTGAATGGTGATCCTGAGGCTTGGAAGCATTTCTGGACCGGTGAATCTGAGTCCTACTATTTTATGGGTAAAGACAACATTATCTTCCATTCGATTTTATGGCCAGCTATGCTGATGGGGAATAAAAATCTTAATTTACCGACTAATGTTCCAGCGAACGAATATTTGAATATGGAAGGGTTTAAATTGTCTACCAGTAGAAATTGGGCTGTATGGTTGCCTGACTACCTGGATCGATACGAACCGGATCCTTTAAGGTATGTAATTGCATCTAATTTACCAGAATTGTCGGATTCAGATTTTTCGTGGAAAGAGTATGTTCGTTCAAATAACGATGAGTTAGTAGCAACATATGGCAATCTTATTCACCGAGTTTTGAGTATGACATTCAACTATTTTGATGGAGAGGTGCCGAGTAATGAATCAATCGATACGGAATGTGAAGAACTTCTTTCAAAATGCGATAAAACTATTTTGATGGTTGGCCAGTCAATTGAAAAAGCTCAATTCAGAAAAGGATTATCACTTGCCATGACATTGGCATCGGATGCAAATAAGTTTTTAGAAGAACGCAAACCCTGGCAATCAAATAAGACTGACAAAGGTAAAACAGCTGCTACTTTGTGGACAGCGCTTTCCGTAATCAATTGCCTAAGAGTTGTGATGGAGCCATACCTTCCCTTTTCATCAATAAAATTGAGAAGAATGCTTGGTTTTTCAGACGACAAGACCTCTAATTGGACATGGAATCAAAATGATGTGATACCTGGCAGTTCCATAGAAAAGCCAGAACTTTTATTTAAGAAGCTTGATGATGCAGTTATTGAAACAGAAGATGCGAAGTTAAGAGCATAAAAAGGCTGGAATCAAGTGACTGTAAATAAATCAAATCCAAATCTGTCTGACATATACTCACCGATAGTGGATTCGTTAGATCGAGTTAAAGATAAAATTTCGTCATTAAAAGATGATAAATATTCTGATGTTACTCCTTTAGTTAAGCATGTAATTACATCTAATGGCAAAAAGGTTAGGCCGGCAGTAACAGTGTTATCTTCTAAATTTCACCCAAACGATGGTGTCGCCGTTGAAACCATGGCAGCCGCGGTTGAATTGTTGCATATCGCAACATTGATTCATGATGATACCGTCGATAACTCCGATATGCGAAGGGGCAAGGGTACAGTTTCAAGTTTGTGGGGAGTGGATGAAGCTGTAGTTTTAGGAGACTACATGTTTGCAGCATCAGCAACATTTGTATGTGATACAGGCAATATCAGAGTAATACGCAGATTTGCAGAAACAATTATGGAGTTATCTAAAGGGCAAATGAACGAATTGATACATGCATTTAGCTCTGATCAGAATATGGATGACTATTATGAACGAATCTATAACAAGACTGCGTCGTTATTTGCCACCGCTGCTGAGTCTGGAGCAATACTTAGTGGAGCTGATGAGGATATTGTGAGTGCGATGCGAACATATGGGGTGAACTTAGGCATAGGTTTTCAATTAATAGATGACATTTTAGATATAGCAAGCAGCAAGGAGAAAACTGGTAAGCCTGTAGGAAACGATATCGGGCAAGGTATTACTACATTGCCAGTTTTGGTTTATCAGAAAAATAACCCCCAAGATGATTCTGTTCGAAGGTATTTTGAAAAGCCAGAAGATTTGTTACAAGCAAACGAAATACTCAACAGAATCAGCACGGATTCTGTTGTAGAGGAATGTTTAGAGATAGCTTATAAATACAAAGATAAGGCCTCTAAAGCATTAGAGTTTTTGCCCAATACAACAGAACGAGACTGTTTGCTTGATTTACTTGAGTACGTTTTTATTGATTGTCGTTACTAATTTCAATCTACTACAAATAAAATAGTGCAATACTGGCGACTATGTAAATGATGATGAGTATAGAAGATTCTAAATTAATCCATTTGAATGAAAAACTTTTTGGATGATGCTGCCGGATTAATAAAGTACCCACAACAACTAAGGTCATCAAAATACCAGTTAAACCTGTGACCACATGTGATAATGAAATGCTCGACCACAATGAGCCACTCGTTACCGCCAGCTCGTCTGCAAATAATATAAAGCCCATATTGAACAAATTAGATCCAAGCAGATTTGCAACAGCCATTTCTGGATTACCTAATCGCAAGGCAGCAATCGTTGTAGCCAATTCTGGTAATGAAGTGCTTATAGCTAAAAACTGAGTTCCCACGAAACTCTCTTCCCACTGTAGAGCCTCTGCTAGTCTATCTCCGACTTCAGACAACCATATTGAGGTTCCAATAATGCAAAGAGCGGATATTAGATAAAAAGCGAAGGCGCGCTTGGTTTCATTATCTAGCTTACTTTTCCCATTCTTTGCTTCGTCTTGAGTTTCTATTGAATTGGTTTCTTTATTATCTATACGATAAACAATGTATGCAGCTATGACGAAGAATAAAACCAATACAATCGATAAAGGGCTTATGTACCAATGATCTAGTATGTCTGTCCAATTATGAATCGCAGTTGAAATAGATGCGATGAAAATTATTACGATCCCTAGTATTGCAACTATTATAGGCGCCCTGGAAACAGAAGCTAGCATTGGACCTCTCGGCCACATTACATCGGCTATAGCTATAATCAAGAGATTTACTATATTACTTCCAAAGGCTGCTCCAGCTGCTAAATCTGGGGCTTGAGCCAGTGTAATTGAGCTAATGCCAGTTGCAAGTTCAGGCAAAGAAGTGGCGGTAGCCAACAATACTATCCCCACAAATGTGTGTCCAAGTCCAATTTTTGTGGCGATTTTATCGGAAGAACTTACAAGGTATTTAGAAGATAGAAGAATTAATATTGCCGCAGCAATTAATTGTATCCAAAGAAGAGGTAGCACGCCTTAAACCGACATAACTCGTAGCATATTAGTGCCTCCGGGAACGCCGATTGGGAGTCCTGCAACTAGTACGACTAGCCCGTCGCTGTTTATTGCTGGTGATTTATTTGACTCTTCTTTTACTATTCGGAAGAAGTCATTGACATCTTTAACTGGTAATGTGGTTACCGGTGTGACACCCCATGTGAGTGTAAGACGGAGCTGTGTTTCTAGGAAAGGCGTTAACGCAAGAATCTCTGAGCGAGGTCGATATTTAGACACTCGGGCAGCTGTACTTCCGGATTCTGTAAACGCTACAATCAGGTCAGCATTGAGTTGGTATGCCGTTTGACAGGAATTGTATGCTATCGCATCATCAGTTTGGTGCTCCATGTGCTCGCGTTTCTCGACTAATATTGCTTCATAAGGCAGTGCTTTTTCAGCTTCTAATGCAACTTTAGACATCATAGCAACTGATTCAACAGGATACTTTCCAATAGATGTTTCTCCTGACAGCATTATGGCATCTGAACCATCGAAAACGGCATTTGCAACATCAGTCACTTCTGCTCGGGTAGGGGACGGCGAGCTAATCATTGATTCCAACATTTGGGTGGCTGTTATAACTGGTTTACCCGCGATATTTGAAGCTCTTATTAGCCGTTTCTGTGTTGTGGGTACTTCAGATAGATCTATCTCTACTCCCATGTCTCCACGTGCAACCATAATTCCATCTGATACCCCTAGGATTGATTTGAATTGCCGAATGCCTTCAGCTGTTTCAATCTTTGATATGATTGCGGGGTTAATATCATGTTTGGAAAGTTGTTCTTTGATTGATTCAACATGAGATGCAGAACCGACACTGGATATCGCGATAAAATCTGCATTATGTTCAACGGCAAAACGAATTGCTATGTCCGTAGTCTCGTTAAGAAAATCACCTGTAGGAAGCACTCCTGCGACATTTACACCTCTTCCCTTTGAAATATCACCTGGTGTGATTGCTTCGCAAACCACTTCTTCTCCAGACACTTCCAGAACTTTTACTTTCACTAATCCGTCAGCAATGGCGATGATGTTCCCGGGTTTAGCGTCCAAATGTATGCCTGCAGGTTTTACAGATAATATTTCTGGAGAACCTGTGATATCCGCACTTGTAAGTCGTATTTTGGAGTTTAGACCAATATTGATAACTTCAGGAATAGTATTACCAGTTCGATATTTTTTCCCGGGGATGTCAACCATTACTCCAACTGGTTGATTCAGATCTTTCGAAGCGGCCCGTACCAGGCTTGCAGACTTTTTGTGATCATCAATGGTTCCATGGGATAAGTTTAGTCTGGCAACGCTCATTCCATTTTCAATCAGGGCTTTTACTTGTGATAGGGAATTTGTTGACGGACCTAGAGTGCAGACTATTTTTGTTTTAGTCTTCTTGTTATGTGTTGATTGTTCCACTTAAAATCAATCCTATAGATTACTAGGCTACTACAGCCTTGATATACTCGACTAGGCATGTTTATAGACGCAACCGATACAATGTGCGATATTTCCACTATCTATTAGAATATTTAATATGAATGATATGCAATCAATATTTGACCTACAAATGGCCGATTTACATATTAGCGATATCCAATCGGAGATTGCCGATATTACGGTTAAACTATCATCTGACGGTGATTTACTTACGATTAATAGTCGATTAGAAAAAATAAACGAAGCTTTAGACATAAAGGAATCTGATAAAAAATCAAAAGAGCGCATAATTACTGACCTGGAAAATAAAATTACAGAGTTACAGGGGCTTTTGTATGATGGTGTAATTACTAATGAAAAAGAATTACAGGCTTTAGAGGAACAAAAAGTTTACGCTACGGGTGAGTTGTCTTCTAGGGAAGATGACTTACTTGAATTGATGATAGAGATTGAAAAACTTGTTGACTCAAGAGACAAACATCGCTTTGCTGTCGATAAACTCATGGAAAAGAAATCTTCAGATTTAATTCATTTATCAGCAAAACAGAAAGATTTAACTGCAACTTTAGATAAAAAACAGTCAGAGCGAGAAACTTTAGTTTTCAATGTTCCGCCTGACATATTGGCTCTTTATGAAAAGCTAAAAAAGAATAAAGCTGGTCAAGCAGTATCTAAATTAGAAGGACGCTTATGTGGTGTTTGTCGAGTAGAGCTTCCAGTGAAAGAACTACAAGACGCGAAAGCTGGTGTTCGGTTGGTTCAGTGCAATAGTTGCAGAAGAATCATATATGTAAGTTGATTTTAAATTCAGGAAAGGAAGTCATTGAGAGCAGTAGGCTACTTTAGGAAGCAAAAAACTACAGAATGGTCCAGTGTAGATAATTCTTTTGAGTTAGACTTTTCTGAATATTGTGAAATTAACTTTCATCAAAATGTTGGGGTTTATGTCGACGAATTTGGCTCTAAATCCGAATATAAACAATTGTTAACATTCTTAAGAGACTCTAATTCAGAATACTTAGTTGTAATACCCGATGCCCCGCATTTGGGATCTGATCTAGAAAAACTAACTCGATCCTTATTAGAGATTGCTTCGACAGGTTCAACATCTGTTTGCATGAGCGACAATGCTCCAGATCCAGTCCAAAATGGATTTCACACTCTCGGTGTTAAAGGAGTATCTAAAACGCGGAGCGATCGTGTTAAAGAATCTATGAGAATCAAAGCTGCTCAAGGTAAACCTTTGGGACGCCCTCCATATGGATATAGGATCAATGAAGATGGGGATTTAACAGTAGTAACCGAGCAAGCTACTGTAGTGGAATTGATGTACCGGTTATATACGAAAGACCAAATAGGATTTCGTCTAATCGCCCAGCACTTAAATGATCGCGGAATAACCACACGTAAAAGTAAACCGTGGAATGTCGTTACCGTACGAGATGTATTACGTAACATAGCATATACCGGAACATATACTAGATTTGGATTGAGGAAATCTAAAGTACATGAAGCGATAATTGCCCCAGAAATATTCAAATCCGCACAAGATATAACAAAGTCACGAAGACCCATTGGGCGAGTATCTAATTCACAGCCATTTCTTTTGTCAGGTCTAGTTTTTTGCGCTAATTGTGGAAATAAAATGATGGGTGTTACTCGTAAACAGAAATGGATGCGAAAGGATAACCGTAGATCTTTTGGTACATATCGTTACTATCAGTGTCAATCGCGGCAGAATCAAGGTACATGTAGTTATGTGACATGGCGTGCTTCAATGTTGGAATCAACGGTTATAGGTAGGTTATTTGAATATGTAACAGCCGCACGTGAAGGTTCTGACTCTAAAGATGCAGATTTAAAGACGAAGAATCACCGTGTTAAAGAAATGAAGAAAGAACGTGTTAAGACAGCAGAAAGAAGACTGATGTCTGCATTGAGGAGAGTAGCAAACGCTGAAATACCATTAGACTTGATGTCAGAATATGTAAAAAACCTCGATGTGGCTAGAAAATTATCTAATAGATCACGAGCTGATAAATCCCCTAAAACATACCAAAAAATGGATCAGATTGAGTCTTTGAAATATGAAGATAAAAGAGTTCTATTAGAAGAAAATATCAAGGACATCACAGTGCATAAAGAAAGAGTTGAAGTTTCTTTCTAAATTGCACGTCACTAATGAATACTTGATAGGTCTGATAAAATTTTCGAGGGAAGCAAGATGGCCAGGTGATTGCTCTTCTATTTTAGGAGAGAGGAAAGTCCGAGCTTCATTCGAGCTGGATGCCCGTTAACGACGGGGCGAGGTGACTCGACGGAAAGTGCCACAGAAACATACCGTCTCTTATTGAATTAACTAT
>PAAV01000003.1 GCA_002699485.1 Chloroflexota bacterium | reverse complement strand
TGCAATAAAGCTAAAAGATGGTCGAGTGTTCGTAACTGGAGGTCTGGAATCAGTAGTTCCTGGTGAAACACTGGCATCTGCAGAAGTATATGACCCTAATACTAAGACATGGACAGTCGCTAACAATATGCACTATGCCAGATTAGGACATCAATCCACACTTTTATCGGATGGTAGGGTGCTCATTACTGGAGGTGCTACTGCCCTGGAGCCTGAATCCAAAGACCAGTATCCAGGAATATCTGCTGAGATATATGATCCGCATTCTGATCAATGGACAGAAGTTAGCAACATGGACTTTCCAAGACAAGACCATGTTGCTATATTAATTTCGCAAGCTCTAGGGGGTGTTCCCTATAAAGATAAAGTCATTCTGTTTGGGGGTGCAAATCAACTTGGCTCAGGGATAACAGTGGTTGAAGAATATGATGTGCTAGACAATGAATGGACAAGAATCACTAGTTTGCCTGAGGGAAGAACTTTATTAACGGCAACACTTATGGAAGATTGTGCTGTTCTAATTGTTGGTGGTGGTGATGTTTCTCGTCGTGGAGACAATTTCCCGGAATACACTCTAAAATTTGCTACTGATTGTTGAACAAAAACATGTCCTAAACAGCTGAAAAAAACGAGCAACTAATTTTATAAGTAATATAATTCAGGCTATTGTCTGGTAAAATCTTTGCATTGCAAAACAATAACAAAAGGTAGAAATATATGGGATTTTTTGGAAATATATCGAGAACTTTGGCGATGATGAAAGCATCAGCTAATGTGCTTCAAAAAGACAAGGAATTAGTTTTATTTCCGTTATTGGCTGCAGCCTGCATAGCAATATTTTTAGCACTCATGTGGTCCTTTGGAGCAATTGGCCTAGATAACACTGAAGAAGAAGGGCAGCCAATAGCAGTCTATGTTGTTATTGTTTTTGTTTCTAATTTCATAATTGTATTTTTCAATTCAGCTTTAGTTTCTGCTGCTTTGGAAAGATTACGTGGCGGTGACCCAAATGTTTACTCGGGTTTTTCACACGCAATAAAGCATATCCATCATATTTTGATATGGTCGATAATTGTAACTATTGTGGCGATTCTAATAGCCGCTATAAAGGGGAATAGAAGAGGTATAGTTGGTCAAATCCTCGGCAGTTTGCTACAGGCCGGCTGGACTATGATGACCTTCTTCGTGGTTCCAATTATTGTTTCTGAAAACTTAAGCCCTTTTGCTGCAATAAAGAAGTCAACCAGTTTGTTTAAAAGTACTTGGGGCAACCAAATAACAGCTAATTTCGGATTTGGGATTTTTCAAATTTTAGCCTTAATTATCAGCGCTGCTATTGGATGGTTCTTTGGATTGATTGATCAGACTTTTGGCCTAGTAATTGGAGTATTATTCGCGGCTGCGTCTGTGACAATAATATACACTCTAGAAGGAATCTACAAAGCTGCTTTATACGAATTTGCTTCAGGTGAGAAACCACTAGAGTTTCAGGAAAGTCAACTTAAAACAGCATATAGTGTTTACCGGGCTTAAATATTATTTTGGTGGCTACGACAGGGCTCGAACCTGTGACCTAGCGCTTATGAAGCGCCCGCTCTGCCTCTGAGCTACGTAGCCGAATTAAGTTACACTAAAAATATTATTACAGTCAGTCTAACTGAGTCAAAGTGAAAATGAGTGCTTTAGTTAGTTGGTTTTTACTCTAAAAGCTTGTAAGTGTGTAATACCCAGACATATACTTTTGGAGACAGATCTTGATCATCTTATAGATAGGATATTTTTTATGAATACGCCGGCCGAAATAGAACATGTTCGTTTAAAGGCTTTAAATAATTTATGGATTCATAATCGAGATTGGACGGAAATGGCTGAGTCCGGTGGTCCTCATGTTATTACTTCTGGAAAGGGTTTGAGGGTTACTGATAGCCAGGGAAATAACTGGATAGATGTCAATGCTGGTTATAGTTGTGTAAATATTGGCTATGGAAGGCCTGAAATTGCTCAAGCTGCATACGACCAGATCAATAAAACTCCCTTTTGCCCAATTGGTACTACCACAGAGACAGTAATCAAATTAGCCGAGAAACTTGCTGAATTAGCACCAGGTGATCTTAACCGAGTGTTTTTTTCCACAGGTGGGTCTGAGGCCAATGAAACTGCATTAAAGATTGCAAAGGCATATCATAACCATCGTGGAGAACCAGGACGTTATCGTGTCATAAGCAGAAAAGGCTCGTATCATGGAATGACAGGTGGGGTTCTTTGGACCGGTGATGGCCCCGCAGTTCAAAAGGCTGATTATGGGCCTGCTTATCCTGGTATGCTTCATGTGCCTCAACCAAATCCATATAGATGTGAGTTTGGCGGAAAAACTGAATCTGAGTGTGCCATACTTTGTGCTCAGGCTATTGAGGATACGATTTTGTTTTACGGACCTGAAACAATATCAGCGTTTATCGGAGAGCCAATTGCTATCCCTCAAGGAGCTCCGGTGCCGTCTAAAGAATATTGGTCTATGGTGCGGGAAATATGTGATCGATATGGCGTAATAATGATTGCTGATGAAGTCGTATGCGGTTTTGGTAGAACAGGAAAAATGTTTGCCATGGAACACTTCAATGTAGCTCCAGATATTATGACCGTGGCTAAAGGGATTATTAGTGCATACTTGCCTATGGCTGGAACGATTGTGAGCGATCGTATTGCTGATAGTTTTTCAGGGGGAGATTCTTCGCTGAAACATGTCTTAACCAATAGTGGACATCCAGTATCAGCTGCAGCAGCGCTTAAAAACATATCGATAATTGAAGAAGAAAATATGGTTGATAATGCCAAAGAAGTTGGTGGGTATTTCAAAGATCAGCTTGAAAATATGATTCAGGATCACCCTTATGTTGGCGATGTTAGAGGTATTGGTTTGTTTTTGGCTATGGAACTTGTAAGTGACAGACAAACCAAAGCTGGATTTGATCCGGATGTTCAAATCGGGGTTAGGTTGACTGAGAAGTTCAAATCCAAAGGGTTAATTTTTAGAGCTCGGGAAAACATACTGCATTTTGGCCCTCCATTATGTATAACTCGCCAAGAGGTTGATGAAATAGTTCATGCTGTTGATCTTGGATTGTGGGAGTTTGAAGGTGAATGTGGCGTAGGGAGATTTGCGTGACAATTAAAACTGAATTACAGGGAAAGGCAAATAGGCATCTTTGGATGCAGGCTAAAGGCTGGGATGATATGGCTGCATCTGGTGAGCCAATGATTATTGACCGTGCAAACGGTATTTCTGTCACTGATATTGAGGGTAATACATGGTTGGATGTCAATGGCGGATATTCTTCCGTAAATATCGGATATGGTAGGAAGCAAATGGCTGATGTAGTTAAGAATCAAATGCTTGAGCTATCATATTATCCGGAGCAAACCACCACTTTCCCAAATGCTTTGCTTGCCGAAAAATTAGCAGAAATTACTCCTGGAGATTTGAGTCGAGTATGGCCAGTTTCTGGCGGGTCGGAGGCAAATGAGATAGCCGTCAGAATGGCCCGAGCTTACCATGTAAGGAGAGGTGATAAAGGTCGGTATAAAATAATTAGTAGATACGGAAGCTACCATGGAGCTACATCTGGAGTGGCCTGGCTTGGTAGGCCAGCTTCTTTAGGCTTAAATCAGTACGAACCCGGCCCCTTAGGTATGATTTATGCTTCCCAACCTAATCCCTTCAGCTGCTCATGGGGAGGCAAATCTCCTTCAGAGTGTGCTGTATTGTGTGCTCAAGATATTGAAAATTTAATTATTCAAAACGGTCCGGATACGATTGCGGCAATTATAGGTGAACCAATAACTTCGTCTCTTGGCGCTGTTGTTCCTGGACAAGAATATTGGCCCATAGTTAGAGAGATTTGTGATCGATACGGTATTTTGCTGATTGATGATGAAGTGGTGTGCGGGTTTGGAAGAACTGGACGCATGTTTGGAATTGAACACTTTGGTGTTACGCCCGATATAATGACACTCGCAAAAGGTCTAGGCAGTAGTTATGTACCAATAGGGGCAACAATAGTCTCTACAAAAGTAGCAGATGCATTTGCTGGGAAAGAAAATATTTTTTATGCTGCTCTTACTGCTGGAGGACACCCTGTTTCAACTGCTTCGGCACTAGAAAACATAAATATAATAGAGCAAGAAGATCTGGTTGAAGCCTCTGCAGTTAAGGGGAGGTATTTCATTGAAAAATTAAATGGTCTTTCCGACAAGCATTCTGTAATAGGGGATGTTAGAGGTATTGGTCTTTTGGTAGCGATAGAGCTTGTTGGTGAATTTACAATTGATGATGAAGATCTAGGGGGTTGGTTGGTTAATACATTTAAGAAAAATGGATTATTGTTAAGGACATTGAGTAGTAGGGTAATACAAATGTCGCCTCCTTTGTGTGTTACTGAAACTGAAATCGACTTTATCATAGATGCGCTTGACGCTACTTTGACAAAATTATCATCACATACATCTAAGGTCTAACGCTTTTAAAAAATTATGATGTAATCGATGCATTATTTTCGTTACTTCTATTAAGTTTTTTTATTAATATGTCTATTGAATATTTGGAGAAATAATTTGCCAGCATACGCTATATTGGGCGCACAGTGGGGAGATGAAGGTAAGGGGAAAATTGTCGACTTTTTGTCAGAAAAGGCGGATGTAGTCGCACGTTTTGCTGGTGGGAACAATGCAGGGCATACTGTAATAAATGATCAAGGTCATTTTAGCCTGCATCAAGTACCTTCAGGGATATTCTGGCCTCAAACACTAAGTGTCATGGGTAGCGGAGTTGTTGTTGACCCTCCAAGCCTATTGGAAGAAATAAGTTCTTTAAAATCTAGAGGTATTGATGTTGAAGGAAGATTGTTGATTAGTGAAAGGGCACATTTAATAATGCCTTATCATATTGAATTAGATCAACTTTCTGAGTCAGCCAAAGGCGACAATGCAATAGGAACAACTGGTAGAGGGATCGGGCCAGCTTATGCAGATAAAGCCTCTAGAAACGGTTTACGAGTCTCTGAGTTGTTAGATCTGGATGCCCTTAAACCTCGTCTCAAAGAAACCCTTGATAATGCCAACGCCTTCATCACCAAAGTTTATGGTGGCGAGGCAATGGAGTTGGAAGCTGTATTTAATAAATGTGCAGAATGGTCTCTCTCACTTTCCCCTTATATTGGTGCTGCTGAGGAGATACTGCATGAGAGATTGAGCGATAATCAGATAGTTGTGCTTGAAGGAGCCCAAGGAGCTTTACTTGATCTCGATCACGGAACCTATCCTTTTGTAACTTCCTCCAACCCAACAATTGGAGGTGCAAGTGTTGGGTTAGGCTTGCACCCCACTCAAATCGCAGGTGTGATAGGAGTATTTAAAGCTTATTGCACGCGAGTCGGAGGCGGTCCATTCCCAACTGAGTTAACTGGTGATACTGGAGACCGTATACGAGATTTAGCACAGGAATTCGGCACTACTACTGGTAGGCCACGAAGGGTAGGTTGGTTTGATGCGATAATGGCTAATTATAGTAGCAAAATTAATGGATACTCTTCAGTTGTTTTGACTAGGCTAGATGTTTTAGATGGTTTTGATTCTATAAAAATTTGCGTTGGGTATGAGTTTGAAGGTAAGAGGATCAACAGGCTGCCAGGTGGCCAAGGATTTTTACAGCATTGCGAGCCAATTTATGAAGAATATTCTGGGTGGGATAAACCGACTGCAGGAGCTACTAGCTTTAGAGAACTACCCAAAGAGGCAGTCGACTACGTCATGAGACTTGAAAACCTTATTGGGTGTCCAGTCGATGTAATATCTACAGGCCCAAAAAGACACGAGGCCATTACAAGAAGATCGATACTATAAAAATTATCGTTTTATAAGGTCTATTTAAATCGCGGTGCTAGGTCGATTCTGTGTTTTGAAACAATTTCATCTACCTTGCTTGCAGACACATCATCAAGTTTGATTAATGGCAATCTAGGTTCACCCACTTTATAGCCTAGTTGTCTAACAGCATATTTCACCGGAATTGGATTAGATACGATAAATAAAATCTTGTTGATATCAAGAAGGTTTTTGTCGAGCTTGGATGCAGATTCCCGATCTCCACTTAATACTAGACTGATCATTTTTTTAATTTGATTAGCTATCAAATGTCCAGAAACAGACACCACTCCAAATCCACCTAACGAAATTATTTCGAATGTCTCATCATCATTTCCACTCCAAACCTTAAAATCAGGATCAGTATTTTTTATAATATTACTGATTTGCTCCATATTACTGCTAGCTTCTTTTACTCCGATAATATTGCTTACATTACTAAGTTCAATCGTAGTTTCTGCGTCAATGTTTACAGCTGTTCTGCCAGGTACATTGTAGAGAATACAAGGTATAGACACTTGGTCTGCTATCGATTTGAAATGTAAGGATAACCCACGTTGAGGAGGTTTATTATAAGATGGTGCAACAAGAAGCACAGCATCAGCTCCAGCCTTTTCAGCGGTGATACTGTTCTCTATACTCTCAGCGGTATTGTTGGTTCCGGTGCCAGCAATTATTGAAGCTCTGTCGCCGACAGATTCTTTAATGCTTGAATACAGACTTAGTCGTTCTTTTTCTGTGAGGGTAGGCGATTCTCCAGTAGTTCCTGTGATTACCAATCCATCATTGCCTGCATTAACTAAGGCATCAGCTAATATGGCAGCCTCATCATAATCAACCTGCCCATTTTCATTAAATGGAGTAATCATTGCTGTGATTACTCTGCCAACTTCATTCATCTATTTATTCCTCTGTTTTCGGATTAAACGTTTTTCAATCATTGATTCAGCAATTTGGATTGCATTCAAGGCAGCACCTTTTCGCAAGTTATCACAGGATAACCATAAAACTAAACCATTAGGTAAGGAAACATCTTTTCTTAATCGCCCAACCATAACATCATCTTTATACTCGCTGTTAATCGGCATAGGGTAATGATTATTTTTGGGGTCATCTAGTAATGTGATTCCTGGGGAGTTAGCCAGAGCTGAACAAGCTTTGTCTAGTTCGATATTCTGATCAAATTCAATATGAACTGCTTCTGAATGCCCAATCTTAACGGGCACTCTAACGCATGTAGCCGATATTTTGAGGTCAGGTTGATGAAGTATCTTTTTGGTTTCATTCACCATCTTCATTTCCTCGTTTGTGTATCCAGATTTCGTGAATTTATCGATTTGAGGTATCACATTAAATGCTATTCTATGAGGATGTATAGATGTTTGAATTTCAGAATTTTCATACATGGCATGATTCTGAGAATCCAGCTCAAGAACAGCTCCTGCACCAGCTCCTGAAACGGATTGGAATGTGTCTACAATTACGCGGTTGATTTTAGCTAATTTCCCCAATTCATGTAAAACCATTGTTAGTGGGGTTGTTGAACAGTTAGGTATTGAGATAATACCTTTATGTTCAGCTAGATCTTGCGAATTTACTTCAGGGACTACGAGTGGCACAGTTTCATCCATCCTAAAAGCAGAGCTGTCATCAATTGCTATTGATCCTAATTTGGCTGCCTTTGGAGCAATGTCCAAGCTTACTTCACTACTAGCAGAAATAAATACGAAATCAGAATCAATTAATAATTCATCTGTTATTGGCTCAACTATAAGGTCTTTTCTACCAAATGTAATTTTTTTGCCTAAAGACTTTTGTGAAGCACAAACCCGCAATTTATTTAAGGGGAAATTTCGTTCTTCCAATATCGAAAGAAATATTTTTCCGACTGCTCCGGTCGCCCCGATTACTGCTAAATTAAAACGATCCATAATTCGATTCTGTTACTCAAATATCCAGGATTTGTTCTAAGCCAACGGTCAAACCAGGCCTGTTCACAGCTGCATGAATTGCACTGACTACGCCTGGCATAAAACCAGAACGATCAATAGAGTCATGACGTATAGTTAAAGTCTCACCAGGACCCGCAAATACAAGTTCATGATGTGCAACTCTTCCGGGAAGCCGTACACTGTGGATATTGACACCACTATATTGGCCTCCTCTTGTATGAGCAATCGTTTCATTTTCCGTAGGGGCATAATTCATGCTCACACCTTTTCCTTCACTAATAGCTTTTGCTATAGCGATTGCGGTACCTGACGGAGCATCTATTTTTTTTTCATGATGGGTTTCTGTTAGGTCCGCGTAATCATAATATTTAGAAATTAATCTGGCAATATGCGACATTAATACGCCACCAAGAGCAAAGTTTGGAACAATCACAATTCCAACATTATGTTTTTTAGATAGATACTCAGCTTCCATATAAGTTGATTCTGGAATTCCAGATGAACCAACTACAATATTGACACCTTGAGGAGCCAGTTTGCTAATGGCTTTCTGAGCACCTTCCGAGTTAGTGACATCAACTAAAACATCAGTCGTGTCTGGTACATCATCAATCTCTGTGGATATCGGGATAGAACTACCATTAGGTAAATCCAACGACTCGACTTTTGCCATTTTATCGATAGCCGCTAGTGGGTTTAAGTCAGCTTCCTGGCATAGAGTTGCAAGGATTTCACAGCCCATCCTTCCTAATGCACCCTGTAGAACTACATTTATCAATTTTTCGTTTGACATTTTCACTCTCTCCATAGAGGTGCAGATTAATCGTGCCTTCGGCGACTTTGCCCTCTATTACCACCTCGAGGGTTCCTACCGCGAGACCGGTTATATCCTTGGTCTCTTCGATCTCGACTTCGGTCTGGTTCTGAAAATCCTTCATCATTACCATCACGATTTTCTTGTGATTGACCTTCGGATGAATTATCTTCATCGGTGAGCAGGGCTTTCCGTGACAGACTTATCCTACCGCCTGGATCAACGGCTTTGACGATTACAGTGATTTCATCACCGAGCGATACTACATCCTCTACGGAAGGCACTCTGTAATTAGCAAGTTCGCTTATATGAACCATGCCATCTTTACCAGGTAATATTTCAACGAAGGCTCCGAAGTCTAGGATTTTTACCACTTTACCAGTATATATTTGTCCAACCTCAGCGTCTTTAGTTAAATCTTCGATCATTTGAACCGCTTTTGCTGATGCTTCGCCATCTACTGCGCCTATCAGTATTTCTCCATTATCTTGAATATCCACCGTCGCTCCAGTCGCTTCCTGAATACCTCTTATAGTCTTTCCACCGGAACCAATTACAGCTCCTATCTTATCGACTGGGATAGTTATCTTAATTATCCTTGGAGCGTAATCACTCACTTCTGCTCTAGGCTCTGAGATCGCATCTTCCATTACTTTAAGTATTTGAATACGAGCCTCTTTTGCCTGGTCTAAAGCAGATCGTACAACATCGAAACTAATCCCTTTAACTTTCATGTCAAGCTGGATAGCAGTGACACCGCGCTTAGTTCCAGCAACCTTGAAATCCATATCTCCGATGTGGTCCTCTTTACCTTGAATGTCTGTGAGGGTTAACCATTTATCACTTTCATCTGTTATCAATCCAATTGATATGCCAGCGACAGGTGATTCAATTGCTACTCCTGCATCCATTAAAGCTAATGAACTAGAGCACACACTTGCCATTGAAGTGCTACCGTTACTAGACATAATTTCGGTTACTACCCTGATTGTATAAGGACAGTCTTCTTCTCCTGGTAGTACGGCCGTTAAGGCACGTTCAGCAAGAGCTCCATGACCAATTTCACGTCTTTTAGGTGAACCTACTCTTCCAACTTCCCCAACAGAATAAGGTGGGAAATTGTAATGCAGAAGGAATCTTTTTGTACTGGCAGGGTTGATGTTGTCAATTTTTTGCACATCACCTAACGATCCTAATGTTACGACTCCTAGTGCCTGCGTCTCTCCACGTTCAAACAGGCCTGTTCCATGAGCTCTAGGTACGATACCAACTTCGGCTGAAAGTGGACGTAGATCTAGTGGTCCTCGTCCATCGGGTCTAACACCATCCATCATTTTTGACCTATATATTTCATCTGTCAGATTTTCGATGACGTTGCCGATTTCAGCAGATTCATATTTATCAACTAACTTCTCGGTAGCTTCACTTTTTAGTGAATCAATTTGAGAAGTATCTTTTTCAGGTGAGATAGAATGCTCAACTGCTTTTTGGAGACGATCCCCAATAATTGCTGATACTTCATCTCCGATTCCTTCGGTTGGTTGAGGGGGAACGAATTCTGTTTTTTCTTTACCTATATCAGCGGCGATTTTCTCTTGAAATTCAACGATTTTCAGGTTTTCTTCTTGAGCTTTAACAATTGCATCGTAAACCAAATCTTCCTCTAATTGGTTTGCGCCTGATTCCATCATCATTACCCCATCACGAGTGCCTGCGACTATCAAGTCGAGACTGCTTTCAGCTATTTGCTCGAAGGTAGGGTTAATGACAAAATCGCCATCGATATAACCCATTCTAGTGGCACCCAAAGGGCCATCAAATGGGATGTCAGATATTGTTAATGCCAGAGAAGCACCATTGATTGAGAGTATATCTAACGGATTCTCAAGATCCGCTGATAATGGTGTAGTTATTATTTGAACTTCATTACGAAAGCCCTTTGGGAAAAGTGGTCTTAACGGCCTGTCGGTCAGACGACATATTAGTATGGCATCTGTGCTTGGTCGTCCCTCTCTCTTGAAAAAACTTCCGGGTATTTTGCCACGTGCGTACATTCTCTCTTCAAAATCGATTGTCAAAGGGAAGAAATCGAGTCCTGGCCTTGCTGCCGACTCAGTCGCTGTGACTAGTATGATGGAATCTCCATATCTTAATGTGGCTGATCCATTTGCTTTTTTTGCTAATTTTCCTGTTTCCACCGATAACGTTTTATTTGCGATGGTTAATTCATAATTTGATAACATTTAGTTTTAATTCCTCTTTCTGTTTCTCTTACTGCGGTAATATAGTTTCTGTTTTCTTGATGTGGTGATATATCGAAATTGTACGTCTAAGAGTATAGGTAGATTCTTAGAACCATTGAATGAAGTAGATTTGCAGTGAGTTGACTACTTCCTGAGACCTAGCTTTTCTATTAAGGATCGATATCTATTAACATCTTTTCCATTTAGATATCGTAGTAATCTCCTACGCTGACCAACTAGTTTTAGCAGGCCACGCCTTGTAGACTCATCATGATTGTGGGCCCTAAGATGGTTTGTTAGGTGATCAATCCTAGTAGATAGGCTTGCTACCTGAACTTCAGTAGATCCAGTATCACTATCGTGTGTTTGTAATTCTTTAAGTGTTTCTTGCATAAATTTCGAGGTGTGAAGGTGTTTGTAGCTACTTCGCAGTGTGGATTGTATTTTTAAGTTGTAGTTAGATCCTTCACGTTCACATTAACCCATTCAGACTCTTGTCTTTGGGTAACTATCATAAGTCTAGCATAATAAATATTCCTTAGGCAATCGAAATTTGTGGCCGTTCCATACGGATATATAGCCGGAGATATGGGTAATAAGTCGGGCCCCTATGCTATAATTCTCGTACGAGTAGGATCGATCTCGCGAAGTTGTCATGTGTTTTTATAACGGACAAAATCCTCGTACTTTGCATCAAAAAGATCATCTAAATATACAAAAGGTTAATCGAATAATGGTGGAAGAATTAGATCGACAAGAGTTGGATGTCAAAGAGAAAGAAGAAAAAGTAGAAAAAAAAGAGGAAGTTAAGAAACCTGAAAAGCCCGAACTTTCAATGAAATCTTTGCTAGAAGCAGGTGTCCATTTCGGACATCAAAAGCGAAGATGGAATCCCCAGATGCGTCCTTATATATTCTCTGCTAGAAATGGTATCCATATAATGGATCTCTCCCAAACGTTACCACTACTAAAAGAAGCGAAAGAGTTCATTTCAGATATTGCAGCCGAGGGTAAAAAAGTCATATTTGTTGGCACCAAAAGGCAAGCTAGCGACGTAATTACAGAAGAAGCACAGAGAAGTGGTTCATATTATGTTTCTACTAGATGGCTGGGAGGCACCCTTACTAATTTCAAGACTATACAATCCAGAATGGACCATCTGGTTAAGCTTGAGGAGGCAAGAGAGGCAGGAGAGTTCAAAAGACTGACCAAAAAAGAAGCACAGAAACAGGAAGATTCCATACGAAGGTTAAATCGTTACCTCGGTGGAATAAAAGAGATGACCGAGATGCCTGGAGCTTTATTTATAGTAGATATTGGCAAGGAGAACTTGGCCGTCGCAGAAGCAAAAAGAGTAGGTGTTCCTGTAGTTGCTTTGGTTGATTCAGATTGTGACCCGACCTTAGTTGATCAAGTTGTTCCAGGAAATGATGACGCTATCAGGTCAATTCGGCTGGTGGCGAGTCAAATAGCAGAATCTGTAATTGAAGGACAGCATCGTAGAGAAGCCATGCAGGCTGAGATGGCTGAAGAAGCAGCTGGCATTAAAACTTCCGAGGTTAAGCTTAAAAAAGATTTGGAAACTAAAGAAGCCGAAGCTGAAGAAGATGTTGAAAGTGAAAATGTTGATACTGTTGATGCTGAGGATACTAAATCATAAATCTGTGCATCAATATGGAATTGATTATAACGTACAAAAACGGGGGATCGTGTGGAAATAAGTTTAGATAAAATAAAAGCGGTTCGAGAGCAAGCTGGAGCAGGTGTAATGGATGCGAAGAAAGCTCTGGAAGATTCTGGAGGCGATATTGAAAAGGCTCTAGATACATTGCGAGATAAAGGTATGGCCTCTGCCATTAAAAAAGGTGGCCGTGAAACAGGGGAAGGTTTAATCGAGACCTATGTCCACGGCGGTGGTAAAGTAGGCGTAATGTTAGAGGTTAACTGTGAAACTGATTTCGTTGCACGCACAGATGATTTTAAAGAACTCTGTCACAATTTAGCTATGCAGATTGCAGCTATGTCTCCGATATACATAAATGCAGATGAAATTCCGGATGATGAAAAAGGAAGCCCTGAAGAAGTGGCGCTTACTTCCCAAGCATACATTCGTGACCCAGCTGTATCTGTTTCCGAACTTATACTTGAAGCAGCGGGCAAATTGGGTGAAAACGTGAAAATAAAACGGTTTTCTCGGTTCGCACTGGGAGAATAATGGTTCATGACCGCAAGTAAAACCAATCTAAAACGCATTTTACTTAAATTAAGCGGTGAATCATTTAAAGGTAATCGAGGTTACGGTATTGATCCGGAAGCAGTAGATTCCATAGCCGCTCAGATTAAATTAATGCGTGACTCTGATGTAGAGATTGGGGTAGTAGTTGGCGGAGGTAACATATGGCGCGGATCAGCAGCAGAAAATGAAGGCATGGATAGGGTTGCGGCTGATTATGCAGGTATGCTGGCAACCGTAATAAATGCCTTGTCATTGCAGGATCGACTTGAGCGGATACATGGAGTGGATACAAGAACTCAGACAGGTATTAATGTTCAAGAAGTTGCAGAACCTTATATACGTAGACGAGCGGTTCGACATCTAGAAAAGGGTAGGGTAGTTATTTTCGCTGCAGGAATTGGGAACCCATATATGACCACAGATACTGCAGCTGCGTTACGGGCAGTTGAAATTGAAGCGGATGTGCTGCTAATGGCCAAATATTCCGTTGATGGCATATACGATACCGACCCCAACATCGACTCTCAATCGACTAAATATGACTTTATTTCATATCAAGATGCGATAGAAAAAAGACTAGGTGTAATGGATACTACTGCTTTATCTATATGTATGGAGAATGATTTGCCGATACGAGTTTTTGATATTACTAACTCAGAAAATTTAGTGCGAATAATAAACGGAGAATCTATTGGATCGTTAGTTTCAGAATCAGATTAACCGTCTAATTTTCTCTATAAATAATTTAATAAAACAGATTTTGTAAAATCTTTGGGAGAGCTACATGGCCATAGAGAGTGTTTTAGATGAATGTAGAGACCGGATGAGTAAATCCTTAGACGCCCTAAAAAGAGAATTGACAGTTGTCAGGACAGGGCGTGCAAACCCCGCTTTGATTGAAGCTATAAATGTCAATTATTATGATGTCGAAACTCCAATAAACCAGCTAGCAACAATAACAGTTCCTGAAGCAAGAGTTCTGCAAATCCAAGTTTGGGATCCTACCGTTTTGAAAGATGTGGAAAAAGCAATCATGGCTTCCGATTTAGGTCTGACACCGAATAATGATGGTGAATTGATCAGAATTATATTACCCGCACTTTCCGAAGAAAGACGACTCGAGTTAGTGAAGACAGTTGGCAAAAAGACTGAAGAAGGTCATATAGCAGTTCGTAATATTAGACGCACTGCTGTTGATGCCTTAAGGCAGCTTGTTAACGATGGTGAAATAGGCAAAGATGATAGTTTTAGAGCTCAAAATGATATACAGACAATCACTGATGAATATATCGCTAAGATGAATACGAGTAAAACTGCAAAAGAATCGGAAGTATTAGAAGTTTAATGGATAGACTTCAATGTAACTCAAAGACCATCGTCGCATATGAGGTATAAATTCGTTGAGTGATTTAAAACATGTAGCCATAATTATGGATGGCAACGGCCGCTGGGCGGAAGAAAAAGGATTGAGTCGCACAGAAGGCCATATAGCAGGTACACAAAACATTCGTAGAGTAGTTCGCCAACTTATCGTGAATGATGTTCAGTACGTAACGCTATATGCTTTCTCAACCGAAAATTGGGATAGGCCAGTAGATGAGGTTGATAGTTTACTCCAGATACTGTCGGATTCTATCGTTAATGAAACAGCTGAAATGAACGATGAAGGCGTTCGTATACGACATTTAGGTAGAATTGACCGGCTACCTGAAAGATTGCAGAAAGCTATTGAAGAAAGCGTCGATTTAACGAGCCAAAATACTGTCATTAATTTAAATGTTGCTTTCGATTACGGTGGCCGAGACGAGATTGTGCAAGCTGTGCGCAGGATTGTTGATTCAAATGTTAAGTTTGAAGATATAACTGAAGAAACTCTATCATCTGGACTCTATACTGCTGGAATGCCTGATCCTGATTTGATAATCCGGACTGCTGGTGAAATGAGGATTAGTAACTTTATGATATGGCAAGCTAGCTATAGCGAATACTATTCGAGTCCAGTTTGTTGGCCTGATTTTGACGAGCTGGAACTGAACAATGCATTGTCAGAGTATAGCCGCAGGAGACGGAAATTCGGCAGCCTTAACAAGACCGTAACATAGCGATAGTGAAGTTTATTACCCCTTGATTTTGATGAGATCAATTCAATTAAGAAAACAGGTGTACTAATGACAGAATTGTGGAGGCTTAATATAACTACTATAGCTAAAAATCCTAAGGTCCAAAATTTTTTCATTCGGACTCTAGTTACAGCATTCCTTGTGCCCATAACCTTTTTGGTTATTTGGGCTGGAGGTTGGTGGCTGACTGTACTCATCACTATCTGCGCCATTTTAGGTGGTTGGGAATTGGCCAGCTTAGTTGCTACTGATAAGGGCAAATTGATTAAATTTATTTGTTCAATATGGTCAGGGGCATTAGTGGTTGTGATGCATTTATATCTTGAAGACTTTGGGTTTATGTTTACTGTCTTCCCTGTCTTGGTTTCTATACCTTTCGTTTTAATGATTTGTACCTTTTGGAAAGTATTGGTAACAAAGCAAGATGCACTACGAAAATTGTTTCAAATAACCAGTAGTCTTAGCAAAAATTCATTTGTAGCTCTTGTCGTTGGAGGATTGCTTTCTTTTGCATTACTTTTAAATGATTTACAAGCAGGCAGAGACTGGATCTACTCTATAATCGTAGTTGTTGCTGCCACAGACGTAGCTAGTTACATTTTTGGGTCACTTTTTGGGAAACATAAGCTGGTACCAAAGATTTCTCCCTCGAAAACATGGGAAGGAGGTATAGCGGGCCTAACCTTCGCTATCTTTGCATCCGTGATCGTGTACTATTTATTGGATTTGCCTACCAATCTAGGTTTATCCATTGTGTTTGGAGTAGTAATTTACTTTTCGGCTTTGATCGGAGATTTATTAGAATCAAGTTTAAAGCGACTAGTCGGAGTAAAAGACTCAGGTTCTCTAATTCCGGGCCATGGCGGTATATTAGATAGAATGGATTCTATTTTAATTAGTTTGTTTGTGGGGTACTTTTTTGTTTTATGGACGATAGATTGATAGGGATAGCTTTACTGGGGTCAACTGGATCTATTGGGACGCAGACATTGGATATTGTCAGGCGATTTCCTGATCGTATTAAAGTTGTAGCGCTTTCTGCTCATAACTCCACAGAACTTTTAAAATCTCAGATAGAAGAGTTCAAACCGAAATTTTTTAATTGTTCCAATTTATCTATGAAACTAGAAAATGGAATGGTAGGTGAAGCCAAGCAATGCTCTTATGAAGACATGGTCACAGATGACGAAGTTGATTTGGTTGTTACAGCTACAGTTGGAGACGTTGCTTTGGTTCCGACTATATGTGCACTTCAAGCTGGTAAGAATGTTGCATTGGCCAATAAAGAATCAATTGTCATGGCAGGAGAGATGTTGATACAGATAGCACGTACCAATAACTCTAAGATATTACCTGTTGATAGTGAGCCTAATGCAATTTGGCAGTGTCTACGTGGTGAGGGTAAAAGTATATCTAAGCTTTTCATAACGGCCTCAGGTGGAGCAATGAGAGGAATGACTGATATGGAGAAAAAGAAAATAACTCCAGAATTAGCATTACAGCATCCGACCTGGACTATGGGACCTAAAATTACGATAGATTCAGCTACCCTAATGAATAAAGCTTTTGAGGTTATTGAGGCAAAATGGCTATTTGATGTTGGGTGGGAACAAATTGAAGTGGTTATTCATCCTGAGAGTATGATCCACTCTATGGTTGAATTTGAAGATGGCTCTGTGAAGGCTCAGATAAGTCCACCGGACATGAAGCTACCAATACAATATGCATTATTGTATCCAGATAGAATATTTAATCCAGATTTGGCTCGATTTAATCCTGTTAAGTTAGGATCTTTAAACTTCGAGTCAGTAAATTTTAATCAATATCCATGTTTTGCTTTAGGCTTAGACTATGGCAGCCGTGTTGGAACTTCTCCGGCTGTGTTGTGTGGTGCTGATGAGATGGCCGTGGAGAGTTTTCTGAAAGGTGCTATAAACTTTTCTGATATTCCAGTAGTTATAAAAGAAGCGCTACAAGCGTACCAGCCAGTCGTCGGTAAAACTCCTGAAGACTACTTAAGCGCTGCGGCCTGGGGCAGAAGTAAAGTTGCGGGCATAATTAATTTAAAGTGAACAATGAACTCTAAAGATTTGAAGGACTAAGATTGATAGATTTACCAAGTTGGTTGCTTATATTTCCAGTACTAGGGATATTGATATTCATTCATGAGTTAGGACATTTTTTAACGGCGAAATGGTTTGGAGTCACTGTGAAAGAATTTGGATTTGGCTTCCCACCACGGATTTTCGGTGTCAACTACAAGGGTACTGTTTATTCTATAAACCTTATTCCTCTGGGTGGGTTTGTAAAACTGCTTGGTGAAGAAGACCCAGATGGGCCAGATAGTTTTGCTACGCAGGCTAGTTGGAAACGAGTGATAATCCTAGTAGCGGGGCCAGTAATGAACCTTATTTTACCCGTGATTATATTTTCTATACTTTTCATGTTGCCACATGACAAGTTGGTGCATAGTGAGGTAGTGGTTAATTCTGTTGCTCCTAATTCCCCTGCACAACAAGCTGGGTTGAAGTATGGAGACACAATACTAGCTATAAATGATGAACAGATAGGCGTTCCAAGTGATCTCGTAACGTCAATTGCTGATAACCAAGGAAATCCTGTTAGATTAACGGTGCGACGTAGTAATTTGATTACCGGTTTCGATGCGACTCCTGAGTTTGCAGTCACTGAAATAATTGAATTAGTACCGAGAGGTGATCCTCCTGATTTAAAAGTTGTGGCCATCGTTACTGACCCTATAGTTGAAATCTCTTTAGAAGAGGCTATTAAATATAACCCAGATTTAAAAATTGGTGACACCTTAACGCAAGGCGCGATAGGTGTAACTATAGGGATTGCAAATCCTATAATACGCAAAGAATCTGAATCATTTTTAACAAGTATTCCGTTATCACTTGATATGATAAAAAATATTTTTGTTTCTACCAAAGATGGCGTCGCCCAAGGGATAAGGCAACGTAGTGATCCTGGATTTGCAGGCCCTATCGGTATCGCACAAATAACTGGTCAAGTAGTGGATGAGTTCGGGTTTGCCTCTGTATTTCAGATAGCTGGGTTGCTTAGTGTCAGTCTAGGGATACTTAATCTTCTTCCAATACCCGCATTAGATGGAGGTAGGCTTTTATTCATTTTGATTGAAATAGCTCGCGGGGGTAAAAAATTACCTCCTAGTGTTGAAGGTAAAACACATCTAATTGGCTTCGCATTATTATTAGTACTTATATTAATAATAAGTTATAGAGATGTATTAAAAATATTGAGTGGAGACAGTATACTGAATTAACTTCTCCTCGGTTAAGTGATTAAACTTTATAAGTGGGATCAAATAAAAAGTTTTGCATATGAAAAGAAGAATTACTAAATCCATTAACGTTGGCGGTGTGAAAATTGGTGGTGATGCACCAATAAGTGTTCAGTCAATGACTAAAACTGACACCCGCGATGTGAAGGCCACAGTTTCGCAAATTAAAGGGTTGGAAGAAGCAGGGTGCCAAATTGTTCGATGTGCAGTGCCTGATATGGAAGCAGCAGAAGCTTTAGCTGAAATAAAGAAACAAGTAAAAATACCAATAGTTGCTGACATTCATTTTCACCATCAATTAGCACTGAAGTCATTAGAGAGTGGCGTAGACTGTCTAAGATTAAACCCGGGTAATATTAGGGATAGAACTAAAGTAGAGGAAATTGTAAAAGCCTCGAAAGACAGAGCTGTGCCAATTAGGATAGGAGTCAATTTTGGTAGCCTTCCTCCGGTCGGCAAAATAGGTTTAACAGGGGGCATTTCTAGGCACACCGACGGAGTTAACGAACTTCCTAAAGCTGGAGATGTTGAAGTGGGTCAATTCACTATTGTTGATCACATGGTGGAAACTGGCTTATGGGAGATAGGTATTTTAGAGGATTTAGATTTTGACCTGATAAAAATATCTCTAAAGGCATTTGATATAGACACAACCGTAGAGGCATATAGAAGGATGGCTAAGTTGGTGCCATATCCTTTACATCTTGGTATCACTGAGGCAGGAACAGCTAAAGGTGGAAGTATACGTACCTCTATTGGATTAGGGATACTTTTATTCGAAGGAATTGGGGACACTATACGGGTTTCCCTGTCTGATGAACCTAACGAAGAAATTATAACTGGTTTAGAAATTTTGAAGTCCTTAGGGTTACGTAAAGAAGGTGCGACATTAGTAGCATGCCCAAGTTGTGGTCGTGCAGATGTAGACATAAGAAAGCTTGCTAACACCGTAGAGGATCTTTTAAGGAAAACAAAGACTCCAGTAAAAGTGGCTGTAATGGGTTGCGAGGTGAATGGGCCTGGAGAGGCTAAAGATGCAGATGTTGGCATAGCTGCAGGAGTTGGGAGAGCGATCATTTTCCGTAAAGGTAAGAAGTCTAAGATTGTGCAAGAAGAAGACATGTTAAAAGCGCTAATGGAAGAAATTAGTGAAGTTGAGAAAGAACTCATCAAAACATAAGCATTTGATACCTTAGAAGATCAACAAATATCTAATATCAAACTTATGTGAATCCGGTTTCATATGCTGGTAAGTTGCTAGGATATGATGGTTAGACTTAAGCAAGTAGCTAGACAGAATATTAATTTAAAAGTGTGTTGTTTTGAAAATAAGTGAACTATTAGGAAAAACCCATCGCGACAATCCTGCTGAGGTGGAATTGATTAGCCACAAGTTGATGTTGCGGTCGGCTATGATTTACCAGGTGGGGGCCGGAATTTATGGATACCTTCCCCTTGCGTGGACAGCATTAAGAAAGATAGAAGAAATTATACGGCAGGAGATGAATGCTGCTGGCTCACAAGAATTAAGATTGTCAATTCTTCAGCCCAAGGAATTGTGGGATAAAACTGGTAGAACTGATGCGTTTGGCGACGATCTTTTCACGTTAACTGATCGTAAAGGTAGGACTCTTGTAGTCGCACCAACTCATGAAGAAGAACTTACTGCAATCGTAAAGGCACACGTATCCTCATATCGCGATTTACCCAAAATCCTGTATCAGATACATACCAAATTCAGGGATGAACCTAGATCTCGGGGCGGCTTGATGAGAGTGCGTGAATTTGACATGAAAGATGCTTATTCCCTTGATGTTTCCAATGAGGGGTTGGATTCTAGTTACAAGAAAATGGTTGAGGCCTATAAGGCAATCTATAAAAGATGTGGCTTAGAAGTGATCCAAGTTGAAGCTGACAGCGGGGCAATCGGAGGTAAGGATTCACATGAGTTTGTACTGTTAGCGGATTCTGGTGAAGATGCAATTGTCATCTGCGAAGGTTGTGGCTATGCAGCAAACGTCGAAAAAGCACAATTTAGTAGGGTGGATTATTCTGCAGATGGTCAATCTGAGCTTGCAGAAGTTAATACGCCGCAGATAACAACTATAAATGGACTAACAACTTTCCTAGATATTCCTACTCATAAAACTATAAAGACTTTATGTTATGTCGCTAGAGAAGAATTGATATTGGTTGTCATACGGGGTGATTTAGCGGTTAACGAAGTCAAATTAAAATCTGTTTTAGGCGCATCTGAAATAAGGCTAGCGTCATCTACAGATATTGAAAAACACAGCTTGAGTAAAGGTTATATTTCACCGGTTGGTATAAACGGTTTTAGGGTAATAGCCGATGAATCTTTATTGCTTGGAAACGATTTTGCTGCAGGTGGAAATAAGAATGAAGTTCATTTGATTAATGTGAATTACCCACGAGATTTTAAGGCGGATGCCGTCGCAGACGTGGCTCAAGCAACAGAAGGCCAGATTTGTATCAAATGCACTGAGGAAAAACTTAAGATAAAGAAAGGTATCGAGGTCGGGCATGTTTTTAAATTGGGAGATAGTTTCAGTAAAAGTATTGGAGCTGCATTTGCTGATGAATCAGGTAGCTTGCAGCCGATAATTATGGGCTGTTATGGAATTGGATTAGGCCGACTTCTTGCTGCAGCTATTGAACAACATAACGATGAAAATGGAATCAAATTTCCCGTTGCAATAGCGCCGTATCAGGTTCACTTAATTGCAATTGATGCAGAGAAACCTGAGATCTCTAAAATGGCTGAACAAGTACAATCGGAGCTTGGTGAAGCCGGATTGGAAGTTTTATATGATGATAGAAATGAATCTGTGGGGGTTAAGTTTAAGGACGCCGACCTTATGGGCATGCCAATTCGCATTGTCGTTAGTTTAAGGAACCTTAAAGACAACGTCGTTGAGGTTCAGGCAAGGGATTCCGAACAAGCTGTGAAAGTGCCATATGAATCAGCCGTTGATACTGTTAAATCATTACTGGATGAACGAGGCTTTTACGATCTGAAGGGCTAGTAAATTGCCTGTTGGAAACGAGTTCTATCCTATGCTAGAATTCTCGCAATAATCAAAAACTAAAGGGGTTACACATGGCATTGCCACCTAGATTAAAGTTCGGGATATTTATGGCGCCATTTCACGCGCTAGGCGAAAATCCCAACCTATCGTATCACCGGGATTTAGAACTCATGGAATGGTTAGATCATCTTGGCTATGATGAAGCATGGATCGGAGAACATCATAGCGCCGGATGGGAAACTATATGCTCACCTGAATTATTTATAGCTGCAGCCGTGGAGAGAACAAAGACCCTGAAGTTAGGTAGCGGAGTTAGTAGCCTGCCCTATCACCATCCTTTAATGACAGCAAATAGATATATACAACTTGATCATCACAGTAGGGGTAGAGTTATGCTAGGAGTTGGCCCCGGAGCTTTAACGGGCGACGCTCACATGATGGGTATTGTGCCAACTGAGCAAAGACCTATGATGCAAGAAGCGGCTTGGCTTATAAAGCGTTTAATGACTGAGACTGAGCCAATTACCCATAAGTCAAAATGGTTTACTTTAGAGGAAGCTCATGTTCATCTGAGGCCATATACTCATCCACATCCTCATATCGCCATAGCAGCGGTTCAGTCGCCATCAGGCATGTTAACTGCAGGGAGACTGGGAGCTGGAGTCTTGTCGTTAAATGCTGTAGCTGATCGTGGTAAGGGAGTAGATGCTGCAAAGGTAACGCTAAAAGACTTCTGGAAGATAGCGGAAGAAGAAGCTGAAAAGCATGGCAACACAATGAACAGAGAAGACTGGAGAATAGTTTTACATACTCATGTCGCGGATAGTAAAAAAGAAGCTATGAAGCAGATTAAAGAGAGAGCTTTATGGTATCAGCGAGATTACTTTGAGGACACATTAGGTACGCCATCGCCATACCCTAATGCTTCTCGAGATCAATTAGTTGATATGATGGTTGAGGGTGGAAATTGGATCGTTGGAACACCTGATGATGTTGTAGAAGCAATTCATAGAATAGATGAGAGTTCTGGAGGATTCGGGGGTTACATGATTCAGGCCACAGAATGGGGTACACGAGAAGAAATTCTTCGCAGTTATGAACTTATAGCAAGATATGTGATGCCTAAATTCCAGGGACAGTTAGATAGCCTTGAGTTTTCACAGAAATGGTATTCGGACAAAAAGAAATTCTTTATGGATGAACGATCCAGATCTATGGATATTTCACAAGCGGAATATGATTCCAAAAAGTAAATGGGTCTAAAGGTCAGGAAAAATTAGATAGTTTGTAAGAGAGCTGGAATTGTTATGTTCCGGCTCTCTTAATATAAGGAGAAGCTAATGTCTGGAAGGATGGAAAACAGGGTTGCAATCGTTACTGGTGGTGGCTCGGGTATCGGCGGTGAAACCGCCATTAGATTTGCCCAAGAAGGAGCTGCTGTTTTAATTGCAGACCTTGATCCTGATAGGTCTGCAAACATAATAAAAAAGATTAAAGGTTTTGGTGGTAGAGCTGAGTTCAGTAAGTTAGATGTCCGAGTGCCTGATGACGCCAATACTATGGTTTCGAAAGCAATAGAATGTTTTGGGAGCCTAGACACCCTTGTCAATAATGTTGGTGGTGGTAAAGGTGATGATCTAATTAATGAGCTTGATGAAGAAACATGGAATTTCAACTTTGATTTTGCCCTTAAACCTACTTATTATTGCTGTCGTGCTGCAATGCCTAAATTGCTTGAGAGCGCTGATAAGAGGCCTGGAGCGTCCATAGTAAACCTTTCGTCAGTTAATGGCATGACTGGAATGGGGCTGCCAGCATATGCTGCAGCAAAGGCTGGCGTAGAAATGTTCACCAAGAACATTGCTATCCAATATGGTAAAAAAGGTGTCCGGTCTAATATAGTTGCGCCTTATACAACACGGACAGATTTTTGGAAACCTACGTTTGATGCAGATCCAGACCTGGCTCCTCGACTTGCTGATATTAATCCGATGAGACGTATTGGTAACCCTATTGATCTCGCGAATGCCATTTTATTTTTAGCATCTGATGAGGCTTCATTTATCAATGGTGCCCTTCTCCCAGTCGATGGTGGTTTTACAGCTGGGACTGATATATTTAGTCGTACTGGCGGTGGAGACGAGGATGGCGCTGCTTTTTGGAGATCTCAGGCAAAGTCAGGGAATTTTCCAAAGACATAAAGCTTTATTCTCGCCAACTTAATTACTCAAAAACTCCATTTAGACGTCAATTTACCTAGTTAGAATTCCGATATGTGCAATTTTTCACTAAATATCTTATATTTTCTGAAATGAGGGTTGCAAAATAGATTTAGTATTGCTTAACATAGTAAACAACTAAGTGCATACTTACTAAATAGCTGTGGATGAATTTATATAGGTGGAATATACACAAATGAAGAGATTGTTTACATCGATAACTTTACTTTTTATCGTAGGATTGGTCTTCTCAATCGCATGTTCTTCGGAACCTGAAGTAATTGTAGAGGAGAAGATAGTTGAGGTAGAAAAGGAAGTAATAAAAGAAGTAGAAGTAGCGTCATCCCCAGGTAAGCTAGTAATTTACTCAGGCAGAAAGGAATCCCTAGTAGGCCCGATAATCGAACAGTTTAAGGCAGCAAGTGGGATAGAGGTAGAGGTTAAATATGGTAGCACTGGTGAAATAGCAGCTACACTGTTGGAAGAAGGCAAGAATTCCCCAGCGGACGTTTTCTTTGCTCAGGACCCAGGAGGTTTGGGTGCCATCGCTAACGCTGGTATGTTTACTAAGCTTTCAGCTGAGATTTTAGGATTAGCTCCGGATTGGGCTCAATCGCCAGACGGCTTATGGGTAGGAATATCCGGTAGGGCGCGTACACTCGTATACAGCACAGCCGATTTAGATCCAGCGGATATGCCAGAAACATTACAAGGTTTGACTGACTCAAAATGGAAAGGCAAGATTGGATGGGCTCCTACAAATGGATCCTTCCAGGCAATGGTCACTGCAATGAGAGTGATATGGGGAGAGGAAGAGACAAAGACTTGGCTTCAGGCAATAAAAGATAATGAAGCTCAGGTATACCCAAAGAATACTCCTCAAGTTGCAGCTGCTGCTGATGGAGAAATACTTGTTGGTCTCGTAAACCACTACTATTTGCACAGATTTTTAAGTGAAGAGGGAGATGAGTTTGGCGCAAGAAACCATCACCTTGCAGGTGGCGGTCCCGGTTCTCTTGTGATGGTTGCGGGAGGAGGAATTTTATCTACTGGAAAAAACCAAGATAATGCAGAAAAGTTCTTCCATTTTATGCTTTCAACTGTCGCCCAGCAGTATTTTGCTGGACAAACTTATGAGTATCCATTGGTGGAAGGTGTAAAAACCAACCGGATTCTTACTCCAATGGAAGAGATCAATAGACCTGACATTGATATGGCACAGTTGGAAGATTTAGCCGGAACACAAACAATGTTGCGAGATTTGGGAATACTCGAATAATTTCTGGAGGTAAATCCAGTACTAAATAAAAACCGTCCCTCCATTTTTTATGGGGCCTATACTTTATTATCCACAGCCAGCAAAGGTATAGGCCCTTTACCTATTTCTATCCTAATTCCTTGTATTTTGATAGGCGCAGCGATGATGCTTCCTTTCGTGTATTTGATCGTAAGAGCTTTTGATGCATCTGATTTAGCATGGCAATTACTGTTTCGAATTAAAACTCTCCATACTTTATTTAACACACTTGTGTTAACAATAGGTGTCGTATTTGTATCGATTTTAATTTCATTACCGATGGCATGGCTCACCGTTCGCACAGATCTTCCTTTAAGACGATTCTGGTCAGTTCTAGGAGCTTTACCAATAGTTATTCCAAGTTATGTAGGGGCTTTTCTATACATAACGGTATTTGGGCCCAAAGCTTTATTTCAACAATTGTTAGAAATCATTTTTGGAATCGAAAGAATCCCCAGTTTTTATGGACTATCCGGTGCGATAATTGTTCTCTCACTTTTAAGTTATCCATACATATACTTAATAGTGAGAGCCTCAATATCTAATATCGATTCTTCAATAGAGGACTCGGCACGCTCCTTGGGAAGAAGCAGTTTTAAGACGTTTTTGACTGTGACACTACCAATGCTCCGACCTGCAATAGCGGCAGGAGCTTTATTGGTGGCACTGTATGTAATTAGTGATTTTGGAGCGGTATCACTGATGCGGTATCCAACATTTACATGGTCGATATATCAACAGTATCAAGGAGCCATTGATCGGTCAGCTGCTGCTTTGCTTTCAATTTTACTATTGTTGTTTTCTGTCGTGATCTTGTATATGGAGCAAAAAAGCAGGGGCAGAATCAAATACCATAGATCCGGTGCCGGTATATCTAAAAGACCATCTTTAATAAGACTAGGGCAGTGGAAATGGCCTGCAGTAATTTTCTGTGCTTTGGTTGTCAGCTTTTCTCTAATACTACCTGGTTCTGTCTTAGTATATTGGTTGGTGCGTGGGATAAGTTATGGAGAGACAATCGCATCGGCTTGGTCTACTGCTTTAAATTCGATATATGCTTCAGGGCTTACAGCAATAATCGCTGGGTTAATAGCTATACCGGTAGCAGCATTTATTGTGCGTTTCCCAGGCAAAGTCGCCCGATTATTTGAATCGATAAGTTATGTGGGCTACGCATTGCCTGGAATAGTTATAGGATTATCGCTCGTGTTTTTTGGGGTCAGGTACGGAGGCTTTTTATATCAGACTATTTGGATTCTAGTATTTGCATACATAGTTTTATTTTTTCCTGTTGCAATGGGGTCTGTGAGGTCTTCGTTTGCTCAGATTAGACCGTCATATGAAGAGGCTGCTAAAGGTTTAGGTAGATCTAATATAGGAGTAATGTACTCGATAACTTTGCCATTAGTAAGGTCTGGTGTAATTGTAGCTATGGCTTTAGTATTTTTAATAACGATGAAGGAATTAACAGCAACGCTGATTTTAGGACCATTGGGATTTAAAACTCTAGCGACTCAAGTTTGGTCTTTTACATCGGAGGCGTTTTTTGCGAAAGCGGCATTCCCAGCTTTATTGATAATATTACTATCATCTATTCCATTGGCGTTTATCATGTATAAAAATCGAGCCCTTAGATTATGAAAGATAGAGTACTATTCTGCGATAAGTTGACCAAAAGTTTTGGAGAAACTATCGCGCTTAATGAAACCAGTATTGAACTTTTTACTGGAGAAATATTAGCTATTCTAGGCCCGAGTGGATGCGGAAAAAGCACTTTGTTAAGAGCTATTGCAGGATTCGAGAATATAGATCTTGGAGATATCACTATAAATGGTGAAACTGTTTCTAGTAAGGGCACTTTTACTCCAGCAGAAAAACGTAGAGTGGGAATGGTTTTTCAAGATTACGCACTGTTTCCTCATTTGACCGTAGAAGATAACGTGGCTTTTGGAACTAAATCTAGTTCTAAAAGCGACAAATCTTCTTTAGTATGGCAAATGCTTAAGTTAGTCGAGTTAGATGGAATGGAGAGAAGGTACCCTCATGAATTATCAGGGGGTCAACAGCAAAGAGTAGCTGTGGCCAGAACCTTAGCAGCCAACCCAGTAACAATTTTACTTGATGAGCCATTTAGTAATCTTGACGCCACGATGAGAACTGAGATCCGTAATACTGTAAGACAGGCATTGCAGGGTAGGGCAGTTGCTACCATCATTGTTACCCATGATCGTGAGGAAGCCTTCACCATTGCTGATAGGGTGGCAGTCATGAATTCAGGTCAAATCGAACAGGTCGACACTCCTGAAAAAATGTATAGAACTCCAGTATCAAAATTTGTTGCCAGTATGACTGGCACAGCAAATTTTATGCCTGCCACCATTACTTCAAGTAGAGCTGTAACTGAATTAGGTAAGTTTCAGTGGGTAAGTCCAACTAATGGAATTGTGGAAGGCGATGAAGTTGAATTGTTAGTACGCCCAGATGACTTTCTCGTTTTACCTAATCCAAACGCTTCAGTCAAAGTAACTGCTAGGGAGTATAGGGGTGACGCTATGGTTCTATCAGCTGAGTTAGGTTCCGGCAATATAATTCAGTGTAGACAAGGACCTTACTCAGACTTACCGGTGGGCACTTCTGTGGATTTGGTTCCATCACGTAGCGCGCCATTTGTAGCTTTTTAACTTTCACAACCTACTTTTTAAGAACGGGTCTATACTTTCTATAAAACCGATCGGGTTGTCAGTTGTGACTAAATGACCAGCTCCGTTAACTGTTACCTCGCTAGCATTTTGCATGCGTGAAACTAATTCAGTAGCCGTCTCTGCGGACACCACATCACTTTCAGCTCCTCGTACAAAAAGAGTCGGACAAGTTATTGATTCAAGTGAGTCCCAAAGTTCCATACGATCTTTTTCAGTCTGTTCATATCTTGAGTTTTGACGTTTTAGCACAGGGTCATATTTCCATGACCATCGACCATCGGCATGTTGCTTTGCATTACGCATCACGCTGGCTATGAGCTGATCCTTGGTTCTGTCAGGCCTGAAAGCTTGCACGACCGAAACCATTTCCTTAATCGAGTCAAAATAATCTTTGTTTTCCACAAATTTACGGACGCGTTGCACCCCTGATTCTTGTAAACGTGGAGCAACATCTATAATCACAAGCCCACTCACAAGTTTTTGGTTATCCGCAGTGTATTTATATCCGATTGTTCCACCTAAGGATAGGCCAATAATTATTACAGGGGCAGAATTAGTTTTGATAACGAAATCTTGTAAGTCTTTCTGCATCGCCTCTCTCGTATAGTCTTCATCATCGGACCAATCAGATTCACCATGTCCACGGAAGTCGAGAGCCAAAATATGAAATCGATCAGCAAGAGAAAGTGATACAAAATCGAAACTGTGGGCACTTTGGGCAAATCCATGTAGGAGTACAACAGTCGGTTTTGCATGGTCACCCCATTCTAAGAAATGTAGCTTTAAGCCATTTACCTCTATGTGCCTGTCTATCGGGTTCCAACATTTTGTAAATGGTATACCTATCTTCTGAGCGGATTGATGCAATGATGAATGTTTAGGATCAACTGACATGCCACTAAGTTTAGTTTATTTCTTTAACTTTTTGTCCTATCTGAACAAACTCTTTATTTGCAAAAATGAATATGATGGATAAAGCTGCAACAAGGATTCCTCCTAACATAACCGTGAAAGGTGCACCTAGAGCCAGTCCTATTAAACCAGCTTGGACCCCTCCCAAAAGCATCAGGCTCCAATTTATTCCATATAGTGCCATGACTCTTCCTCGTAATTCAGAAGGAACCATTTGTTGCAAAGCCGCCATAGTAGAAATCATGTGGAGTGAGGTAAAAAACCCAGTCGTTAACATCAACACTATACCTAAAGTATATGAGCCAGTTAACTCAGCTAACAAACCGAAGATAGCAATGGATATTCCACTTAAACAGCATGCAGCTAAAATGAAAGTGCCCGACGGTAAGACTGTTTTTCTGGTTGCAATAAATAATGAAGCTAAGACACTACCGACACCAGAACAAGCTAACAACACTCCTTGGCCTCCTGCGCCAACCGAAAAAATATCTACTGCAAATATAGGCATTAACAAAATATAGCTACCACCGAAAAAGCTGGAAAACATTGCTAGTCCTATTAGGTATCTAAACTCTGGCTTTTTGAAAACATATTTCAAACTGTCTTTGACTTGATCAGTCAGTTTGGTTTGAGATTGATTGTCACCGTCTTCTTTGCTGATACCTGTTAATGGCAACAATAAAACTGCCATCATCGTAAAGCCTACTGCACTGAATATGAAAACTACCGACGTACTGGTTAAAGCTATTAAGAAACCGGCTACAGCAGGGGCAATAATTCTAACTGACTGCCATATCGAAGCATTCATTGCTACAGCACTAGTTAAAGACTTTTCATTTACGAGCTCTGGGTAGAAAGCCTGTCGTGAGGGTAGATCGAATGCACTCACTGAGCCGGCGATTACTGCGATAACTAGAATGTGCCAAATCTCAACGACTTCGAAAATAGTTAAGATAGCCATGATTATAACTAAGCTCGCCAAAATAATTTGTGAACCTATCATAATCAACTTTTTGTTTACTCGATCTGCGTATGCCCCACCAATTAACGTTAATATAAACGACGGTGCAGCATTTGCGGCTCCCACCAACCCTAAAAATAAAGTGGAATCATTGATTTGATGTATTAACCACAGCTGCGCAAAATAAGTAAGGTTATATCCAGACACTGAAGCAAAGGCACCTAACCAATACATACGATATTGAGTTGATTGGAATGCAGCAGGTATGTTGAAAATGTTTTTCAATATTTTGGAGTATCGACTTTAGATGCTATTCCACCGTAACCGACTTGGAAAGATTCCGAGGTTTGTCTACATTCCTACCTAATTTTATTGCAGTAAAGTATGAGAATAGTTGTAAAGGAATGCATGTTAATAGAGGACTTATTAATTCAGATGTGTCAGGGATGTAGATTGTATCGTTGTCTTTATTTGAACCAGCATCAGTTTGATTCGATGTTATAGAAATCACTTTTCCACCCTTGGATTTAATTTCTTTAACAATATTAAGGTTTTTAACAAACATCGAATCTTTCGGCATAATGACTGTAGTCGCCATTTGCGAATCGATTAATGCTAGGGGCCCATGTTTTAATTCGCCTGACGGGTAGCCTTCTGCATGTATGTAACTTACCTCTTTTAGTTTTAAGGCTCCTTCTAGAGCAATCGGATAATTTAAATTTCTGCCTAGGTATAAAAAATTCTTATATGAATAGTATTGTTCGGCTAACTCTTCTATTTGACTTTCGATTTTTAATACTTCATCTATCAGTCTTGGTAAACCTTTAAGTTCATCTACCAACTTGTTTGATTCTTCCTGGTTGAGAGACTTACGAGCATTACCCATTTTTATGGCTAACATGTAAAGCTGTAGCAGAGAACATGTGAAAGATTTTGTGGCTGCGATGCTAAGCTCTTCCCCGGCATTAATTGGCAGATTATAGTCAGCGAGCTTATTTGAAGTGCTATTTTCTGAGTTGCTTATATTGAGTACAGTTGCTCCCATTTCCTTTGCAGTTTCGATCGCTGACAAGGTATCTGCAGTCTCACCAGATTGGGATATTGAAATAGCCAAAGTATTTTTATTTATGATGGGATTTCTGTCTTTGAATTCAGATGAATTGTCTGACTCACTTTTAATCTTGGCAATTCTTTCAAACCATAACTTTGCTACCATCCCGGCATGCAAACTAGTGCCCATACCTAGTATTAGTACGCTCTCAAAACTATTAAGTCTTTCCGTTGAAAGTTCAGATTCAAGTAATTGTAATTGGTTAAGGCTAGAGCCCGTATGATGATCAATTATTTCAGATAAAAGGCCAGGTTGTTCATGGATTTCGTTAATCATGAATGCGGAAGCATGTTCTTTTGCCATGTTAACTTTCGCTTCCTTTTGGAGTCGGATACACTCCTTGATAAGCCTCTGGTAGCAGCATTGATATTCGATCCATGATCGAATCTGCAAGCGACTGAGCGACTTCATTACTGATTTTGCCTTCAATGGAGGGTAGTGAAAATGGCCGGCCAATTTTAAAACGTATGTCACCAGTCGGAAAAAATGCTCCGCGAGCCCAATTGCCAAAGTTTTCTGTGCCAGTAACAGCTACGGGCAGAATGGGAGCTCCTGATGCAAGTGCTATCTTAACAATACCTATCTGAGCCTTTCGGAGTCCACTAGGACTACGGGTTCCTTCAGGAAATAACGCTAAGGTTCCATCTGTCTTCAGTAAATTCATAGCAAACTTATATGCAGTCACATCTACACCACCACGATTTAACGGATATGCTCCATACCAATATAGTAATGGTCCAGCTATGGGGTTTTCGAATAGTTCACGCTTTGCTAGAAATCTTATCCATCGGTTAACACCTATCGTCAGATATGATGGATCACACTGAGAAAGATGATTGGAAGCAACTATCAGCGGACCTCCCGGAGGAACATTTTCTTGACCTGAGACCTTCCAGTTAGCTGTAGTATTTACCTGTAACCTTTGTATTGTTACACAGGCTTTATAAAGTATAGACATATAGAAACTAGCTCTTTTGTATTGATTCCAAGATTAAATTTACGACCTGATCGATTCTAAGCCTATCAGTGTTTATGATAACAGCATCTTCTGCGGACACCAGAGGAGAGTCCTCTCTATTAGAATCCATATTGTCTCGAGTTTTAATTTCCTCGACTAATTTTTCAAGATCGATTCGTTGTCTCTTGCGACGCATTTCGTCATGCCTACGTTTGGCTCTGATTTGTATTGATGCATCCAGATAGATTTTTAAATCTGCGTCTGGTATCACTACTGTGCCTATATCTCTACCCACCATAACAATATCGCCTGTAGACGCTATAGCCCTTTGTTGATCTACCAATTCATGTCTGACGGCACCAACCTGACTTATTTTGGATACATTTGATTCAATATCTGAATCCCTGAGTTCGTCAGTTATGTCTGTTCCATCTACTTTTAAAACCTGCTCTCCATCCTCGAGGACAACTTCAATACTCAATGATTTAGTTAGCTTGGCTAAATCAGCGTTATTATTTATGTCAATTTTTTGCTGGAGGCTGGCCCAAGTCACGGCTCGATACATCATGCCAGTATCCAGAAATCTAGCTGGGATCCTTCTAGCTAAAGCACGCCCTACAGCTGTTTTGCCTGATGCTACTGGGCCATCAATTGTTATTTTCATGATCTAGTTAACGTTGAATATCAATTTTGTTTAAAATTTAAACATGTAAGAATAGTATATGCCTTATATGAAAAATTATGGATGATTTTATATCGACAAATTCAAATATTAGTTTGTTAACGGGTGAAGAGGTTGTCTTTGAGGATGACGCTGTTATTCTAACAAACAAACGATTATTCACCAATTTCAAAAATGGAAACCCCAAAAAATCCATAGAGATAGG
>PAAV01000002.1 GCA_002699485.1 Chloroflexota bacterium | reverse complement strand
TTTATGTCATGGGGTGCTGTCACTATTGAACACCACCAACTGAATTTTCGGCTCCTGAAGCATCAAATCGTTGACGTATTTCAACAATATCTTCTTTGGACCATCCATAAAACCCGCTACCAGTCTCAACGCCCAATTGACCAGAGTTGACCCGACTTCTTAATAAATCCATCGGCTCTTCAGAATTCGAAATCTCTTTGAAAAGTTCTCCGGCAATTGTTTGAACCAAGTCCCATCCGATCTGCTCCCAGATCTCGAATGGACCACCGACGGCCAGTCTACGTCCAATAGTGTTTTTGACCACCGTATCGATATCTTCTGGAGAAGCTATGCCATCCTCAACTAAGGCCAAGCACTCCCTGAATAGCGCGGCCTGAAGTTTTGTCTCAATGAGACTAACCATCTGTTTATTCTGGGACATCAATATTCAATGTTAATTAGCTGCAAAACACTAGACGGAGTAGCCAACTGAGCCGTCAGTTCGCATGGGAATAACCTGTAAGTCACGTGGCACATACGGCTGTGACTTCAATGATTCCACCTCAAGGTCTATCCCGATTCCTGGGGTGTCTGGGACGGAAATGAAACCACCATCTCTTTTCCAGGACGAATTAAATATCGCATTGAAAGGTTGCTCATCTTCCATTGAGTATTCCTGTGTAAGGAAATTAGGAATGGAGGTATCAATATTGCAGGCAGCAGCCGTCAACACAGGCCCCAGGAAGTTATGAGTGACAAGAGCTGAATGGTACGATTCAGCGAGGCCAGCAATCTTCTTCACACCGGTTACTCCTCCTCCAAGCCCAAGATCAGGTCTGACGTACTGACTGCCTCCAGCTTCGAACAATTCCCTGAACTCCCAAATAGAGTGCATGCGTTCACCATTGGCCACAGGAAGTTTGGTAAGTTTCGCTATTTCTCCTTGCGATTTAACCGAATCTATTTGAATAGGATCTTCGTAAAACAGAGGGCTAAACTCAATCAACTGCTCGGCAAGAGCTATAGCATTCATAGGGGTCAGCTTGCGATGTATTTCAAGAATGATATCGACATCTAAACCAGCACCCTCGCGCATCGCAGCTACATTCTCCCTCGTGTCATGTATCAACCTGGGAAGAGTCATCGATTGAAAGCCATCAGGCAAAGGGTCGATCTTGATTGCCGTATAGCCTTCTTCGGCAGCGTCTCTAGAATTCAATCGAATGCCTTCAGGGGTCGTCCCCTGATCGGCAGCATCAGGACGAATTCCCCCCATGAGCAAATGAAGTCTGATTTTGTCCCTGACTTTGCCACCCAGGAGTTGCCAAACAGGGGCCTCGAGCGCCTTACCTTTTATGTCCCATAGTGCAATATCAACGGCACTGACCGCCCCTGATATAACCGAACCGCGAAATGGCCCCATGCGATACATATACTGCCAGTGATGTTCTATATCCAGAGGGTCTTTTCCGACAAGGTAATCCGCAAATTTCTTCACGACCGCGTCCGTGGCTTCCAAGTAGCCCCAACACGCAGATTGACCTACCCCAATCAACCCATTATCAGTAATAACCCTTACTATCTGGCTGTTACCGGCCAGGATCGATTCGACTCGTTCAATTTTCATGACGGCTAGATCTCATTTCTTTTTGTAACCACGTTCCTTAACAGGAAAGATGACTCCAGTTATCGGCACCGCGATCATCGTCAGATAAGAGCAACGGCTGTGTCCATATCCACAGCACGAGGATAAGTCTCATAATCGGGATGTCCACCGTACCGATCCATCAATATCGGATGCATGCCTGCATTTTGAGCACCTCGTATATCAGAATCAAGTTGATCCCCAATAAATACTGCCTCCTCTGCAAGTACGCCAGCTTTAGAAAGAGCCACCTCAAATATTCGAGAGTCTGGTTTTTCAAAACCTGTCTCACCTGACGTGACTGCGAAGTCAACATGCCCTGTGAGATTCATATCATCACACAAAAGTTCACCCGTTTGATTCATATTTGATATGACTGCAACAATCAAATCGCGTTCTCTAAGTCGACTGAGTCCACCAATCACATCAGGAAACAAGGTCAAACGATACTGTTGTTTACTAACCTCCTTCCAGACTTTTTCAGCGACATCCAATTCGACACTATGCCCTGCGCCTTTTAGTACCAGTTGTTCATACTTGGAGAAAAACGTCCTTCGTTCATCGGCGTTCAAAGTTCGAACCGGTTTACTGGAGTTTTGCCGAGTCAGAAACTGATCTGCAATATGGTATCCGGCATCTATTCCGTCCTTTGTCAGAATAAACCCGAGTTTTTCAGCAGCGCGCATCTGTATATCCTCCCTGGGAGGATCAAAACCAGCGAGAGTCCCATAAATATCAAAAAAAACAGCTTTTATACCACTCATATTTAAATCATTTCAAATTTGCAATCTAGAGAAAATTTCCTGGTGAATTTCTTAACGAAGGCTGATGCACTCCAACGTGAAATTTCTAAAACTCAATTCCGGTAGACAATAAACATACGTCACCGCCAGGATCAGTTAGTTGGTCGTCCCAGATGAAACATGTGCTATCGGAACGTATTTATATATAACAACGGGTGTTTCCTTATCTGACCCATTTGCCGGATACACTTGGACAAGTCCGTCGGCTGCCATGTTTTTGAATTTAGCTATCCCGGCAGAACCATATTTCGCTCGTTCTAGTTCACCGATATAAACATACTTCACTTGGTATTTGTTAAGGGTTTTCAACGCAGAACTTCTAAGCGGCGTATCGTAAAAACGATCAATCTCATCTCTTCGTTCAGAGACGCTCGATGCATACTTCACTCGCTGTTGACGCTGATGCCAATCCCAACCAATCACAGCAGGTAATCCGGTATATATGGACACTCGGTTACCCCATCGGTACAAATCGGTCAAACCCTCAATAATCACCGGCGATCCTTCAACATTCTCTTGCATCCACTCAATCGCCTCAAGGTCGTATTTCAATGTCAACGGTGTTCCGTCATTTTGATATGTCACAGACTCCATATAAGCCATACCATCCAAACCAAGCCCGGTCATATCAAATTTGGTGCTGTTGCGATCTCTGGTCCCAAGAATCGGGTACACCATCACTCCTACAACTAAGATCGTAAGTAGACCCATCCACACACCTCTACCGAGTCGAACACCACTCAACGACAACTTGCGCGCGTCAGCCAGCACCCACAGAAAATAAGCCGAAGCTATGCCAAGTAAGACCCAGGCCTGCAAATAAAACTTAAACACCGTATTCATACGGCCGATATCGTCTTTAACAGTAAATATATCCACCCCAATCGCCAGAGCCATGGCCATGACCACGAAAACAACTGGCACTAACGAATACCTACTCCCGGAAATACCCGATCGGTGGGCGACAAGGCCGGCAGCGAACACAGATGCACCGATCATCAAAGCAAATGCAATAACAGCAAAACCTGTCACAGCCAGAGACGCAACCACTGCCAAAAGAAAAATCATGAGGACCTGCCACGTCCAACCTCTTAAACCAGATCCTGGCATAGGTGGATTAGCAACCAATGTAAACGCATGGTAAATACGCTCTCGCAACATAAAAACGAACCAGCTAATGATCAAAAATACAAAGATAGAATTTATGAGAATGTAACGCCACAGCTCGGTCGTAAACTCGCTCTTGACGACTCCGTTGTTAAAAAGTTCAAAGCTGGCGTGAAACGGCAAATAAACAACGTACCCAACAACGATTACAAACGTTGTGCTCGCTACGCCAATTATCAATCCTTCTAAGAAGACCCTGCGCGAGTTCAATAGCTGCCCGCCTATAAGAAAAATACCTGTCAGTATCAATTGGGTCGGAAAATCCCAGGCATTAATGGTTCGGAGTGATCCCACTAGAATTCCAATCACCGTCAAGCCGACCAATGTTTCAATTTTGGATCGGTTCCTGCCGATACGTAGGAATGCAGCGCTAGTCGCTGCAAGAGCTGTTATTGCCACCGGAATAGCGATCAAATGCGCATGTAGATCAGCAAAAAGGAACGTGAAAAAAGGAAATTCTGTAATTTCATGCCCCAACGAATCGGGCGCCATCATTCTGGAACTTCTCCAAAAATCGAATTGCCCAAAAGCGGCATCTTGAAAAAATACTCTGGCTGCCCCCTGAAATAATTGAATAAGACCATCGATATTTCCAACCACTAGCACGAATAGAACACCGAGCAGGCCTGCATAAATCGGCGACCTTCGAGACCATGGAGGGACCCGTTTTGCACGCAAAGTTAACTCCGCTAGTCCGTAAACAATTGAGAAGACACCTCCAGCCGTGAGCGCAAACAGCCATGGAACGGCGAGATTATAGGCAACGGACGGCACAATCCCTGTAAAGCGAATTAAAGAAGCAACCATGAACTGGCCAAAATAGTAATAATTCAAATAACCGCCCGAGTACCACGGATCGTAAGGCGGTACTGTTGAGGACTTCACCACAGCATTGAGATAGGCGAAGTCCATGGGCTTCTCTCCACCTTTCCACGGGTGCCACAGGTCAGGGTTGGCCGCACGCACAAGCAAAAACCCTACAAAGGCCACGATCAACAACATCTCCATCCAAACTATTCTGCGCAGATTGGACCTGATATGACTAATGAGATCATTTCCGATGAAACGATGGGTCAACAATGAAACCCCGGCAAGTATGAAAACACCGATCAATACTGACAAAAAACTGAATGAAACAATGTTCGTGCTGACCAAAAGCCATGTAAGCGTTGCTACGAGAACCAAACCGAGCGGCTTAGCGAAAAGATATCCGCGATCCGGCCATGGTCTAAAAACTACAAAGGCTATAGGTAGGACGATAAAAGCAAACAACTGGGCGCCCAGGTACCAAACAACCGGAGTAATCCAATCGGGCAACCAACGCAAAAAGAAAATCGAACTCCAGGTCCCTCCAGATTGCTGGGACACTGCATCACCTTCAGAAAGAAGTAAGCCCGTATGACTTTTTTGGAGTTGACTCCCTTTGAGGTCTGCAGAGCCTATTTCCTCACTCAGCTGCTGCCTCGTTAAACGACCTTCATTAGCGAAGATAAAGGTTTGAGGATGCTCATAAACTGAGAAGCTTTCGTCAGCCCATCCAAAACTAATATTAAACAACCCCTCAGATGGTGAGCGGAACTGCTCAGGCGGACCAAAATCCACCCTGGCAAATGGATCCTCATAGTAGTCAACACCAAGTCCACCAATATGGCGTCCACTTGAATACGCCATTTCATATCCAAGTTCGCCAGAAAAAAGTTTCTCATAAAAGGTGGATGTGACGGGATAACGCTCGGGTAGTCTCGGGATAGTTGCATAAAGCCTGTTGCTTAACAGAACAAAATAGTCAGATTCCGAAAGAAGAGTGGTCAGCTTATCGAACTTTTTATAATTCTCATCGTTATAGAGTTCAGCCCTCTCATGCATACGCAAGCCAACAACACCTGGTATTCCCTCTTCCCAATGCTCTTGCACAACTTGAGATCCAGAATCAGCGTTACTCCTAAGCCAGTTAGAAACCTCATTCACTGGATGCGGACCTGAGTAAACGCTCATGAATGACAGCGAGTAATGAACGGTGAGCAACAAAACCAATCCAATTGGCAATGCTTGCAACCAACGTTTTGAAGGTTGCAGAGACTTGATCAGTTCGAAAATCCACCAAAGAAAGCGAGCACCATACAGAATGAGAAACGGTGTTATCGGCATCATGTAACGCATGAACTTCACATCAAACCAACCCGTAATCAACAAATAAGGGATTACCCAGGCGAGTATTACAAGGTCAACCTTTCTTTGGGCCAGCACTCCGGCAACAGCCGAAGCAATCAAGCCGAGCCAAACCGTTATTCCGAGAGCGGGACCAAGCCCCCAGGTTCCAAGTTGGACTATCTGGTAAAAATACCGTGGAGTGTCCTCATACTGGCGGGTGAATGGAAAATCCACTTCTCTGCGAACCATTTGCCCTTGGGTTGAAATATTGTCGACGTAAGTTTTGAAATCTATAAACATATAAGGCTGAACAACTATCAAAACCACGAAAAAAACCACAGCCGTAATCAATAGGTTCTGATAAGTAATCCGACGCTGATTGGATGCTTCGCTGGCAGCTACGCCAGATGAGTCATAACGATCACCTTTACGTGAAGTTGCAAATATCAAATGAGCAAAAACAAGTGCCAATCCCAATGGCAAAACTGAGAATTTAGTAGCAACTGCCATAGCAAACATGACTGCAGCCAAAACTGTATCGCTACGACGACCCTCTTTCGCAACACGGATGGAATAAAAAATCGTGGCGACAATGAATGTCGTCATGAAAGTGTCAACAGCAAAGAAATGACTCAGTTGGATCTGCTGGACAGCGATCGCTGACAATAAAGCTGCCAGGAGACCAACCCTGGAACTAAAGACTGTGCGACCAATCATAAAAACAAGCAAAACGGTGAAGGTATCTGAAACTGCCGAAAGCGCACGACCTGCGTAACGCAAATCGAAAATACTCATCCACTTGTATGGAGCTACGAGATAATGAACGGATTTGAGAGCGTAGTGAGGTAGACTGCCCCAATTAAACGATCCGGGATTTAGGGTGCTTTCATCCGGATCGAAGACGTTAGACCACTCGTCACCTTCCGGGAATTCAAGATCGTATACCTGAGATAGAAAGGCTCTCTCATCAGGATGGAAAAGACCACCCTGGTCCCAGTCAATTCCCCATAACCGAAGTACCAAAGCCAGCAACAACACCAGTGCTAAAATTTTCCAAGTTGAAAATCCCAGCTTAGATTTACCTGATGTTTGATCACTTGTATCTAAATCCGAAATCTGACGAGCTTGACTGTCGGGGGTTAACGCGTCCCGATTAACGACGTCCTCCGATTTAGCATCTTGAAAATCGTTCATAAATAAGAATTCTAACGTCGAGCGCCTTATGCTCGCTGCACGAACAATTCCTCAACACCACGAATCATCCATTTAACAGTCGAAATCAAAAGAAGTTTGACCACTGACCTAATCACACCTACGCTTGATCTTGGCGTTTTTAAGCGCACTGACAACATATAGAAAGTAAAAATCTTCCGTTGAAAACATCCCCATCCGAACAACTTGTCTCAAGCTCTTTTAATCGAACTGTGCTGCCCAATGGCATACGAGTTCTCTCCAGCAGTTTTAGACACACTAATGCTGTGAGCATTATTTTCCTATTTGGCGCCGGTTCAAGATATGAGACTCCCGAACTCGCAGGAGCCTCTCACTTATTCGAACACATGCTATTCAAAGGTACGCCTGAACGACCCACTCCAAGGGAAATTTCAGAAGTGGTTGAAGGGGTGGGTGGCACATTGAACGCATTTACAGACCGAGAGGTGACCGGATATTGGTGCCGCCTTGCCCAGCCAAATTATCGAGATGGTATAGACCTGTTATCGGACATGACCCTCAACTCCCTATTCAGAGAAGAAGACATCGCAAAAGAAAAACAGGTGGTGTACGAAGAAATACGCGCCTCTTTTGACTCTCCTGGTGCACGAGTCTCGATGATGCTGGATGATCTCTTATGGCCCGACCAACCGATGGGCCGTGACATCGCGGGTTCTGTCGAATCAGTCGCGTCAATTTCACGAGATGACATGTGTAAATACTTGGAAACTCAATACGTTGGATCTAACACGGTCATCGCTATCGCTGGAAATATCGAACACCAGGAAGTTGTTGATCAAATCACCAACTCTCTCGGTAGCCTTCATGATGGAAACATACTCCCAATGTTTCCTCACGAAAAAAAAGTCCTTTCAAAGAGAGTTGCACTGGAACACCGCCCAACTGAACAGGCACATCTTGCAATCGGACTTGCGGGATTTGCAAATGACGATCCAGATCGTCATGCACTTTCAATCATGTCGGTGATCCTCGGAGAAACTATGAGTAGCCGCCTCTTTGAAGAAGTTCGCGAGCAACGTGGGCTCGCATATGACATACATAGCGGTGCCCATTTTTACAGTGATTGCGGTGCGTTCGTGGTTGAATCTGGTATCGACCCGAGTCGAGTTGATGAGGCTATTCCGGTGATTCTGAAGGAACTATCTAAAATGCGCGATGGCGTCACAGAAGCAGAATGGACACAGGCCTTACAGCTGACAAAGGGCAGGATGATGCTACGAATGGAGGAAAGCCGAGCTGTATCGAGCTTCCTGGGTGTACAAGAGCTCATTCGTGGTGAAGTACAGTCAGTCGATGAAGTCATCGCAAACATCTCGGCCGTCACCCGAGAAGACATCAAGCGAGCTGCCAACAGAGTCATCAAATCAGAGAATCTTGTACTCGCGATTGTCGGACCTTTTGATGATTCGGATCACTTTGAAGCCATGCTTAACTTAGATTGATAACTGTCAAAACAGCTTTATTGGACGCTAAATACAAGTGATCTAACTTTTTCAGAATTCGCCCAACCGTGTAAAAAAAACGCTAGGGCTTAAGAAAAAAAGCAGCGTAGCTTGCTATTTATGTTGACAAAACTAGGACCTCCAACCGACTTTAAATGGCAAGCGGATAACATCCGAGCCCTGCGTTCCCACCTAGAACTTTCGCAAACTGCACTATCGCAAGAAATAGGCATTAGACAGCAAACAATCAGCGAATGGGAGACGGGTATGTACGCACCTCGAGGCGCATCTGTTACCTGTCTAACTCTGCTGGCTGTTAGTTCGAATTTCCCGTTTGAACAAAACAACGAAGACGAAATAAAATCGACGAGAACTCAAGGATTCACGCCAAGGCGACTCGCAGATTCTGGACCCGTAACACCACAAGCGGATCCACCCAATCCTGCCCAACGCCTGACGTACGAAGCAGCAAAAGTTGCTCAGGCTGCTCAACGTCCCGCTACGTATAATTCAACTTACTTCGAGTCTCATCCATCGGCAGCGGTGCGAAAACTCGAAGTTCCGATGTAATCAAAATCCATCGCATCGGTGAACTAAGTTTCTTTTATACCTCCCATTTACGCGCCATAAATGTGCCTCCGCTTTGACACTTGCATCAATGTCCGAATAGGATTGCGCTATTGATCGATGGAGAAAACACTTGGGTACACGTGTATACATCCTAATTGAAACAACGGTCGGTAAGACAACAGAAGTCGCACAAGCTCTAGAAAGCTTAAAAATGATCACGTCTGTCGACACAGTGACCGGACCTTACAACATTATCGGTATCGCAGAAGCGGAAAGTCTTGCAAGTATCGGTGACCTGATCAGTGAGGGTATGCATCGCATACCGGGAATTGAAAAAACCATCACGTGTCTATCAGTTAGCAATTGACACACGTTTAGTCCGGTCTACTCCGGCATGGAATCCACAAATATTGCGTTTTGAATTCACTGCGGAAGAATCTAATTTCAAACGTGACCTTGGCACGTTCCTCGACAACGCGTTACCTGATGACTGGCAGGGCCCTGCAGATGAATCACGTGATGACCACTGGGATCTAAACCAAAAAATCAAGCAGGGGCTAGCCGATCGAGGTTGGCTGGTTATGAGTTGGCCAAAAAAATATGGTGGTTCGGATTCATCACCTATGATGAACACCATATTCGCCGAGGAAATGGCGTACCGAAGAGCACCAGGACACGATCGATTTGGTACTCGGATGTTTGGACCAACTCTTATGCGATTTGGATCCGAAGATCAACGCGTTAAATACCTCGGATCAATAGCACGGGGTGAAATTCAGTGGTGCCAGGGATACTCTGAGCCGAACTCGGGTTCGGATCTGGCATCCTTGCAAACAAGAGCT
>PAAV01000001.1 GCA_002699485.1 Chloroflexota bacterium | reverse complement strand
GGAGTGGGTGGAATAGTTGGCAATCGATCAAATACTAAGTTTAAACCGTTATCAATATTAAACCCTGAATACGCACGCACTTGAGATGCCTGAACACTATCAATTATTACCTCGCCAGAGACATCATAAATAACAGCATGAAAACTAACACAATTAGAGGCGGAGTAATTCTCTACGACTTTAGTGGTTAAGGAACACTCGTTACTGGCATTAATTTTGCTAAGGAACCTAGCCTCAAGAGGAGTAACCACCAAACTGAGATACTTTCCATCTTCCACTTCAACTGAAGCAGATTCATAGTCCAACACCCTGGCTATAATCTTTATCCCATCAGGCATGTTAGCACCATTACTTAACTTGGCTGTACCTGAATAGACGTCAGGCATCTGAGGTAATTCTTGCGCGGAAATAAGTTGAGTAGTAAGGACGGTCATCAATAATACCATCAACAACAGTCCTATCTTTCTGTAACTCGATATAACCAATTTGACCTCCGGCCCTATATCTTCTGTGGAGCTTACTAATTCTACCTTAAACTTGAAAGGGGTTTTTTATATTCTGTTTCTAAGAACAGTGTACATTAAAAAAGACCTCCCTTCCCCTTAGTTTGGAGGAGGGAGGTCTTTTTTTATCTAGACCTCATTGGGTTTAGCTTGATTACGGAGTAATAATTCCGCTCTCTGAAGCATATACCCAGTAGCTTCGGCCGATCCTGACGTGCTGTGTATCGTCGTTGTAGTCTCCATCGGTATTAGTAAGATCGAGTTTAACCCACTTACTATTCAATGTGTCGTACCAGTACACAGTCGTTACTGACGTGGTGCTAGCTGCGTTACCACAAGCTACCGATCCACAGAAGTAAGCCTTTAAGTCCTGACCAGTCGCATAGGTTAGGGATCCAGTTAGATCCAACACTGGAACTAGGTTCCAACCTTTAACTAAGCTAATAGTTGCAGGTATCGAAGGTGTTGCATCGTCTGAGGATACACCTGACCTTGGTATGTAAGTCTTAATTGACTGGAACGTATCGGTAAGTACCCAGTAAGCGTGTCCAGAAACCATGTCAGTCAATGTTCCTGAGAATGTATCGTTTACAGTGTCTCTCGATGCAATCAGCCATTTTGCTGCAGTAGTTGGGTCGTACGCCATAACTGTAGTTACAGGTGCGGTTCCAATTACTGAATCAACGGAAGTATCCGATGGGTCAGCAGGTAAGCTGATCATGTTCCAACCAGGAGTCAAAGGAATCTCAGTGTCTGCTCTCTGCGACAAAGTAAATGTGTGCTGAGTGAAGGTCACTTTGTTTCCAGCAACGTCCTTGGCTTTAACGTCGATCTTATGTATACCTATTGCTAGGCCAGAAGCCTTGAATAGGAATCTGATGTTATCAGCAGTTGAGAACGATGTTGTGATATCAGACTGTACTCCTGATGGAGGAGTATGCTTGATATGCTCAAGTGTTACCGTTCCGTGAGTATCAAGATCAGTTGATACTGTAGATGCAGTGTTTGACCACACACCTGCTGATGTCAAACCATATTCTTTACCTTCGTCAGCGAAGTTTACAGAAATGATTGTATTAGGATCGTCTGTACCTGCAGCTGTACTAGGTAAGATTGTTGGAGTAGGAATTCCTGTGTCCAATTCGAACATAATAACTGTTGCTGCGGTTATATCTACGCCTGCTGTCGATGTAGTACCAGCTGCTCCATAGTTGCTTGTACTATTAAGGTCTCTAGCAGCTGCTCTAACGTTATACAGACCGTCTCCAGTCATATCAGCTGTTGCTGACCAAACTGTAGGACCACCTGTGTATGCTACCGAAGTTTCAGTAGAAGCGTTATTTACAGAGTAGATTGTTGGCTTTGTAGCTGTAGTTCCATCCCAGGATCCGAATCTTACAACCGAGATTGTAATATCAGTTCCCTTTTCGTTGGAATTAAGCGCTACAGTAGCCTTATCGTTGGTAACTGGTCTAGTTGCGCCACCGGTGGATGTTGAATCCGGGGTAGCGGTAGTAGACACGCTTAGAGTCAATGCTGGAGCCACAGAGTCTGTAGCTGCAGTTATTGAATCTGCGCTTGCTGCGTTACCAGCAGAGTCTTTTACTTCACCTACTAATGCAACTTTAGGCTTAGCATCTGGCTCAAGTGCTGTCTCTAATGTTAAGAATACAGCGTCTGAGTCTCCACTAAATACCTCTGCTGCAGTTACTGTTCCACCGGCTACAGTGAAGTCAGTAGCATCAACTGTGGTGGTGTCTAATGCTCCGTCAAACTGTAGTTTAAGAGAAGTGCTCTTAGTCTTTGTAACAGTACTTTCAGTCTTATCTGTAGCTGTCTTAGTAGTATCCCACCATGGACCAACAACAGCGGCAGTTAGGTTAGGAATAGTTCGATCTACAGTGATCTTGTATCCCTGACAACCGTAAACATTAGCAGAAGTTGTAACAGTGATGCTGTTTATTGAATCAGCTGCTGCATCTGCGTGCTCGGTATTGAAAGTCTTTGCTGTACATGCGTCAGCTGTTCCAGTCACAGGCACTGTAGGCTCTGCATCGGATACAACTATGTTTCCAGCATTGTCTTCAGAAACGACCCACCAATATATGATGTGGTCTTCGTTCTGCTCAGCACCGTCAATGGTAGACATGTTCTGACTTAGTGTGTAGCCGTCAGTAATAGCTGCGTAATCAGCAGTAGCAACGGTTACTAGAACAGAGTCATCAATTGCTCCATCTGGTGTGTTTGTAGTGTCGATACCAATCAGTATCTTCATCGCAGTCTTCTTAACTAAGGACTGAGAGTCAGTTAACGAGATTGTTAGACCAGGCATGTTATCCCTAGTATTCGTATTATGAGCAGGAGCCGGGTTAGAGAATGACGGTGCCGTCGTCTCTACGGTTATGCTCTTGGATACAGGGCTAGCCGTGCCTGTAGCAGTCGCGTCATCAAACTTGAATACTACTGTATCAGCAGTATTAACTTTTAGTGATCCAGCTGCGAATGCTCCGCTCTCAATCTGTCCTTCTGGGACCATAGATGCGAGAGTGGTGTATGTAGCTGAACTAAATGTGCTAGTTACTGACTGGCCCATTTCGTAAGTTGTGCTCATGTTTGATGTACAACCACCTGAAGTGTTACAAATTGGTGAGCTTGTGGAGCTTGTTGATGTTAATAGCAACGTTCCCTGGAATTTACCACTTACCTTAGTGGTTTCCTCCAGAATAACGGTAGTAGCTACAGTTTCAGCATCTGAAGTGACGTAAACATCACCTGTAACGCTTCCATCTGCTGCTGTATCGTCAATATCACCGCTTGAGTAGTTAAGATCTACTAGAGTGGCGTTTGCAATAAGTGCGCTACACTGGAATGTTAAGAAACCAGTACCTGCGTCAGCTCCTAGGAGTTTAAGTGAATCAGTTGAGGTTAAACCAAAGTCAGTCGAATCGATAACCCCATTTCCGTCTGAGTCAATTATTGGCGACCTCATCAACTGGACAGCATTTCCAGTACTTGTTAAAGATGCCATAGACGAACTTGAGCTACCAATGGTGCTCACATTAAACTGATATCCCGAAGGACATGATTGTATGAAGTTAATCCTTAACTCATTTGTCACCGATGTGTTCAAATCAGTATCAGACACCTCTAGTATAAGCGATCCATCCTGACGCACCCAAGACAAATCTGTCGTGGCTGTCGCCGTGGTTGGAAAGCGAATTGTGCCCGTAGCACCAAACATTGGTACCACGTAAAGCAGCGTCAACAGCGCCACCACAGCGCCGAAGAGAATCGCTAGTCTTTGTTTGCTTTTCACTGCCTACCCCCTTAGTAGTTCTTAATTAAAAGTTCCGAATTTTTTCGTATTGTACATCTTATCTTTATTTATATTTAAGATATACACACTAAAGACTTAAATAGTCGTTGGGACAGCAATAAATGCGTCCCGGAATCTTTATCTTGCATTCCTCGTACTCTTTAATTTGCCTGTTTTCGCCGTTAATTCGGCTTTTACGAGGCATTTAGACATTAAATTTAACCTACGTCCAAGCTTAATGTCAAGGCCTGTAACGTAATCTTTGTAATCTATTTTTTTCCTCTTAAAGTTGATGGATTCAAAAAGATTTGCAATAAGTGTACTACTTATCCTTTCTTTTACAACCCGTTTTTTATACTTTTCTTAACTTTTAACCAATTCTAGGTAAGTTTTAGAATGGAAATTAACAGATTTGCACAAATTTTTACGGATAATGACTTTATCTCATAATGGTTTAATTACTATTTTACTAGTTCTCTACCAAGATTGGTTAAAAACTCCTCATTATCTTTCGATTTATACAATCGAGAAAATAGATTCTCGATTACTTCGTGGGAGTTTCCGTCGCTTGTTGAATTCGCCATACTAAGCATACGCCTTAGCAACCACACTTGTTTTAACATTTCCTCGCTCATCAATAATTCTTCTCGCCTGGTACCGCTTTTATGTATATCTATAGAAGGAAACATTCTGCGCTCGGCTAATCTTCTGTCCAAATGGACTTCCATATTGCCTGTACCTTTAAATTCCTCATAAATCACATCATCCATGCGGCTACCAGTCTCAACCAAGCAGGCTGCTAGAATTGTCAAACTTCCACCCTCTTCCATGTTACGAGCGGCTCCAAAGAACTTTTTTGGCGGATAAAGTGCAATTGGGTCGATTCCTCCAGAAAGTGTTCTGCCACTTGTCGGCACAGCAAGATTGTATGCGCGAGTTAGTCTAGTTAATGAGTCCAATAAAATAACCACATCTTTACCAGCTTCCACCAGTCGTTTAGATCTAGCTAAAACTAATTCTGCCACGCGGGTATGATCTTCTACTGGTTCATCGAAAGTCGAGCTGAATACTTCACCATTAACCGACCGTCGCATATCTGTTACTTCTTCAGGCCTTTCCCCAATCAACGCAACCATCAAATGGATATCAGGCGAGTTAGCTGTTATTCCTGCAGCGATGTCCTTAAGTAAGGTGGTCTTGCCAGCTTTTGGTGGAGAAACTATCATTCCTCGCTGGCCTTTACCTACAGGAGCCAGCATATCTATCAACCTGGCGGATATCTTTTTAGGTCCTGTTTGTAGTTTAATTTGCTCTAATGGGTGAATCGGTGTTAATTTTTCAAATTGAGGCCGAGCCCTTGAAGCATCAGGTTCTAACCCATTTACTGCTTCTACTCTGGTTAACCCAAAATAGCGTTCGCCTTGTTTTGGAGGCCTAACTTGTCCGCTTACTTCATCACCAGTTCTTAAGCTAAACCTTCGTATTTGTGATTGCGAAACATACACATCATTGACTCCTTGCTGCCCCCCTACCTGCCTCAGGAACCCATAACCATCATTTAGGACTGAAAGTATTCCATCTGCGGTAATAGTAAAGTCTTCGCGTTCACTATATTTGTTTAAGACTTTGTAGAGTAATTCATTACGCCTACCTGACAGCCCATTTTCCGGCATGCCAACTTCTATGGCCATCTTTTTTACATCGTCTTCTGTTAATTGTTGTATTTCTGTTAAGTTCATAATCTAATGATCCAAAATATTGTATGTGTTGTTTTAATAACGTCTAAGAATTTCGCTGGATATAAATCAAGATGTCCTGTATTTAAAACAGCTATCGTGCTTGATTCATGATTTGTTAAAAACGATAAATTTAAAAGTCTAATTACGATTTAATTACGACTTCGAGGCATACTCCCAATCTTTTGTAAAACTGTCCAACCCTGCATCAGTTAAAGGATGTTCCATCATTCCACATAGAACTTTATAAGGTATAGTAGCTATCTGGGCACCAGCCTTAGCAGCCATAATGCAATGAAGCGGGCTTCTAATACTAGCGGCAAGTACCTCAGTTTTTATTTCATGTATTTTGAAAACTTCCACAATATCCCTAATTAAATCCATTCCGTCATGTCCTTTGTCATCTAATCGCCCGATAAAGGGACTCACGTAACTTGATCCTGCTTGCGAACCAAGTATTGCTTGATTTAAAGAAAAACAAAGAGTTTGATTAATTTTCACCGCTTCTTTAGATAAGCTATGCATAGCCTCTAAGCCAGCGGTTGTACTGGGCAGCTTAACGACAACGTTAGGATGCCATTTTGAAATCCCCCAACCTTCTTCAGTCATAGCTTCCGCATCTAAGCTAACTACTTCAACTGAAATCGGCCCATCAATGATATCTGTTATCTGCAGAATTGCTTCTCTATAGTTTGCTGCGGTACCAATACCTTCTTTTGCAGCAAGAGAAGGGTTTGTTGTTACTCCACTGACCACTCCCATTCGAGCAGCCTGTCGTATTTCATCTACATTGGCAGTATCAAGAAATATTCGCAACGGGGCACCTCAGAACGTTAGCACAATAATATTTAACAGTAAACAACATAATAGGTTCATTATCCAGAATTTTGTATTTCAGCGGGAGTATCCAAAGATGTATCACCAATACGACTTAAGTGAGTTTTATCATTTTTATCAAGAAGCATAGAGTGCTGTCCACCTTCCCTTAGTGTGTTTTTCGCCGAATTAACAAACTCGGTAAATAATGGGTGGGGCCTATTCGGCCTAGATAGGAATTCTGGATGAAACTGAACTCCTAGCATAAAGGTATGATGTTTAAATTCCATTATTTCAACCAATTGGCCATCTGGAGACAATCCGGTAGCCTCAAAACCCACCATCGCAAAGCTATCTAGATATTTATTATTAACTTCAAACCTATGTCTATGGCGCTCGTTTACTAAATCCTGACCATATGCTTTTTTCGCTCGAGAGCCATTAATCAGCTTGCATGGATAAACACCAAGTCGCATAGTCCCACCTGTATCGATAAGGCCTTCCTGTTCACTCATTAAATATATAACAGGGTCTTGGGTGTCTGGCACAAATTCGGACGAATTTGCTTCATGCAAATTGAGCATTGATCGTGCTCCTTCTATTACCATGACCTGCATACCCAAACACAATCCCAAATAAGGTATTCCCATTTCTCTACAGTACTCAACCGTCTTTATCATTCCTTCAATGCCTCTTGGACCAAACCCACCAGGCACCACAATGCCATTAACTGAATCAAGGTATGCCGAAGGACCGTCCTTTTCTATATCTTCAGACGCCACCCAAGAGATATCAACTGCTAAATTTTGGTGTACTCCTGCATGGATAAGGGCTTCCTTAACAGAGAGATAAGAGTCTTCTAGCTCCATATACTTACCGACTATCGCAATTTTGGTTTGTTTTTCTATTTCGTGTATAGATGAAACCATTTCGCGCCAATTTTCCATGTCATTAATTGCAGATGGCAATGCAAGACAATCAACTATTAAGTCTCCCAACCCCTGCTCTTCCAATATCAATGGAACCTCATAAACAGATTCTACGTTTGGCAGTGAAACAACTCCAGTTATTGAAACATCGCAATGGATAGATATTTTCGATTTAATTTCTTCATCAACAGGATGATCACTTCGGCATACAATCGCATCAGGTTGAATACCTATACTGCGCAATTCCCGAACACTATGTTGAGTTGGTTTCGTTTTTATTTCACCAGTTGCAGAAATATGAGGCAGCAATGTTACATGAATATACATAACATTATCCCTTCCGACCTCATTCCTCATTTGGCGAATGGCCTCCAAAAACGGAAGTCCTTCGATATCACCAACTGTTCCACCTACTTCAACTACTACAACATCTGCTGTGCTTTCTTCTGCCAGTATAGAGATTTTCTGCTTTATAGCATCGGTAACGTGAGGTATTGTTTGAATTGTTCCACCAAGGTACTCCCCTCCGCGTTCCTTAGATATAACTTCACTATAAATTTGCCCGGCTGTAACATTTGAAGATCGGGTTAAATCCATATCAATAAAACGCTCATAATGGCCTAAATCCAGGTCGGTTTCAGAACCATCCTTGGTGACGTAGACTTCTCCGTGCTGATAGGGGGACATTGTTCCAGGATCTACATTAAGGTAGGGATCTAATTTAAGAACCGTTACTTTTAAATCACGACTTTTTAGCAGTCGGCCGATCGAAGCAACATTTATGCCCTTTCCAACCGAGCTTACTACACCACCTGTAACAAATATAAACTTAGTCATCGAACTTTTTTAGATACATCTGTATATGCAATTAATCAACCTTTTTTACACACGAAACGCTGTTCTTATTGCCATCATTCTGGCCATACGTATAAAACTAATTCCACGGGTAACATCGGACGCTTGGTATTGACATATATTGTAGTGACGGTAGGATGAGAGCGCTTACTACTTGGCTGCTGAGTGGCCATAAACTCACATCTATCACGCATATATCTCATGAAACCCTAGTATAGGCCTGATAAAAAACTATTGTCAACGCGTAAAGCGACTACTTACACGCATCCACTGCCCTCATCGGTTTCATCGAGTTTATCTGTTTGAAAAGTTAAAGTTGTTCGAGTGCTTGCTTCGTGGTGGATCCAATATCGGCTGGGCTTGGCACAATAAATGCGCCCGCTTTTGCTAATGATTTAACTTTTGATGAGGCTAGAGCAGCTGTGCCCGTTATAATAGCGCCAGCATGCCCCATTCGCCTGCCAGGAGGAGCTGTTTGTCCAACAATTAGCGATATAACAGGCTTCGAAACATTAGACTCAATAAATTCTGCGGCCTCCTGCTCTTTAGTGCCTCCTATTTCTCCAATCATAACAATCGCGTCAGTCGCATCATCTTTTTCAAATAAACCAAGGACATCGACAAAATCTGAGCCGCTTACCGGATCTCCACCAATTCCAACGCACGTGGACTGTCCAATTCCCAAAGGAGTTAGCTGGCCAACTGCTTCATAAGTTAAAGTACCGCTTCTTGAAACTACTCCCACTCGTCCCGGGGCATAAACATGTCCAGGCATAATACCTGCCTTTACCTTGTCTATAGGGGAAATTATGCCTGGACAATTTGGTCCAATCAACCTAGCCCCCATCCTGCTAACATATTCACACACTTTTATTGAATCTGACACAGGCATTCCCTCAGTAATACAAATGACAGTCTCAATGCCTGCATCTATGGCTTCTATGATTGCCTCTGCTGCGAAAACGGGTGGTACGAAAACTAAAGAAGTATTGGCCTTAGCATCATCAACTCCTTGCTTAACAGTGTCATAAACTGGTACTTTATCAGCGAATAACTGACCTCCTTTGCCAGGCGTAACACCAGCTACAACTTGAGTTCCGTAATCAATACATCTAGCCGTGTGGTAGCTTCCTTCTCTACCAGTTATACCTTGCACTAATAACCTTGTGTCTTTTCCTACAAAAATACTCATTATTTAAAAATCAAGATAGGGACTTAATAGTCTCAGTTGCCTCAGTAAAATCATTTACTAAATGGACTCCTATACCTGCCTCCTTTAAGATTTTTCTACCTTCATCTGCATTCGTTCCCAACATCCGAACTACAATTGGAGGCACAGGGCTTTTACTTGCTTTAGTGGCAGCAACTATTCCTTCAGCTACTACATCGCACCGCAATATTCCACCAAATATGTTCACGAAGACTTTTTTTACTCCAGGATCCGATAACAATATGTCAACAGCTTTATGAACTTTATCAACATCGGCGCCTCCACCAACATCTAAAAAGTTTGCTGGTGTCGCTCCGGCAGCCATTGTGACATCCATTGTAGCCATAGCT
>PAAV01000054.1 GCA_002699485.1 Chloroflexota bacterium | reverse complement strand
ATGTGCGAGTGCAGTACATTTGGTTTTTTTCGCCTCTTCTAGGATGGCTTTTGCTATGATAGGTCGGGCGAGTGCAGTGCCCAATGGATATCCTTGATAGCTTGCATTTGCCCTAACAGAATCAAGGCATAAATTAGCAAAATCACTTCTAGCGTCGAGTATCTTTAAATCTAGAGAAATTTCTTTTGCCGTTTCTTTTGCTTGTTCGAATTCGTTTTGGGGTTGGCCCACATTGACTGAAACTCCAATAACATCTTCATATCCATATTCTTCTTTAAGAATTGAAACGCACACGGTCGTGTCGAGACCGCCAGAGAACGCAAGTGCCACACGGTTCATGATCAGTATATTGGGGTGCCGACTTATAATATATGATGTTTGGAACGGGGAAATAAAAACTTAAAAAAGGGTAGAAAAAAAAGGATCAACTATATGTCAACATTTGTAGGGGGAATGGTAGCTGGGATCGTGGGGGCGGTTGTGATTACATTACTAATAGTTTCTGTGATGGATAAAAGAGTAGAAAATAAAAGTATTCTACCGGCGTCGTTGTTTGTATCTAAATACATAGGATCGGGGGATGCGGATGAATATCTGAATCAAGGGGCATTACTAAGTATAATTTATGGATCTTTAGTGGGGGGAATTGTGGCGATAATACTCCCAATAGTCTCGGCGACTGTTGTGAATGTCCTTGTGTGGGGAGTTTTGGTGGGGTTGATAGTGGGGATAATAGGTGATAAGTTCGGGATGGAGGTTGTGTTGGGAGTGAAAATGGATTGGGGATGGGAGGGCAAACCAGTCATGCAATCCCGTATTAAATTTATGGTGGTGAACATCATATATGGGATAATTGTTACAGGGATTCTCATATACGGAAATGTATGAATAGGAGAGGGTATTTGTGTGGAGTTTAAACGTCTCGATGCCACAAAATATAGTTAGAGCAATCAGAGAAGTCGCACTAGGGGCCAGTGGGTGGGAAGAAATTTGTGAAGATCCAACTTTAGTGATCAAACGTTTTGAAAAAGTGGACGTGAGTGGGCATGTGGAATCGGAAATAAAATTATTATTAGAGAGTGTAGAACCATTTGATATCGAAATTGGAAATTTAGAAAGATTTGATGTGGCGGAACGGGGGTCTTCGCCCGTGTTATATCTAGAGGTAGAGAGCCCAGGAATGAAGGCACTTCACGAAATTCTAGTTGATGTTTTTGGCAGTGTCAAAGGGGTGGAAGGAGAGAATTACATTCCACATATAACTATAGCCAGGGGAGGCGGTGTAAGAGATGTTGACTTTGGTGGTTTTTCGGGGCCGACTAGATGGACTGCCGAGACACTAGAATTTTGGAACAGGGATAAAAGAAAGAAAAAAAATAAAGTTATACTTGATAAAAATAAGTGAAGATAAAATCAAATGAATTTTATTCCGGTTTTTTTGTCCATCACACGTTGGATAGATCCCCATGTGGAAAATAAGGTATAATCCCCTGTTACACCGGTCATGAGACTGTCCCGGGTTATCTCAAATTGGAATCCTTCTCCAATTGCAGTGATAATATGTCGTCCGACATCGGTTTCGGGATCTGCTATTAGTTTGGAAGTGGTTTCATCTAGACCCAAGGAAGATAGAGCAATTGCTGCGTGGGAATTGAAATTTCGGGGGAACGTCTGAGCTAGTCCCCGAGTAGAACCTTCATAGAGGACAGTGGGTTTAGAAATGGGCAATTCGATATCAATATCCGTGAAACTGAAATCAAGATTTTCGGGTGATTTGGTCGAAGTGATAGAAACTTTTTTGAGCATGGTTTGAGAATCTAGAAGTCCGTCTATTCCAAGAAGTGCCCCATGGGGAATCCAAATGTTGTGATGATATTTTTTTGCAGATTTTACGATTTGAGATTCAATATCGGGGAAGGATAAGGCTGAACAAGAGAGAACCATTAAATCACTAGTAGCCAAAACCTTCTTTCCAAGAGAACCGACAACTTCGTGGGTGGCTGCTTCAATGCAGAGATCTACAGGGATGTCTTCTATACGGGAGGGATCAATGATTTGTAATTCTTCTGGCAATTCCTTTTTTATATTTCTGACATAGACATAACGGAGATCAAAACGTGGATCAGAGTTTATTTTTTTGTACAAATATTTCGCTATGTGACCAAATCCCAATAAGCCAATAGTGAGTGGTTTTGTCATGAAAGAGGAGTAGCAACCATACACAAGTAAATGTGACGCATATCGTGTGTGTTTTGGGTGGAAGAACAAAAATTTTGACATCGCAAAAGACAAGAGTGAAAACTACCCCTAAGAATGCATGAGAGCGATTGAATGGAAGAATATCTACCGTTTATCGCATCCCAAACAAATGGGGCTTATTGCTATTACACATGCATTGCATGAATTCTATTGTGTTGCATTGCCACCAATCATACCGCTTATTGTTATTGATTTTGATATTTCATATGCCCAGGCAGGTTGGTTGGTGACTGTTTTTTTTGTGGTGTATGCCATATTTCAATTGCCAGCAGGAATTATAGCAGATAAAATTGGAAAAAGATATGTGCTTGGGTTTGGGTTGGTGTTGCTGGCATTTGGGGTATTTCTTGCAAGTAGAGCAGATACATATCAGGCGTTATTGTTATCACAAGTTGTGGCGGGGGTGGGAGGGAGCACCTATCACCCCGCGGGTTTGTCTGCAGTTTCGGATTTAGAAGCGGATAATACAGCAGGAAAGGCTATGGGATTTCACGGATTGGGTGGAGCTGTTGGGACTGCGTTGGCTCCAGCGGTGATAGGTGGAATTATCCTAGTGACCGATTCTTGGCGTCTTGCCCTGTCCCTAATCGCGATTGTAGGAGTGATATACGCCGTGATTTTCCATAGTAAGTTTTCTGAACCAGATATTGTTATAGAAAATGTAGAGAAAAAAATTGTAACAAAAGGGAAAAACATAACGACTCAGCTAAAGGATTTTCCGTGGGATCCATGGGTAGTTGGTTTGGTGACTGTTAATTTTTTATTGGGCGTAGAAATCGGTGCTGCGAGAACGTTTACTACATCTTATGTATTTTTGAGGAGTTCGGAAGTGGTGAGTTTTGCAAATACTGTGTTTTTTGTTATGCTTATTGGAGCAGGTGTATCTACGATTGTAATAGGTCCTTTGGCAGATATGTTTGATAAAAGAAATCTTGGTGCATTGACCTTTTTAGTAACAGGTTTTTTACTTTTGTTGACAGGGATAATTCCACCCAATAAGATACTTCTGTTGGGGTTATTTTTCCTGATAGGTGCCATGATGTGGACTACAGTTCCAGTGATGAATGCACTAACGTCGGTGTATGCAAAAAGAGATTTCTCAGGTATGTTATTCGCTTTGACTTTGACAGGATCTGCACTAGGAAATTCTGTCGGACCATTTGTATTTGGTTTAATATTGGAACGTACAGACATTACAATAGCATATCCAGCTATGGCCATATTTAGTGTGGCTGGGGCCATTGCATTTCTTGCTATGAAACGGTTTTGATGGAGATGAAATTTTTATAATATGGAAGTGATTGTTTTTTTGGTGATAGGGGGGTTTGTGTTAGTCCTTTTTATGTTTTATTTGATTCTTAGGAAGGCAGTAGTAGGATTCAAAGAAGGATTTGAATCTAGTCGGGGAAAATAACAAATCACATCGAAAATTGTATACTATGGCCTGTAAAAGAAGGGGCATGGATCAGCGAATTAGGGAACATGCAAAAATTATTTCGATGCATTCGACTTCCATAGAAAAAGGGGACAATGTTGTCATCGATGCGAACCCCATCGCAGATGATTTAGTAACTGCTTTATGTGAAATTTGTGCAGAAAAGGGGGCAAATCCATTGGTGATCAGGGGGAGAACCGGGACCCGATTTTTGAGGGCTTATTTGAATAACTCAAAAGGGGAATTTCAAATGCCAACTCATGAACTAGCTCTGTTTGAGAATATGGATGTGTACATCGTGATCAGAGGTGGTGGAAATATCTCAGAGATGTCAGANGTNGATCAAAAGATAATGAACGAGCATAGTCTTGTGAGGAAACCAATCAGAGATGANAGNTTATCAAANCGGTGGTGNTTGACTCAATTTCCTGCTCCTGAAAATGCCCAAAAGGCAAACATGAGTACGGANGAATATGAGAATTTTGTGTGGGATGCGATAATAAGGGATTGGGATGTCCAGAAAAATCACCAAGAAANGCTTTTGAAATTGNTTGAAAANGGNGACGAGATCCGCATTGTAAGNGGGGGNGGAACGGATATTAAAATGAATATTGGAGGAATGGTTCCTATTAATGATTATGGAAATCATAATTTACCAGGAGGAGAAGTTTTTACAGCCCCAATAATAGANTCNGTGAATGGNGAAGTTACNTTNGANATTCCATTGACTTATAAAGGACANGANATTGAGGANGCNTATCTCAAATTTGAAGATGGTATTGTGACAGATTACAGTGCTGTGAAAAANGGAGAAGTNTTGGGGGAGATTCTATCTGCAGATCNAGGNGCNAAGTCAGTTGGGGAATTGGGAATAGGAATGAATCGGGGNATCAGTCGNTTTACAAATAACATACTATTTGATGAGAAAATGGGCGANACGATTCATATTGCNGTGGGNATGGCTTATGCAGATACAGTAGGAGAAGGGAAAAGGAAAAATGAAAGTTCGGTTCATGTGGATATGATTACAGATATGTCAAAGGATTCGCATATAGAGCTTGATGGGGAATTGATACAAGTAGATGGTTGTTTTGTTTTCGAAGAAGGNTTTCGNCTGAAATANAATTNGGANAAGTTANTCAGATTTTTCTTTGATTTCNATTATATAACCAAAAGGATCTTGTAAATAAATTGCNGGTGCTCGNCCTTGTGCNCCAAGNGGGTTTCCTTCTCTCATGATAGNCATNTTNGCNTCAGAAAGTTTTGACTTAACTTCNGATATGGGTATATCNACTATGAGNGCGAAATGGTCATAATTACTTTTATCAGGNGGNGAAAANTCNTCGATTGGNCGGATGTGTAATACAGCNTTTTCTCCAAGTCGGAAGGTAAAAAGTGTGCGCACGCCTTTTTTGTACTCATCTATTTGTTCTGCTTNAAATCCCAATATNTTTGAATAAAATTCTAGTGCATCTTCCACACCGGATTTTGGGATTTGAATATTGACATGNTCGATTGCGATAATGTTCATGTNCTATATAAACTCAGTTNCCTGATAAACTAGGACATATAACNGATTGAAATAAATGNNGTTTGNNATATATTTTATANAAAATGAGNTATGTTAACGTNTNTTATGATTTTAGGAACCTTTATTAGTTNAGTTGNCTACTTGGTAGACGTATGTCATCAGGTGACAACATTACAAAGAGAGGGAGCTCCCGAAGGAAATTCCTCGCAATAACATCCACTGCTGCCGCAGCAGGCATAGCCGGCTGTGCAAGTAGTGGAGGCAGCGATAGCGGAGGATCCTCCGCTGCTCCTGCTGCATCGAAACCCGAATCAAGTGCACCTGCTCCAGCAGCATCTGCAGGATTACAAGTTGGATCTATTACGATCCCTAGTGATATTGTAGCGGCTGCACAGGCAGAGGGAGAATGTTCCCTATATGGTGCAATGGACGAGCCAGATATGCTCGATCCAATCAAACCAGCGTTCGAAGAATCCGTTCCTGGTGTAACACTTACACCATGGGGTGGTGGTTCTTCTGAAATCGCATCTAAACTCATTGCAGAGTTCAAAGCAAACATCGTTAGTTCCGATGTAAGTCTTTACTCACTTCCAACAGGACGTGCTGCAGCAAGCGCAGGCGTGTATGTAGAGTATGCCAATGATCACTGGCTCAAACAAGTAGCCAATGATCTCGGTTACCCAGCTGGTAGCTGGCAGTCTCCAGAGGCTCCAGCGTACGAATTCCCAGCATATGGGCTTCCATACACCCTCCACTACAACACTGACATGATGTCTGAAGGAGATGTTCCAAGTACATACGAAGAATGGACTGGTTCACAATACACAGGATCAAATGGATTTGTTATGCAAGACCCACGACAACTATCTTCAATCGGATCTCTATTCGCCACACTATATGGCCTATGGGGAGCCGAAAAGATGACAGCATGGGCAAAAGACTTCATGGCACTCAAACCACAGTTTACCACTGGTAACACTGGTGCCTACAACGTATGTCTTGCCGGAGAGAAAGCTCTCTGTAACACATACATCAACGACCTTGTTGGACAAACAGCAGCTGGAGAATCGATCCCAATGAAACTCAAATGGATCGACCCTGCATTGTCCTCAATGGTTCCACTCCACATGACAGCTGGCGCTCCTCATCCAAATGCAGGAGAGGCTTTCTGTGCATGGATGATGTCCGAAGACGGTCAAGAGAAAATTGCAGATACAGGTCGTACACCGGCCCACGGTCCATCCGCTGCAACACATGCAGACTTTGCTGCATTTATCCCATCCGACCAGGTTATTTTACCATACGCGTACAACAACCCAGTCTANGGTGGAANGACATACATTCAAGAGCCAGCAGCATTCCTGCCACTCTTTGAAGAACTCTTCTGAGTTNCGAGCGAAACCCGCTCATTTTTTTCTTTCCNANTAAGAGAGTAACAACTATTTTTANTGTTGATTAAAAATGCCGGTTCGCAGATTTGAACTACGGACGGCTCGATCTTCAGTCGAGTGCTCTCCCAGGCTGAGCTAAACCGGCTTAGTGTTGAATGGGNAGAGAGNAAGAAAAAGGATTTCGAACTTTAAAAAGAACNAANTAAAGNGGGATTATTAAAAGAGTGGCATAATATGAGGGAGGATCATGACAAAACTCCNCCAAACCACTCANGTGGACATGGCCCAATCTGTCCGGGGAGAGGAAGATTGCGTAGCCGTATCCAAATGAACTCAGATTGTCTGNAAATATATAACTAGCTGTTATTGAANGNNTNTTGNGAAATAGAGNGATTNNAAGNGNTANTCAANNGGCATGCTTTTAAGGATATCACGTTTTTCGATTGCAGTGACTGCCNNGANTAGNTCTTCTTGNTTTAGAACNGTTCTATCTTCACTCAAGGCTTCTAGTACGGCTTCTCGTANNACGAGTCGGATATCACTACCNGAAAGNCCCTCTGTCAAATCTGCNAGAGCAGATGGNTCGAAATTTTCGATTGCCATGTATTTTGTTGTGACTTCNAATATTTTCTCNCGCATGTTGACGTCTGGAAGGGGNAAATGGATTATNTCGTCGAACCTCCTCCAAGCNGCAGTGTCAAGTTGATCNGGNTGATTTGTAGCCCCGATAAGAAGGACTTCGTCTCGNACNAGNCTTATTTCNTCTATNCTTTTGAGTAATGTATTTACAGCACGTTTNAATGCNGCGTGTTCATCAGATCTTCGGGTTTTTGCGACNGANTCGAACTCATCNACAAATANAATNCAAGGNGANAGNCGTTTNGCGACTTCAAATGTTCGATCGATGTTTTTCGAAGTNTCGCCTAAGTATTGGCTTGTCATCATGGAGAGTTTTACTTCTACAAAAGGTAAACTAAGAGAATGTGCCAAGGCACGGGCGACAGAAGTTTTTCCAGTTCCAGGAGGGCCTATGAATAATAATTTTCCGACCTCCCTAAGCCCGATTTCGGCTAAATAGTCACGGTTTTTTATAGCTAAACGTATTTTTTCAAGTTCATCTGTTTGATTGGTTGTCAATACTAAATCGGGGAGTGTCGTTTCTATTTCTTCTGGTGCTTTTATATCGACTAAATCTAGCATTTCTTGATCATCTTCAGTAAAATACTCAGATAGAAGGCTATCTATCCAGAAACGATCTGCTTGGATCGGTCTGTTCGAGGTATTAGAGTCCTCATAGGATATATCTAGAGAATCATTTTCTTGAAAGACATATGCTAATGTGGGATTGGTGAGAATGAGATCTGGTGTGGTATGTTTTAAGAACCATTTTTCTGCAAGATCAAGTTGGGTTAAACTCATTTCACTACTAAAATTATCTTTTTCAGTGAACATCAAATCGCTAATAGAATCCCACGGGGATTCGACTCCTGTTGCTTTTTTTGCCATATTTTCATTTACAGACAGTGGGCGTTTTATTTCACCTTTTTTATCAAATGCTTTCCTGATTTGAGGGGGTAAGTCATCAGGGGTCAAATTTGATAATTTGGTGTAGTGTTTTGCGGTCAGTAATAGCTCAACAATGGCGATGGTGCTATCATTCATTCTCCAGGAAGTAGTATTCAAGGGCTGATAAGTACATCGAGATTGGTGTAGTAAAAAGGAGAGATGTTTATGTTCAGAGAATCTGTTTAAACTAGTGTAATGAGTACTAAAATCAAGCCAGTTGTCGTTGCGGCCATGAGAACTCCACAGGGAAAGAGAAATGGCATGTTTTCAAGTACGAGGGCAGAAGATCTATCTATCGAGATCATAAATAAGGTCCTCCAAACAACAGAAGTCGAACCGAAAGAAGTTGATGACCTCATATGGGGATGCGCAATGCAACGGGGGGAGCAAGATAATAACATAGCTAGAATTATTGGGTTGATGTCTTCATTGGGAGAAAGCGTGCCTGCGACTACAGTCAACAGGTGGTGTGCGTCTTCTATGCAAGCCATAATGACAGGCAGTGATGCAATTAGTGCAGGTCAGAGGGATTGTGTTATTGCAGGGGGGGTAGAACATATGACCCGGGTTCCCATGGATGAGGCTTCTTCATTTGCTAAAATACATCCAGAATTTATGCAAAAATACAATATATTTGAATTGCAAATGGGCATGACTGCAGAAGCTGTCGCAGGAGAATTTAACATTTCGAGGGCGGATCAAGATTTGTATGCACTTAGAAGTCATGAGAGAGCAGGTTCTGCGACGAAAAGTGGTAAATTTAAAGAAGAAATTGTCCCGATAGAAGTGGAAGGTGAAATAAAAGATGAGGATGAGGGAATTCGAGAAAATACATCTATAGAAAAGCTCGAGGGATTGCAGCCAGTATTCAGAGGGGATGGGACGGTTACAGCAGGTAATTCTTCTCAGATTTCAGATGGCGCTGCGGTGGTGATGATAACGAGTGAGAGTTTTGCAAAGGAGAGGGGTTTGGAAATATTGGCAGCAATAAATAGCCATACTGTTGCGGGGGTGGATCCACGTTTGATGGGGGTGGGGCCCATCCCAGCCACACAAAAATTACTGTCCCGTGTTGACAAACAAATTGGAGATATCGATCTAGTTGAATTGAATGAGGCATTTGCATCCCAATGTCTACACTGCCAGCGTGAATTAAAAATACCAGAGGAAAAATTCAATGTGAATGGAGGGGCCATAGCAATTGGTCATCCATTGGGAGCGAGTGGTGCTAGATTGCCAGTATCACTGATTCACGAAATGAATAGGAGAGATGTAAAGAGGGGATTGGCGACTATGTGTGTAGGGTTAGGACAAGGGGCTGCCATGATATTTGATAGAGATTAGATAATGGAAGGGAATAGACTCATTGCGACGAAGAAAATAATTGTTGTTTCGAGACAGGGATGTGAGAATCAAGTTGAAAATATAAAACAGTGGGCTTCTAAAGAAGGCATTGGGTTTTTGGCAGTTCAAACTGGAGAAAATATTGATGAGAACGATGGTGAATGGGAAGGAAGAACTATCGGGATTACTATCGGAGGGGATGGGACATTTCTAGAAGGGGTAAGGATATTTTCACCTAGAAAAATTCCATTTATTGGTGTGGGTTCAGGAACGTTGTCATTTCTAGCTCGCGTGGAGCCGGAAGAAATTTTTGACGCATTGGAAGAAATTTTCCAAGGAGAGTCACATATTGATGAACTTCAAAGGGTTTCGGTCAAGGTTGATTCTTTTGATGCAGAGGGTCTTAATGAAGTTGTCATAGGTCACGTCTGGCCAAAAAAACCAACTGAAAGGAAAATCAGTTCAATTGATGTGTTTGTAGGAGAAGAACATATAGGAAAATATGATGGAACAGGCATTGCGGTGACAACTCCCACGGGGTCTACAGGGCTTTCTCTGTCGGCGGGTGGGCCAATACATTATCCTATGTTAAATGAAACGATTCAGTTGACACCACTACACACACATAATATAGGAGTACGCCCGTTGGTTTTTGGGGCAGGGACAGAGCTCAAAATAATACCAGATACTGAAGTTTATGTGTTGGTTGATGGTGGGAGGGCTACAAATTTACTTAAGACCAAAAAAGTGATCACTATTACCGGTTCAAAAATGCCAGCATATCTCATTAAGACATCTCAAAGTAGAGGATTTTTTGATAGATTAGGAACAAATTTGGGATGGGGAATTGGGGGGCAAGACGGAGAAGCGAATCAAAAAAATGAATATGGGGAAAAAACATTTGAAGAGGTTGCTTTGGAACTAGCTAGAAACGCTGCATTGGGTGCAGGGGACGTTCTTAGAGAATTGCACCGGAAAGAAGAGATAGAGATATTTGAAAATCCAAAAGGGGGGAAGGTAACAGAGGCAGATTATCTTTCTGAAAATATAATCACATCCTTAATTCGAAATAAATTTCCAGATCACGATATCATATCGGAAGAAGCTGTTTGGGAAGATAATAATTCAAAGTATAGGTGGGTAATAGATCCATTGGATGGGACTGGGAATTTCATACACAAAAATCCCAATTATTCTGTTTCTGTTGCTTTGTTGGAAGAAAATGATCCGTTGGTCGGGGTCATTTACATTCCAGAAATTGATCAGTTGTATTCTGCCGTGAGAGGGGGAAATGCAATGGTTAATGGAAATGTTATTAAAACGACGAATAGAGAGGAAATTCAAGAAAGTATGTTGATAACAGGTCACGATCCAAAAGGAGAATTGTTATCGAGCTTATATCCAGTGGTCAAGGGAGTGAGAAGATATGGTTCTGCTGCGATCAATCTAGCGTACTTGGCGTGTGGGAGTGCAGATGTCGTGTGGGAGTGGGATACAAATCCATGGGATGTTGCGGCAGGTATCTTGATAGTTAAGTGTGCAGGAGGAAGAGTTACTAAGAAAAATGGGGAAGAATATATATTAGATTTTAAAATTGACAACGTCACCGAACTGTTGGCTTCTAACGGTCAACTCCATTCAAATATTTTAGTGGAAATTAATAAAGACTAGTCGTGGGGGTGGAAAAGTTTTATTGCTGTTTTTACATCTTCTTTTCGTCCGAGAAGTGTAATGTGATCTCCACGTTCTAGGGTAAAATCTCCATGGGGAATGAGATCTTCACTATCACGTCTGATGAGTGCTATTAGACAGCTAGAAGGTAGAGTGGAAGCAATGGAACTGACTGTTTTTCCGGTGAATTGGGAAGATGTTAATATTATTTCTTGTACATCTCCTGTGCGGCTTAGTTCGGTCATCCATGCGTTTAATGCGGGTCGCTCGATTATATTGTCTATTGCAAGTGCGGTGGCGTGGGAGGATGAAACTGCTATTACACCCATATCTTCAAATTGGGGTACGTTATCAGGATTATTAACTCTAGAAAAGATTGTATCAATGCCAAATTCATTTTTGGCTAATTGGGATATTAGAAGGTTTGCTCCATCATCTCCTGTGGCCGCAATGAGTATTTTTGCATTGTTTGCTTTGGCTTTTTCTAGGGTCTTTATACGAGTCCCATCTCCAAGTACTGCGGAAAAGCCGCCAGAGGATAGTGATTCAATCTGAGCTTCGTCTTGTTCTATAATCAAAATACTCTCACCACGGTCAGATAGGCGGGAAGAAAGGGAACGGCCTACTCTCCCACCTCCAATGATTATTACACGCATAGGTATCACATCTAAATATTCTGCTATATATCTAGAAAAGCCGGCTTCTAATGAAACTGTTGTGAAAATGACTAGGAACACGGTTCCAACTACTACACTTGCTTCACGGATGAGGCCCAGAGATTGGAGATGTATAGCAAATAACATAGATATTGATGCGGGAATGATTCCACGAGGGGCCACCGCCATCATAAATATTTTTTCAGCCAAAGTGAATCGATTTCCAGTTATTGAAAGGTAAACAGATAGAGATCGAACAAAGACCATGATGAGGACCACAACCAATACTCCAGAAATGCCTAGGGACAATAGAATTTGTAGGTCGAGTAAAGCTGCCAGGATTATAAAAATAAAAGAAAGAACTAACAAAGTTATATCTCCTTTAAACTCAGAAATTTCACGTTCGTAGGAGATCGAAGAGTTTCCTATCATAATCCCCGCAGTTGCTGCTGCTACTATCCCAGATTCGGGAGTGATGTAATTTGAAATTGCAAACGAAGCGATTGCAACCATTAAAACCAATAATCGGGTTAGTTGAGGGGCATTTGAAGGGGGGATGAGAGATAATTTGAGGAAATTTAATAAAGCAAGTGCGGTTAAAATACCAACTAAGAGCCCAACTCCAAGTTTAAGAATGAAAATTGGGAAAAGATCGAAAATAGAACTTGTATTCATCAATATTGCTTCAAAAAAGACAATAGCCAAAATTGCAGCAGTAACATCGTTTACTATCCCTTCTGTTTCTAGGATTGTAGCGACCCGTTGCCGTACAGGGACCACTTTTAAAATTGGCATGATGACAGTTGGACCAGTGGCGATCAACAAAGAACCAACAAGTAAAGAAACCATCCAGTTTACATTGAGTAGATAATGCACGAGTGCAGCAGTTCCAATTAATGAAACAGCCGCTCCAATCGTTAGAAGTCTTGCCGTCTCTGTGGGGACTTTAAGGAGTTTTTTTATTCGGATATGGAATGCACCTTCAAAGATAATTAT
>PAAV01000053.1 GCA_002699485.1 Chloroflexota bacterium | reverse complement strand
GCAGTAGTCCCTGCTTTAGCACCAAGCCCTACACCACCTGCGGCAATAGCAAATGTAGACAAGCGTGTACCTTCTTTAGCTACAGCTTTAGCTCCTGTTTTAGCCCAATCGTCTATTTGAGTACCTTTAAGGTCAGGAATTTTATCTATTAAATCAAGAAGTCCAGCTTTTTCGGCTAACGAAAAGTCGTATTTATCTACAACTTCTGCGGCTTTACCTAACCCGCTTAATGCAGTGCCAAACACATTCCCAACAGAAAACCCGCGTCGTTCTTTTTCGCGCTTTTCATTTTCTGTTTCTGTATCGTCAACAAACGCAGAAAAGCCTGTTGGCTGTGTGCGTTGTACGCCCTCTGCTTGTCGGCGCTGCATCCATAGTGGTTGAGCCATTAGACACTATACCCTCTGAATCGAGCTAGATCCCTGTTTCTATCCATAGATGGCGCACTGAACTGTCGCTGTGTCTGGAACGCCACATCTGATAGCGGTACATTAAACTCAGTAAGCAGTCGACTATTCAACATCTCTTGCTCACTCGGGGTTAGTGCTTGTAATTGCTGGAAGGTTGGCAGTGGCAACCCTCCGAATTGCAATGGAGATGGCATTTGACCACTTAACAACGACTGTACTGCTGGTGGCGATACAGCCCTGCTTTGCGCAATTAGTTCTTCTTGAGTAACAGCTCTTGGTATAGGTGTATTAGGCACATTCAACATAGGAGTGTTAGCAAAGCTCTGCCCAACATTTGTTTGCCAGTCAGCAAACGTAGGCTGCCCTGCAAATCGTGATGTGCCTCTCCAGTCTTGAAAAGCAGGAGCAGTAGGTTGGCTATAATCCATCCACGTATCTGTTTCTGTTGTTGTAAAGTTAGACGCATTTGCCGCCCCAGCCGCTTCATCAGCCATATCTTGAGCTGATTGAAAGGCCGATTGCATTACAGGATCGTTGAATGTTCCTGTACTTGCGTTAAATGTGTCAGCAAACGCAGGTGTATTTCGGAAATTAAATGTTGCCAATTTTGCATCCGCAGCAGCTTTTCTGGCATTAGCCGCATCTTGCCCTGCTGTATCTACAACGTCATAACTATTAGACATTTGAGTACCAACAGGAGCCATGTTTGATACAAATTGCTGATAGGCAGACTGCGCATCAGCTTCTCGCTTTGTTCGGAACGCGCCGTATTCATCTTGTGCGCGTTGCATATCTGCTGCGACGCGACGCTGGTTTTCAGCCATCGTTGCATCAACTTCAAATTGCTGCACCTTAGCCATCTCATCAGTTAAGTTATTAATTAGATCGGCTTGTGTAATTTCAGGTAATGGAGACATCCCGCCACGAGTAAAGTATGTGCGAGCTAATACATCACCACCCCCACGAAGGATGTCGGTAATTAACTTACCTTGATTAGTCGCTGCGTTAGCTAGTTCAGGAGATGTTTGTACTAATGTACGATAGTTTCTCCCTAGTTCTTCAAGACCTTGAAAGTAATTATTAGCAGCAAGGGTTTTTTCCATTCTATTTTCAGTAGTATTAAACTGACGTTGATTTTCACTAAACCCTAAATCAAACTGACGTACATCTTCACCAAATCGAGTATCAAACTGCCTAATATCTTCACCAAAACGAGCTTGATCTAATCCCAACCTTTGATTGAACTGCCGTTGGTTTTCACCAAAATCCCGCACATTAGCAAATTCATCAAAGCCAACACCAATACTACCTACTTGCTGGCCATTCTGATCAACAATAACTGTTTCGCCACTCATGTTTACAAATGTGCTGTGGTTTGGAGGGGCGCCATCTTTCCAACCGTTAGTAGTACTATCCCAATGTTGCGGATTTCCCGTAGCAGGGTCAGTTCTTACGCTATACCCACTTGCTGTGTTAGAAGTTTGCCCGCTTCCGTACTGACCACTACCTCCACCGCCCTTTAACTCTTCGGCATACACATCAGTCACATCTAATACATGTTGACCAGATTCATCCATTCGGAATATGCCTGTATTTTTACCGTCTACATGCACTCGATAAGTCCACGGATCTGTACTAATAAGTGAATACGCACCACCTACTTCATCCGCATATGCCATTACTTGTTCTTCAAGACCTGCTGGTGGCCCAGATCCAAATTGTCCTGCGGGCGGTTGTTGAGCATTAACATCAGGATTAGCCCACATGCCCGTTAAGTTAGGATCTCCTGCGGCGGCATTACCTGTAGTCGGAGTTTGCCCTAATCCTGCCTGTGTATTAAATCCTGTTGTTTGTGCGCGAGTACCTCGTTCGGGATCATCAGATGTCGTTTCCCCTACACCTAATAAGTTCTGCACGTCTCTAGAGCGGTCATTAGGATCAGTATTGTGATTTAATGCAGCTCTATTTAATACACCTGCTGCCATAGAACTTGAATCACCAACAGGTAAATATGAATTATTATCACTTCTCTTAAAGAACTCAACACGCCTAACAAGATCCCCAACTAAATAATCTGCGGCAGCAGACGATTGCTCATCTGTCCCCCCAAGACTTGCTTTTAGTAATGAATTTATTTGCGCATCGTTAAGTGCCCCATCGCCTGTTCCGCGTAATAACGCATCAACATCAGCCATAGTAACTTCTCTTTTTGTTCCCTTAAAAGATCCAGAAGTAAGGTACGGCTTCCCATCACCTATATCGGCTAATCCACTTCCTATATATTCTTCTTGCGCTCGTGCATCTAACGCTTGTCGTAATTTTTCTTTAAAGTTTCCAACTTGCAATGAGTTAGCTTCAGGAGGCGCTTTCCATGACGGGATTGAACCCGTGTCTCCTATTGGACCTAAGCCTTCTTCGTCACCTGTAGCCATTGGATTACTCCTTCCCTGTACTGTACCAGAACTTTGCGCAACTGATTGCGTTGGTAATCCTGCTTGCGGTTGGTATGCTTGGTATGTGTTACCTGAAAAATCTAAGCTATCCCAATTTGTACCCCCGCTATCAAATTTAGCTTGATTACTTGTACGGTCTTTATCATCAGGCGCTCGACTCCCACCCACAAACTGAAATGGCCCATTGTCGTTAGGGTTAGTAAGCCTATGTGTAGTCCACGGAAAAAACCGCGCAAACGCATCACCACTAGATGTTGTTGCATCATTCGCAATATCTATTGCTGCTAATGCTGCGTATCGTGGATCGTTTGTTAGCTTCGTATGATCATATTGTTTACCAGCTTTAACTTGGCTTGTATGTTGTTTATTAATTTGCCACGGACTATATGACGCATCATTGTCTGGATTTTTAATATGCGTGTCGCCTACAGCGTTACTACCACCACTTTCGGCTTGTGCAATTTGGTATAAAGTACGGGCAATATTACGTCTGTCTAAGCCCCATGCATCTTCAATAGATGCATTATTAGTCTTTTCCCATGAAGTAATTGCAGCCACAATAGCTGCTTGTAGTTGCGCTGGTTTGTAAGTAGTGGTCATACCCTACCCCATCATTGGCGGCTGCGGAGCAAATCCTTGTGGCGGCATTCCTTGTGGTGGCTGTTGCTGTTGCGGAGGATTCATTATCTGCTGTACAGATTCAATAATAGCTATCTTAGCTTCCATACAGAACGGGTCGGTACAATCATATAAATCAGCACCATGTCCATGTGCTGCAAAAATTTCTGCCATTTCATCAAACGTAGCTGAGAACACAGTAGCTTCTTCAGGCGTAGCGAACGCATCTGCAATATGTTCTAATGCCATAGCATTCAACACAGTCACCTGTCGTGCTGCATCACTCATCAATGCGGCTAGTTCTCCTGCCATTATCTCATCTCATTTACTACATTAGTTTGTCTGTCCATAGCTATATTCTCTTGCATACCAGTTGGAGTAGCTACCTCATCCATTGTAATTTCTTCGGTGCTACTCATCTGTTCCTGCGGTGCTGGTCCTTGCTGCTGCTGTAATAAGTCCTGCTGGAAGGCACGTAACACTTCTGCTGCTTGCCCTTGTAGTCCCTTAAGCATCATCATAGTACGTACCTGTTGTGCTTGTGGTGACATAAACAACGTATTAACCGACGCTTTTAGGAGTTCCTGCTGTGGATTTTCAATGCCTGAGTTCTCCATTGCGGTCTCTGCACTCAACATCCCGTTGTAGGTGCGGTACAACTGAGACCACACCATCATGTCTCGCATCTCAATTTGCGCTCTATCAGACGTATGAAGTTCTACATCAACTGCATAAAAGTCATCTAATTCATTGGGCTTAATAGTGATCTCACTGGCTTGTCTGCGCGTACTTCCTGCAATAGTAATAGGCGATTCTAAAATATATTGAATGTCTTGAAAGACTTGCCGTGACGCGATAGCAATACACGCTCGTAATGACGCTACACAACTTTGTAATTTAACCGCAGCGTTCCGTACGTTCAGGTCAGCTTCAGTAGCAGACTCAACCCCACGTTGCGGTTGACCGCCAAGAGTGCCAAGTTTAGATAATTCAGACGTGTACTGATGCACCTTATCCATCATCTGAAATGCAGACAATGGGACTTCAGGCAGCTTCACAAACTGAATGTCCTGATCGTCCACTAGATTAATGCGTTTTCCCGGCCCTACCTCTATAGGAGTGTTGTCATCCATGACGTTTCTTGTGATAACAGGAGCAAATGTGGAGTATCGTAATTGAATATCGACTGCTGTAAGTTGACGTGCTTCCGCCTGTAATACAGGGTGTATGTACCGCAGGATACCTACATACCTATCAGCAGGGTCGTTATCTGCGGTTATCTCACCCCAACCTGAGTCTCTAATAATGTATGGAATATAGCCGTCATAATCTTTTTTATCATCAGTAGATACAGACGTTTCCCAACAATACGGGTTCATATTCTCAAATACTAATGACCCTTGTACCCACATCTTGTGTTCCCCTTTGGAATCACCTTGCGGTTTGGTGTACATTTCAACAAACTCTAGCTTTTCTAAACCATCTTCCATCCACATATCTGCATGTTCTGGATATCTGCGGCGAGCTTCNTCAGGGTACACTTCGTAAAATTCGTACACATACTTAGGGTCAGTNGGGTTGTCAATGTCGTGTACTACCGTCTCGTTAGGCAGAATAGATATCTTCCATAANAACTGAGACTGAGTAAGTTTCTTTAATCTATTACGGAATTTTCTTTTTTCTCCTGATGATGCAGTATCACTTGGAGGGTCTGGTATTAAATCCCACCGTAATTCTTTTTTAAGTACCATACGTCCGTCTTTTACTAGCTTTTTACGTGCAGTCGCTAACGGATCTCCGTAATCTGTTTCTACATTGTGCCAAAACGACGCTAAGAACTGACGTTTACGTTCAGCTAAGTTCTGTTCTGCTTGTTGATCATTCTCTGTGGGTTTAGCTGGCACAAAAATTTTAGGGGTAGTAAGGATATGGTCAGAGGCATTGTCTACAGCGTTACGTGCAGTAGGAGGAATCGTTGCGCCCATGCCTGATTCGCGGTATTCGCGGGGAATAATCTCCCCGATGTTAGGATAATTACCGTTGTAGTAATCATTATCGTCTCTCATCTTGTCAAAGTACCCATTAAAAATGTAGTTCTTTAGACGAGTAAACCGATTAAAGTCATCATCAAAATTGTTTATGAAGTCTGCTTCAACCATACATTATCCAAACGTGACGTAATCTCTTTGTCGTAGTTGCGATGCTGCTCTGTTTCGTTTTTTAGCTTTCATTACCGCTAATCCTGCTGCCATTACCGAGTCATCGTGGTATCCGACAGGATGGCCGTACTTTACAGCACCGCCAGCTAACACAACACCTTCAAATAATTCTAACTCTTTTTTAAGTATTTCGTCATCTTTGGGGAAATGAACTCGCTTATGTTCGATTTCTGCTGCAAGTGTGGATACGAGCGTAGCTTTAGATTGGTTAGTGAACTTAAACGATGTAACAGCACAGCCCTCGTTGCGTAGGATGTCAGCCACAGGTTCACCGATACCAGTCCCATCAAGATGAATAGTTTGGCAGTTGTACTTTTTGTACAGATACGCAATGCGCGGCCCAAGTAATGTGTAGTCCAATCCATTAAATCTATCCCTTGCTACGATGCTCATCGTCTTAATATCTATGACGTAGGCTACAGTAAAGTCTTCAATCTTTCCTAAGTCCAGACCCATAAGATACTGAGACTCAGTAGGTTCTTCCCAATCTCCATCAAAGCAATCATCTAAGTTTCTAAAGACCTGCCCATCATCTTCCACCCATTCAGCAAGATACTGCTGTCGGTACTGCGATTCTGTGAGGTCACGCTTGAATTCATCCAGTGCCTCTTCATCAATGTTTGGATGTGCGAGCGATGTCACTGACGCAGAGTAGTATCTAGGGTCATCTTCCTGCCCTACATTCCAATAGGTACGGAAGTTTCCCTTTCCTCTAGCAATACCAATAGCTACTAACCTGCCATCAGAGTCAGCAAGAGCGGGCATAAAGTTAGCCCATGCTTCAGGATTGAGGTCGTGAGCCTCGTCTACAAAGGCCGCAGTGACCCTGTCGCCCTGTAAGGCTGTCGGGTCATCAGCTGATTTAGCCTGTATTCGCGCTCCATTAGCCAGTTCAATGAGCTTTCTAGTCTTGTCATGGTTGGCATAGTAGTCATGTAATGGCGCATGGTCACCAACAAAGAGGTTCCATACAGGCTCCCAAACCTTCATAGTCAACTCATAGTTGGGTGCAATCACGTAGATGTACGGTGCGTGGGCCACTCCAAACTGTACATCTCTAGGCTTTAAGGCCTCTCGAACTATCTCTGCTTTAATAGCGGTAGTCTTACCAGCCCTACGCCCACAGGCTAGGATGAGGCGTTTCTTGTCTGATTGCTCGTGGATATGCTCTCGTTGCCAATCCCAAGCATCATACGGGTCACCTTCATTGATGAACTGCCAGATACTAGGAGGACTGTACGACTTCAATAACTTGTTCCTTTGGGGCTAACGCAGCTTCAAACAACTTGTCCATCATGTTCTTCTGTAACGCTTCCGTAGCTTCCTTCGGTCTACCCACAAACATCTCCATAAAGAGCTTCTGTGCCCTAACATCACCCTTATTAGCAGACTCAATCATCGACTCATAGACAGAATCAAAGTCATCTACAGCACGAGCCATAAATCTAGCCTTCGTAGCAGGAGGGTTCTTAGTGTACGACTCTACTGTCGTTACACGCCCGCTCCCCTTAATCAACGCATGGTTCTCTTGCTTCCTTAAAATAGGGACATTCTTATAGGCAGGAGGCTTAATCACAACCTTCCCAGCACGTATAGCTTCAATTAACGTGTCGTGACTGTATTCACCATAGTCACGCGCAGGGTCGAGTAGCTCAATCAATTCTTCTTTGGTCATGCTTTAGACACCTTAATACTTGGATACCTTTTCTTTACAGCCGCACGAATCTTACGCTTCTCAGACGGAGTAGCATGTTGTGATGCCCGTGCTAATGCATTCCTTGCACGCCCAATAGTATCGAGAGGATACTTCCGCTTTTTAGGTAAAGCAAATTTACTCTTAGGTAACCTTCTCCTACGCGCTGCTGTCAGCTTCGGAGATTTCACTAGTAACCCTTCTTTGGCTTGCGATACGGTGGTGTGTTCTTACCCTTCGGCATATGCGCTCCTTACACTACACTCATAGTGTACCAACATTCGGGATTCCGTGAATTATCTTTGTGTGGCCCCCAATGGTAAAGACAAGGCCGCTTCGGTTTCGACCCCTACGGGAATCCATTTTCTATCACGACGCGACGTAGGCAAACTGACACGATATCCACAGCGAAAAGAACTGTTAAGGAACCTTAACTTTATCGTACAGGACGAGACCGAAACCACGATCAATAAATGCCATGCCGATTAGCTATATATATAACGTCAATTCGATACGCCGAAATACATCTATATATAGTGCTCTATTTTTGAGTCGTTTATCTGTCGATACGATAGCGTTTACATATGAATATGTAGCGACAGATAACCAACATATATACAGCGTCGAATCAGNNATATCGAGAGATAGACAAAAAGTNTGATTTTGCGATTCGCTGGATCGTCATATNTAGCAAGGNNAAAACATGTTNNTNNAATTTATGCTAACTTATTCCTAAGTTAATCAAATGATTAACGAATGATTCATGAAAGGATCGCAAGATGGCAAACGCCACAAACCAAAACACAAACACAAGCAACGAAGTAACGAAAGGATTTGAGGAAGCTCTGCTCTGTATTCAATGCAAGGAATACAGCTTTATAGAGGGAGTCTGCAACGATGGTTGTGATAGTGATGTAGATTTAGAACTACATACTGAGCATCTATTAGGTGGTTTCGATCATAGGGACTGTCCTTGTTCAGAATGCCGAGACTACTACTCACAAACTGATCCAACTGATTTAGATGTTATTGAATTTGTTAATATCTTGTCAGATTCTGACTTTCTAAAGATGGTTGATGAATGGGCTTACTACCTAATTATGGAGAAGAGTCCTAATTGGAAAGTCTACGAAATCGGCGAAATCGGATCGGCTTCAGTTGTTAGGGATTTATCTAAAAACATGATGAGTATTAACGTCTCTACTCTTGACGCTGCTTTGACTGCTGATCGATATGGTGATCGTCCTGTTGTTAAACTCTCAGAAATTGAATATCTAGCACTTCTGGATCGGTCTACTCTGACTGAATCTTACTTAGATGTGGATTTAATAGATGACTTTGAAGAATTGGACCAGCTGACCAATAAGCAGATCCGATCTGAGTCAGGAGTAAATACTAGCTTCACTCAAATTCATTTTAGGAATGCTAACGGTAGATAGACCCTAGCAGCCCAACAAATTAACCCCGTCAATATGGCGGGGTTTTTTTGTGCTCAATTTTTCACCAATACCCCAAAACACCTAGATCCTTAAATCGCTCTGTATGGACGCTGACGGCGTTTAAATCTCTTGGCAGTGTCTTTGTACCTTTCGAGCAAGTTACAGCAACTAACGAGCCATACAGAGCCGATTCTGTCGATTCTAGTTATTCGGTCTAACTGCCAAAACCGCTAAAATCCAAAATCAAAACCATTTAACAAGTTCTTGATCTTATATTTCTATTGTGTTTATTAATACTATAAGAATATATATATATGAGTAGTAGAATACAGAATTAAACCCTTTCCAAATTCCACCACCACCGAAAACCACCATCGACCAGAGACCACCAGAACCACCAAAAACTGACGATTCCCCGAAACATCATATATTTACTTTTTTATTCTCTCGGCAGAGAGAGAAGAAAAAAGAAATAAATATATAGATAGGGAAAAAATGAGCGAAATTTCAGCAATCAAAAACACAAACCAATTCGGCGTTGAACTGTTTAGCTATTGGCCAGAAACCGAATGGGCCTTAGCTTTTCTTAAAGATCTCAATAAGACGGCGAAGGAATCACCAAATAGAGTCGGTTATGAGACTGGAGATCTATTTTTACAGATGAAGTCTCAAGATAGCGAATTTCTAGATAACCTTAAGTATCTAGACTTTGATACTTTCGTTAACTGGATCGGGGATCTTCATCCTGATACCACTGCAAACGAAAGAAAAGACGGGGTAAGTACTAAATATCAATACCAATTACCTATCTCAAATGACTGTCTTTTAGAGGCGCGTAAACTCTGGTATGAGTTTGAGTCTGACCGTCTAGCCTTTTGGAACAAGCTCTCTGAGCTTGAGCAGTGGGTTTTATATGACTTCTACATCTGGTGTCGGTAGGTCATTTGGCCAAACATCATATATTTACTTTTTTTTCTCTCGGAAGAGAGAGAAGAAAAAAGAATAAATATATAGATAAACAAAAAAAACAGCGAACGAATGGAGCAGCAAAATGAACAGTAACACAATCAAATTCAATGGCGAGTTCTGGCAAAAGATGGAAAGAGATTGCGGTACTGTTTGGAAGAAAGGAGACTGGATCTGTGTCTGGGGTCAGGCAGATATAGACAAAGAAGAGAGAAAAAACTGGATGGCAAACCGCTAACCATCATATATTTACTTTTTTTTTCTCTCGGAAGAGAGAGAAGAAAAAAAGAATAAATATATAGATAAGAAAGGGAAATCGCATGAGCAACTTGGAAACGGCAGTCGAAAAACTTAGAGAGTTTGAAGCTAAACAGAGAAAATATTTAATACACTCTGATGCCACTCAAAGCCTAGAGTACAAAAATGCTGTGTATTACTACTTAGACGGAATTAAAAGAGCCGTTCAAGAAATGGAATATCAACTAAAGGTAGAGAAAGGAACAAACCTATGGTAGACACCCAAAAAATTCTAGATGAAATGCTAGAAATTCAAGAAAGTGAACAAACTGTTCACTGCTGTGGAACAGTCTGTGACTGTTTCATGCGAAGTCTGCTACCAGCAGACTGGGATTCGGGATTAGCTGACGAAAGGTTTTAACGTGGCTATTGGTCGGACGGGTTTAACGATTCTCCCTAAAAATCGTATAGAAATAGAGGCTGTTTCAGCCGAATGTAATAAGAGTTCATGCGACGGTTACTTAGTAACCGAAGGCGAAAACTCTTATCTGAGAAGCGGTGAGATTGGACACTGCGTAGACTGCGGAGCTGAGTACGAAGTTCGGTTCTGACACTATCTACCCCTCTCTCCTCTCGGTAGAGAGAGGAGGAGAGGGTTAGTAGATAGTAGTAAACAAAAAATTGAAAGGATTGATTATGAAAATCGAAGTAACAGTGAGTGATTTTATTGCGGCATTTCAAGGTAGAGATGGCTGGTCAGATGACTACTCAAGACACTTTAGCTATAGAGGTTTATTAGCTTTGTTCGATTATTTAGAGGAACTAGACTCAGAAATGGTTCTTGATAGGGCAGAAATAGCTTGTGAATTTACCGAATATAAAAGCCTAGAGGCTTTCAACTTAGCAGTAGTAGGAGAAAAATACAGAAATGAATTCTACAATCTCCGTAACTTAGAAGATGGTGAACCATCAGACACCATTTTGGTTGAACAAAAACCATCTGCAACTGGATACTCAAATGGAACTTATTCCGTGATTTGGAATCACGGCAACTAGATTTGTTGACCCACATGGCTCCATGACCTTTCGGTCATGGGGCGTTGTGGCTTTGCAAAAGTCAAAGTCGATATAGAAAGGAGTGCGGTTACATGACTAACCCACTAAACAACTCATGGTATTCAACTGGAACTAACAAGTATTCCATACTGGATGAAGTAGCTACAGCTACAGATACGCGTGAGTCAATCGTGCAAAAAGAGGTCGAGACAATCTTGGCTACTAGTGAGTGTAAACACTCAGTTATGGAAGTTATGGTTGATATGAGCAGCGTTTGGATGTTCGCGTCAACTAAAGCTGACGATCTAACCTCATCTCTTAGAGAGATAGAAGGATCTATAGACTCTATAGAAGATGTTCTTGGTGGTGGTGATTATGATGTTGATTGGCATGACAGTGGTGATGAAGTAAGAATTACTGTTAGTAAATATGATGGTAGTGATGACGCTGAAACATATATCACTGACGCAAGAACTGAAATTAATGATTTGATTGGTGAAATTCACCAACAATTAAGCGATATTCGTCAAGAGGATATTGATCCAGAAAACATCTACCACCTATGCACAGAGTGTAGAGCTACATTCAATCACGAAGAAGTTAAGTATGTAAAGGAGGCTCAGGCATGATCGCACTCATATTATTACCAATAGTTGCCCTATCTCTGATAGGGCTGGTCAGTGAGTTCATCCGAAACGATTTGGAGCAGTAACTACTCTCTAACTCTTTTCTGCTCTCGGCAGAGAGAGCAGAGAAAAGAGTAAAGAGAGTAAGAGAAAGGAAAACCGATAAGCAAACGACCCTAGCGTAAACAAAAAACAACAACACAATTTTTGAAAGGATTGTAAACAATGGCAAACAGAGTGGATTTTAGTACAGAGACCGTAGGAAAAATGCTGAAGGCAGCAGCGAAAGCTGCTCACAAAAACATCAACGAACACACACCGTTGAATAGACCAAAGATGGTTCGGTCAGTGTGGTTCAACAGAGGCTTTGCAGCAGGTGTAGCCGCAGCTACAGCTGAGGCTGAGAAAAAGTTTCGAGTTGGAGACAAGGAGCTTATAGCTCCTGATGGTGAACCGATTGTGGTTCAGCTTACAGACTCAATGGAGTCTGTTGAAACTGAAAGGCCAAACAGCATTGCAGAAAACATTGCTGAGGCTAGAGCCGCATGGCAAGAAGTACAGGAGACTACTGCTCCTGTAGTTGAGGAAGATGAGGGAGCCATCTTTGATGAGGACAAGCAACAAGAACTGCTAGATCTACTAGCAACTTTTGGCATAGCCAACGGCCTTGACCCCATCAAGTCATAACAGGAACTTAAGCGTAAGTGTGTCATGTGAATGACATACTTGCGCTTAACTTTCCGACAGTGTATAGTTAATCTTGAAAGGATTACAAATGACAACAGCACAAACACATGTAATGACAGTCCCACAAATCACCGACAGGCTAACAGCGTTAGCTGATTTTCAGCAGAGTTGTGTCGATATGGTAGTACCATCTCATTCAATCACTGCTCAGGTGGGGCAAATCGGAGAGGCTTATGAGCCTCTTATCAATGTAAATCTAGGCATCGGAGATGCCTCGCAGTTCTTGGTTCACATACAGGACCATGCACATAATCAAATCTTCCAAACTGGTACTGATATCGGTCTCCACTATGGGAGAAAACTGCTTACAGCACCAGACTTATGGGCTACCAATGTGAATCATTGGTTAGGTCAGAAAGACGCTGACACTTCGTATCTCTTAAGAACCAGAAAAGATTTCTTACGATCTTTTCTGAGTTCTCGATACAAGATCGTAAACAATTACGATGTAGCATTAACGACGCTACAAAAAGCGACTACGGTAGGAGCTTTTCCACATCGATTTGATGTATCTGATACTCACATGAGGCTTACATACTTAATGCCAAATCGAACCGTTGACTTGAATGACGGGGATACACACACATTCGGATTCAGAGTAAGCAACTCTGAGGTAGGCATGGGTGCTGTAGATGTGAAGCCATTCTTGTTTCGTTGGGTTTGTACCAATGGTTTAATCATGGGTACTAAGGAAGTTAAACAGGGTGCTATGCACAAAGTACATAGAGGTTCTGACTTACCGTTAGGTCAGTTGTCTAGTCGTACAATCCTAAAGCAAGCAGAAGTAATTCTCAGCGAAGCTGAAGATGCCATTGAAGGTTGCCTTAGTGATGAGATGTTTAACACATGGAAGCGACAGCTTGAGACTGCCAACGAAACAGCTTTAGCTGACGAGCCAGTCAAGATTCTAAAAAGAACTAAGTTCTTTACGGAAGCTGAGTCTACCAACATCTTGTATGAGTTAGCACAGGCGCAGCAAACAGTATTCGGTATGGTGCAGTCGATGACTGCCACTGCCCGTAACATGCACAGCGACAGGCGGCATGAGGTTGAGACTTTCGCTGGAAAGTATCTCAACGAGTTAGTGCCAGTTCGATAAACCAACTACTACCCCTCTACTACTCTTTGTAAAGAGAGTAGTGGAGAGGGGGTAGTAGTTGAGAGCTGGTAAAGAGGCTGAAGCAGCGCAGTTGTATGCCAACGAGCACCGTGTTTCAGTCTCTCTACCAACACTCAACTGTTGGAGAAAGGATTGCTAATGCAATTAGCAGGGAGATGGGACTGTGAAGAATGCGGTACACCATACGACGGGAATCAAGACCCCGTGTGTACGTGTAACGACATCACTGACCCTGATCTAAAATCGCTGTTAAGCGAGTGGTATGAAAACGCAGATGAAGAATGGTATCCAGAAAGGGGTGCGAGTGAAAGATAGAACATGGCCTATATTCCACGATGATGATACGCATACAAGTGAAGATAAAACTTCACCATACATATGTGTAGGCACTGGAGTGTGGGGTGTAGGATTTACACCGAGAGAAGCGATATCTCATGCGGTAAGTAAGGGACTGAGTAGGCAAAAGGATCATTGGGCTATATGGGAGAACCTTGTACCACACGGAAGGCTACGCCTTGTCGATGGGTCAGGACTCACTGTAGTTCTACCGTCAGATATATCTGACGAAGATAAAAACTTTTGGCTTAATCCTTTGCGAGCACAAAGGTTACGCATGATTGCTTGCAGCTTGAAATTTTCTAGTCGCATTATCAGGACGAGAAGTGACAGATTAGAAGAAAAGCGGAGGCGAATTATGCATGAGCAAACGGTAAACACTGAGGCAGCTATCGACGCTGTTGAAGAACTCTTGAAGGGAGACGCATATGGAGATTAGTGTGAACTCTACAACGCAGAAACGTGTGACATACGACACGGATCATGTGTTGAAAGGTGAGAAGGAAAGCTCTGATAGGTATCTGTCAGTGCATATCAACTCACCCACTGTAGCTGAACTACTAGATATCTTACGTGTAGCAGCGGAAGAAGTAGGCGGTGACGCAGTGGTATGGAGTCAAATTTCAGACTCAAATAGGTGGTATATAACCTGCCGTGAGAGAACGGAGTTTGATGATGCCTAGACAATTACATAAATTAAATCTAGACATAGTGCTACCTGTAGAAATGGAAGTTGACGATATCGTAGAACTGTTTGAGCAGAGCTTCGATGTGTGGTTAGCTGAGACATTTAACGGGGCAGTAGTAGGTGTAGATTTACACATGCCAGTAGCAGGACATGGCTGGAGAGAACGGTATCGTACAAATGTACGACTCATGCTCACAGCACATCTTGATTCATGGCAAAAAACTCTGGAGAACTATAACGCAGGAAGCATGACACTCAATAACACAGCTAAGTTATGTGGAGTCTCTCGGACTGCGGTGTACCACTGGATACAAAGTAATAAATTGACAGGGCATAAGAACATAGAAGGCGAGTGGATGATTGACACTCAAGAACTAGATGCACTGGCGAAGGAAGGATCGTAGATGGCTGAGAAAATTGAGCCGAAAGTAAACACAATAACCTTTGGGATTGAGGGTATTCCATACTCACAAATCACACTGGATGCGAGTGACCCTGATGGTGGCATAGCTACTGCGTTGTCATGGCACATTGCATACACTGAAGCGTTTGATGAAATTCAAACTGCTCAGACAGGTACACAAGAGATTGTAGCCCAACAAGATGCACAAGCTGTGGAACCACAGGCCGAAGGCGGTCACTTGGTACAGGAAGCGGTAGCTCTTGGTGGGGTAGAGCGATGTCCCGATCATCCAGACCGTGACCCAAAGCCTAGCCAGTATGGTGGTACATTTTGTACTCACCCAAACAATCCACCAGTACGAATGGAGTACCCTGACGGAACAGTCAAGATGCTTAAGTTCTGTAACTGGAAAAGTCAGGTGAAATCATAATGCGAACGCAACGTGAGATTATTCTCAAAGTTGTGTCTCAGTCTGCTGAGCCTGTCCCATCATGGAATCTACAGAAGGTAGATACATTTTGGGGTTGGCTTGGTACGTCTGGTGACCGAGTAGCTCGGTTAATGGCAGAGAATGGTGAGCTTGAACGAGTACGGAAAGGTAAATATGTGTACTACAGTGTGCCACAACCATCCAAACAACAGCGATTGTTGTAAGCCTGTAGAATCACCGTTACAGAAAGGGTTGCGCGAACGCAGAGAACGCATCGCTCATCTACCTGAGTTAGCTAGGTATGAGTACATATGTGATAGTTGCGCTCGGTTTGTCTGGACTGATGGGTCTAGTCAATTCCTTTCCGAAACAGATACACCGTGTAGATGCATGGGTACAGTACAGGAGGACATACCTGTGCCTACTGACGAACCCGTGCAAGAAAGTGAGAGTACCGAATGGTGGAGAAAATAGAGTACGAGCGAAACCCTGACGGGTTATCGTACACGGAAGAACTTGAGGGAGGCGAAGCCTTACTGAAGTTCAAGGCCGAGAAGATTAGGCTGGAAAAGACAGGCGCACATGCTGAGGTACA
>PAAV01000061.1 GCA_002699485.1 Chloroflexota bacterium | reverse complement strand
AAGGCAAAACTAGTACTGGATTCTTTGTCCGGCCTGAATCAAAAGAACATGGTGTTGGTAAACAGATTGAAGGCAACTTAAAACCTGGGATGAGGGTAGCGGTATTCGATGATACTGTTTCTACTGGTGGCAGCCTGTTCAAAGCGATTGATGCTGTACAAGAATTTGGTTGTACTGTAGTAACTGTGATGGCTGTTTTAGATCGTCATCAGGGGGGAGGGGATGAGTTGGAGCGTCGGGGGATACCGTTTTTTAAGCTTTGGGAATCGACGTCTCAAGGGAAAATCACTGTAGTAGTGTGAATCTGTGACTTGAATTTCAAAATATCCACGTACAAAAAGCCGTTGAATATTTAGCATGGTCTTTTGATTAATTTTAGTTCGTTAACTAAACATCAAGGTTTTTGACTTCTAATGCGTTCGCCCGAATGAAGTTTCGTCGTGGTTCGACATCGTCTCCCATAAGAGTTCGGAACATGTCGTCGGCAGCCATGGCATCATCAGCGGTCACACGTAGCATGACTCTTTCATTGGGATCCATGGTGGTCTCCCACAGTTGTTCAGGATTCATTTCACCGAGACCCTTGTACCTCTGTACGTGAACCCCGGATCTGTCAGAGTTATTATCTAACGTTGCAGGAAGCTGATGCCATTCAACATTTTCAGCAACTACGTTATCGCCCTTTGTAATAGTTAGCGCTCCGGCCTCAAGAACTTGTTGGATGGCCGGATATAACGAGTGCAGTCGTCGGACAGCAGGATTGTTGAAGATGTCTTTGGTTAGGGTGTAGCCATCGATGTCAAATGTTTTGTCTGGAAGAATTACCGGTTCTACCTCTTCAATAACTTGGCTTGGCAATTCATCCGATTCATCGAATAGGGGAACTTGCTCCGCTTCTGAAACAATTTCATCTTCTGTTTTTACAGGTTGTTCAGGCCTAAAGTCTAGCGAAGCGTATTCAGGGTCTTTTGTAAGTTTTTCAATAACATTTTCTGGAATATTTAAAACTCTCGCCACTTCAAGGGAGTCGATGTATTCACGTAGGGGTGTCAGTACTCGTCCTATTTTTGCACTTTTTAAAGTCAGGCTAGGATCAGACTCACATGTAATTTTTATGGTTCCGTATAAGCGATTTGCGGTCCATTCGTCTAGCTCGCCGTCAGAGTAAAGCCATTTTGCCGAACGTCCTCTAGAAGCACGGTATAAAGGAGGTTGTGCTATGTAAAGATGTCCGTTGCCTATGATTTGTGGCATATTTCGGAAGAAGAATGTGAGCAGCAGTGTTCTTATGTGAGCTCCATCAACGTCCGCATCAGTCATTATGATGACGCGGTGGTATCGTAACTTCTCTTCGTCATAATCTTCACCTAGCCCGGCGCCAAGCGCAGTGATTAATGCAGCGATTTCTTCGTGTGCGAGCATTCGTTCCGGACGGGCTTTTTCAACGTTTAGAATCTTGCCGCGTAATGGCAATATTGCCTGGAACTGCCTATCTCTTCCTTGTTTTGCAGATCCACCTGCAGATTCACCTTCCACGATATATATCTCTGAACTGGTCGGATCTTTTTCTGTGCAGTCTGCAAGTTTGCCTGGCAGCGATCCTCCGTCCATCGCATTTTTCCGAATGACGAGATCACGTGCTTTCTTAGCTGCGGCGCGGGCACGTGCGGCAGTTGTCGATTTATTGATGATTGATGCGCCATCCCCAGGATTGTCCTCAAGAAATTCTGTAAGTTGGCGTCCGACTATTTGCTCTACTGCCCCTTTGACTTCTGGGTTGCCAAGGCGACCTTTTGTTTGGCCTTCGAATTGGGGGTCTTTAACTTTGACGCTTATAACGGCCATCAAACCTTCTCGCACGTCTTCACCTGATAGGTTTTTTATGTCGTCTTTTCCTACTCCGAATACGTTGTTCTTACGTGCGTAGTCGTTGAGGACGCGAGTAAGGGCTGAGCGAAATCCTGTAACGTGAGATCCTCCGTCACCTGTTCGAATCACGTTTGCAAAAGACAGACAATTTTCTATGAAAGAATCGTTATATTGAAGCGCTACTTCCACTACGATTTCATCGACGGTTTCCTGTGCATACATAACATTTGGATGGACGGAACCACGTTGTCGATTTAATGATCTAACAAAGCTTTGAACACCACCATCGAACATATAAGTTACGTCGTTAAATGGCCAAACATTGTCATGCCAGTGTGACTTAAGGTGAATAGTTAAACCTTGGTTTAAATAAGCCATCTCTTTGAATCGTGCCGCAATGATGTCCCAATCGTAGTTGATTTCCGGGAATATCTCGCTGTCCGGCATCCATGACACGCTTGTACCAGTGCCTGGCAGATCATCGTTTGTCGACTCACGAACATCCATATCCCCTATGGTTTTTCCACGCTCGTACATCTGGGTGCTGATCTTGCCGTCCCGCCGCACCTCGACTTTTGTCCACTCTGACAAAGCATTTACAACCGACGCGCCAACACCATGCAATCCGCCTGACACTTGGTAGCCTTTGTCACCGAACTTTCCCCCTGCGTGGAGAGTGGTCATTACTGTTTCGAGAGCAGAAAGGCCAGTTTTTTTATGTTTATCTACTGGTATCCCTCGGCCATCATCAACTACTGTTACAGATCCATCTTTATGAATCGTTATGTCTATTCTGCTAGCAAAGCCGGCCATAGCCTCGTCGACGCTGTTATCGACGATCTCCCTGATTAGGTGAAATACGCCTTCTGTACCGGTTGTGCCTATGTACATGCCGGGGCGCTTTCGTACGGCTTCAAGGCCTTCCATCACCGTTATATCTTCAGCGCTATATTCGGATGAGCCACCGGTGATGCTGGATGTACCGTTTTTTCGCTTTGCCATTCGTCGTCCTTACCCTGTCATTCATAACAGGAGCTTAGATTTAGCCCAAACCATTTGATTTGCCTTGAGGAACGCAACTCAAACTTTTGTAAAACATGAACAAGGGCTAGGAGAATAGGGGTGAATCATATTAGATTCACAGGCATTTACTTAAGTCGTAAATGAGGTCCTAATAATACCATTTTCTTGACTTGGTTGATGAGTTTAGTTTCAGTATAAAAGGCTGTATGGATTTTTTATAAAGAATATTTTTTCATTGTCAGCACTATGTTTGACGTTTTTGTGAATTTTTATTTTATGAATTTGTGTTTGTTAATATTTGTAGTTTTAAACACTGCTTCTGCTGTGGTCATTTGGCTTGATAAGCGAAATGCACAGAATGGAAAAAAACGTATATCTGAACATACGCTCTTAGTTTGGGCTCTAGTTGGAGGGTGGTTAGGAGGTGTTTGTGCTATGTATGCATTAAGACATAAGACTTCTAAACGTTTATTTTTAGTCAAATATTGGCTAATGGCTGCAATCTATATTTCAGCATTATTTCTGCTTGGATACGCGATGATTCAACAAATGAGCCTCTTACAATGACCACCGGCTTGTGCTTATCGGTCTATAATCCCGGCATCTCATTCAGGGTTATCTATTCCCCTGAACAAGTTGTTTCCCCAGAAATGGTGATTGATGGTTGCAAAAAGATGACTTCTGCTATTTGAATAGCTTATCTCGAGAGGTTCTAGAGGAAAAAAATGGATATTGACCGCGATCTTTTGTTGTTGATGCTGCGACGCATGTGGATGATTCGAAATTTCGAATTAAAAGTAATGGAAGTGCACTCTGCTGGTGAATTTGCTGGTGGTGCCCATCCATACATAGGTGAAGAAGCTGTGGCAGTTGGTGCCTGTGCAGCATTAGAGGACACTGATTATATTGCCGGGAATCATCGTTCACACGGACATCCCATTGCTAAAGGTGGTCGAGTGGACAAGGCTATGGCCGAACTCTACGGACGGATAGACGGATATTGCAAAGGGAAGGGCGGGTCGATGCACCTGGCTGATTATTCAATCGGAATTTTGGGAGAATCTGGAATTCTTGGATCATCTGTACCCGTGGCAGTGGGTGCGGCTCTTGCAGCCAGTATCAAAGGAGAAAAATTCGTCTCTCTTGCTTTTTTTGGGGATGGAGCCTCAAATCAAGGAGCACTACATGAGTCTATGAACTTAGCGTCAGTGTGGAGCTTGCCGATTATATTCATATGTGAAAACAACCAATACGCAGTGACAACTTCCTATGCTGAAACGGTTGCCGTTGAACATGTTTCGGATAGAGCGTCGGCTTATAACATGCCTGGAATCCTTGTTGATGGTCAGGATGCTATTGCCATGTATGAAGCAACGGCTGCAGCTGTAAGCCGGGCGCGTGCAGGTGACGGTCCAAGTCTTATTGAAGGACTAACTTATAGGTTTGAGGAGCACTCCTTGGGCCTTGGCCGCGTACGTCGAGGTGAATATAGGACACAAGAAGAAATTGATACTTGGCGCAAGCGTGACCCACTGGATATTCTTGAGCAAAATATAATTGCTCAGGGTGTAGCCACTCGCGAAGAATGTGATGACATCAATGCAGAAACGGTGGAAGAGGTTGAGAAGGCTACAGAGTTTGCTCGAAATAGTCCGTTCCCGGAACCATCGGATTTGTTCGATGATATGTGGGCTGATCCGATAGCGTTTCCATAATAGATTGAGTGTGATACTTTTTTAGAAATTCCTTACTCCGCAGGTAAAAGATAGCAATGGCCCAGACAGTATTTATAGAAGCAATTAATCAGGCAATTATTGAAGAAATGAGACGCGATGAAAATGTCTTCATGATGGGTGAAGATATTCGACGATCTGTTTACGGAGCAACAGCGAATCTCCTTAGTGAATTCGGAGAAAAACGAGTTTTAGATACTCCGCTTTCAGAAAATGGCTTTTTTGGAGCCGCAATCGGGGCATCTCTTGTAGGCATGCGTCCCATAGTCGAAACCCTTACTAGTTTCATGTGGGTTGGGATGGACCAGTTGATTAGTCAGGCTGCAAAAATGCGGTATATGTTTGGAGGTCAGGCAACGCTTCCTGTTGTTTATCGCGCAAGTATGTTTTATGGCGGCGGATCCGCCGCTCACCATTCAGATCGCTCTTACCCCATGTTTATGAACATGCCTGGCATTAAGATTATCGTTCCATCCAATCCTGCGGATATGAAAGGTCTTCTTAAGTCCGCAGTTCGAGATAATGATCCATGTATTGTTTTTGAAGATGGCACCTTGGCCGGGATGCGCGGTGAAGTTCCTGAAAATGAAGATCTTCCTGGGAATGAGCTAGTTGTACCATTTGGGCAAGCCCAAATGGTACGTGAAGGAACTGATTGCACAATAGTTGGGGTTGCTGGCGGTGTGAACATAGCGGCTTCTGTTTCTGATCAACTTGCACAAGAAGGAATATCCGTAGAAGTTATCGATCCCAGAACTTTAGTTCCTTTGGACAAGAAAATGATTTTAAGTTCTGTAGAAAAAACAGGTCGGCTTGTCATTACAGATCCTGCTCATAAAGTTTGTAGTGCTGCTTCAGAGATTGCGTCTATAGTTGCAGAAGAGGGTTTCTGGTCACTTCAGGCGCCAATTCAAAAGGTTGCTTCTGAACAAGTACATATTCCTTATACTCCAGCACTTGAACCACATGTGTATCCAGATGTCGAAAAGGTTACTGCTGCTGTAAGACGCACACTTGAGAGCTGAGATTTCTCGGTTTTTTTACAGTGTGAACATTTTTATTGCAAAAGCGGGTTTTGTGCTCTGATAAAGACCGGCCAATTTAACAAGTGANAACGTTTGATNAGAGCATAAGTGAGATAGATTTAGTGNTAAATCCNGTATTTAAAAACTGTAAAGCNCTTACNTTTGACTTATTCGGTACGGTTCTCGATTTGGGNGGATCTCTTACNCCTCATTTAAAGATTTTTCTAGATGGCCATGGATCGGAGATTAATCCTGACAAAATGTGGNAGCAACTNCGTTACAGGCAGAGGATAGAGCAGTACCAAGACACGCTTCTTGAGTTAGGTCATTCGGGGTACCTAGAAACGGTACAAAAGGCATTTGTGTATGTAGCTCGAGCGAACAAGCTAGATCCGCAAATTGAGGAGATTAGTCGTTTTATGGAAGGATGGCAGTTGCTGTCGCCATTTACTGAATGTATGGCTGCTCTGCATAAATTGAGTGAGCATTACAAGCTGGTGGCACTTTCTAATGGCAATCCTTTGTTCCTTGATCATCTCGTAGAAAATCGAATTCAGTTTGATTTTGATGATGTTATATCGGTTGAGCAGGCAGGCTTTTTTAAACCTAAATCAGGGGTTTACCGCCGTGCCGCTCGAAACTTGCAACTGGAGCCTGGAGAGATAATTATGGTTTCGGCAAACTCTTTTGATGTTATGGGTGCTCGAAGTTGTGGTTTTCGTGGCGTATATGTGAATCGATATGACCTGCCGTTTGAAGCGACCCATGAAATATATGAACCCGACTTAACCGTTGCAGATTTCACGCAATTATCATTTGAACTTACCTAGGTTCACTATCATTCAAGTGTATGATCGGCCTCCGATTTACCTTCTATCTGCGCTAAGATAGCCGGCGACGCTAATTTTGATCATATATTCAGAGCCCAAACAGTTTGCAATCATGCGACTGGGCATTGCCAAAGTACGTTGCGTCCGTTATTTGGCCCGAGAATAGTAATTATGCCTGTACCAATCATCCTTCCTCAGTGGGGCATGGGGATGAACGATGGCGAGATCATAAAATGGCTAAAAGCTGTCGGCGACCCCGTTGCTAACGGCGATCAACTTGTTGAAATAGAATCTGCCAAAGTTAATGCTGAAGTTGAATCCACCGCCGATGGAACGCTCGGAAGGATCGACGTAGAAGCAGGCCGGATAGTCGATGTTGGAACCGTACTGGGATACGTTCTAGAGGCTGGAGATTCAGAATCGGACCTTCCAGATGTTGCACCGGTAGTTGGCTCTGCATCCACACCTGCACCAGTTGTTGCCGCTAAATCGCCCTCTGCGCCCTCTACGCCTTCTGCAACTCCGAAAGGCGGCAAACAGGTTGTCACCCCTCGAGCACGTCGACTGGCTAAAGAAATCGGAGTTGATTTAGCAAACGTTACGGGGACTGGACCAAGCGGACGGGTAACGGAAGATGATGTGAAATCTGCATCCGAAAGCACTGACTCGGCCGGAGCGAAGAGTGCTTTGGTGGAATCATCTGTCCCTGTTAGGGAGACTATTAAATTGTCGGGTTTGCGGGGTACGATTGCTCGTCGGATGTCGGAGAGTGCCAATGTTCCTACAGTCACACTGTCGACGACGGCTGACGTTACTGACTTGATCGGGTATCAGCGTGAGTTAGTCGCAGATTGGCGACCTCATAAGATACGACCTCAGTATCAGGATCTGGTTATTGCAGCGACAGCCAGGGCACTTAAAGATGCTCCTAAAGCTAATGCGCATTTGATTGGTGACGAGGTTCGAATACTGGATGAAATCAATGTCGGTGTTGCGATGGCTGTATCTGAAGGCCTCCTAGTTCCGGTTGTTAAGAATGCAGACGAGAAATCACTATTGGAAATAGCACAAAACATTCGTGATTTAGCGAGAAAAGCTAAAGCGAATAAGCTTTCGATTGATGAGATGACAAGTGGGACCTTTTCGATCACTAACTTAAATTCTTACGGGATTGATACGTTTAATCCGTTGTTAAACCCGCCCGAGATAGGAATACTTGGTGTCGGAGCTATACAAGAGACTGCTGTTGTAATTGATGGAGAAATTGTGGTTCGTTCCATTGCAAACCTGAACCTGAGTTTTGATCATAGAGCGTGGGATGGAGCTCCTGCTGCGGAATTCATACAATCGATAGCCAGATTGTTGAGTGACCCCGGCTGGATGAGGGATTAAGCGTTACTCAATGCTGGAGGAATTGGTTAATTGAGTACCGTCGGAATTATCGCTAACCCGGCGGCGGGGAAAGACATACGTCGACTCGTCGCACACGGTCGAGTAGTTTCTAATCAAGAAAAAGCAAATATTCTTCGTCGTGTTTTTGCTGGGATTGTTTCTACAGGTACTGATCAAATCTTGATAATGCCAGACCACTCTGGATTGGCGCGTCCGGCAACTGCAGATGTTGAGGGCGAAATCGAAATAGATTTTGTCGATATGCCTACTGCGGACCATCAAGGGGCTTCAACGAATGCTGCAAGGGCGATGGTTGAACAGGGTGTGGATTGCATAGTTACACTCGGAGGTGATGGAACTAACAGAGTTGTTGCTAAAGGATGCCTTGAGGTTCCATTGGTTCCTATTTCGACTGGAACAAACAATGTTTTTCCTGCCAACACAGAAGGAACACTTGCGGGTATTGCAGCAGGTTCAGTAGCTACACAGAGATTGACACGTGATGACGCATGTCGTCGTTCTAAGAGGATCGATATTTACATAGATAATGAGCTATGTGACGATGCACTAGTGGATGCTGCTGTTTCCACTCAAATGTTTGTCGGTGCTCGCGCTGTTTGGGATACAAGCACTTTGCATGCTATGTTTTTGACACGGGCAGAGCCTGCAAGCATTGGGCTCTCTTCTATAGGTTCAAGACTTGAGCCGATTGCTATTGACGATCCGTTCGGTCTTTATATACGGATGGATGGTGAGCCGGGTTCAACCGCTACTACAGTTCGAGCTCCGATTGCGCCTGGCGCAGTATCCGATGTCGATATCATGGACTGGCGCAGGATAATGCCGGGTGAGCAAATTTCGATTGATTTGCACCCCGGGACGATTGCTTTAGATGGTGAACGTGAAGTTGAGCTTTTGCCCAATCAAAAAGTTCATGCCATGTTGAACCTTGATGGTCCCTGGGTAGTTGATGTTCCGCACACAATGATGTTGTTGGCAAATCGTTAGCCGGATCGATTTCATCTTTGAATTCTGAAAAGTACACACACGGTCATCATCGATCAGTTACAAGAGCTCATTCAATTAGGAGGGCCAGTGATTCCGCCTCATTTGTTTTGCCACGACTTAAATCACCGATGCGGCTGTTAGATTTCGGCTGTGGCCCAGGGACAATTACCATAGATCTCGCCGAGCACCTACTTCCAAATGGTTCAGTAGTGGGTATAGACAACTCAAGTACGGTAATTGATCAGGCTCGTGTTCGATCAGATCAAAAGGGCACACAGAATGTTAGTTTCGAGGTCCGAAGTATCTATGAGACAGGTTATGGCGCTAAAACATTTGATGCCGTTTATGCTCACCAAGTTTTGCAGCATCTTTCCGAACCAGTCATGGCATTATCTGAGGCTAAGCGAGTTTTAAAACCGAGAGGAATTTGTGCCGTAAGGGAAGTGGACTGGGGGGCTTCTGCATTGTGGCCACCCGATGAACGGCTTCTTGCATTCTTAGATGTTTATAGCCGTGTTGCCGCATGTAACGGAGGTAATGCTAGCGCGGGTCGAGAATTGAAAGAATGGTTTATGCA
>PAAV01000060.1 GCA_002699485.1 Chloroflexota bacterium | reverse complement strand
CTCTAAACCCCGACTCACGCAGACGATAAAGTTGATACAAACCAGAAATACCTGCACCAACAATTACAACATCGTAATCAAGATCATCATCTTGAAAATCATTAAGGTCAGTCAACTTATCTTCCATTTATCTTCATTTTGATCGAGCCGGGGTTGGCCCAAGTTAAATCTCAATTAACTATTATTAGTGTTTGAGTATTAGTCCTCAAGTTCTCATGGATTTTAAGATTGCAAATCACGGTAAATTCCAAGTATTTCATCAAATAACACGGCCAGATCTGTTGATGGTAAGAATATGTTTATTTATGATAAAGTCGCTCCATATTAAGATAATTTCATATTGCTGAGGAGCGACTTAATGGCAACTTATCTCGGAACAATTGACATAACCCCGGACGGATTTAAAGGCATCGTTGGAAACCCACAAAACCGCAAAGAAGTAAATGAACCTCTATTCAATTCCCTTGGTTTCGAAATCGACCATTATTGGTACGGCGTGGGAGAAAGCACAATCTATATTGTTTTCAAAGCCCCAAATAACGATGTCGATGTACAGGCATTAGTAATGGCCGTTTGTGCTTCTGGGATAGTCAATACAATGAAAGCTGTCCGGATAATTGACGCTGCTGACGGTAAAAAAGCGGCAGAAAAAGCATCTGCCATCGTATATTCCCCACCTGGTAGCTAAAAAAGTAGAAATATAATCCCATACGAACTTAACAGGAGATTTATAAATGGCTTTAACATTATCAAGTACAAGTTTCAAAGAGGGCGAAAGCATTCCCGTAAAGCATCATATGGGCGAAGCTTATGGCATGGGATGCGCAGGTGGAAATGTATCTCCGGAACTTCATTGGGAAGGAGTACCTGAAGGAACAAAATCAATAGTGATTCAATGCTTTGACCCCGATGCCCCGACAGGCAGTGGGTTCTGGCATTGGGTCGTAGCCAATATCCCCGCAAACGCGACTTCTGTGTCAGAGGGTGGTGGACTACCTGAAGGTTCTCTTGAAACTAGAACCGATATTGGAGCTCCAGGCTGGATAGGACCTTGCCCTCCTGAAGGACATGGAGTCCATCGATACATATTCACAATCTCATGTTTAGGTGTCGCATCAATTCCAGTTGATGTCGATAGTTCAGCTGCAGTAGTTGGATTCATGACAAATATGAATGCCATTGAGCAAGCAAAACTGACTGGAGTTGTCGCCAGATAACAAAGGCCAAATATTTCATTTTTGTGTGATCCTTAATTTGTGCTTGAGGTGTGAAGATGTCCATTGACGAAATAGCGATAATCGCTTCTTTGATAACCGGCTTCGCAACCCTTACTGTAGCAGCATTCCTTGCTTTTCAATTACGACTGCAACACATAGACTCAAAAACGGATTTAGAATTGCAAATTCAGGACAGATGGGACTCCGCGGTCAGACTTGCGATGGATTCTGACGGCACGGATATCCTGACCAGAGGCAGGAAAGATTTAGAACAATTAACAGATGATGTAGAGAGGGCCAAATTTCATTGGATATGTGCCAGTGCCATGAATTCCATTATGCTCAAATATAGCTACGGGACTCGGTCAGGGTTTGATCGTGAAAGACACATAAAGGAATTTATCGCTAGAAGCCCTGGAATTAGGAGTATTTATAGGGAAGGTAGGCTACGGGCAACATTCCGCAGTGATCACCAAAAAGTTCTAGATGAGATCGTTAAATCTATTGACGATGAAGTAGGAAAAGATGGTGTACTTAACATACCCTCAGAGTATCCATACAAGTAAAAGTGCCAAATTAAAACATCGTCATCTGCAGTCTTATGCCTAATATTCTAGATCTGACACCTTGGGCATAACTTCAGTCGCTAGCAATTCCATGGACCGTTTCCATTTATCCAATGGAGACCACTCGTGACCCATTGCTAGTAATACTCCGAATCCGCCAACTTCTTCGTGCAAATCTCGGAGTTTTGTAGCCACTTCATCAGGATCTCCAACGATCCAAACATTATTCATGACATATTCAGGCGTTACCTCATGATCCGGCATTTCTTGATCTCTTTTATACAAGCCCAACATACCTAGTTTGGACATCAATTTATGAAAATAATTATCAAAATCTCTTCTAAGTATCCCGTTCAGGGCTTCTTCCCTAGCTGCGTCTCCATCCTCTGCCACAAATATTTCTCTCGCTATCCTCCAATCAGACCTATTAGCCGTGTTATTGTTTTGGGTAGCTCCTGACTCAACAGCATCCCAATGGCCAGCCAAAGTATTACTAGGTACCAAATTGATACTCATTGGAATCCATCCTCTCTCGCCAGCCATTGTAAGAGTTTCAGATTTAGGGGAAACACCTGCCACACCAATAGGTGGGTGAGGTTTCTGGTACGGCGAAAGATGAAATTTAAGTCCTATGTCATCATCAGGCTCGGGTATTGTGAAATCCCAATAGTCACTTTTGTATCNCCCNGGCTTTGGATCTTCCCAAAGCTGCAATATNAGTTCCACTGCTTCCTTTGACATGGTTCTATGGGTACCNTGCTCCGNATCATATCCAAACACCTCAAANTCACCTGGGAATCCCCCNGAACCTATNCCCCATTGAAATCTNCCATGAGCCAAGTGGTCAAGCTGAGCTATTCTATGNGCAATCATGAAAGGATTATGATTTGGCATACAGGTAACCCCTGTTCCCAAAACAATGTTTTCTGTCATTGCTATAGCTTTAGCAATAAAAAGGTCAGGAGCAGGTATGTTCTCCCACTGAGCGGTGAAATGCTCCCCAATCCAAGCTTCAGAATAACCAAGCTTATCTAGGTATACCAACTGGTCCAAATCGTCATCCATCGTTTGTGTGATGTTAGACCCCGGAGGATGAAGAGGCATTGTGAAATATCCGAGTTTCATAGTTCTTTCCTTAATCAACTCTTTTCATATGAATATAGGACCTGTTAGGCAGTATATGACAGGAGTCATATCGCCTCAACTCGCGTCAAGGTAGAAAAATATATCCTATATTTCATATGTCCCATGATCCCTGGAAAACCCGCTCGTAGGCCAGAGCCCATGGTGGACGCAAAAACCCTAAAGCTCGTACATCTTCGAGCCAAAACCCATATGGAGCATGCCTAGAGTAAGCACCTCCACCTATAACCTTGCTGATCCGCAGAAGTACGGATTCAGCAAGCTCAGCAATTGCTTCTTTAGCCAAGAGAGTGTTGCGAGCGGGAGTACTTCCTCTTTCCACTTCACGAAGCATGCCCTCATACGATTGTCGAATCACCCATGCGTCAATTTCTACTTTTGCCCACTCCACCTCTTCATAGGAACGCATACGATGACGTTTAGAGTCTAACTGCTGCCGTGCGGTTGCTACAGCCACTTCGACGATGCCCGTAATCACTGCCACAAAGAAGGCCCCTTGTGGGCGATCCATACCGGCAATAACTTTGCGTCGTTCATCCCCGGGAAATGCCAATCTTGTGGCGGGAAAATTCTCGAAAAGCATTCGATGGCTTTGCGTAGACGTCATACCATGACCATCCCATGCTGCTACAAGCTCAACCCCGGAAGACCCGTCCCAGTCCGCATCACGCATATCCAAAACGAATGTATCTGGAGATACTTCCCCTTCTGGTATGGCATGAGTCACCATGAAAGAAGTCATACCCGACCCACTCCCAAAATGCTTCTGTCCACTTATCTGATAATGAAACCCATCGTCAGATAACCTTGCTCCAGAAGTTGATTGAGTATTATCTCCTCCACTACCGGGTTCAGACATTATTGTTCCCCAAAAATGTCCCTCCTTCGCCGTTTGGAAAGCCCAGTCACGCTGTTCTTCCCATGCTTTAGTATAAGGTTCAGGAGCGACCGATATAGTTGACCAACCAGCAGAGCCAATCACAGCAGGGTGCATTGCTGAAACAAGAGCTATTGATGAATCTCCTTGAGCAAGGGTTTTGAGAATTTCACAAACTTGTCGCGTTCCAATCTTGTCCCCCTCCCAGATTCCTCCAAATTCGGTGGGCACCGCCACCAATGGGTAGCCGGATTCTTTAAGCCTATCGAAATCCTCCTTCTCTAACCCACGCCTCCGCTGCCTTTCGGATCGTTGGGACGCAAACTCACATGCTATTTCACCGACATTGTCCAAAATGGTTTGAGCATCAGCAACTGAACCACCAGTCATTTTACGCATTCATGTTTCTCCATGTATTAGTACGTATGACTATAGTCATGATATGAGGCAAGTACAACTGGATGATTCCCTCAAATATCTATCTAACAAACCTTCATAGGCAGACAAGAATTCACCCCCTAACACCAATATATCGACTGAAAGTCATAATTTCCTGTGATGAATATTCAGAATAAAAAGGGATTAATTTCCATAGGTCGAGTTTGGGGTCTCCGATATACTCAAAGATATTGGCTATCACGATATCGAATATAGAGAGGTTAATATGGATTCTCGTAAAATTACAGGTTTATCGATGATAATTGCCCCGGTAGTTGCAATTCTGGGGTGGATCGGAATGGGGATAATAGTGTTGGATAATGCATCTCCAGGTGATCCCGCTAAATGGATGTCCGAACTCGGCGCCAACAGTGAAGTTGTAAAGTTCGTCATGCCCCTCATAACCGTACTGTTTTTGATAGCAATAGGCGGATTAAATCGCATAAAAAATTCCATGGAAGGTGGGGAAGGCCACATGATGGCCGGTTTCGGCTTCCTTCTAGTAATACTTGGCTCAGCTGCACAGCTAGGTGAAGTCGCATTCACAGTAGCTACTGCAGAAGCGGTAAATACCAACAACATGTCTGTCGCTCCAGCAATGCTCGCCGGTGGTCAGGCTATAGGAGCGACTTCCACTACCGTAACGGCGATAGGGTTTGCTTTGATCGGTATCGGAATTTTGCAACAAAAGAATTTCACCCCGCTTGTTGCCGGTCTAATGATCATCGCAGGTATATTTGCGACCGCTATGTCCTTAATCGACTATGAAAGCCCATTGATGATGATTGGGTACCTCGGCATGGTTGCATCGTTAGTCTGGTTGGGAGCAAGTCTTTTAAGACAAGAAGACTAACGTTTAGAAACATTATCCGAAACACAGATGACAATATGGTGTAATTCCGAACTAGACGCCAGCAGCAATAGTTCGGAATTACATCGTTGATTGATATAGGAACCAAATCAGGCCAACACCTGCATATCATATCTAGACTTCATCAGTTGGCCTTCTTTAAATCGATTTGCACCAAGAGAAGAAACGTCAACACTTTTTGATTCTTGACCAAGAATTATTTCAGACATTACCTGCCCTATCATCGGCGAAAGCTTAAACCCATGACCGCTAAAGCCGATAGCAACATACAATCCTTCAATGCCTTCAATCGAACTCAAAATAGGATGCCAATCCGGTGTTACAGTGAAAAGACCCGACCAGCCTCCAACGAAACTCGCATCTGGCAAGCCAGGAATCCTTCTGGCAAGATCGGCTTGAGTTTTCACTAACATATCTGTATCAACTGATTGATTGTATTCGTTCGGCCCGACCACTTCATCTTCACCGACCCCAACCATGATCACATTTCCTATGTCGGGTCTAGCAGAGAAATTCAAAGACACGTCACCAATAATTGGTATTTTATTAGCCGGGCCTTCTCCTCTATCGAGTAGGAACACCTGGTGCCGAACTGTCTCTATTCCAAAGTCCAACCCAACCTCTTTCAGGAGAGGTGCTGACCATGGACCAGCCGCTACTACCACTTTGTCTGAATAAACATCACCATCTGTAGTCTTAACCCCCACAACCTTGTCACGATCAATGCTTATACCTTTAACTTCGCTCTCAACCTGTATTTCACATTCAAATTCTCTAGAACGATTAGCGTAGCCCAAAGTCACACTATAGGGATCGGCAAACCCGGATAAGGGTTCCCAAGCGTATGCCTCGGCTTCCTCTGGGTATGCATTAAGACCCAGATCCTGTACAAACCGGGAATCAACTTCATTAACATCTATTCCTAGGTGCTGCTGCATTTGCAGATTCTGTAGCATTGGATTGCGGTAATGTTCTGGAACAGCAAGCAAATAACCCGTCTGCGTATATCCGGAAGAAACACCCGTAATTTCCTCAAAATTACGGAATATTTTTAAACTTTCCCAGGCCATCATCGCGGTCTCAGGGTTAGAATAATGCATCCGTAATATAGCCTGAGATCTTGATGTAGAACCTGACCCAAGGACATCCTTTTCAAACAACAAGCTACGATTCATACCTCTCTCTGCAAGATTGTATTGAATCGAACACCCCATCACGCCACCACCTACGATGAGAGCATCGTAAGACTTATTCACTCTGTTCTCCCTCTACTTTTCTTAACTCCAGAACTTGTAAATTGTAATCCGATGTAACAGAGCGAATATAATTTTGGAAATTTTCCATTTAAGAAGTTCTCCTTTCCAAAATCACCTTTTCTCCAAAATCTTTTATTAGCTCTTGAGCAGATCTTGAGTCCACAACTGAAAGAGCGACATTATTCACTCCAATTGATTCAAGATGATCCAGTTTTTCGTTAATTTCTTTTCCTGTTCCTGTTAACGTGCGAGCAATAAGGTCATTGGATACAAACTTTTCCTCTCCTTCCTTTAGATATGCATAATGCCCTTCGTGAACATCTAGATATCTTCTGTCTGATGGAGTTGATGGCGTCTTTTTATCACCATATTCCGTGATGTATTTATTGTAATTTTCGGCAATATTAGAATTAGACATTCCTAGATTGGATCCGGGACCGAAGCTGCTCTCCCACATAGCATGAACGCCGGGTACTAAAGTAGGCCCTATGTTCCTTATCACTCTCTCGCTAGAGACGGTCTCGCCTTCCCGAAGAACACAAGATGAGGTTAATACCGTCACATATGGTTTGGTATATGTACCACCAAATCGATCAAATGAGTTGCCAGATCTTTTAGCACTTTCCATGATAATAGGAATACCTTCCGGCACATTTAAGGAACGACCAGTAGTGATCCAGCCGTCAGATATTTCCCCCACCAACTCCTGTCCTTTCGGACCGTTTGCAGCCACCATTACTGGAATAGGATCTTCTATGTTGAAGAAATCATCACGACCAGAGTTTTCCTTACTATGGATCAGCCTTATCCATCTATCTCGATCTCCCTCTTTGAACAGGACATCATTTCCAGCCAGTAAATCTTTTAACTGAGATACATAAGTTGTAAATTCTTTCATCTTGAGAGCAGGCAATCCCATGGTATTTCTGCCTGTGTAACCTGTACCAATACCCACAATTACCCTGCCTGGAGCGAGTTTATTTATAGTCGCTGCTGCAGCCGCTGTTACCGGCACAATACGATTGCTAGGGATGGCAACCAAGGTACCTAGTTTTATCTTTTTTGTATTTTCAGCTGCCAGAGCCATTGTTGCCCATACATCTGAATAGATGAGTTGGGAATCAAAAAACCAGGCGTGTGTGAAGCCTGCTTTTTCAGCGGCCTGAACATCTTTCCATGCATTTATATATGAAGGGATAGCTATCCCGTAGTCCATATTAACACCTACTCTATATGCTAGTTACTAGTTAGGCCCTACCGGAAATACCAAGGTATTCAATCACATCATCGGGATAGATTGTTATAGCCACGATATCATCACCCAAACCTTGAAAATACGTTTTGCCCTGTTCTTCTCCCAAGTACCGAATTGCCAGTCTAAGTAGCCATTCAGAATCTGGTGTTGGACCTATTTCTGCACGTCCACGGATCATGACCGCATGATAAGGAGGTTCTCTACGGTCTAAAACGATAGTAGCGTTACAACTTCTCTGGATATTTTTGACCTTTTGTGAATTTTTACCGGCAGTCATCACGAATTTTTCATCCTCGTATATGTACCAAATTGGCATAGCGTGTGGCCGATTCTTACTGTCCACAGTCGCCAATATCGCGACGTTTGGACCTGAGAATAATTTCTCTCTATCAAATTGTTCCGTCATCAGTTGTTCCTAATGTAATAAGAGAAAACTTATTATCTGCTCTGCTAATAGCTTCACTTTAATGGTTGTGTCCAGCCGCTCTTTCAGAAGGTTTCAATTTAGTGACTGCTAATACCACTGCAGCTAAAAGCATCAAACCTGCCACATAGTAAAATACCGCGTCCATTGAATAGGCGTCGTATAAATATCCAGCTATTATTGGAGATGAAGCACTAAGAACAAATCTCGCAAACGAAAGAGCACCAAGGGTGGTGGTAGCAACCCCCTCCCCAACAATATCAAGAGCCGATGCTGTAAGTATTGGTTGATCACTATAAAAAAAGGTCCCAAGCAATATCAACAATATTACCAAGGGAACCCCTTCTCCAAAATTAGCCATCATTACGACCACAGCCGACAGAAATAACATGCCAGGAACCAGCACGATTTTTCTACCGAACCTATCTGACAGATAACCCATAAGAGGGGTAAAGACGATCCCAACGGCTACAAGCAATCCGAAATATATTCCTCTACGCAGGTCAGTCAGCCCAAGATCACTTGAAAAATAAGATGGTAGAAATGTGATTAAAGCTACAAATGCCATCCCCCTGATACCACCTGCAAAAGTTATTATCCAAACTAAGGGATTTTTCAGGATAACCTTGGTCTGATCGATTCGGTTTTGACCAGAATGTGGTTCGTGGTTTTCAGAACCATTATCTCTACCTATGTTTTTAAAAGCCCAATAAACAAGGAATGCAATAAATAAGGGCACTACGGCATAAATGCTCAAAATATCTTGCCAGGTCAAATATGCCAATAAGAATCCTGTAGCTACAGGGCTAATCGCATCTCCGATATTCCCCCCGATTCCATGAAATGACAGCGCAGTTCCTCTCCTGTGGGAATAATGATGAGAAAGAGAAGCCATAGCCGGCAGATGCCATAGGGAAGCTGCTGCGGCCACAAACGCAACACCTACGAGTAAAAGTGGAAACACTGGTGCTTGGCCTACAATTAGCCAGCCAACACCAAACCCACCCATGCATAAAGCCAGTATTAAACCCCAATACTTCTTCAAAACATCGGAGATGATTCCCCCGGGTAGTGTTATTAAGCCAGAAACCATCTCTCTCGTGGTTGATATGGAACCCACGCCTACTTTAGACAAATTGAAGGTAGATTCCACTTCAGGTAAAAGAACAATGAAGGACTGCAGAAACCAATGGAAAACCCCATGGCCGCTCGTAAGGCCTGCAATTATAAAATTTCCCCTTCCACGGATACCTGAAGGACCGTCATTCTGAATATGTTCGTGATGATCACTGTCATGGTTATGATGATCTGACATTAGTAACTTCCTCAATATGGGTCGCAATCAACCCGATCCCAAGATTATGAAAAGTAATATACAGCAAGAAGGAATTAAGTGTCTCGAGATAAATTAATAGGTATTTTTCCTCTTGCTCATACACAAATGCATAAGTGCGGCTACTGTAAAATGTTTAGCCCCATGAGCTGGACAGTATTAGCTGTAAAGCTTTCTGGCCATTAACATTTTCAATCTATGGATTACCCATAAAACCCTGTACAGCATCCCTTATATTTTTGAAGTAATTTTCACCAGCAATGACATAAGTATTGTTGTGGTCAGCTCCTTCAACAGAGTAAAAGGATTTTTTAACATCAGCCAAATCATAGATCTTTTCCCCCATCTCAATAGGGACAATCGAGTCATTGGTGCCATGAATAACCATGAGGGGAGAATTAAGTGTTCCTGCTACTGTGTCAGATTCATATCTAGCGCCAATAAATAGCTTGACCAAGAATTCGGGAACATATGGATAGTGGGTTTTCGCCAAGGCCATTGTGGAAGTAAAGGGAGCCTCCACTATAACTCCATCTAGCACATACTTCGATGCCATTTTAAGAGCTAGTGCACTACCTAAAGATCTCCCAAAGAGGAGCAAATTCTGAGAACCTTCTACCGATCCCACTTTATCTCTGATGAATTCAACAGCGGCTTGGGCATCCAAATACAAACCTGATTCTGAAGGTGATCCTTGACTTAATCCATAACCTCTGTAGTCAAAAATAAAGATGCTAACGCCTAAGTGAGTATGCATCAAATTTAGGTAATCTAGGCGGTCACTTATGTTCCCAGCATTTCCGTGAAACAATATCAGTACGGTCTCAGTTTCCCCTGGTATGAACCATCCGTGTAATTCAACCCCGTCTGCAGTAGTTAAGTAAACATTCTCATACATTAGGCCTACATCGACCGGAGTTAGAGTCAATTCATCGCTTGGAAAATACAAAAAATATTTATCTAACACCACGTATCCTTTTTGAATAATCATAAGGACAATAATTAACATCGCAAGAAAAACGATAGGAGCCAGATTATCTCTAATAAAAATCCACATAAAGAATGCAAGAAATCAAATAAACTTAAAGATATTTAACCGATGTCAGGCAGCTTACACGATCCGCAGCATACCTCCTACATTTAGGATACTAACAGCTCCCCTGAAGCCGATACTAATGAAGTTCCTATAGGTTCAGGTTGACCTCGCCTGTTTGATTATAAATCCGCCAATTACCATCGTCGTGACAAACCAACCAAGGAACCCTATAAACCACAATATCCCACCTACAGCCTCTATGGCCGTGGTTGAATCTAGACCAGGATCTCCGGCTGGAATTACTCCACCTATCAAAAGCAATAGTCCGAATAATCCAGTAAATGCACCTAATATGAGGTTCAGATTTTTTTGCCTAACTATTGCTATTCCTAGCAACAATATGGATGCGCCAATTAAAGAAAAGGAACTGTGCGCTATACCTTCTGAAATGGCATAAACAACAGCGGGGTCACCACCCCGTTCTGTATAGGAAGTGTCAAGCAAAGAATTTTGCAGGCCGCTTGAAACAAGAAGTATTGCAGCCGCCAAAAAGGCTAAAACTGAAGCCAATCCAGCTATATCGGATCCAGACCTATTTTCCCCTTGCATGGAACGAGCTAGGTATGCCGTACCAATCAAAGTAGCCAATATTGAAATAGTAAATACCGTTCCTGAAAGCGCAGTCTGCATCGGGCTGTCAATAAGCTGTTGGGCCACAACAGCAAAGCTGTCAGTTTCCGAAGTTGAAGTCTCTAAAAACGTCATGATGAAGCCTAATATCATCCCGCCCAACATCATAGAACCCGTAAGCATTTTAGATGCCATTATGAAACTCCTAAACCAGATAATTTATTCATGCATAGTCCAATCTTCCGTGCATGATATAAAGCAAAACATAAAAACGAAATGAGTTTTAGTACAAGAAAAGAAGATAAATTTAAAGGTTTAGGAAAACGCAGGACTATCTACAGGATAGTCCCTATTCTTGCGGGGCCCGTTCCATGATTTCTAGCCAGTTACCATCAATATCTTGAACAACCCAAACTTTTTTAGCCGCCGGATGCACCGCGTCCTTTATTGTTGCCGGAGTAGTCGCCACCTTTAGTCCCATGTCCAAGGCCTTCTGATAAAGCCTTTCTACATCATCGACAAATATGCCAAGGTGTGGTGCACCTATCAAATCCCTGTGTTCGATTTTTACTTGAGGGTTCAACCATTCAACGAGTTCGACGGAATGCCTATCATCACCATTTCCCAAGTAAGCAATATGAACTTTAATGCCTGGCACCCCGGTCATCTCTTCAATAAACTCTCCCTCCAATACGCTGTCCCTATCTAACGATAGGCCGAAGAATTCCTTATAGAAACTCAATGCTTTTTCCATATTAGCGACCGGCAACCCCGTATGGTTCATCCATTCCACTGTCATCAAAAACCTCCAGGATATTTCAGATTTGGCCGTTTCCTATCTGGCTAGGAACCCGTCCTATAAGCAATACGACTTAGAGTTCTAAACATTCTCACTGTCAACGAGGAAACCTTGCTTCTAAAAGGTGCAAAGCTTTCGCCATTTACCTCAGCAATTATGCTGTTGACATCCTCAAGTGAGTTTATTCCGTTAACTATTCGCACTACGTCAGGACTACCAAACATTGGAACAGAAACAAGAGGGTCCATCGTTTTAGATGAATCTGCCATCTCAAGAACAGTTTCCAACAGATTTGGAGCTTCTCCCCTTTTTGCAACCAAAATAGTTCTTATCATGTACTTAGCATCTGGAGAAAATACCTCAGGCTGTCTTACAT
>PAAV01000059.1 GCA_002699485.1 Chloroflexota bacterium | reverse complement strand
GAATGCAAGTTAGGCTTGCATTTTCTGTAGCCGCACATGTGGAACCGGACATATTGATAGTGGATGAAGTATTAGCAGTAGGTGACGTTGAGTTTCAAAGGAAGTGTATGGGTAAATTAGATGAACAGGCTACAGATGGCAAAACGGTTATTTTTGTTAGTCATAACATGGGTGCAATTAGGCGTCTATGTTCTGAGGTGATTTTACTAGAAGGTGGTGAGATAAGCTTAAAGAGTGACCCTGATACAGCAATTAATGAATATTTATCTAATTCGGAAACTACCGATGCATTTAACTCACAAGCAATTGATCAATATTTCGATAATGACCCATCTAAAACCATTCAAATCAAGAGGATTAGGCTTTTAAATGAAATAGGAAAACCTTCTTACAGTTTCAATAACAAGTATCCGATTGATCTTGAAATGGAGATTGAGGTTCGTGAAAAGCGTCAAGATGCTTATTTAGGCTGCGTCATGTATACGTCAGACGATACTATTTTAGGTGATTCACAAACCAATGATTTAGAACAAAAATTTGAGTGGAGGAAACCTGGTTCTTATGTAGTTAAACTAAGGCTGCCAGCTGATGTTTATAATGCGGGCATTTATCGCTTGGGTGCTTACGCTGCATTATCATCTGACGCCACCGACAGGCGAGATATAAGTTTTCAAGTTATAAATGGACAGCCTTTTGGTCAAACAGTAGGAGGCTCTAGAAAAGGAGCATTGCTGTTGCCATTAAAATGGGAATTTATAGACTTAAAGTAATTATGGAGAAAGTTTAAATTGGACTACTGTTTTGATATAGATGGAACAATTTGTAGCAATACAAATGGAGAATATCAGAAAGCCATACCGAGGCAATTTATGATAGATAAAGTGAACCAATTATATGATTCTGGACACGGTATATCATTCTTTACAGCTCGAGGGTCGACTTCAGGTATAGATTGGAATGAATTTACTGAAGCTCAATTAAAAGGATGGGGTGTTAAATTCCATAAACTGATATTGGGTAAGCCTCATGCTGATATATACATAGATGACAAATCAATACATCCAGTTGATTGGGTAGAAAATAGAGATATGCCACAAGAAGTAATTTTGGATAGACAAGACAATGACTAATATGGAATCAAGAAACCTCAAGCTAAAAACTGTTAAAGACGGTTTAATTGATTCAGCAAAATTAAAAAACCTCATACTAGAAGACACGGATATTTTAGATGGCATTATTGACTTTGGAACTATATTGGCAAAATCGGTTATGTCAGGACATAAAGTATTGATTTTCGGTAATGGAGGTAGTGCTGCAGATGCTCAACATATGGCAGCTGAAATGGTTGGGACTTACGTAGATAAGCGACGATCGTTTCCCGCTATTGCAATTACAGTAGACAGTTCTGTAATCACTGCGATTTCAAACGATATCGGATACGATGCGATATTTGAACGGCAGATAGAAGCAATAGGTGTGGAAGGGGACATAGCTATTGGCATTACCACTAGTGGTAACTCAAAAAACATTGTTAAAGGATTGAAAATAGCTAAAGATAAGGGGATGATTACCTCTGTGCTTGCAGGAAAAAATATTAGTGAATTATCTGGTGTAACTGATTATTTAATATCGATTCCTTCTACCAGTACTCCGCGGATACAGGAGGCACACGGAACAATCATTCATATTTTATGTGACTTGATTAGATCTGAACTGAGATGAGTATTACATGCATATAGGTAAATTAATAACTGATGAATGACCCAGGTAATAATAAGAATACGTCTCCTACCGTTACTATTGGAAACAAAGTTATTGGGGAAAATCAGTCTTGTTTCATTATTGCTGAGATCGGGATTAATCATAATGGTGATATTGATTTGGCAAAAGGTCTCATAGACGTTGCAGTTAAAGCCGGTGCTGATGCGGTCAAATTTCAGAAAAGAACGGTTAATGTAGTCTATACAGCTGAAGAACTGGCAACTCCAAGACCTAATCCATTTGGAGAGACCAACGGAGATTTGAAAAACGGTCTCGAGTTTGGAATGGATGAGTATTCCGAAATAAATAAGTATTGCAAAGACTTAGATATCATGTGGTTTGCATCATGCTGGGATGAGCAGAGTGTAGATTTTATAGATGAATTTAATCCCCCATGCTACAAAATTGCATCTGCATCGATTACCGACAGAGATTTGTTGAACCATACCGCAGCTAAAGGCAAGCCTTTGATAATCTCGACTGGAATGAGCACTATGGAAGAGATTCGTGAAGCAATAAGGATTGTTGAAAAACATATAGGAAATCGGTATGTGCTTTTGCATTGTACTTCAACATATCCTGCAACCACAGAAGAACTAAATTTAAAAGTGATTGAAAGTTTTAAATCTGAATTTGATGCTCCAATTGGATATAGTGGTCATGAGACAGGAATGATTACCACGGTAATGTCTACAGTGTTCGGAGCGTCCGTTGTTGAAAGACATATAACCCTTGATAGAGCCATGTGGGGTTCTGATCAAGCTGCGAGCCTCGGTGTTAAAGGCTTGGAAACCATGTGTGAATATATCCGTTTATGGGAACGCGCAAAAGGCGATGGCAATAAAATCGTCTTTGATAGTGAATTACCTGTTATCGAAAAACTGCGGAGAAATAACACATTATTTGTTGATAAGGCGGCCGATTAACTTGCCAAAAAGTAACGAAAAGGTTTTTAATTCCAAATCCGAAAATGAACTATGGGATCACTACAACAACTTACTATTAAGTTCAGATATTACTCGAATACGTAAGCTAATCACTAGGTATGATCTATTCAGGAAATCACTAAATGTACCCGGTGACGTTGTAGAGTGTGGAGTGTTTAAAGGAACGGGTTTGATGTATTGGCTCAAGTTATTAGAAATTTATAGTCCAGCTTCACAAAAGAGGATTATAGGCTTTGACACATTTGATGGATTTGCTGAAAGCTTGGTTGAATACGAAAAACCGAGTGCTGAGAAATACGTTGATGAATCAAACTATGAAGGTATTGATCCTGACTGGCTGATGTCACAAGTTTCTAATATGGGGTTAAGTGAAAAAGTTGAATTAGTAAAGGGAGATGTCGTTAAAACTGCAGCGGAGTACGTGCAGAAAAACCCAGGATTTAGGGTGTCGATGTTGCATCTAGATTTAGACACTTATTCCGGCACTAAGGCCGTACTAGAAGCTTTTTATCCAGTTGTGAGTAGAAATGGTGTAATAATTCTCGATGAATATGGTGTTAGAGGTTGGGGAGAGTCAGATGCGGTTGATGAATTTTTCGATGAAAAGCAAGTGAGCATACAAAGCGTTCCTAATGCTGTAACTCCAACGGCATATGTAATTAAAGATTAGAACAATAAAATGTCTCATTCGATTGGCATTATGCAAGGAAGACTTTCCCCATCGTTATTGGGGAAGCAGCAATATTTTCCCAGTGAAACCTGGGAGTTGGAATATGGTTTGGCAGCTGAACTGGGGTTTGATTCTATTGAATGGCTTGTGGATTTGGAATCATGGGAAAATAATCCTATTTTTGAACAAACAGGAATAAAACGTATTAAAGCCCTCCAGTCAAGATTTGATGTTTCTAACCTAACTGTATGTGCCGATATATTAAAAGAGAAAAGTTTTATTACAGATAATTCACAATTATCCAACTCAGCTGTTCATATGTTGGAGAAATTAATTATTGGTAGTATCGAAATTGGAGCAAAATGTCTAGTAATTCCTTTGATAGAACAAAATTCCTTAAAAATACAAAAAACACATATTCAATCTAACCAGTGGGGTAAAGCCTTGAAGCCAATTCTCGATATTGCGAAAAAGCAAAATCTTAAATTGGCGATCGAGTCCGATTTACCGTCAGGCGAGTTAAAAAATTGGATAGATTCAATCGGGCATCCATCAATCGGAGTTAATTTTGACATGGGGAACTCGGTCGCTATGGGATATTCGATAGAAGATGAAATTTTACAGCTAGGATCCACGATATATGGGGTTCACATCAAAGATCGCAAAGTGGGCGGTCCGAACGTGTCTCTAGGCCAAGGTGACGTTAATTTTGATCTAGCTTTAAAATCGTTGAAAAAAGTAGCATATTCAGGACCGTTAATATTAGAAACATTTAGAGACAGGTCGTACATGTCTTATGCGACAGATAACATGAGATTTTTATTGACTAGGCTAAAAAAAGCTAATAAACGGCTTAGCTGAAACATTGAATTATGAAGTGAAATGGACAGGGTAAATATGAAAGGAAAACCACTTGATTAATCCTGAAGAGATAGGGGAGTTAGTTTATTTGCGGCCTCTAGAGATCCAAGATATTGGTAAAGGATGGCTGGATTGGGTTAATAACCCGGACACATCGTCTGAATTAACTTCTATACAAGAAAGCAAAAAACTGACTGAAAAGGATCTGGAAAATTATCTAGAAAATTCTCAAATGCCTAAAGCAAAAATGTTTGCAATTTGTGTAAAAGAAGACGATACGTATATAGGAAACGCGCGAATAAGTTCTATAGACTACAACCATTCTAAATGTTCATATGGCAGGTTTATTGGCAACGTGAAATATAGAGGAAAAGGGTTTGGTAGCGAAGTCTTAAAACTGATTCTATTTCATTGTTTTTTACGACTTAAGTTGAACAGGGTTTCTACTGTGGTTTTTACTGACAATGTTCCTTCTATAAAAAGTAATGAAAAAGCGGGAATGATAAATGAGGGGGTGCTTAGGCAATCAATTCATCATAAGGGTGAATTTCGAGATGTAATAAGTTTTGCAATGACTAGAAAGGATTTTGATCATATTTATCCTAGCCCATAAAAATTTAAGTTTCGAAGTTGATTTGTATTATGTCTAAACACGTCGCATTTATTCCAGCTCGTAAGGGTAGTAAAGGGTTTAAGTTCAAAAACAGAATCTTGTTTAGTCACACAGCAAATTTCATAAATCAGATTGACTGGTTTGATGAAGTGATTGTTTCAACTGATGATCCCGTTATAAATGAACTTGCATCACAAAATGGCTATTCGGTTCACGTACGACCAGAATCTTTAGCATCAGATGATGTCTCTATAAAAGCTGTTTTGCAAGATTATTTAACTGGCCCTGACAATAAACTTAATGCGCATATTTGGCTTTTTTATCTGACCGTTTTGTATAGATCGTTAGAAGATTTTCTAATTAGCAAGAAGCTCGTTGAAGTTGATAAAGCAAGAAGTGTTTGTAGTTTCATAAAAGCAAAAACACATCCTTACGATTCATGGTTATATAAAAAAGATAAAACATTGACAAAGTATATTGATAACGATGTTTATAGAAGACAAGATAAGCCTGATGCATGGGAGCATTATCATTATGTATGTTGTTTTGCATCAGATGAATTAAATAGTTTAAACAGTGAACTTATAGGGAAATCAACTGTGCCAATGTTTTTGAGTGATGAAACGTCTGCCAAACTAATAGAGGTGGATACTGAGCAGGACTTGGACGATTGGTGCAGACAATATAAATACACAGGTGCAAATATATGAGATCTAATAAGCCAAAGATTGTTCGATCAAACGAAATATATGAACGAGCGAAAGATATAATTCCAGCCGGATCTCAGACGTTCAGTAAGGGTGTTACTCAGTTTGTTGATGGGTTTGCTCCAAAGTACTTAGCTAAAGGAAACGGATGCAAGGTTTGGGATGTGGATGGCAACCAATATCTTGATTACATAATGGCAAATCAGCCTTTGGTTCTTGGCTATGCCGATCCTGATGTTAATCGTGCTGTTATAGATCAATTGGATCTAGGCTCAACTTTCAGTATGATGAATGAGCTTGAAGTTGATGTAACTGAATTGCTTATAGAAAATGTCCCGTCGGCTGAGGCGGCTAGATTTGGAAAAAATGGAGCCGACGTTACAACGGTCGCTGTTCGTATAGCAAGAGCAGTTACTGGCAGAGATCACGTGGCTTATTGTGGTTATCATGGCTGGCATGATTGGTATATTGCAAACACTGATTTAAATAGTGGTATTCCTGAATTTAATCAGGGATTGGCTCATTCATTTGCTTATAACGATTTAGATAGCTTGCAAAAAGTATTTGATGAAAATCCTGGAGAGGTTGCATGTGTAATTATGGAACCTCTAACAGTTCTTGAGCCGCAAGATAATTTCCTAGAAGAGGTTAAAAAACTAGCGCATCATAATGGAGCATTACTAATTTTTGACGAAGTAATTACAGGCTTTCGATTTGCCGTTGGAGGAGCTCAGGAGCTAACCGGTGTAACTCCAGACCTTACGGCTTTAGCTAAAGGAATATCGAATGGTATTCCGTTGTCAGCGATTGTAGGCAAAAAAGATTATATGTTTTCACTTGAGAAGACATTTTTCTCTTTTACTTATGGAGGAGAATGTTTAGGCTTGGCCGCAGCTAAAACATGTATTCCTAAAATCAAAAATGAAAACGTACCAGCTCATTTAAACAAGATGGGAACGATTTTAAAGAATGAGTTCAATAAATTAGCTGAACTCCACAGCGTTTCTGACTTAGTTGAGTGTATTGGATATCCATGTCGGTCAATAATTGCCATAGATGGCAAAGGCAAATTTGAAACTTTAGAGCTTAAGTCATATATGCAGCAAGAGTTGATAAGACATGGAGTTTTATGGACGGCCTACCATTCCCTTAGTTGGGCTCACAAATTAGAGGACATAGAATTTACTCTTAATGCATATGATTTAACACTTAAATCTCTTCGTAAAGCAATAGATAGCAATGTCTCATTAAGAAGTTTCATCGAAGGAGAGCCAGTTAAACCAGTTTTTAGAAAAGTAGCCGATTTTAATTCCTACATTGCGCAAAAAGGAAAGACAGATTGAGAAATAATTTTGACATCACTGGAAAAGTAGTAGTTATAACAGGTGGTTCAGGTTTGCTGGGTAGAGCTCATGCTCAAGCAGTAGCTGAATTTGGTGCAATCCCAGTTATAGGAGATATTGATTTAGGCCCAGCTGCTGGTATTTTGGACGAGATTCATAAAAATACTGGTATAAAAGGTGACCTTGTGGAATTGGATGTCACCTCATCAAACTCAATTGCTGCGGCATTAGAACAATTGACCAATGTGCATGGACGAGTAGATGTTTTGATTAATAACGCAGCCTTGAACCCATCGGTAAGTAATAAATCTGACGATAGCAAAGAATGGTCAAGGTTTGAAGATTTTTCTACGGATGTTTGGAACAGGGATTTAGATGTTGGTTTAACTGGAGCTTTTTTGTGTAGCCAAATTTTTGGCAACCACATGAAGGAAAATAAACATGGGGTAATTATAAATATAGCTTCAGATCTTGCTTTGATTGCGCCTGATCAAAGAATATATCGTGTTGAAGGGTTATCAGAAGACATGCAGCCAGTGAAACCAGTCAGCTACTCCGTGGTTAAAGCCGGACTAGTCGCGCTGACAAAGTATCTTGCAGTTTATTGGGCAGATCAGGGTATAAGAGTAAATGCTCTTTGCCCTGGTGGCATATTTGATAATCAAGACATAGGGTTTGTTAATAAATTATCAGAGTTGATCCCTATGGGAAGGATGGCTGAACCCAGTGAATACAAATCTGCAATAGTGTTCCTGTGTTCTGAAGCTTCTAGATATATGACCGGATCTTGTTTAACAATTGATGGCGGTAGGACAGTATGGTAAATATCCAATTAGTATTAAGGGGTTTAGTTAAAGTTTGCTCGGCAAATAGAAAATAAATATATGGATTTCACTACTTACTTTGTATGCGGCCACTTTACTCATCTTGCTTTGTTCAAAGGAATGAGTAACTTTTTACGCTTATATTTCCCGCATCTTAATCAAAAACTAATATTGTTGGATAACCCTCATCTCGATTTAATAGATCATTCAGATTTTACTAGTGGTTATGATGAAGTTCTTGAACTGAAATATTGCGAAACAGCTCAAACTAGTAATTGGGCAAATACGTTAGCAATTAAAAATGTTAGGAAACGAGTAGAAGATGTCAGTAAATTGCTGGATCAATTATCCGAAATTAAGTTTAATGAACCTAGTATGTTTCTATTTACAGATTTAACTGACACTTCACTAAGTTCAAGGCTGCTTTTAAAGAAAATACGATCAGAAAACAAACGGGTCCAAATATTTCGAGCGGGAATTGCTCGGGATATTCATAAAAAATACACTAGTTGGGGTTTGATGTGGTTTTTAACTAATATTTATGGTCTTTTGGGTGCCCCTATGGTGAAGGTAAGTATGGATGGGCATATTATTTCTAATCGGAAATTTTATAAAGAAAGTAAATATTTCGATGGATTTATTGTGTATTCTAATGAGTGGTCTACACGTAAAGATTTCATTCAACTTAAATATCCAATCATCGATGGTTTTTCAAAGCTGGAAAAGAACAAAAAGCCTTACATTTTGTTTGCAGGCCATGCTTTGGGACCGACAAGCCAGTTTGGAGAGATAACCAAGGAATCATACATAGAAACTACAAATCAGATTCTATCGGTTCTTTCTGATTGCTACTTAAATCAAGATGTACAGTTATATTACAAACCACATCCAAGAGAGGATACGATACACTTTGATTTAGCCGGATTTGAGGTTCTTAAGGAACCGATGACATCTGAAATGCTTTTTGCTAGGGACAGGACTTCGATTAAGGCTGCATACTCAGTAGCCTCGAATAGTTCGGCAACAGCAGCATTAATGGGAATTAATTCTTACTCTCTCTATAAACTTTATCAATACCCTGACGTTTTAATAGAAAGAGCTAACAGAAGGTACGAGTTTTCGGCAGTAAAAAAGCCTGCCAATATGCAGGAGCTTAGAAATTCTTCAATCGAAGGTAGGGCGTTAAGCAAATATGATGAAAGTGACGTTGGTCATCTTAAAGCAATTATAGAGAAAATTGTCGCTGATGTTTCATGACATTATTTCATAAAGTTCAAGGTATTACTTAATTGAAAAACGAAAATGAAAATTGGGAACCAGATGTTCGAGAATCACCAAAAATAGATGAATCTAAAGGACCGTGTTAATGAAATCAGAACAACCTCAAAAGCAAATAGAATTAAATATAACCGAAACGAAGCTACAAGGAGTTTTGCAGATTAAACCACCTACTATATTTGAAGATTTTCGGGGTAGTTATATTGAGTTGTATAACGAAGAAATTTATAAAAATGCCGGGATATTGGTGGATTTCAAACAAGATGATATATCTACATCTAATAAGAATGTTTTAAGAGGGATACATGGTGATTCAACAACTTGGAAATTGATTTCATGCCTTTATGGACGTTTTTATTTAGTAGTCGTTGATTGTAAAAAAGATTCCAANCAATTTCTGCAATGGGANTCTTTTGAACTTTCGGATGTAAACAGAGAACAAGTGTTGATTCCNCCTGGGTTNGGAAATGGACACTTGGTTTTAAGTGATAGAGCNATCTTNCACTATAAGCAGTCAACNTATTATGAACGTGCATCGCAATTTACTTACCTTTGGGATGATCCTGCAATAAATATTAGTTGGCCAACAAGCAATCCAATTTTGTCAGTTCGTGACAGTGGAGGGGAATAATTGAGAGTATTAATAACTGGTATAACCGGTTTTGTGGGAAGTCACTTAGCTGAATATCTTTTAAACGAGCAATCTGGGCATGAAGTGTATGGGATTAAGCGATGGAGGAGTCCCCGAAATAACATTTCTAACATAGAAGATAAAGTTACTTTATTTGACGGTGATTTAAACGATTTATCCTCATTGATCACAATATTTGATCAAGTCAAACCAGAAATAGTTTTTCATTTAGCGGCGCAATCATTTGTTAGTAGCAGCTACACTGCTCCTGCAGACACAATTAATACCAATGTTGTAGGCACATCTAATCTTTTAGAAGCTATTAGAATTACTAAAATTGATCCTGTAATACATGTTTGTAGTTCGTCAGAAGTATATGGTCAAGTAGACAAATCACAGATACCGATAAATGAATCCACTGATTTGAATCCAGTCAGCCCTTACGCGGTTAGTAAAGTCGGAGAGGACATGCTGGCTTATATGTATCACCAGGCCTACGAGTTGAAAACAATTAGAAGTCGTATGTTTACACATAGTGGGCCTAGAAGAGGCGAGGTTTTTGTAGACTCATTTTTTGCATTACAACTTGCAAGAATTGAACAAGGCCAACAGAAGCCAGTTTTAAAAACAGGTAACTTGGATTCGGTTAGAACTTTTTGCGATGTAAGAGATACTGTGAAAGCTTACTGGATGCTGGTGGATAAGTGTGATCCGGGTGAGGTATATAACATTGGTGGTAATAGGACTATGACGATCAAAGATATGCTCGATTTATTGTTAAATATGAGCTCAGTTAAAAATGATGTAAAGGTAGAGCAAGACCCTAAATTAATAAGACCAGCAGATGTGACTTTACAGATCCCAGACTCCTCAAAATTTGTTCAGGCTACAGGATGGGAGCCATCAATATCTTATGAACAAACATTGCAAGATATGCTGGATTATTGGCGTGAAGAAGTGAAGTATGGACGCATATAAGATTCCTGATGCAATAATTCTATGTGGAGGATTAGGAACTAGATTAAAGTCTGTTCAACCAGATTTACCAAAAGTACTTACTCCTATCGGAGATCTAGCTTTAATTGATATTTTAATTAGCCAGCTAACTAAAGCAGGGATAAATAGGATTATATTATCTCTTGGATATCGTTCTGAAACAGTAATTGATTATGTTGCTAATATCGAAAATCCAAATTTCGATATTATTACTGTAACTGAAACTCAACCTTTGGGTACAGGAGGCGCATTAAAATTGGCATGTTCTAAGTCTCAATCAGAATGCTTTTTAGTTATAAATGGTGACTCATATACCGATATAAACCCATCAGATTTATTGGAGTTTCATGTTAAATCTGAGTCGTTCGTAACGATGTTGCTTGTTAGAGTTGAAGATAGTACACAGTACGGGTCTGTTGTAGTAGATTCATCAGGATTGATTAAATCTTTCAATGAAAAATCGAAAATAGAAAATATTGAAGGCCTAGTGAATGCAGGTATGTATGTTATTAACCGATCAGTATTAGAACAAATCAAAGAAAATGAAACAGTTTCTTTGGAAAGAGATATATTTCCCGGTCTTATTGGTGATGGATTTAATGGATACATATCTGATAGTAAATTCATTGATATCGGAACACCGGAAACGTTCTTTGCGGCAGAACAATTTTTCTCCACTGTTAAATCATGATAATAAGTAAAACACCATATCGAGTTTCATTCTTTGGAGGAGGAACTGACTATCCTCTCTGGTTACAAGATAATGATGGTCAAGTGTTGTCAACTACGATCGATAAATCTTGTTACATTATGGCTGATTACCGCGATACTGCTTTTGAGACCAAACATAGCGTTGTATGGTCACATATTGAGGCAGTTTCATCAATTTCAGAAATACTACACCCTGCTGTTAGAGAGGGATTAAGAATGCTGAAGTTTGATGACAATACAGGTTTAAATATCCACCATGTCGGTGACTTGCCTGCGAGAGCTGGGATAGGATCAAGTTCGTCTTTTTCTGTAGGCTTAATTAATTGTTTATTACATTTAAGAGGTGAGAATCCAACTAATTTTGATTTAGCGACTAAGGCAATAGACTTGGAGCACTATAGGCTGAAGGAAAATGTAGGTTATCAAGATCAAATCGCTGTTGCGTATGGAGGATTTAATGTAATTAAATTCACTGGCGGTAGTGATTTTAAAGTCGAACCGCTTAAAATATCTAAAGCTAGACTTGATAGCTTGCAATCTAAGTTATTGTTGGTGTTTACCGGTGCAAGCCGTATTAGCTCTGAAGTTGCAGCCAAGATGTTAGAGAATGTAAATTCCAATACCAGTTTACTGATTAACTTAAGAGACATGGTTGCTCGAGGCACCAACATTTTATCGAGTGACTCTCCAATCGATGATTTTGGGGATTTGTTGAATGAGGCTTGGTCTTTGAAGAAACAGTTAGCGAGTAATATAACCAGCAAACGAGTGGATGATATCTATAATCGTGCTATGGAATCGGGTGCAATTGGCGGTAAACTTCTTGGGGCAGGAGGGTCAGGATTTATGTTGCTTTTTGTTCCAGAAAATAAGCAAGAACAACTAGCATCTAATTTGTCTGACTGCACGATCTCGTCTATATCCTTCGAATCAAATGGCACCGAAATTATCTATAACAATTAACAGATTATTTAATTCATGGGTACAAGTGAGGTAGGTATAAAAATCGAATTTCAAACTGAATGGTTCAATATAGTAAGGTCCGAAGTTAATTGTGGATCGAGTGACAAACCATACTACTTAATAGATGGACCCAACAGTGTAATTATTTTGCCAATCACTGAGGATGATGAAATTGTTTTAGTTAAACAATATCGTCATTCGGTCAAGGGTTACACATTAGAGTTGCCTGCTGGATTTATTGCTGAGGGTGAAGTTCCAGTTAAAGCGGCCGAAAGGGAACTTTTAGAAGAAACAGGTTATGAATGTAATGAACTAATAAACCTTGGAATTGGAAAGATCATGCTGAACAGATATATACCTCAGCAATATGGATTTTTAGGATTAGGGGCTAGTAAAGTCTCAGATTACGCAGTAGAAGCTGATATGGAAGTTATTTTAGTTAGCTTTACTGATTTTACAGAAATGGTAATGTCCGGAGAGTTTAATCAAATGTCAGCTATTGGATTTTGGCACAAAGCAACCAAGATACATAAGTTTTTACAGGTATAAATCGCTTACAAATTTGTTTATAAAAAATAAGTCAATGAGTTAATAAAAATGATTACAAAACAGAGCAATCAAATAAACCCTGACCTTAGTATTAGCCTTTATAAAATTCTATATTTAGCTCGGTTATCAGAAGAGTATATTATCAAGCATTATATGGAAGACGAGATGAAGACTCCTATGCATATGTCTATGGGCCAGGAGGCAATTCCAGTGGGTGTGTGTCATGCGCTCGGTGAGGAGAACCAGATTTGGACTTCTTATCGTACACATGCTGCATTCTTAGCCAAAACACAAGATACTGACAAGTTCTTTGCTGAGATGTATGGAAAGGTAACTGGAACGGCAGGTGGTAAGGCCGGCTCTATGCATATCTCAGATCCAGATAAAGGACATATGACTGCATCCGCGATTGTTGCAAGTGTACTTTCACCAGCAACAGGTTTAGCATTTGCCAACAAAGTTGCAGACAATGGCCGTATTTCATGTGTGTTTTTTGGAGATGGAGCAATGGATGAAGGTACTTTTTGGGAAAGCTTAAATTTGGCCAGTTTAATGCGACTTCCTGTATTGTTTGTTTGTGAAGATAATGGCTTAGCTGTGCATACTGAATCTCAAAACCGCCAAGGATATAGATCCATTGTAGATCAAGTGAACGGATATGAATGTGATGTGATTCAAGCAGACACAACTGATGTTGAGCATATATATGATATTACCAAGCAGGCAATGAATATTATTAACACCAAGGCAAAGCCTGTGTTTTTATACTTGAAATGTTATAGGTATCTGGAGCATGTTGGCATTAATGAAGATTTTGATGCTGGATATAGGGAGCGATCTGAGTACGAAGAATGGTTTAAACGTGACTGTGTGTTAACTCAGAGGCAAAGGCTAATTGACCAAGGCATGTCGGTACAGGAAATAGAATCAGTAGAATCAAAGATAGAGAAAAAAATCCGCAATAGTATAAAACTTGCTAAATTGGCTCCTTTTCCACACCCGGAAGATCTTTATAAAGGAGTTTTCTATGAGAAAGCTTAGCTTTTGTGATGCACTGCTGGAGGCTACTCGCCAGGAAATGGAACGAGATCCCGCTGTATTCGTTTACGGAATAGGTGTTCCCGATCACAAGAAAATTTTTGGTAGTACTGCAGGTCTTCTAGAGCAATTCGGTCCAGATAGGTGTTTCGACACACCTCTTTGTGAGGAGACAATGACTGGATTTGGTCTAGGCGCTGCAATCGGAGGCATGAGGCCTATACATATTCATATAAGGGTGGATTTCTTATTATTGGCTATGAATCAACTGGTTAATATGATTTCAACATATGCCTATTCTACAGGTGGAAATAAAAGCGTACCTATGGTGATACGTGTGGTCGTTGGAAGAGGTTGGGGGCAAGGCTATCAGCACAGTAAGACTTTACATTCATGGTTGGCTCATATCCCAGGTTTAAAAGTAGTTATGCCTACTACACCTAGAGATGCTAAGGGGTTATTGACATCAGCTATTCGTGACGATAACCCTGTTGTTTTTATAGAACATAGGTGGCTATATTGGGCAGAAGAGGATGTGCCAGAGGAACCATTCACGATTCCTATAGGAGAAAGTAAGGTTATTCAGCAAGGAGAGGATATCACTATCGTGGCTACCTCATGGATGAACATTGAAGCGCTCAAGGCTGCAGAGGTTCTAGGTAGACGAGGCGTGAGTGTTGAGATAGTTGACCCACGCACAATAACTCCTTTGGATGATTCATTGATAGTTGAATCTGTTAACAAGACTCGACATTGTATTGTTGCTGACATTGATTGGCTGGATTATGGCTTCAGTGCTGAGGTAGCAACTAGGGTGTATGAAAAGAGTTTTAAACGACTTAAATCTCCAATAACTAGGATAGGCTTCGCTCATACTCCATGTCCAACTGGACGAGTGTTAGAAAATGAATTCTACCCCAATGCTATAGATATTATTCGAGCCATAGAAAATAAACTAGGGTTGAGTCCAACAGATCTGGATGACGAGGAGTTTTATAGCCATGAGCGGAGGTTTAAAGGGCCATTCTAAGAGATGTATAGCATTCAAACTAAAACGATGCAATTTTATTTGATTGAAAAGATCTATAAATTAAGTGATTATCAGGTCCGATATTGATAACTAAATTGTTTGCCGGTAATCAAAAAGTCTCTTCTATTGGTCAGGGATGCGATTTAATTCCAACGAATTCATCAATACAAACTTACTCTATACCTGAATTGGAACGTGGCCTTGCTACTGGTATTGATTTGGGCATGAATTTTATTGATACTGCTGAAATATATGGGGATGGCTTATCGGAAAAATTGATAGGTAGGGTTGTTAGAAATTTTAGAAACAACGTCTTTATAGCTACTAAGGTCTCGCCACAAAATACTGGACAGAAGGATTTAATTTTATCGTGTGAAAGAAGTTTGATGCGACTTCAGACAGATCATATTGATTTGTATCAAGTTCATTGGCGTAATAGTGATATTCCTATCTCTGAAACTATGGAAGCAATGAGCCTGCTTGTTGAGCAAGGGAAAGTAAAACATATTGGAGTATCCAATTTTTCTATGCACGAAATTTTTGAATCATATGATGCTTTAAACAATATAAAATTGGCTTCTATACAAATGGAATACAATCTTTTTGATCGAAGTGCTGAAGACACACATATTCCTTTTTGCGTAGAGAATGATTTGACTTTAATTGGGTACAGTCCATTAGATAAGGGAACCATTGTCAATAATAAGAATGCTCAGGAAACGTTAGCAAAAATCGCAGAGAAACATGGCTTAAATCAAGCTCAAACTGCTTTAAGATGGTTAATATCTCAACCCAATGTAATAGTAATTCCAAAGTCGGCAAATCCAGAGCATTTACAACAAAATGCAATAGCAGGGGAAACGGTTCTTCCGCGAGAAGATATAGATGAAATTTCTGAGGCTTGTATTTCTACGCAAATTACAATTCCAACAGGAGACATTCAGGTGTCAGTCGCTGAAGATCGCGAGGTTTACACAACTCTAGAAGATGCTATCAATAATAAAAAAGGGTATGTGCCAAGTCCCCTATCTTTAGCTGAAACTATGGATGCAGGTATACTGAAACCTATCAGAGTTAAAAAATTGGAAGGGTCAAAAAGATATAGATATGAGCTGATTGAGGGTAGAATTAGGTATTGGGCATGGATTATCGCAAAGGGTTGGAGCGTTCCAATTAAAGCTGTTCTGCGAGAGTGAAAGAAAATGAAAAAACAAAAACGTCAAGAAAATAAGTCCGGTTTATGGAACTATTCTAGTGAAGAAGAACAAGATGTACGGTCCGAACTTCTTGATTTATATAAGAACCATCCAATAAATGATGATGAGATATTGGCAAATCTAGGTTTATTTATCAATTCGAAAAATTTATCCCGAATTTTGTTTATGAATCTTTTATATAGCAAAATAACAGACGTGCATGGTAGTATTTTTGACTTTGGCACTCGTTGGGGGCAAAACGCTGCAATTTTTACTGCCTTACGTGGAATATATGAACCCTTTAATCGACATCGTAGGGTTATAGCTTGTGATACATTTACTGGCTTTCCTTCAGTAGCACCCGAAGACGGGTCTCAAGAAATGATGAGACCAAATAATCTTGCAGTTTCAGATGATTATCCAGGTTACCTAGAGAAAGTTTTGCGTTGTCATGAAAAAGATAATCCTGCTGGCCATATATCTAAAGTAGATTTAATCGCAGGAGACGTTTGTATTGAACTACCAGCCTATATGAAACGAAAGCCAGAAACGATCGTAGCTATGGCCTACTTTGATTTAGATATTTATGAGCCAACTAAAGCCTGTCTCGAGATAATAAAAGACCGGTTAGTTAAAGGTAGTATTGTAGCGTTTGATGAGCTTAATGATCATGATTCTCCCGGTGAGACAATAGCCTTAGCAGAGACAGTAGGTCTCCGTAACATACGACTACAGCGATCTCCCTTTACATCTCGCACTTCGTACTTCATTGTCGAGTAATTTAAAGTCTCAAAATTTATATAGCAAAGAACGGAGCATATGCTAATTTTATCAACCCACATGGATTGTTTGGTGCTAAATATATCGTTACCTGATAACCCCTTCGCCGGCTTGAGTTTTTTGGTCAATGGGCAAGATTAATCTAATTAGTTTGGCAAAAACACCTCTTAGATGGACTAGGAATCTAATATATTTATTTTATGGATTAACAATGTACTGTAATTCAATTCTTATATTGGCTATTAAAACCAAGAATAGAAGATGGTAACTAATAAAAATTATAAACGTTGTATTAATCAAGAACTTAGAATGAGCGAGAAAAACTGTGATTGATAAAGAGATTCTTTCAACTTTTAAAAACAAACAAGTAGTCGTTACCGGCGGCACTGGATTGATTGGTAGGCAACTAGTCGAAATTCTTGTCAATGCACAGGCGAATGTTCATATTGTTTCGCTAGACAAGATCGATTTGGATAGTAGGGTTAAACATATATATGGTGATTTAACCAGTTTTGAATTTTGTAAACAAATCTGTACTGAAGTTGAATACATATTTCACCTTGCAGGAATAAAAGGGTCTGTAGATGTAACAAAGACTAAGCCTGCAAGTTTTTTTGTTCCACTTTTGATGATGAATACAAATTTGTTAGAGGCTGCAAGATTAAGTAGCGCTACTAAAGTGTTATATACAAGCTCTATTGGTGCATATGCTCAATCAGATGTATTCAAAGAATCTGAAGACACTGTTGAAAAACCGCCAATGGATCTTTATCCAGGTTGGGCAAAACGTATTGCAGAATTTCAAATTAAAGCATATCGAGAAGAGTATGGGTTGGAAAATTTTTCAGTGGTTAGGCCATCAAACGTTTATGGCCCCGGTGATAACTTTGATGCTAAGAACGCCATGGTTATACCGGCATTGATGTCAAGAATTAATTCTGGAGAAAAGCCCCTTATTGTCTGGGGGGATGGATCAGCAATTCGAGATTTTGCATTCAGCAAAGATGTAGCTTTTGGAATGATATTGGCTATGTATTATGGTACAAATTCCGGATTTGTTAATCTTGGAAGTGGTAAACCATGTTCAATTAAAGAATTAGTTGAAACCCTTAATAGCTTCATTGATTTCGAATATGTATTTGATACTAATAAATCTTCTGGTTTTTCAACCAGAACAATGGATATATCTAAAGCTAGTAAATTGTTGGGATATAGCCCTGCCACCAGCCTGCTGGATGGGTTAACACAAACTTGGAAATGGTATCAAGAAAACCAGTCAGAGCATCTAAGTAAAGTTAATTATTTTAAGGAATAGATTTAGGTCAATTAGATCAACTTTGTAATTTTAAATGTCTAGTTTTTCAAATAAAAATAAAGTGTTGGTAGCTGGGGCTACAGGATTGATTGGAAGTAATCTAGTAAATCAGTTAGTGAAGCAAGGCTATGATGTTAGAGGGACATTACATGACAATGAACCAAGTATGCCTAATCCGAGCGTTGAATATGTCAAAGCAGATTTAACATCTCTGGATGATTGTTATCGAGTTGTCAAAAATTGTGATTACGTATTTATGTGCGCGGCAAATACATCAGGTGCTGCAGTTATGAAGAAAAGCCCTTTGAGCCATGTAACTCCAAATGTTGTAATGAATTCCCAAATTCTACATGCTGCGTACGAGAGCAAAGTTTCAAAATTCTTATGGATTAGCAGCAGCGCTGCATATCCGCCTACTGGTGATAGGCCGGTAACTGAATCTGAAATGTTTGATGGAGATCCTTACGAATCGTATTATTTTGTTGGTTGGATGAAGAGGTTCGGAGAAATAATGTGTCGGATGTATGGGGAAAAATTAGAAAACCCAATGACCACAATTGTTATAAGGCCAACCAACGTGTATGGACCTTTTGATGACTTTAACCCTGAAACCTCTCATGTTACGGCTGCACTTATGCGCAAAGTAATTGAACGACAATCACCAATCGTTGTATGGGGTGATGGCAATGACATAAGAGACATTATTTACGTAGACGATTTAGTTAACATTATTATTACTGCAATTGAGACACTGGACCATTACACTGCGATGAACATTGGTTATGGTCAAGGTTTTAGCGTAAAACAAATCCTTGCAAAACTTTTAAGAATAGACGGATATGAGAACCCTGAGATAATTTATGATTCTAAGAAACCTAGTATGATTCCTGTGCGCTTGGTTGACATTAATCATTCTGTTTCATCTTTAAAATTGGGTTCGTTAACTGCCATAGACGAGGGCTTGGAAAGAACTATGAAATGGTATCGACAGTTCGGTTAGGCGCAACACTGCATGGTCACATCACAAGAAATTTCTATATTAATACCGACTTTGAACAGAAGTGGGTTTTTGGAACGTACTCTCAGATATTACGATTCATTGAACTTTCAAGGCAAAATTCTTATTGGAGATTCAAGTAGTGGTAATCATGCAAGCAAAAATCTTCAAACAGTTAAACGATACAAAAAAAATCTCGATCTAGATTTAATTGACTGCCCTAAACCTGAGCAGAAAGCCAAAGTAGATTGGATTGGATTTTCTGGTGAAGCGATAGCTTTCAAAAAACTGTTAAGACTAGTCAAAACAGAATTTATTGTAGCGTCAGGAGATGATGATTTCTTAATTCCTCAATCATTGTTGGCATGTGCGCAAGCATTGGATAAAACCCCCGGTTATTCAGGGTTTTGTGGTGCAAGATTAGATTTTGAAGTTTCAAATGATCTCGATACAGGGGAAGTATCATATGTTAAGCGTATTCCATATTATGCAATAGAGTCAGATAAAGGCGTTGATCGGTGGAAAACATATGCTGAGCATGCAATTTCTCCGTTATACTCCGTGATTCGTACTAAAGATTGGGTAGAAGTGTACGAACACTTTGATGCCGTTCCATTGAGATATATAGGGTCGGAATTTTTACCTTCTGCTTTAATAGTGATAAAGGGTAAAATTGGCGTTCTTGATAGGTTAACGATAATGCATCAAGATCAAGCCAATCGGGTGCTAGACTGGAATAAAGTAAGTTTTTATTCTATGTTAATCCATCCTAAATGGTCACAAGCCATAAATAATTTGAGAAAAATTATTTCGATGGAACTGGTTGCTAAAGACAGCATAGCAATGGATGTAGCTTTAGACGAATTCGACTCAGGATTCTGGAAGCATTTTTCAGGAGGTTTAAACTCCCAGTATGGTTCTAGATATCCTGCAAATTGTGCTGAGAAGGATCCAGTGAATTTTCGAAGGCTTCTTAAATTGTGTTTATCTATAATCGCCAGGAATAATAATGATTTAAATGCCAATTTATTGAAAAGTTTGTTAACTTCATCTCATTATTATCATCAAGACTTCATGCCTGTTTTCAGCTTGATTACACAGACTGATGATTAAATACCGAGCAGTTTAATTTGCGATATTTGATCATCAATACTGATTATCCTGCCTTTCTTAGTTGGTTTTATGGTCAATATAAGAATTTAGATGATTGTAGCTATCAAACTCAACTTGATTTACATGAGAAAACTCTATTTGGCGTTTCGGCTGTTTATAGTAAATATCTAAATAAGCTTAAGCATAAATCTACAGAAATACATGCAAACAATATGTTGTTTCAGTTCACGTGGTGCAAGGAAAATAATATTGATATCAAACTAACAGAACGTTGGAAAATTGGTTATAAGAAATCAGTAATACCTTGGGTTACAGAATCAAAAAAATGGCTTCAAGTTGCGCTTTCCAAACAAATAGAGTTAATTAAACCTGACGTAATTGTAAATTTTGATGTTAGCTTAATGAGTGAAGGTTTTTTTTCCGATATTAAAACTCACTACGGGCTATTGATTGGGCAACATGCAGCGTCACCTTTAGATGATAGACGGAATTGGAAAGAATATGATCTAATGCTGTCTTCTTTTATGCCTACTGTTGATTGGTTTTCTTCAAAATCAATACCATGCAAATATTTCCCACTTGGTTTTGATACTGATCTTATTGGATTAGCGGATAAATTTAAAAAGGATATCTCTGTAAGTTTTATCGGTTCATTTTCTAATATTCACAGTAGTCGTCTAGAATTCCTGGAAGCTGTCTCGAGTGAAGTAGACGTAAAAATCTGGGGTCCTTATCACAGCAATTTAAATAAATATCCTAATATTTATAAATCTTGGAGGGGTGAGGCCTGGGGAAAGGAAATGTATGAAATAATCGCTAGGAGCAAAATAACGCTGAATCATCATGGAGCAATTATGCCGTACGCTAATAATTTCCGATTGTACGAATCCACAGGTTTAGGAGCTTTATTAATAACTGACAACCTTCCAGGCCTATCGGATAAATTTGAAATTGGCAAGGAAATTCTTGTATATACTAATGCTGAAGACTGCATTGGACAAATTAAAAAATATCTTAAAGAGGATGAGCAAAGAGAGATAATTTCTATAAATGGGCAGCGACGAACTAAAACCAGCCATAATTACTTGCATATCATGCAAGAATTAACGGAAATAGTATCCAATCAATTATGAAAAGGCCTAGATTAGAACATTTTAAGCATCCATTACGCAGTGCTCATTCACTATTAAATATCCTTTTGATTTCGATCAACCGATACAAATTAAATTCCCAGTTTAAAAATATACCAAGGATAATACGTAGCAAATGTTGGTGTGGTGGGAATCTTGCAGAATATGATATGCATAAAAGTTACGGTGTATGTATAGAGTGTGGTACTTATGTAAATAAATGCCCACCTGACCCTTCTAAACTAACGGACATATATGGTTTAGATAAATATTGGCATGATCGACAGAGGTTTGGAGGTCATCCTTCAATCGATAAACGTGGAGAACTCTATAGAGTTGACGGAAGATTGGATAAATGGGTTGAAATGGTGTTGAAATATGGCCCCGATAAAGGTGTTGTTATAGAAGTAGGATGCGCTCCAGGCGTGATGCTGAAAGAACTAGAGTTAAAAGGATATGATTGTGTCGGAGTCGAGGCGAATATGGATGTGGTTCATTGGTTGAGACAAAATCTGCAATTAAATGTTCATCAAGGCATATTCCCTGAAATATCTCTGCCAAAAGCCAATCTTTTCCTTTCTTTTGACGTTTTAGAACATAGTATGGAGCCATTAAGCTTTATGAATGCCATATCCGAGCATCTTGAACCAGGGGGCGTGGCAATCTTACAAACTGCTATAGATCGATATGCTGTAAAACCACCATTTGGGGAGCAATTCGAAAAAATTTTTGATGATGTTGAACACACCTACATATATACAGATAAATCTATTCACCGATTAATTGGAAATACGGATTTGCGAATAATTTCTCTGGACCATAGAACCTCTTTGGCAGGGGAATTGATAGTGATTGGTAAGCCTTAAAGAACTTATTATGAATTTGATTTTTGATGGTATAGTTTTTCGTCATCATCCAATAGGTGGAGTGGCGAGATATTTTAATGAAATTTTGACTAGGATGTCTGCAATGGACGATGAGTTTAAATTCACATTCATGTCTCCATGGGAACTTACTAAAATGGTTTGGTTAGAGGATGTGGCTAAATCAATAATAAAGGTACCTCCTTTCAGTAGATTGACGCATAAAATCGAACCTTTTAGACGTATTGGGGAAGAATTAGAGACTTTCAGCGCCAGATGTATGTCTGGAATAGGTAACGATGCTATATGGCACTCGACTTATAATACTATTCCTCAGGTTTGGCCTGGAATGAAAGTCGTGACAATACATGATCTAATATATGAAATTTTCCCTCATTTATATCCTGGTCCATTAGGCGATAAAGTTAGATCTGGTCAGAGAAGGGCGGCTGAAACAGCAGACGCCATCATATGTATTTCTGAAACCACTCGTAGAGACGTATTAAACTTTTATGACGTTGATGAAAAATCAACACATGTTACTTACTTAGGAGTTACAGATAATTTTAAAAATGATTATAAATGTGGAACAAGGGAAAATGCCGATAATCCCTTTATTTTATTTGTGGGAGAAAGGAAGGGCTATAAAAACTTTAGCTGCCTACTTGATGCATTCAGTAAATGGGAAAAGAGAGATGAGATTAAGCTAATAGCTGTTGGTAAACCATGGGATTGTGAAGAAGAAACTTATATTAAAGATAACGGTATTAGTAAAAGAGTTGAGGCGATTTCCTCGATCTCCGATGATGAACTTTCTGGCCTGTATGCTGCGTCCGAAGCGGTTGTACATACTTCACTTTATGAAGGCTTCGGATTTCCCATTGTTGAGGCTATGGCCAAAGGATCTAAATTGGTCGCATCCGATATACCAACAACGCGCGAGATAGCGGGAGATATACCTATATATTTTGATCAGAATGATTCAATATCTTTGATTGACGCTTTGACGATGGCTGTTGAAAAGCAGTTAAGTGAAAAGGAAATAAATGATATTAAGAAACATGCCTTTCAATATAACTGGGACAATACGGCAATGGAAACAATTAAAGTATATAAATCTCTGTAAACATTAAAGAGTAAAAATGGTTTATAAAAAGTTTGTTAGAAAAGCATTTAATTTGATTGGTCTGGACATTCGAAAAGCTAAGCGAGATCTAAAAAGCGTATGGTTAGAGTCTTTCGAAATAAAAACCGTAATCGATGTTGGAGCGAATATAGGACAATTTGCTGTTGATGCAAGTGAACTGTATCCTGATGCAGTTATTTATTCATTTGAACCTTTACCAGGGCCTTATAGTCAGTTACTTATTAATACCAAGTCATTTTCTAAATTTAATCCATACAACATTGCCCTGAGTGATCATAAGGGTACTACGAAAATGTATTCAAACGATTTTTCTCAAAGTTCGTCTATTCTGGAAATGGCAGAGTCTCACAAAAAAGCTTTTCCTCATTCAAAGAATGCAACTCCCGTTAAGGTAAAAGTACAAACTTTAGATGCAATATTTAATGGCGTAGAGCTTGATACGGATATTTTGTTAAAGATAGATGTCCAGGGATTAGAGAAACAAGTTTTGGATGGAGGCAAAGAAACTATAAAAAAGGTTAAGGTTATTATTATAGAAACTAGTTACATCTCTCTTTACAAAGATCAACCCTTGTTTGATGATGTTCATGACCAATTAGCAAAGGTTGGATTTAGATTTCATGGTAATTTAGGCCAATTACTCCATCCCACTGACGGATCGATTTTACAAGGTGACTCCGTTTTTATTAATCATAAAATGAATAAAAATTAAATCAACTAATTATTTTCCAGATAGCACTTTAGCCAAATCTTTTTGGCTTTGCTAAAAATAAAGTGCTTACAAATATCTATTTAATTAATGTAAAGATTCAGGAAATGGGCGGTTTTGCTGATTACATTTTGCCTATTATGAACGTTTAAGATATTGGTAAGATAGATAAATAATGAACAGTAAACTTAAAATGCCATTTGCTGATCCAGTAATCGGTGAAGAAGAAATGAAATATGTTACTGAATCAGTAGAGCTATGGTAACTGACGCCTCCAGAGATGATATTGTTCGGAAAGTAGACCTTGTCCAGGCTTTAGTTGAACTGGGAGTACCTCGCTCTGGATTGTTGATGGTGCATAGCTCTTTAAGCAGTATTGGTAACGTCGAGGGCGGTGCCGACACGGTAGTTGATGCATTCTTGGAAGTCTTGGGACCAGAGGGCACGCTTGTTGTGCCGACTTTCACGATACCGGCGGCAAATGACCCCGAGTTTTTATTTGATCCGGCGTCTACTCCTTCTAATTCCGGTGCGATCTCTGAAGCGGCACGGCTGCGTTCCGGGGCTTTTCGCAGCATCCACAGTCGACACAGCGTGGCGGTTATCGGTCCTCTTGCCAGTGAGATCATAGACCCCAGTACGATTTCAGCCTGGGGGAGTGATAGTCCGATCGCTCAGGTGATGGATCAAGGTGGCATGTTTCTAATGCTTGGAGTGCGTTTTGAGTACCTCACGGCAGTGCATGTTTGTGAAATCGAACTTGATGTGCCATTCCGGCAGACACGAATAGCGAGGCGCCTACTCCGTCAACCCGATGGCAAAATCGTCTCATTCTCCAGCCAGGTGTACCCGCCCTCCGGCGAGGATCCGAAAATGGATTTTAATCGTGTAGGTCGACTGATGGAGGTGGCGGGTAAAGTAAAGATTGGTTCGGTGGGCAATGCAATCGCACGTTTTTTCGTAGGCCACGAGGTGAGGGCGATGGCGCGAGCCGCTTATGAACTTGATCCGAACATATTCGTTGTGAACAATGGCAAACCACAGCAACTACCGGATGGGTTCACCGTTAAGACTTCCAAAGGCTATGTTTGCGTTGTTGATCCAGGGCGGATTTATGATGGTTCCTGATGTTATATCCCACATGGAATTGAGGCCTCGTTTTGCAGTTACTCAAAAAACGCGTAACAATTTCGGCAAGCAGGGTGGGTTTTAGAAGTTAATGAAAGATATATCGGTAAAGCAACTACCCTCCAGCTCCAAAGAAAAAGATATCTGGCCATATCAAAATAAATACCCAGATAAGGAGCTCTCTTTACATGAATCTGAGTTTCTCCTTAGAAAAGATCTTCCATTAATTACTGTCATCACTCCATCTTTTAACCAAGGGGCGTTTATTGAACAGACAATTCGGTCTGTTTTACTTCAAAATTACCCTCGCGTCGAGTATTTTGTCATGGATGGTGGTAGTACTGACAATACTAAATCCGTGCTGGAAAAATATTCACCCTGGATTACTGAATGGAAATCAGAGAATGACAAAGGTCAGTCGGATGCAATCAACAAAGGTTTTGCAAAGTCAACTGGCGATGTTGTTGCTTGGATTAATGCGGATGATATATACCGTCCTAACGCTTTTCTCTTAGTTGCAAAGGCAATGATTGATAATCCGAGTGCCGGATTATTTTATGGAGATTGGAGCGAAATTAACTCAGAAGGAATTGAGCAGAACACGTTCTCGCCTAAGATTCCGTCAGTATTAAATCTTCTGTTTGCTGTAAAAAGTTATGTTGCCCAGCCGGCACTTTTTTTTAGAAGGACGGCATTAGAAGAAGTAGGATTCGTGGATGAAAACTTACATATGGTTATGGATTTCGAACTTTTATTAAGATTATTATCTAAATATGAGCCAGCTCAAGTAAATAAGATCTTGGCGTCTTACCGAGTTCACCCTGATACAAAGACCAATACGATGGATCTTTTAGCTTGGCAAGAGAGAGAAATAGTATTTCGCCGCTCGCTTTCAAGTAACACTATTCACCCAGATGCACATAATTATAAAAGCGAAATAATGAGTGTGTTTTTCAGAAGAGCAGCATATGAACACTTCTGTTCGCTAAGAGTCCTAGAAGGTTTAAGGTCTATATGCTTATCTTTGTTTCACAACCCTGTTCAAGTATTAGATTTAAGACTGTGGGCCAAATTTTTTAGTAGTTCTTAGTCAGCTTTTAAAAAAACCGCGTTTCTCGAGTTCTGTTACGATTCGATTTGCATTTTCTTCAGCAGAAAACTTCACAGTATCTAAAGTGATTTCTGGGTTTACAGGTTCTTCATAAGGGTCATCTATACCGGTAAATCCTTTGATTTCGCCTCTTCGAGCTTTTGCATACATCCCTTTGACGTCTCTTGATTCAGCCACTTCTAATGGCGTAGCTACATGTACTTCAATAAACTTATCCGATCCAACCATTTCTCTAACTTCGTTTCTTGTAGCAATATAAGGGCTCACTGCAGCACAGATTGCTATTCCACCATGCCGAACTACTTCGGCAGCTACAAACCCGATACGTCGAATGTTAGTATCTCTGTCTTCCGCAGAGAATCCTAAACCTTTGCTGAGGTGCGTTCTAACTACGTCACCATCAAGCACCGTAGAGCGGCGACCCTTCTCCAGAATCATATTAGTGACTATATCTGCAGTAGCAGTTTTACCAGCTCCACTTAACCCGGTAAACCAAAGACATACACCCTGTTGGTGCATAGGCGGGAAACTTTGCTCTAAGATTTGCGAAACTTCTGGCCTTGTAAACCAAGTTGGAAGTGACTTGCCAAGGGAGAGGTAATCATCTCTAACTTGTGTGCCAGAAATGGAAGCAGTTTTCATTGTGTCATCGACTTTAGAAATTTCTTCGTATCGATCCTCATCAGGCAGATAAACCACCATTTGGAAAGGTACCATTTTTACTCCCAATTCGGTTTGATGTTCAAGTACTGATTCTTGAGCATCGTAAGGACCATAAAAAGGATTGCCCTTAGAATCAACTCCTGGACCTGCATGATCTCTACCAACAATCAAATGGTTTGCTCCATAGTTTCGTCTTATTATGGCATGCCATATTGCCTCTCTTGGCCCTCCCATTCTCATTGCCAAGGGTAGCAGAGATAATAAGACTTTATCTTGATCGTAATAATTATCCGTTAAAGCTTTATAGGTTCTAACCCTTGTGTAATGATCAACATCACCAGGTTTTGTCATTCCTACTACCGGATGGATAAGCAGGACACCATCTACTGATTCGGCTGCTCTTTTAGTAAGCTCCTCATGGACTCTATGTAACGGATTTCTAGTTTGAAAAGCTACCACATTTTCATATCCAAATTCTTCTAGTCTCAAGCGTGTTTCGCCAGGGGTTAGCCTGAGTGGATTGAAATCGCTGTGACTGGGGGTTTGTATCGTTTGGACTTTGCCGCTAATGTTATATTTTCCCCATGTTTCCATTTCAGCTACCATGGGATGCTTTGTATCATCTGTGCCAAAAACCTTTTTCGCATCAGCCTTTTGATCACACTCATAAATTTCTTCGACAGTCATTATTGCCAGGAGGTCATTTTTTGGACTTCTTAGGGCTATTTGACTATCAAGTTTTACGTCGTCAGTAGAGTTTATAGGTAAAGTTATTGGAATAGGGAAAAGTGTTCCATTAGATAATCTTTGCGTTTCCACCACGCTTTGATAATCTGCTTGATTCATAAATCTGTCTAATGGTGAAAACGCCCCGGTAGACATCATCTCGAAATCACACATCGATCGTTCAGATATTTGTACCGAATTCAATTCCGTAGCCAGATTTTTGAGGTCGGCGATTTCTTCTTCATTTGCTATAAGATTTACCAGTTTTTCACCATAGGGTGTTATTAATTTGTTGGTTGATTTTTTATTACTCAAATTTTTATACTTTCCGTAGATTTAGTTTAATCAGCTTTAGCGGTGAAGTGGATACCACATTCTTTTGGCATCCCTTGTTCCCACCACCAACGACCTGATCTATCGTCTTCATTCTTTTCTATTGGCCTCGTACAAGGATCGCAACCGATGCTTGTATACCCTTGGTCATACAAAGTATTGTAAGGGACATTGTTGTCTTTGATGTATTTCCAAATCATTTCGTTATCCCAGTCTGCGATAGGGCTAATTTTTACTATGTTATTGTGCTTATGATCTATTGTAACTTTAGGCGTGTCAGTCCTGGTGACACCCTGATGCCGTGTCAGTCCAGTTATCCATGCGTCTACATCACTTAAAGCATTATCCAAAGGGTCTAGCTTACGTTTCTCACAACATAACAGCCTCAATGAATAGCTTTTATAGAACATATTGATTCCATGTTTCATGACAATCTTTTTGAGTTCACTACTATCGGGATATTGAACTTCTATTGTTATATCGTACTGATCTTGGACTTCATCAATGAGATCGTATGTGGCTTTAGGCAGCCTGCCAGTATCTAATGTTATAACTCGCGTTTCTGGAGCAATTTTGCTCAACATATCGAGAATCACCATGCCAGTAACTTGGAAACTTGTGGACAAAACCAATCTTTTCCCAAACGTGTTACTAGCCCATAAAATTACGTCTTCAGCAGACTTGCCATCTAGATCCCTGGCAATTTCAGTTGCTTCTGATGGAGAGAAGGTAACTTTTTGTGATTCAGATTGTTTTGTATTAGGTTTTGTCAATTTAAATTTCTTAACCAAGTTAAAGAATCATATATGCGCTTTATTAGATGGGTGTGTTAAAACCAAATGTCGCTGATTTATAATGATTTAGCGTGCACAAGATGTTACGTTAATCGATAGTACCGTGTTAAATAGTTTATCTGGCTACGAATTCTAAGGTCAAGGAATAAATCCCTGACGCGGCTATAATTGGTTGTAATAGGAACTAGAATGCTATAATCCGCCAGCATACTATTAATTTATTAAGGACTATAAATGCCTCCATTTGATGATCTTAAAGTTTTATCGGGCAATGCTCACTTAGAGCTAGCTAAAGACATTTGTAAATATCTTGGTACATCTCTAGCAAGTAGTGAGGCGTTTAAATTCTCAAACGATAATACTTTTGTAAGGATAAAAGAGAATATTCGTGGCAAGGATGTTTTTATAGTTCAGCCATTATCAACTCCAGTAAACGATAACTTGATGGAATTATTGATTATGATAGATGCTGCTAAAAGGGCTTCTGCAGGTAGGGTAACTGCAGTTATCCCGCACTATGCTTACGGCCGCACAGATAAAAAAGATCAGCCTCGCGTTGCTATTACTGCTAGATTGGTAGCAGATTTTCTGTCTGTAGCTGGCGCTGATCGTGTATTAACGTTAGATTTACATGCTGGACAGATCCAGGGATTCTTTAATATACCTGTTGATGAATTGACAGCCATACCAATACTTGCACGACATTTTCAAACTGTAGCTGGGTCTGATTTTGTGGTTGTTGCTACTGATGTAGGAGATGCTAAAAGAGCGCGGAGCACAGCTAGGCTTTTAGATTCCCCGATAGCAATCATTGAAAAACAGCGATTAGGAAATAATGACCAGGTCGAAGCAGCAACTCTTATTGGTTCTGTAAAAGGAAAGACGGCTCTAATTGTTGATGATGAAGTGGGTACCGGTGGAACTATCTTAGCTGCAGAGAATGCTTTGATAGCACAAGGAGCCTCTGAGATTTTTTGTGCGGTAACACACCCACTACTTTCCGGCGATGCTTCTGAGCTACTAAAAAATTCTAAGATTATCAAGATGGCTGTTGCAGATAGTGTCCCTGTGCCACAGAAAAGAAGGTGGGATGGATTGGAAGTTTTATCTATAGCACCTTTACTTGGAGAGGCAATTAATCGAATACACCGAGATCAATCAGTTGGAGCCATGTTTGAAAGTCCTGATTCTACTTAAACACTTGAAACTTTTTCGATGATAAGTCAGGTAATGAAACAAAATTTTCAGATAAATCTCTGATTTCATTGGTATAATTTAGATATTGCATAGGATATTCCTCAATAAAGTTTAATTGTCTTGCTTAAGCGTTTTACAAATCTTCTAGGCGACTCGAATGAAAGAGTCATAAAAGATCTTCAACAATTTGTTGAGAAGATCAATGAATTAGAGCCTAATTTTCAAGCTTTAACTGACCAAGAATTGCGTGATAAAACCACAGAATTTAGGTCGCGTTTAAAACAAGGTGAGACGTTAGAAGATTTGCTAATTGAAGCCTTTGCTACTGTACGGGAAGCTTCAGTTAGATCGATCGGATTACGTCATTTTGATGTCCAGCTATTAGGCGGTGTGGCTTTACACCAGGGCAGGATAGCCGAAATGAAAACTGGAGAGGGTAAAACTTTAGTAGCGACTCTTCCAGCCTATTTAAATGCGCTTTCAGGTAACGGAGTGCATGTGGTTACAGTTAATGATTATTTAGCCCGTCGGGATGCAAATTGGATGGGTACGATCTACTCATTTTTAGGGCTAAGCATTGGAGCTTTACAGAATCAAGGAGCTTTGATGTATTCTGCTGATAAACCCGATGATACTGAAGAGGACCACATGGTATCGGCGGCACGGCATGATGCCTGCAGAGCAGATATAACCTATGGCACCAACAATGAATTCGGATTTGATTACTTGCGAGACAATATGGTCAATGACCTAAGTCAAAAAGTTCAACCTGAGTTGTCTTATGCTATCGTCGATGAAGTGGATAATATATTGATTGACGAAGCTAGAACTCCCTTGATTATTAGTGGGCCATCTCAAGATTCACCGAGTGACTATAAAAGATTCGCTAAACTCGGCCCTACTTTACAACAGGATTTACATTACACAATTGATGTAAAACATCGGTCTGCATCATTAACTCCTGATGGAATTGATAAGTTGGAGCAGATGCTAAAGGTGAAAAATCTCTACAGTGAGGAAAACGTTAGGACGGTAGCATTTGTGGAGAATTCTCTGAAAGCTGAGGCGATTTTTGAAAGAGACCGGGACTACGTTGTAAAAGATGGTCAAGTAGTGATCGTCGATGAATTCACTGGTAGGCTTATGCCTGGTCGCAGGTACTCAGAAGGACTACATCAAGCGTTGGAAGCTAAAGAAAATCTTGAGGTTCGGCGTGAGTCAATTACATATGCGACGATTACTTTGCAAAACTATTTTAGGCTATATGAAAAATTAGCGGGCATGACTGGTACAGCTTCAACAGAAGCAGAAGAGTTTTGGAAAATTTACAAATTAGATGTTGTTACTGTGCCATCTAATGCACCAAATGTACGGTTGGATCAAAACGACTTGGTGTATGGGACGGAGAAATCCAAGTTTAAAGCTGTGGTAAATGAAATTAGTGAGCGACACTCTAAAGGACAACCGGTTTTGGTAGGCACCGTAGACATAGCAAAATCAGAAGCATTAAGCGACATGTTAAAAAAACGCGGTATCAAGCATCAGGTTTTAAATGCCAAGCATCATGAGCAGGAAGCAGCAATTGTTTCTGAAGCAGGCCGACCGGCCGCGGTTACTGTAGCTACAAATATGGCTGGCCGAGGTACCGATATTATATTGGGAGGAAGCCAGGTTTCTCGCAGCAATGATGAATGGACAAAAGACCATCAATCAGTTCTAAAACTGGGAGGTCTACATGTGATCGGAACTGAGAGGCATGATGCGCGCAGAATTGATAATCAATTGCGAGGCAGGGCAGGAAGGCAGGGCGATCCGGGGAGTACGAGATTTTATATATCGCTTGAAGATGTCCTTTTGAAAAGATTTGCTGGAGACGCGATCAAATCAGTTATGTCATGGACGGGCATTGATGAAGATACTCCGCTAGAGAACAAGATGATTTCAAAAACATTGGAAAATGCTCAGGTTAAAGTCGAAGCATTTCATTTTGATATGAGGAAACATCTGGTCGATTACGATGATGTAATTAATACTCAAAGAGACATTATTTACAAAGAAAGATCCAAAGTGCTCGCAGGCACAAATATTAAAGAAAATATTTTAGAGATGGTTGAAAAAGAAGTAAGTCAAACTATTGATAATTATGTTTATGGTGTTTCAAGGGATCAATGGGAGCTAGAAAACATGCTAAAGGATATATCTTCTATAGTACCGATTGATTCTAATGCAAAAGATAGTTCAGCCATGAAAGAAATGACCTCGGACGATATAGAAGACTACTTTGCTTCATATTTGCATCACAAGTATGAAACCAGAGAAGTAGAAATGTCTAGTGAATTGACTCGGAAGATTGAACAGCAATTGATGCTGAGGTTTATCGATGTTAATTGGATTCAACATCTGACATCTATGGAGCAGATTAGGCAGGGGACCGGTCTTTATGCATTTGGACAGCGTGACCCTTTAGTAATGTACAAAAAACAGGCGAGGGATCAATTTGAATCTTTGTTAAGCCAAATTCAACATGATATTTCGCGCTCTATATTCCATGTAGATTTATCCAATCGTACCAGCCAACCAAGAACTCAAAAGGGAACACCGTCTAATCCATCTAATTCAAATTTCGCAGCTCGGAATATTAACCAGAAATCACAACCATCTGGTCAGCCATTAAGATCACCAAGTGGTAAACAAAAGATAGGCAGAAATGATTCTTGCCCATGCGGTAGCGGTAAGAAGTACAAGAAATGTCATGCTTAAATGACTGATATTACTAGTCTTCATCGTAACCGTACTGTATATTTTTTTTATGCTCTGAGGAGTGAATAGTTTGATTGATGTGATCGACAGGTTAAAAGAAGATATTCAAAGTGGCAACGATTGGGTTTACTGTCTTATGGATGCTATTGGGGCATGGTCAGTCACCGAAGAAGTCTACAGAGGTAAAACATTCAGATACTTTATAGCAGGCGAGGCCTTTGATTGGCAGCTTTTAGCTCAAAGACTTTGTGGTTCAGTAAACGGAATAATACCAAAAAGTGAAAAAGATGATCTTCTCATTTTGGGAACATTGCCACATAGATTTCAAACAGATTCAATTGCAAGTTTAATAAAATCACGTGCTGGACATTCAAAATATCGAGGATTTTTAAACTACTATTATGGGGTTATAGTAGAAGAGGCTTTGCAAACTGTAGTGGAACAGGAAATTCAAAAGCGAAATATTTCCAGAAGTGCAAAATACATCAGCAATGATAGGGACCAAGTATTCGTAAACATTTATGGCCAATGTATTGAAGACTTGCTAAATAAGTATAAATTCACGACGGGCGCAAAACATAGAAAAGGATTGTCATTGATGCAGCACAGAGAATTCACTTATTGGTTATTTAAGTTTCGTGTGAGGAATTCAGATAAGGCAAAAGTTGCATCGGATACTACTAAAGGTCTTAATTATCTTGAGAGAATCAACAACACAGAGATTAATTCTCGTGTTAACTCAGTTGCCTGATTATTTCATTTAGTCTTTCTTTCCGTTCTAAAATTTTATTTAGCTTATCTTCTTCTCGCTGAATAACTTCTTCGGGCGCTTTGGAAGTAAACTGCTTATTCCTTAATTTACCTCTTGTTTGAGATTCATTACGATTATGTTCTTCTAGTTCATCTAATAGTCTTCGTTTTTCAGTTTCAACATCAACCAGCCCTGACAAAGATATAACCACTGTACTTTGCTCTAGAACCAAGGAAGCTTCATTAGGATCAACATCTCCAGGATGCTCAATTATGAGCGATTTCACGAATGCTAAATTTTTGATCGTTTCAGATTGTTGTGCCAACATTTCCATATCTGATTTAGTTTGCACCTTAACGTTTATCTTGGTGGATTGCTTGATTCTGAATTCAGATCTGAAGTTTCTAATTGCCTTTACGATTTCTATGATGCTGCTTATATCTTGCTCGGCTTTTTCGTCCAATAAACTCTTATCAGCTTCTGGGTATGAAGCAATTATTAAAGCAGGAGTATTGGCTGATAATTCGGCATAGGTAGACATAGGCAATTTTTTTGTTAAGTTTTGCCATATGGTTTCGGTTAAAAATGGCATAAAAGGATGAAGAAGTCTCATCGTTTTTTCAAGCACGTATGGTAGTACATCTATAGGGGCCATATCATTATTTCTTAACCTGATTTTTGCCATCTCTATATACCAGTCACAGTATTCATTCCATATGAAATCATGAGTGATAAGTTGAGCTTCACCGAATTGAAAGTTTTTCATGCGAGAATTAACTTTGTCTGTCGTTGCATTCAATCGGCTTAATATCCATCTATCTTGGGGATGTTGGATGTCAGGAGTGGCGAGCCAATTATTATTTGTTTTTGACTCATCCATTTTCATCATCACAAATCTTGACGAGTTCCATATTTTGTTGGCGAAATTGCGACCCGCCTCCAATTTTTGTTCATTTAACCTTATGTTTTGACCTGGAGAATTACCCGTGGTCAGAGCAAATCTCATTGCATCTGCTCCGTACTGGTCAATAATATCAAGCGGATCTAAAACGTTACCTTTAGTTTTGCTCATTTTAGAGCCTTCAGGATCTAGTACAAGTCCATGAAGATAAACGGTTTTAAATGGTACTTGTCCGTTATTGTTGTAAATACCCATCATGATCATTCTTGCTACCCAAAAAAATAGAATGTCATACCCGGTCTCCATAACTGAACCCGGATAGTATTTACTCAAGTCTTCTGTATTTTCTGGCCATCCAAGTGTTGAATGAGTCCATAAACCAGAACTAAACCATGTGTCCAAAACATCAGGATCTCTAGTTAAGTTCGAAGCATCGCATTTAGTGCAAGAGTTTGGCGCATCTGTGTTAACAATGACTTCATCGCAATCTGCGCAATACCATACGGGTATTTGATGTCCCCACCAAAGCTGCCTACTTATGCACCAGTCCTTGATGTTTTCCATCCAATTGAAATAAACTTTTTCAAATCTTTTTGGAATTATTTCAATTTCGCCTGTTTTAACCGCTTGGATTGCAGGCTTTGCTAATTGTTCAGTTTTAACGAACCATTGCGAGCTTACAATAGGCTCTATAGTATCTCCACTTCGTTCACATTTACCAACAGAGTGCATATGGGACTCGATGTTAACTAGTGAGCCGTCTTGTTTCAATTCATTTACTACTTTCTCTCTTGCTTGCTTGATAGATAGATCTTGAAACGGGCCAGCATTTTGATTCAGTGTTCCATTTGGATTAAGGATATTGATTACCTCTAACCCATGACGCTCACCGATTTCAAAGTCAGTGACGTCATGTCCCGGGGTAACTTTTAATGCTCCGGTACCAAAATCAAGATCGACGGAATCATCTTCGATTATTGGTAATAGTCTTCCAGTTATAGGTAAGATTACGTTTTTTCCAGCCAATTTCAAATATCTACTGTCGTCAGGGTTTATTGCAACAGCAGAATCTCCTAACAAAGTTTCAGGCCTAGTAGTTGCAATGATCAGTTCTCCGGACTTATCCTCTAGGAAATACTTAATGTGATACAGTGATCCTTGTTCTTCGGAATATTTAACTTCCAGGTCTGAAAGCGCGGTTTGGCAGCTGGCACACCAATTTATGATCCTCTCGCCCTTATAGATAAGTCCGTGATTGTATAAGTTAGTAAATGTTTTAAATACTGCCTTGCTTGGCCCGTCTTCCAGTGTGAAATTACGTCGATCCCAATCCGCTGAAATCCCAAGTCGTTTATGTTGTTCATCAATGCGATTGCCGTAAGTTTTTACCCATTTCCAAATTTCATTTGTAAATTTTTCTCTTCCTAAAGACTGTCGGGATTCCCCTTGTTTTTTTAGTTCTCTTTCGACAACAACTTGTGTAGCAATACCGGCATGATCTGCACCCGGTAGAAGTAAAGCAGGATGCCCTAACATTCGATTCCATCTAATCATAAGGTCTTCTAAGGCGGCAGTCAGCGCGTGACCCATGTGAAGAGCACCTGTCACGTTTGGCGGAGGCATGATTATTACAAACGGATCCTTGTCACTTATATGACTGGGTTTGAAAAAATCATTATCCATCCACATTTTATAAACAGACGTCTCATAGTCTGCAGGTATATATGCTTTAGGGATAGTATTGTCGTCAACTGGTAATGTCATTTATTATTCCAAGGTAGTCCTAAAGATTAATTCTAGGCTGCAGGCACGTAACGTATCAACGGCTTTTTGCGTTATTGTTAGATTTTTGTTGAAATCGTAGATGTTTTATCTAAACGTTGTCAGTAAACTGCATAAATGGAACATTTGAACGGAAACAGACTTATTGGTAAAACCGTAATTGTGACCGGATCTGGCTCTGGAAAAACTGGTTATGGCATTGGTCAGGCAATTGCTGTTTTATTTGCGTGTCAGGGAGCGAAAGTTCTTGTGGTGGATGTAAATGAAGAAAGAGGCGAACGTACAGTTGATGCGATTTTAGGCAATGATGGAATAGCATCTTTTTACTTGGCCGATATAACGAATTCAAATGAATGTAAAAATGTAATTAAAAGTGTGATTACTAATTACGGAAGTCTAGATGTACTCATTAATAATGTTGGCGTCGGTGGTTTAGGCTCAGTTATTGATTTAGATGAAAATCAGTACAAAAATGTAATTGATACCAATTTAAACAGTATGGTTTCAATGTCGAAGTTCGCAATACCTGCCATGGTCGAAAATGGAGGTGGTTCTATTCTTAACATGTCCTCTTTTGTCGCGATCAGATCTGGAGGTTTCGGGCCGGCTATTCCATATGCTTTATCAAAGGCAGGAATAATTGCTTTAACACAGCAGATGTGCCACGATCATGGCTCAGATGGAATTAGGGTTAACTGTATTGCACCCGGGCATATATATACTCCTATGGTTGAGAATAGAGTTGATGAAAATTTACGAGATTTGAGACGAAAAGCAGCTCCGCTACAAACAGAAGGCACGGCATGGGATATTGCATGGGCTGCCCTATTTCTGTCATCAGATGAGGCTCGATGGATTAGTGGAGTCACATTGCCAGTGGATGCGGGTTTACTTACTGCATCTCCACTTTCAATGTTGGATAAATTAACAAATTAAGCTATTTGGTGCGTCATAGCTTTGACTCGATCAATTATCAGCTGACCAATATCGTATTTGGCCATTTCAGGTAAATCCTCTTCTCCGTTTTTATTAACAAATATAACCTTATTTGTGTCAGCACCAAATACAGGATTTTCCTGGCTTATTTGATTGGCAATTATAAGATCCAAGTTTTTTTCTTTAAGTTTCCTTTTGGCATTCTGAACTACGTTTTGTGTCTCTGCAGCGAATCCTACTTTAATCAACTTTTGATGGTTAATTGAAGCAACTACATCTTCAGTTTTCGTTAATTCCAGGTTCAGTTTATCAACCCCGAGTTTTTTGATTTTTTCTAGAGATGTAACGGTTGGTTTCCAATCTGATATCGCTGCAGCCATAACAATTGCATCAGCTTTTTTACTATAAAGTTTAGTTTGAGTTGCCATTTCGTCTGCTGTTTCAGCTATAACTGTATGGATACCTACTATATTTGGGAGTGTTGTTGAGCTTGTTATCAACGTGACTTCGGCACCTCTATCTCTAGCTGCCTCAGCGATGGCGAAACCCATTTTACCTGATGAACGATTTGTTATTACACGGATCGGGTCTAAAGGTTCTTTTGTCCCACCAGCTGTGACCACAATTTTGTAATTAGTCATGTCACCATTTTGTGCCAAGATTAATTTTGCGTAGTCTATAATTTCGTTAGTGGCTGCCATTCTGCCTATGCCTTGCAATCCAGATGCGAGATGGCCTTTATATGGGCCAATTATGCTAACCCCCCTATCTTTTAATGTTTTTATATTATTTTGCGTGGCTTTATTGGAATACATGTTTCCATCCATGGCCGGAATAACAAGCACAGGTGATTCTGTAGCTAAGTAAGTTGTAGTCACTGGGTTATCAGCAATTCCGAAAGCCATTTTTGCTATAGTATTTGCCGTTGCTGGAGCAATTATCAATAGGTTTATTGTTTTTGCTACTGACACATGATCCATTCCTATATCTGAACTTGGATCATATAGGTCTACCGCCACAGAATTATGCGTAATGGCAGTAAACGCTATGGGAGTAACTATTTTTGTAGCTCCATCAGTCATTAAGGGATGTACTGATGCACCTTGCTGAACCAGTTTGCTTGCTAGGTCCAATGCTTTATAAGATGCAATACTTCCTGTTATACCGAGTCCGATAGAACAATTCTTTAGAGGGTTTTTCATTTTTTGGTCCCTTCCTCATCTATTGGGTAAAGGCCTACTATTTATCTAACAGGTTATTATAGATTAAAAAAAAGTTCACTATTGATTAAGTTCATATGCAATACGAAGTCCAGTCAGAGTTAAATTAAGATCTATGACATCAAACATACCGTTTTCTATATCAAATAGATTTGCATGGCCGCCAGTCGCTATCACCTTGCTCTCCTCACCTAATTCATCTTTGAATCTGGATACCATTCCTTTAACCATATCGTAATAACCAAGAACTAGCCCTGATTGAAGAGAGTGTATGGTGTTTTTACCTATAGCTTCTTTCGGGTTATTTAGCTCGACTCGGCGAAGTTGGGAGGTCGCTCTATAAAGCGATTCAGCTGACACATCAAGTCCTGGGGCTATTGCACCACCTAGGTAATCACCTTTGGCAGAAATAGCATCGAAAACAGTTGCAGTACCGAAATCAACTACTATACATGGACCGCCATATGTTTTAAATGCAGCTACTGCATCTACTATTCTGTCTGAACCTACATCTTTTGGGGTGTCATATAGGACACGCACTCCAGTTTTAACTCCAGCTCCAATTATCAAAGGCGTCTGGTCAAGGTATTTCTCGCATAGTTCCACAAAAGTGGAAGTCATTTGGGGTACCACACTGCACATTGATACCCCTGTGATTTGATCAGTATTAACGCCTTTGGCAGGTAAAAGATTACTAAGTATTAATCCATATTCATCGGCCATTCTGTATGGATCAGATGCAATTCTTCCACTGGCAATTAATTCGGGGCCATTAAAAACTCCGAGCGTAATATTTGTATTTCCTACATCTATGGTTAGTAACATGGTTAAATTATTATAAGTTCTATCGTCTCTTTTGTTTAATTTACTGTAGTATCATTTTATACGGTGAATTAAATAAACCTAAATAGAGTAACTTTTAACTTGATATGGTTATTACAGATAGTTTTATGACAAAATAAGATACATCAATAAATGTTTACTTCACAAATCGCATATTGAAATTCATTAGGAGATACCATACATGACAGTTCAGGACCGGGTTGATGGCCAGAGCCAGGCATTAACTCCGTATCAGGTAAAAAGATATAGCAGACATATAATAATGCCTCAGGTGGGGTCTGCAGGACAAAGGTCTTTGATCGAAGCTAAAGTGTTAATTGTTGGTGCTGGAGGACTTGGTTCTCCAATAGCACTTTATCTGGCTCTAGCAGGTGTGGGTACAATAGGGATTGTTGATTTTGATGATGTGGACATTAGTAATCTTCAAAGACAAATTCTACATACTGATTCAGATATTGGCAGACCAAAAGTACAGTCCGCGAAAGACACGCTACAAGCAGCCAATAAAGACGTTAATGTAATACTGCATGAGTTTCCCTTAATGTCAGACAATGCCATGGAAGTAATGTCTCAATACGACGTGATTATAAATGGGGCTGACAACTTTGCTACTAGGTATTTGGTGAATGATGCCTCGTATCTTGCAGGTAAGCCGTTAGTTGATGGAAGCATTTTGCTCTTTGATGGACAAGCCACAGTATTTATTCCTGGTAAAGGTTGCTACCGATGTCTTTTCCCCGAGCCTCCACCACCTGGTGAAGTACCGAGTTGTGCAGAAGCAGGCGTACTGGGAGTATTGCCAGGCATGGTTGGCACTATACAGGCTACAGAAGCAGTCAAATTAATAATGGGCATAGGGCAAAGTTTGTCTGGCAAATTATTGTTGATCGATGCTCTGGATATGGACTTTAGAGCTGTAAAAATACGTCGTGACCCCAATTGCCCATTGTGCGGAGATAATCCCACGGTTACAGAATTAATAGACTACAACGTTTTTTGTGGAACAGCTCCAATACAATAATCTGGTAATTTGAATTTCAAGACTACTGAATGACTGCAAGTGTTGCAATTGCCTGTTCAGGATTAGATTCAATAGTAGTACCAGGGCCTGGCTCCAAGCTAACAAACACCACCGAATAGCGACCAAACTTCTTAACATAAGGAGTGGATTGATCTCCGGTTAATATCATATCTGACTCGCCTAGAGGTCCACTTGGTACTCGTAAGTTTATTCGTATCACCGCTTGCCCATGATCGTCGCAATCTGAGCACCTAGTGTCTTCCACAATATGCATGAATTTAACTGCTATCCCTCTTTGGAGGCTGTCTGGCGCAACTATTTCCTTGCCTTGCGTTAGTCGTACAGGGACTGCTAATTGTACGTTGGTTGTGCCAACACCAGGCACTTGATCCACCGGTTCAGATAGGTTTAATGAACTAGCAGTGATGGCGGGTGTGGCCGTTGCGGGCACATCTTGATCTTCTTCTAAATTTATTGATTCATTGCTATCACCATATATGGTACCTTCATACTCATTAAATCCATATAAATCACTGTCATATTTAAGATCAGGCAATTTAATAAAATCCCCAGTAAAAGCTAGGGTTTCGGTCGAGGCTAATATGCCGTCTTCACTGATTCCACCCATGACAACAGCCGTGCCATCATCTAAAACAGCCGAACTGTGTCGATAGCGTCCCGTGGAAAGTTCGGCGATTGTTGACCAACTGTTTGTTCGTAAATTGTAAAGTTCAACCTGGTCTAGTTGTCCAATACCCCCAGTTATTAAGATGCTTCCATCAGGAAGGCTGATGGCGCTATGTTCTGCTCTTGGGTATTTTGTATCTCCTGAACCTGACCATTTTTTATTTCTAGGGTCGTATATTTCAGTTGAAGTCTTTTTACCACGGCCTCCAACTATTAATACTCTTCCATCAAGCAACTTGGTTGCTGTATGCATAGCTCTACCAACTGACATTGGTTCTAAAGAGATCCAAATATCTCGCTTTGTATCATATAGCTCAACAGTTTTTGAATAAGGGCCATCTTCTTTTCCTCCGCCGATAACTAATACATTGCCATCGTTTAGCAGAGTCGCTGTGTGGTTTACTCTCTTTTCATGCATCGGAGCTACCTCTATCCATTTTTCAGTTTCTGGATCGTATATTTCGGATTCTTTAATGGAAGAAATTAAAACACCTTTTTGATCTATGCTTTTACCGCCTGTTACCATAAATCGACCATCTGGTAATAAGGCATAACCCATAGAATCCCGAGCAGTATTCATCGATGCAATTTGTTTCCATTTTTCTGTTTTAGGGTTCCATATTTCTACAGAGTTTAGGGGTACTTTGGCAGCTCCTGTGCCGCCTGCTGCGATTACGGTTTGATTATCTAGCTGTGCTACGCCGGGAGACTTTCTTTTTTCATTCATTTTGCCCGTGAGTTTCCAAGTCATTGTTGTTGTATCGAGAAGTTCTGTAGAGTCTTCAAAGTTTCCCATTTCCACGTTTCGTAGCCCGATCGCCTTACCCCCAATTGCCATAACACGGCCATCATTAAGAGTAATAACAGAGAATCTTTCTCGATGTGCTCCTAAATCAGATCCAACTATAAATTGACCATCAAGTTGACTGTTTGAATCGCTGGATTCATTAATAGCGTCGTTAGTTTGAGATATTGCTTGTGAATTGCTATCAATGGTTGAGTCAGAGCATGCTGCTGCTATTACAATTAGTAAAGCGATAGAGGCTAGTAATGCTGTCGAATGAAGCTTACTGGTTTTTATTAACAACTGCTCCATTTTTAAAAACCTCTTCTATATTCCATAAGTTAGATATGTTTTCGGCAGGGTTTCCCTCTACTACTATTATGTCAGCAGATTTGTTTTTCTCTATTGACCCCGTTTGATCATCAATTGCACAAGACTCAGCTGAGTGTATTGTTGCTGAACGAATTACGTCCATGTCAGACATGCCAATTGACTTCATGGCCTCCAGCTCATGAGTGAATTCTCCCATTTTGTAATTCAGCCAAGCTGAATCTGATCCAGCTACTAAAGTAACCCCTTCATCTTTCATTCTGGACACAAGCTCTGCGTGGATTTCATAGTCTTGTTTAAGTCTTTCGTAACCTAGGTTTTCTTGTTCACTTAAACCCGTTGTTTCCTTCAGATTTTCCAAATGCCATACCTGATGTCTTATCGCGTGTAATGTCGGGTTAACATAAATTCCCTGGTCCACTATTCTCTTGGTTAACTCTTTGTTGTAGTTAAATGTGCCATCTCTTTCATAATGCATACAATGAACTATCGTATCAACTTTTGCATCTATAGCGTTTTCAATACCTTCCAATGAAGCGCAATGAGCGACAACATGCTTGTCAAATTTATGAACCTCGTCAGTTATAGCTGTGAGTTCTTCTTTAGTGAAAGATGCATGATATCTGAATGACGTCCTTGTACTTCCTCCTGTAGCTGTAACTTTTATAAAATCAGCACCCTCTTTCATTAGCTGGCGAACAGCTGCACGGCATTCAGTTTCGCCAGTAGCAGGGGATCCAAAATAGCTTAAATGGCCTCCTATTATTGCTATTGGCCTTCCCGTGAGTATCAATCTGGGTGTATCTGCAATTCCCATTTCTGCTGCTTTTCTTAACATAAAAGTTGTTTGGTTTTTTGAACCACAGTCGCGTACGGTTGTAACCCCTGATTGCAAATGCATTTTTGCATTTTTGGCAGCTTGCAGTGTTAAAACCTCATCGGGCAGTAAATTTAAGTCATCTCCAGCCCTGCCATCGCCTAAGCTTATTAAATGCACATGACAGTCAATCAGGCCAGGCATTATGGTTTTATTAGGATATTCAAGGGTTTTGATATTCGCCTCAGCTGGGAGTTCTAACGAGGCAGCTGGGCCAGCTGCTACTATCTTTGTTTTTTTCAATAAAACGGCCGCGTCGTTTATGACTTTAGAGGCTTGTACGTCGACAAGCCTTGAAGCCTTGATAAGGGTATATTCTTGATTCAATTCAGGTTGCTCACGTTATTTATTATCATTTTGGTCTGATTCTGAAACATCCGATGAAGTCTCGTCAGTTACGGGAGAACCACAATATGCACAAAATCTGGCATCTGATTGAATTTCACTATCACAATTAGCACAGAAAATTGTATCCGATATATCCGCATATTCAGGTTCTATAGTGTTCGGATTGTCATATGTGCCAGTAATAGGATTAGATCGCGTATCCTCTTTGTAATCACCACGTTGCCGCGCCGCAATTATTGCCAGCTCTTCCATTTCTTTCGCCTCATCATAATCAGAATACCGATCGCGCAACTGTATTAGTTTCTGAGTCATGTTGGCCCCAGCAGGGATATGAGAAAATCGCATGTAGTTCGACTCACCTTTTAATCTCACTGCCACTGTAGTGTATCCCAAGAACTTCCCAAACATCCCAGGTGTATCTGTAATTCTTTGGAATTGTTCTGCAGGTAACTCTACCGTTTGTGTTGGACCTAAGGAGCCTCGTTGGTATGTAACAGAACTCTCGTTGATTACATATAAAGTTTTCCTCCAAGAGATGTATCTGGGTGCTGTAACAGCTATCCCTAGTACTACAGCAAAGATTGTCATGCCTGTACTGCCGGACCCGAACCAAAACCATATTGCTAATACGATCCAAGGCGCGCCTCCCCAGATCCATGCCCATGGGGATTGCTTTATCGCATTAGATTCAGATTCCGGAAATTTATATTCATTGGTCATATTTCGATTTATCTGCCTTATTTATGTTTTTTTAGATTCTAAAACTAATAAGTTTTAATTATTCAGCATAAATGCTTACATCTTCAATTTTATCTTACGACAATTTTAACCTTAGTTAATGAGTGTAACTTTTATAATGGTCCTTAATTTACCATAATAAGAAAAAAGAATTGTTATAATTATCAGGTAGAGTGATTGATTTTACTAATTGATTCTAACCTCTTTTTGAAGCCAAGGTGATATGCCACGCGTTTATACAAGATCCGGAGATGATGGAGATACAGGTTTACTTTATGGTGGACGCATATCTAAATCCGATCTCCTAACAGAAACTTATGGAACAGTTGATGAACTAGTTTCCATGATGGGTTTTGCTAGATCTTTATCCCAATCAGACAAAGTTAAGGGAACTTTAATTCAATTACAGAAACAACTATTTCAAATTGCTTCTGAATTAGCAACCTTGCCTGAAAACTATGAACATTTACGAAAAAACCTCGGTCTAATTGGTGTCGATTGGGTGGAAACTTTGGAGCAGGCAATCGATGATTTTAAGTCAGAAGTTGACCTGCCTGCTGCGTTCATAGTGCCGGGAGCTTCAGCGGCTTCTGCGGCAATCGACATGTCACGTTCAATCTGCAGGCGGGCGGAGCGTCGCATTGTAGAGTTGAAAAACCAAGACCGCCTACCTAACCCTGAGGTTTTGCGTTATATGAATAGGTTGTCTGATCTTTTATTTGTGATTGCCAGATATGAGGACAAAGAATTACCTTTTGAACTAACTACTGGAGGTTAGTAAGCACCTTGGCGCGTAAAAACATAAGAATAGGCATAATAGACTATGCAGCAAGCAATCTCAGAAGTGTAGAAAAAGCATTTACCCACTTAGGAGCTGAAGTCATTGTCTCTTCGAGTGCGCAAGAGTTGAATACAGTGGATGCATTAATTTTTCCTGGGCAAGGTTCTAATGATTCAGCAATGCAGGCTCTATCCAGAGCTTCTTTGGTTGAGCCTATTATAGAGTTTGTTAATAATGACCGCCCTTTCCTCGGCATATGTATGGGGCTTCAACTTTTAATGCAATCGAGCGAAGAAGGAATTGAGCCATGTCTTGGTTTATTCAAGGGTAAAGTTAAGAGGCTTTCTGGAAAAATGAAGATTCCACATATTGGATGGAATCAAGTAAGTCTTACTAGACAACACCAGGCATTTAACAATTTGCCTGATAATTCCTACTTTTATTTTGTACATAGTTATTATGCTGATCCGATGGATAAAAATTTAGTTTTGGCTTCGACCGATTATGGCGGTCAATTTGCCAGCGCGATATCATCAGGCAACTTGGTAGCTGTACAATTTCATCCTGAGAAAAGTGGATCTATAGGCTTAGAGTTTTATAGAAACTTTTTACAATTCGTAAAGGCAAATATTTAATGGATATTATACCTGCAATAGATATTATTAATGGCAGCTGCGTGAGGTTGTTAAAGGGTGATTATCAAAAACAGACAACATACTCTCAAGACCCTGTTCAAGTTGCCTCAGATTGGGTTGCTAAAGGTGCGAACAGGATACATATAGTAGATCTAGAGGGAGCAAGATTGGGGAAGAGAATCGAAACGGAATCTGTGCAAAATATCGTTTCGAACGTTTCTGTGCCTGTGCAGCTGGGAGGTGGTATACGGAGTCTGAGTACCGTGAGTGAGGCGATTGGTCAAGGAGTTGATAGAGTCATGATTGGCACCGCTGCAACTAACAAAGTCCTGATAAAAAATTTATGTCAAAATGTTGACACCGAAAGATTTTTAGTAAGCGTTGATGTCAGAGACGATGAAGTTGTTGTAGATGGATGGACTAAATCAACCGGCAAGAGCAGTCTAGATTTAATTGCTGAACTTGAATCTATGGGAGTCAGACGGATTATGTATACTGATACAAATCGAGATGGAACGTTAACTGAACCAAACTATAATGCCATAGAAACCATCGTGTCTTTATATGATCTAAAAATCATAGTTGCTGGTGGAATTTCTACCGTAGATCAGTTAATTCGTTTATCAGCATATGATATTGAAGGCGCGGTTGTAGGCCGCGCCCTGTATACTGGAGACATCGAACTGTCATATGCTATAAAAGCTATGCAATCAAAATAACTAGTAGGTATAAATTTGCCACGAAAATATAATGCTAAACAAAAAGAATATTTGTTGTCTCCAGACAGAGTCAAAACTTTAGATACGCATCGGGTAATGTCATTTTTACCTTTGATGGTTTATCAAGATGTTGCAGATGTAGGAAGTGGTCCAGGCTACTTTTCTATTCCTTTGGCGAAATTTTTATTTGACGGACAGTTATTAGCTTTGGATATTCACAAACAAATGTTGCAAGCTGTTGATGAAGCTGCTGATAAGTTGAAGTTGAGCAACATTACTACCATGCAGTCTACTGAAGCTAAACTTATGTTAACTAAAGACTCAGTTGATGGAGCTCTTTTATCTTTTATTCTTAGTGATACAGCCAAACCTGAAAAGGTGTTGAAAGACACTAAAAGTGCCGTTAGAAATGGTGGCTGGATGGCAATCATTGAGTGGAAAAATCATGGATTGCAGGATGGTCCGAAGAAGACAGACTTTACTGGTGAGAGCCAGTTTAAATCTATGGCTTTGAAAAGTGGTTTTAGGTTTACTGGACGGTACCATGTAAGTGAATCACATTACATGCTAGTTTTCTCGACTTGAGTAAAAGTTTTTTGAGCTAAAACTAATCTGGATCCCAAAATGTTAACTAAAAGAATAATTCCATGCCTGGATGTAGATCAAGGCAAAGTTGTAAAGGGCGTCAACTTTGTTAATTTGAAAGATGCTGGTGATCCTGTTGAACTAGCATCGTTTTATAATCAACAAGGCGCTGATGAATTAGTTTTCTTAGATATTACTGCGAGTTCTGATGAGAGAAAAACTATGATTAACGTGGTTGAACGCGTTTCTCAAAAAGTATTTATTCCATTAACTGTTGGCGGAGGTATCAGATCCGTGAGTGATGTGAGAGTAATGCTCGAATCTGGTGCAGATAAAGTATCGCTTAATACAGCAGCTGTTTTGGACCCAAATTTAATAAAAGAATCATCTGAACATTTTGGAAATCAATGTATTGTTGTGGCCGTTGATGCTCGGCGTATTGATAGAGAGAGTGAAATTAATTTGGAACAGGACTCGGGTTTATTTATTAATCCAGGTCTATCAATTGAAAAGTCTACTAAATGGGAAGTTGTCATTTACGGGGGGCGTAAGAGAACAGGTATAGATGTGCTTAAATGGATAAAGTTTGTGACTGAGTTAGGTGCTGGCGAACTGCTTGTAACTTCGATGGATTCAGATGGCATGCAACATGGATATGACATTGAGTTACTATCTAAGATATCCGAACTAGTTTCTGTGCCAGTGATTGCTAGCGGTGGAGCGGGAAACCTCGACCACCTGTGTGATGCAATTATAGATGGTAAGGCGGATGCTGTTTTAGCAGCGAGCATATTTCATTTTGGAACATACAGTATTAAAGAAGCAAAACAACATATGGAAAGCAAAGGAATACCGATAAGGTTATAAAAGACTTTTGCAATCTTAGTTATGATTACTTAAGGAACGCAATGAAATGATAAAACTCAATCAAAACGGAACAATACCGGGAATCGTGCAAGATCACAAAACAGGAGATATTTTAATGATGGGATGGATGACTCGAGAATCTCTTGAGCGTACACTCGATTCTAGTGAGGTATGGTTTTATAGCAGGAGCCGTAACGAGTTATGGAAGAAGGGGCAAACATCAGGAAATTCATTAAAAGTAATTAGTATTGTCACAGATTGTGACTCTGACGCTTTATTGATTAAGGCAGAAGCAACTGGGCCCGTCTGCCATACTGGAGAGCAAAGTTGTTTCCATTCTGAACCTATTAACAATATATCTGAAATAAAAAGAGAGAATGTAGGACCAGGAATTTTACAAGAGTTATATTCAGTGATCCAAGATAGGAAAGATTCAAAGGATCCTAATAGTTATACAGTTGATCTGTTTGAACAAGGTGTAGAGCGAATAGGTCAAAAAGTTGTCGAAGAAGCGGGTGAAACCGCTATAGCAGCGGCAGTAGGGAAGTCTGATCAGTTACCCGAAGAGGTTGCTGATCTTTGGTATCACACTTTAGTTTTAATAGCCGCCTCAGGAATCAACTTAAATGTTGTCTGGCAGATTCTTGCATCTCGTCGTGGCTGATAGCTTCCTGCATTGCAACAATAGCCACCTCTATTTGATCTGGGTCAGGTTTCCTTGTAGTGAGTCCTTGAAGAACTAGCCCAGGAACAGCAATCATTTTTGCTATTGGATTGCTTGAATAAATTCCACTTAGCCTAATAGTTTCATAACTTGCTGCTGCTATTGCGGGTATTAAAACAATTCGTGACGTTATAAGCCACCACAATGGGTCTCTTGGGATGAATGCGAATACTATTATCGCTACCAACATGACCACTAACAAAAATGCGGTTCCACACCTTGGGTGAGCAGTTGGGTATTTGGACACAGATTCAGTCGTTAGTTTTTCACCATTTTCGTAAGCATGAACCGCCATATGTTCGGCACCATGGTACATAAATACTCTACGTATGTCCTCAGTTCGACCAATTACTATGACGTATAAAAGGAAAAGCACTAATCTGATTACACCCTCTACTATATTTGCTAATAAGTTAGAGTCAACTAGACTTTCAAAACCTTTGCTAGCAAATACAGGAAGCAAGAAGAAGAATCCGATCGCGAAAGCTAGTGAAAGAATCAACATTAAAGCTATCGATCCTTTGCCAAATTCTTCGTCTTCACCCGCAGCGATATTGGCTGAATAAGTTAGTGCACGCATACCGATTGCTAGTGTTTCAGCCATTACTAAAATGCCTCGAACAAAAGGTATTTTTCTAATAAAGCTATTAAACCAGGAATTTACAGGAACTGTGTGTGTCGAAATTGTGCCTTTAGGGTTTCTAACTGCTACCGAGACTATATGCATGCCCCGGATCATAACTCCCTCTATTACTGCTTGGCCGCCATAGATTATTTTTTGATCCATAATTCTGTTGGGCTAGATGATGTACAGTTTATAAAATTTATAATGAGGCAATAATTTCAGCTCAAGCGTCAACTGAGGTTATATCGGCGCTTCATTCTATCAACGCGCCCTTCTGTATCAACAATACGCTGTTCACCTGTGTAAAACGGATGACATTTATTGCACAATTCCACTTTAAGTTCAGGTTTTGTTGAACCGGTAGTAAATACTTCTCCACATGAGCAGACTACTTTGGCTGCTCTGTGATATTCAGGATGGATTCCTTGTTTCATGATTGATCACTTGTAAATTTATTTCATTGATGGATTTTAGTTTTAACGGTTAATGTTTATGCGTAGACACTAACACGTTTTTTATCTTTGGTGTCATGTTCAAATTTTATGCTTCCATCTATCAGAGCATAAAGTGTATGATCTCTTCCTATACCAACGTTGTTGCCAGGTCGAATTTTGGTGCCACGTTGACGCACAATTATTGAACCGGCGGTTGCAAACTGCTGATCGTATAGTTTTATACCCAGTCTTTTGCCTGCGCTATCTCGCCCGTTACGTGTACTTCCAGCTCCCTTTTTATGTGCCATGGTAGCACTCCTAATTCACTTACGTATTAATGTTGATTTATGAAATTTCAGTTATTTTCAAATCAGTATAAGGCTGCCTATGACCGTTCTTTCTTCGGTACCTAGTCTTGGCCTTATATTTGAAGACTATTATTTTTTTATCTCTGCCACTAGCAACTATTGTGGCGGTAACTGAATGGTTGTCGATTAATGGTTCACCAAATGTGGCAGTGCCATTTATAGATGTCATTAAAACTTCATCTAAAATTACCACGTCACCCTCATCTCCGGGCAAAGTTTCTACTCGGATTAAATCACCAGGACTTACCCTGTATTGTTTTCCACCTGTTTTTACTATGGCATAGTCGGACAACGTAATTACTCCAGGAAATGTAAAATTGACTTTTCAGTTTCAGTGATTTGTCTAAAATCTATTCAAACTTTAATTTTAGAATTCTGAATAGCTCTTGGTCAAGCTAAACCAAGGCTAAATCTTAACTATTCGATAAATATTAAAATCCTTTTATGGGGTATATGGACCCAATTTATGCGAGGTCAAATACTTTCTTAGGAAACCACTGTTTCATCAATTCTTTGTACTTAAGCAATGCAATCAATTCACCTTCACATGAATATGCTCTAATAAATTCATTGTCAATGCCTGCTGGAAGGCCTAGTTCTATTGATAGAGATTGTCCCGTTCTAACCAAAGCCAAATGACTGTCATCAATTACTACTTTTTTCAAATGTTGTAATGCTGAGTCAGGGGCGCGTAATATTTCTTTATAATTACCATTTGTTAGTATTTCCCTTGCTGCTTCTAGAGAAAAGCAGTCTTCTAACGAGAATGGACCAGTTCTAATCCTTCTAAGAGTTTTTAAGTGGGCTCCAGTACCTAATATTTCACCTATGTCATGTGCTAAAGACCTCATATAAAAACCTTTGCCACATCTAACGAAAATAGTAGCAAAAGGCTCTTCATAAGATTCGAGTTTTATTTCGAATGCATCTACTAACCTGGGCTCCACAATGACATTCTCACCTTTTCTAGCCATGTCATATAGCCGTCTGCCATCTTTTTTGAGAGCGCTATAAATTGGCGGAGTTTGCTCGACTCGCCCCAAGAAACCACTTAAGGCTGACTGAATATCCAGGTAACTAATAGATTCTGTTGATTTAATTGATTTTGTTTCGCCAAGACTATCGTACGTATCGGTTTCGGTTCCAAGTTCAACTAAGCCCGTGTATTCTTTTGTTGAGTCCATCAAAAATTCAGTTAATCGTGTAGCTTGACCAATACAAATTGGAATTACTCCGGTTGCAAAAGGATCTAACGTTCCGGTGTGCCCAACTTTTTTTTGTTGAACAACTTTTTTTATTTGTCGAACAACATCCATTGAAGTTATGCCATACGGCTTGTCGATAGGCAAAATGCCATGTATTGAAGCTCGGTTAAATCCGATTTTTTTCGTCGTCATTTCCAGTCACTATTTGACTAATTTTTTGAGTTAACAAAGATCCATCTGAAATCGAATTATCAATACGGAATTTTAATGCAGGAGTAGACTTGAAGTTTAATTTATTTGAAATATTTTTTGATATGAAACCGGATGCGTTATTTAAAGCTTTGATGGTAGATCTTTTAGTGTCTGTATCACCGTAAATACTGATATATACTTTTGCAGATCTCAGGTCCTTTGCAGTATCAACATCTAACACGCTAACTATCGAAGCAAGCCTCGGGTCTTTTAGAACTGTTGAAATTACGGAACTTATTTCTTGTCGAAGAGTGGAATTTACCCTGTCGATACGCCATGACATTTGATTAGGCCTAACTCGTTATTATTTTCTGCTGACTTGTTCGGAGAGATGCGCTTCTAATATATCTCCCTCTTCAAATTCATTGAAGCCATTTATTAGAACTCCACCCTCATTTCCATTAGCTACTTCTTTGACATCATTTTTAAAATGTTTGAGGCTGATAATAGACCCTTCATGTAGCTGTTCACCGTTGCGGATTACATGAATTGTTGCTTCACGTGTGATTTTCCCCTTGCTGACATAAAAACCAGCTATAGTTCCTTTACGACCAATATCAAACGTTTCTCGAACTGCAGCTTCACCTTCAACAACGTCTTTAAATACCGGTTCAAGTAGACCTCGTAGAGCTTTCTCCACATCATCAGTTAAGTCGTAAATCACTTTGTAAGTTCTTATTTCAATTCCCTCTTGGGATGCAAGGGCTGAAGCTCCAGGTTGCATTTCAGAATTGAATCCAATTATCACTGCGTCTGATGCCGAAGCCAACATTACATCGTTTTCAGTAATACCTCCTGCTGAGGCACGTATAATTTTTATTTTTGATTGCTCATCACTTAATGTGTTCAGCATATTTAAAACCGCATCAACACTACCTTGAACATCTGTCTTGATAATCAAGTTCATATACTTTGTCACACCCGATTCCATGCGACTATAAGCATCTTCCAGAGTTGTTGTCTGATACTCTTGCGTTTGTTGGTGTTCTAATACCATTTGTTTTGCAGTTTTTTCGTCAGGGGCAACATTAAATATGTCTCCTGCTTCAGGCAAGCCAGAAATGCCAAGTATCTCGACTGGAGTAGATGGTCCTGCATTATCAATTTTGGATCCTTGATCATCTAGCATCGCTTTGACTCTGCCTCGTAAATCACGGATGGTTATATGATCACCAACTTTGAGCGTGCCTGTTTGGATAAGTGCTGTGGCAACTGGGCCACGGCGCTTGTCTAGTCTTGCTTCTACCACAACTCCGGTTGCTAATTTGTCAGGATTTCCTTTTAATTCGGCCATCTCTGATAATAATTGAAGGTTTTCAAGCAAGTCGGGTATTCCCTCTTCTTTTGTTGCCGATACGGGCACGCTGATAATATCGCCACCCCAGTCTTCTACAAGCAAATCTCTCTCTGAAAGCTGTCTTTTTATTTTCTCAGGATCTGCTTCTGGCTTATCCATTTTGTTTATACATACCAACATTGGTACACCCGCAGCTGTTATGTGGTCGATAGCCTCCTGGGTTTGGGGCATTAGTCCGTCATCAGCAGCCACCACCAGAACGGCTATGTCGGTCACCTGTGCGCCACGTGCTCTCATCGCAGTAAAGGCTTCGTGTCCAGGTGTGTCTAGAAACGTAATTAGTTTGTCATTGTGCTCAACCTGATATGCTCCAATGTGTTGAGTGATTCCGCCAGCTTCAGCATCTACGACTTTTGTTTTTCTAATTGCATCTAGTATCGTGGTTTTACCATGATCAACGTGACCTAAGATGGTAACGACAGGTGGGCGACCAACTAAATCTTTTGCATCATCGACTTCATTTGACGGAACTATTGATGTGGCATCATGAGTTTCTTCCGCAGGTTCATATACGTCGAATCCAAAAGATTCGGCTACATCTGCTGCAAGTTCAAACTCTAAAACATCATTAATGGTGTACATGTGGCCTAGACGCATAAGTTGTTTGATTAGATCTATAGAACCTATTTGCATCATGTCTGCCAAACCTGCAACCGTAATGGCATTAGGAATTTCCAAAGCAGGAGGTTCAGCCTGTGATACTGGCTGATCAACCGAAACATTTTGATTTGATTCGGAATTTTCTGTAGTTTCTTTAACTGTTTTTTTTACCATTTTTTGAGCTTATTTACTAACCAACTTTCTTAGTTGTTCTGATACAGAAGCCGTACTCTCTTTCGTTACTAATGTTTTTAGACTATAGGATAACTTACCAGCATCAAGTTCTGACAGTCTACAATCTTTAGATAAACAGATATATATTCCTCTGCCATCAAGGCGTGATTCTAAATCCAATTTCACTTCACCGCCTAGAGCTGCCAACCTAATCATACTTCGTTTCGGATTTTTGCTCTTGCAAATTATGCAAGTTCGCTTTGGAAGCTTCTTGACGATAGTCACTATCACCACCTAATTTAGCCCAGCCTTATTAGAAGTTTATTTTTTACGAGCAGTTTTGTTCGTTCTGGGCCTGCGTTTTCTCGTTCCTCTTCGCTTAGCAGGACCATTTTTAAATAGCTCTTCAATGTCTTCAGCGAATCTTAACTGGCCTGGGTCCACAGGAGCAGAAGGTTTACGTATGTTCCAGACTTCCTCTGACAGCTCTGCAGCCGATTGTACAGGCTCAAGGGACTCATCCTCAGTTTCTGTGTCTTCCTGTTCGCCAGATGCTTCAGCGACAGCAGCGATAAGTTCTTTCTCTTCACTAGAACCCTTTGTTGTTGACACTGTATCTTCAACTATCTCAGTATCACTAGTTTCTGCAACATCAGTCGACTCAACAACTTCATCTCCATCATCCTGTACAGGAGTCTCTTCTTCTTGAGCTTCTTTGGCTTCTGTAATCGATGTTTCTTCTACAGCTTCGGTCAGTTCAGGGGTCACAGGTTTTTCTTTAGAAACCTTTGTCGTAGTGACCGGCTCTAAAGGTTCTTCGCCAGCAACTTCCACATCGCTTTTAATGTCAACTTTCCAACCCGTTAGCTTCGCGGCCAGTCTGGCGTTTTGACCCTCTTTGCCTATTGCAAGTGAAAGAGTATTTTCTGGTACCACCGCGGTTGCCGATAAATCATCTTGGACAAGGTCAACTCTCAAAACCTGTGATGGACTAAGAGCCTGAGAAATAAATACTATTGGATTTTCATCCCATTGAACAACATCAATTTTTTCACCATGCAATTCATTTACAATGTTTTGAATTCTTATTCCTCTAAGCCCCACACATGATCCCACAGGATCTACGCCTTCTTGACTGGCAAAAACGGCAACTTTGCTTCGTGCTCCCGGTTCCCTGGCGATCGCTTTTATCTCAACAGACCCGTTGTATATTTCTGGAACTTCCATTTCAAACAATCGTTTTAGAAGGGCATCATCCGCTCGAGAGATTATTAACTCAGGGCCTTTAACAGACCTTTCTAAAGACTTTAGAAGCACCTTAATTTTTTGACCAACACGATACCGTTCAGATTGTATTTGTTCAGATAAGGGTAAAATTGCTTCAGCTCTACCCATTTCACAGACTACTTGCTTTGAGTCAATTCGTTGTACGTTGACGGTGTATACTTCACCTTCTTTGTCAGCATATTCTTCGTATACTAGCTCTCTTTCAGCTTCTCGTAGTCTTTGTAGTACAACTTGTTTAGCAGTTTGAGCTGCAATCCTGCCTGCACTGGCAGGTAGTTTTTCATAAGCCACGTTATCACCGACTTCAATATCGGCTTGATATTTCTTTGCGTCCTCTAGAGTGATTTCAAGAAGATCATTTTCGACTTCATCGACCACTTTTTTGAGCAGATAAACGCTAACATCACCAGTGCCTGGATCTAGCTTCACAGAAATTTCCTGGCCCGTGGCTATACTGTCTTTACGAAATGCGGACACTAATGCAGCTTCAATTGCCGACAATACAATGTCTCTAGGCAAGTTTCTTTCAGCTGCAAGCTGAGTTAATGCGATTAAGAAATCACTTTTCATTTTTATACAATTGCCCCATTAATTAAGAAAAGTGGGGTTTGGCCCCACTTTTTCCACCGTCATTAAGTTATAAAAGTTGTACTGCAAGTATACCAAGAAGGATTGCCAGTAACAATATATCCATTCATCAAAAATAGAGTAATAATTGCAATAAACAAGTAGTATTTATAACTAATGAAATTATCACGAAACATGTCAATCATTGTTCTTTTGTTTGCCATCTTGTTTTCAGTAAGTTGCAGTAGTAGAGATTCTGAATCAATTTTGGTGTTTGCAGCTGCCAGTCTTGGAGATGCACTTAAATCTATAAAAACATCTTATGAAATGGAACATGGAGCTGAAATAATATTTAGTTTCGGAGGGTCGCAAAAACTTGCTAGACAGATATCGCTGGGAGCAAACCCAGATGTAATATTGTCTGCTGGAGTCGCACCAATAGAGTTTCTTGAAGCTAGAAGTTTGCTCGTTCAAAACCGATACAATGTGCTAACTAATCAACTCGTTGTCGTTGCCCATAGCGATTTTCAGGATCGAATACAAACACTAGAAGATTTAAAGGCAAATGAAATTGCAAGAATCGCGGTAGCTGATCCCGATACCGCGCCTGCAGGGATATATGCAATACAGGCCCTTAATAACCTTGATTTAGATCAAAGTTTATCTTCAAAAATAGTTACAGGCGAAAACGTCAGGATAGCACTTACATATGTCGAGCGCGGCAATGCAAATGTAGGAATTGTGTACCGCACCGACGCTATACTTGCGGAGGATTTGTCCGTTTTGGATATAATCCCTTTGGAAACTTATGATCAAGTTTTGTACGTTGCGGCTATAACCAAATCAACTCTCAACACAGGAGAAGCTGTGAGATTTTGTGAATTTTTGCTATCGGAAAAGGCACGCGCTATCTTTGCGGATCACGGGTTTTCGTTCCCTTAGCACGCTAGTACTATTAATATGCGTGACATTTAATCGCTATGTATTTAGAAATTATATTACTTTCATTCCAGGTTTCTATAATTGCAACACTGATGAATATTATCCCAGCTGTTGGGGTGGGATGGTTTCTTGTTAAACGCAAGACGCCAGTAAATTTCATAATAGACTTGATAGTTTCATTACCTTTGGCTTTGCCGCCTGTGATTATTGGGTTCTTTTTGCTTACCAGTTTGAGTAATTCCAGCCCACTTGGTCAATTAAGTCAAATCATATTTGGTAAGGACATTGTTTTTACATGGTTTGCTGCGGCTATAGCATCGGCGGTTGTATCATTTCCGCTTATGGTTAGATCTATCATGGTAGGAATTGCTGATGTGGATACCCGCCTTGAGCAAAGTGCGAGAATTTTAGGAGCTGGAGCCTGGAGGGTATTCTTTACTATAACAGTGCCGTTGGCTTACAAGGGGATGCTGGCAGGTCTATTAATCGGATTTGTTAGGGCATTCAGCGAATTCGGTGCGACCGTTGTTGTTGCTGGGTCTATCTCGGGTTCGACTGAAACCTTGCCCGTGGCAATTTATGGGCGAATACTCACTGGAAAAGATAACGAGGTTTTGGAACTGATTGGGATTAGCATCTTATTCGCTGTGGTCACTTTGCTAATTCATAATTGGTTGATGAACAAGTATAGCTATAGGGAGAGCAAATAGGCATGGTCAGAGACCATCAACATAATTTAATAGGGACATTTTCTATTAAGAAAAAGTATAAGACTTTTAATCTTTCAATTGAAGCCGATTTAAAGTCAGGGGTTACTGCTGTTTTCGGCAATTCAGGAAGTGGAAAAACATCTTTGTTGAATTGTTTGTCGGGGCTAATGCACCCAGATGAAGGACATCTTTTTTTGCAAGGCGAGGAGTTATTTAACTCTGAATCGAAAATTAATGTTAAACCAGAAAACAGAAGAATTGGATATGTGCTGCAGGATTCCCTGATATTCCCCCACCTTTCTGTGTTGGACAATATTAATTATGGATACAAGCTTGTAGAGAATGACAATAGGAAAATTTACCCTAATGACCTAATTAAAATTATGGGACTATCCGAAATTTTAGATCGGCAGCCAACAGAGCTTTCAGGTGGCGAGGCAAGACGGGTAGCTATAGCGAGGGCTTTGGCAATATCCCCAAAGATATTAATGCTAGATGAGCCTATGCAAGGTCTAGATTTCGGAGTTAGAGGTTCCATAATCAGGTATCTGACGCGAATTAAGAACGAATTGAATATACATATGATATTAGTATCTCACTCGATTTCTGAGGTTTTCGCTCTTGCACAGCATGTAATTCTCCTCGATAACGGAGAAAAGATGGCTGAAGGCTCGGTGCAGGAAATATTGTCCAGCCAAGGATCAACACAAGTGATCGATATGTCAGAATTAGAAAATGTTTTTGAAGCAACCGTGATAGACAATGGTCAAGACTCTGGAATTGGCATTATTTTGTTGAACGACTTAGAGTTGGAAGTTCCTGCGTTTAGAGCTAAAACAGGATCGCAAGCCACTGTTTCTATTAGGGCCTCAGACATCATTATTTCAAAGAGTTCTCCTCAAGGGTTGAGTGCACGAAATGTAATAAAAGGCGTTGTAAAAGAAATAGCTGACTCAGCTTCTCTTTCAGTTATTTATGTTGATATTGGGACATTACTGATAGTAGAGATTACTACTAGGTCTTTGGCTGAATTAGGTTTAACGCCAGGTTTGGAAGTTCATTTGATAATAAAAGCCAATTCGATAGGTGTGGCAGAAATAAACTAATTTGATGCTAAAAACTAATGCGTTAAGCGATAACAGGTTAAAGTGGTGTAAAGTATTAATTACTGAACGATTTATTTGTGGTTGGTGATTTGCATAAATATTTAGCTAGATTAGATCTATCGATGAGGGAAACTCGCAGTTTGATCTGTGTCGGTTTAGATCCAGTTATCTCAAAACTACCGATTACGGACATTACTAAGTTTAATTGCGAAATTATAAATTCCACAGCTGATCATGTGTGCGCATATAAGCCAAACCTTGCATTTTACGAGTCCATTGGCATTGAAGGGTTAAGACATCTTGAGGCTACCGTGGAACATATACGTAGACGAGCTCCTAATGCGGTTATTATCGGAGATGGAAAGCGTGGTGATATTGCTAGTACTAGTGAAGCATATTCAAAAGCAATGTTTGATCTATGGGGGTTTGATGCAACAACTGTTAATGCTTATGGAGGCATGGAATCCTTGGAACCATTCTTTCAATATGAAGATAAGGGTGTTTATATTTGGTGTCGATCATCGAATCCGGGCGCAGTTGAATTCCAAGATTTATTTGTAAAAAGAGACAATAACGAACCTGTCAAGTTGTTTGAGCATATTGCGTTGAGTTCAACCAGATGGGAGTCTAAAGCGATGATAGGCTTGGTTGCAGGAGCACCTTACCCTGGAGAGTTGCAGGGGTTACGAAAAATCGCGCCTAACACCCCAATTTTAGCTCCCGGTATAGGGGCACAAGGTGGAGATTTGAAATCAGTAATTAAACACGGGGTTGATAAGTCAGGAAGAGGTTTGATGATTAATTCATCGAGATCAATTTTATATGCATCACATTCAGCTAATGGTTACGGAAGCGCAGCCAATATGGCTGTAATTAAACTAAAGGATGACATAAACAAACTTCTCTGTGAGAATGGATTTGAGTGGTAGGCTTTTTCGTCTACCCTGACAAACACAGTTTTCGTTGACACTGGAGAAAAGTCAACTTTAGAATTGTAAACACATAGATCGATAAATTGTTCGGAAATTATTGTAATCAAATGCAGTGATATATGGCTTAAGGAGAATGTTTTTTGCGCGAAATGTTAATTGATAGCATTAGAGTAAGCTTAATGAATTATCAGAGAGTGGTTATTCTTAAGGCAAAAGATGCGGATCGATATCTTCCAATCTGGATTGGAGCTTCTGAAGCTGATGCTATAGCAGTTAAACTACAGGACGTAGCGATATCTAGGCCCCTCACTCATGATTTACTTGGCAGCGTAATTAATTCTCTGGGTGCTAAAGTTAACGGCATCGTTGTATCTGATCTTGATCAGGACACATTTTATGCCAAAGTTATACTAGCTATCGATGGAGACACTATGGAAGTTGATTCGCGCCCTAGTGATGCGATAGCGTTAGCCGTACGTACATCAGCGCCAATATTTGCTAATGAATCAGTGCTTGACAAGGCAGGTGTGGATATGGATGCAGAAACTGGAAAGCCGAAGCAGTTGAGTAATTCAAATCAGAGAGCTCCCTTAAGAGAAGAAGAGCTTAAAAGCTTATCTGCATTCACTGAATTTGTGTCAACTTTAGATTTGGATGATTTAGGTGAAACCAAATCTGATGAAGGAGATTCTGGGGATCAACCGGTGGAATCGTAAATGAGAACTGAGTGGCATAGAGAACAACCTCTTTACCGTAGTTTTTAGATTGTGATAAACTTTTCAATCGGAGCCAAATTGGTCACGGGACAACCTCTTAATTGGGAAGTTAAAACCTTTGTTCGATAAGGCAAAAGATTCAAGAAAAACCTATCTGGTTGCGAGACTTATCGGGATCGGCTGGTTCGTTGCAATTCTGATTGCAGGCGGGGCTTTCGGAGGTTATTTTTTGGATAGATTTGTCGGTTCGAGTCCTGGATTTACAATTGCTGGACTAATTCTGGGTTTGGCTTTATCGGTTTTTGGGATGTATAGGATGCTGACGGCGACTTTGGATAATTAGCCTTCAGGTTAAGAAGTTTAATAGATAAGGGTTACATAATTGAAATTGCTTAAAAAGCCAAAACTCCTAATCGCAATCATTGTGTTCGGATCTTTATTTATAGTTGGGCTTGCCGGAGGTGGTTTAGGAGATGCATTCGGTCTTGGATTCCTGGGAGCTCCATTAGCTGCTTTACAGTTGCCAGCAGAGCCAATTTCAAGCGATCCAAATATAGGCGGTTTCCATATAACTAATACGATGATCACAACGTGGATCACTATTGGTATTTTACTAATACTCGGATTTGTTGCGTCGAGAAAAATAAAAGAAGTTCCTAGTGGCTTTCAAAATATTTTTGAAGTAATTATTGAATATTTCCAGAAGTTGGGAGTAGGGATTTCGGGTAAACGCTCAGAGCAGTATATACCACTAGTTCTGACGATATTCCTATTCATACTCATTTCAAATTGGATCGGTATTCTTCCTGGATTTGGCACTATAGGTTGGATAGAAGACCCGCATCTAGCTATACATCATGCTGAAAAGAAGGATAAAGAGTTATCTAAAGTGAAACTCAATATATTTAATGGCAGTGGAAATGTTGGAGTATTAGGTTTCGGCTCTGTTTCAGAAACCATTACAGCAGAAGAGTGGGAACATGATCATGATATTGTCGAAGATGGAAAGCAGGCAGGAATACTGATTCCATTCCTTAGGTCCGCAAACACAGATATTAATACAACTTTAGCTATAGCTCTAGTTGCAATGTTTTTTGTTCACTTTTGGGCTCTGAGGACTCTGGGTTTCTTTTCTCACGCAGCAAAATATATTAACTTTAAGCAAGGGCCTATCTGGTTTGCGGTAGGTATATTGGAGCTAATCAGTGAAGTGGGCAGAGTGATCAGTTTCACATTTAGGTTGTTTGGAAATATCTTTGCAGGCGAGGTGTTGTTGTTTGCAATGGCATTCCTTATTCCTATTATTGGAATTATGCCATTTTTAGGACTAGAATTGTTCGTTGGTTTAATACAAGCATATGTTTTCTCCATGCTTACGCTAGTGTTTGCTAGTGTTGCTGGGGCGGCACATGGTGATCATTAGAATCGTATAGACAGATTAAATAAATAAACCTTAGGAGGTAACTGTTATGGAAGGTGATGTAGCTAGCTTAGGAGCAGGAATTGCTATGGGTGTCGGAGCGTTAGGCCCTGGCATCGGTATCGGTCTTTTAGCTTCAAGCGCAATGCAGTCTATTGGACGTAATCCAGAAGCTGCTGGTTTGATTCAGCAGAACATGATTTTGGCGATTGCGTTTACTGAAGCTATAGCTATCTATGCTTTGGTAGTCGCTATCATTATTAAATTCGTGTAATCAATTTAGCGGCCGAAAATTTCGGCCACACAGTCAAATTTTAGAAGGTATGTTATGGATGCACTAGGAATAAATCTGCCTGGTCTAGTAACGCAGCTCGTAAGCTTTGCGATACTGTTTGCCGTGTTATGGATGCTGTTGTATAAACCGATATCTAAAGCAATGGGAGATAGGTCAAAAAAGATACAAGATAGTCTAGAAGCTGCAGATAAGGCTCAAGCAGAGGCAAATTCATCGAGAGAAGCTATGGAAAAGCAAATTGCGGACTCTAGAGCCGAAGGGCAAAAGATGATCGCGAATGCTAAAGATATAGCGGATCGATTTAAAGAAGAAGAATTGGCTAAAGCAAGAGAAGAAATAAAAGCTGAGAAGCAGAGAGCTGAAGCTGATATTCAAAGAGAGCGTGATGCAGCGATAGATGGGCTTAGGCGAGAATTCGCATCTATTGTCGTAGATGCTGCGGAAAAAATTGTCGAAAAATCTCTAGATCAATCTAAGCATAAAGATCTGATAGATAAAGTTCTTGAGGAAAGTTCTACTTTGGGTGAAGACAATTAATTATGAATATTCAGCCAGTTTTGAGGAATAAATAAAAATGGCAGTTATCGTAACAAAACGGTTTTCGAAAGCAGCCTTTGATATTGCTACCAAAGAAGGGAAGTTAGATTCGTGGATTACTGACATGAATAAAATTAAAGACCTTCTTGATAACAAAGGATTGATAGAGTTTTTCAATTCCCCAAGATTGCCTTTACCAAAGAAACTGGAATTACTCGACACCTTAATTGATGGCAAAGTTGGAAGTTCCTCTCGGAACCTTGTGGCTTTGTTAATTGATAGAAATGGTGTCGACAAACTTGAAAGCATCATAGAAGAATTTCGGTCATTAATCGATGCTCAAAAAAATGTTGCGAGAGGGCAAATAATTTCAGCTATACCATTAAATGATAATCAATTGTCAGAAATAAGGGACGCTCTTCAGGGATATATCGGTAATGAATTGATTCTTACTAATACTGTAGACAAGTCGATAATAGGCGGAATGATCGCTCGTATCGGCGATAAATTAATAGACGCTTCTTTGCGGTACAAAATTACCAAAATGAGAAGCGATTTAGCGAGATAAAAATCAGGATAAATTTGGGAGAAAAAAATGGCAGGTAAGGGACAGGATATAGCGGCCGTAATAAAGAAACAAATTGAAGACTTTGGTAGTGATCTGACGCTTGTCGATGTTGGTACCGTTATTGAAGTGGGAGATGGAGTTGCTCGGATACATGGATTGTCAGGAGTAAGTTATTCTGAACTACTTGAATTTGAAGGTGGTATAACAGGTCTTGCTATGAACCTGGAAGAAGATTCTGTAGGAGCCGTGATTTTAGAAGATCCTCTATCAGTACAGGAAGGATCGGAAGTTCGAAGCACTGGGAAAATTATTGAAGTAGCGGTAGGTGAAAAGCTTATAGGACGAGTTGTAGATTCTCTAGGTGAGCCAATTGACGGTAAAGGACCCACAGGTGTTACTGAGACCATGCCTGCAGAGATTGTCGCCCCGGACGTAGCTTCAAGAAGCCCCGTAAACACCCCGGCGGCCACAGGCATCAAGGCCGTGGACGGCATGATACCAATAGGAAGAGGTCAGAGGGAACTAATAATTGGCGATAGGTCAACCGGTAAGTCGATGATTGCAATTGACACGATTATTAATCAGAAGGGTGGAGACTTAACTTGCGTATATGTTGCGATTGGACAAAAAGCTTCTAAAGTTGCGCAAACAGTGGCCATGTTGGACAAATTTGGAGCTATGGAGCACACAATTGTCGTTGCAGCAAACGCTGCTGATCCGGCTGCGATGCAGTATCTAGCTCCCTATGCTGGATGTGCTATGGCTGAATATTTTATGAATCAAGGTAAAGATGCACTTATTGTGTATGATGATTTAACTAAGCATGCTTGGGCGTACAGGCAAATGTCACTTTTGTTAAGGCGACCTCCTGGGCGTGAAGCATATCCTGGTGATGTTTTCTATCTACATAGCCGTCTTTTAGAGCGAGCTGCAAAGTTGGACGAAGCTAGCGGGGGAGGATCAATAACTGCTTTGCCTATTATTGAAACTACAGCAGGAGACGTTTCTGCTTATGTTCCAACAAATGTTATCTCAATTACTGACGGACAAATATACTTAGAGTCTGAATTATTTAACTCTGGTATAAGGCCAGCTATTAATGCTGGGTTATCCGTATCTCGAGTGGGTGGTTCTGCCCAGACTAAGGCAATGAAATCTGTAGCTGGTGGATTGCGAATCCAGCTGGCTCAATATAGAGAGTTAGCTACTTTCGCCCAGTTTGGTACCGAGGATTTGGATGAAGCCACAAGAAATCAGCTTTCTAGAGGGCAAAGAGCAGTTGAGATTTTAAAGCAAGATCAAAACAAACCTCTCACAGTCGCTGATCAGGTTATTGTGATGTATGCATTATCCAATGGATATTTGGATGAAATAGAGGTAGGAAAAATACAAGCTGCAGAGGAATCATTGGGCAGTTTTATGCAATCAAGTCATGTTGAGGTTGTAAATTCTATCAATGAATCCGGTGAATTAAGTGACGATGTTACCAAAAAGCTTGATAAAGCTTTAGAAGAATTTAAAAAGACTATGGTTGGTTAAAATTGGCTTCAGCGCAACAATTAAAACGTAGAATAAGAAGCGTCGATAACACTGCTAAGATAACGAAAGCTATGTCTATGATTGCCGCGTCTAAAATGACGCGAGCTCAACAAATGGCTTTGCAGGGACGCCCATATGCTGAACGTATGATGGGTTTGTTGTCAGACTTGGCTGCACAGCCACAATTTGAAGATGATCCGCATCCGTTATTGACACCTAGGGAGATAAGTAAGATAGGGGTTATTGTTATAACTCCAGATAGAGGTCTTACTGGCGGCTTAAATACATCGGTGAACCGGTTTGCTGCCCAACACATATTACAGTCAGGACATGATGCTGAAGTTGTTGCCGTGGGAAAGAAAGCGAGAGACTTTTTTGCCAGAACATCGAACCTTAAAGCGGTTTTTACAAATATTGGGGATCGTCCTTCAGTCGATGTTGTTACACCAATAGCTAAAGTTATGGTTGACGAGTACCTTGAAGGAAATATAGATGCTGTATTTGTCATTTACTCGAAATATATAAACACCACTGTGCAAAGGCCAGAATCAATAGCCCTATTACCTGTTCAGCCGGCTGAATTAGAGTCTAAAGATAAGGTTGGTTATATTTATGAGCCCGATTCTAGTGAAGTATTAAGTGAGTTGGTTCCGCGTTACATTGAACTGGAAATTTACCATTCAATATTGGAATCGATAGCAAGTGAACAGTCTGCACGAATGGTTGCCATGAGAAATGCCACCGATAATGCACTCGAAATGAAATCTGATTTAACGTTAGAAATGAATAAAGTAAGACAAGAATCTATTACTAGTGAGCTGCTGGATATTGTCGGTGGAGTAGCAGCTGTAGAGGCATAGAAAAATAATGAATTCTTTGATAGGAGAAATTGATGTCTAGTGGAAAGGTAAGCCAGGTAATTGGAACAGTAGTTGATGTGGAATTCCCAGCTGAGGAAATGCCAGCAATATTTAATTCCGTTGAAACAAAAATCGGTGATCAGCGCCTGGTACTCGAAGTTGAACAACATATTGGTAATAATCGTGTCAGATGTTTGGCAATGGGCCCTACTGAAGGCCTCACAAGAGGAGTTGAAGTAGTAGATACTGGTAGCCCTATATCTGTACCGGTTGGCGATCCTACTTTAGGTAGATTATTTAATACTCTGGGGGAAACACTCGACGGCTTAGACGAGATAAAAGATAGTGAAACATGGCCTATACATAGGCCCACCCCTTCATTTGAAGATCAAGCCACTGAGGTGGAGGTACTCGAGACAGGCGTGAAAGTCATGGATCTTATAACTCCATTTACTAAGGGAGGTAAAATTGGAACATTTGGTGGTGCTGGAGTTGGAAAGACGGTGATTATCCAGGAGTTAATAAGGAACATTGGCACGGAACACCAAGGCGTGTCTGTATTCGCTGGAGTGGGAGAAAGATCCCGTGAAGGTAATGACCTTTGGCATGAGATGCAGGAATCAGGCGTGATAGATAACACTGTTCTTGTTTTTGGACAAATGAATGAGCCTCCAGGAATCAGAGCCAGAGTCGCTTTAAGCGGGCTTACAATGGCAGAATATTTCAAAGAACAAAGAGGGCAAGATGTATTATTGTTCGTAGATAATATATACAGGTATATTTTGGCAGGGATGGAGGTTTCTGCACTGCTTGGACGAATGCCTTCAGCTGTAGGGTACCAGCCAACTTTGTCTACAGAAATGGGGGATTTGCAAGAAAGAATCACTTCTAGTAAATCGGGTTCAATAACATCCTTGCAGGCAATTTATGTTCCAGCAGACGACTATACTGATCCGGGTATCGTAACTACATTTGGTCATTTGGATGCTGTTGTCGCTTTAGAGAGATCAATCGCGGAGTTAGGTTTATATCCTGCGGTTGACCCGTTAACAAGTTTCTCAAGAATATTGGAGCCAGGTATTGTCGGGCAGGAACATTATGATGTTGCTCGGAATGTTCAGCAGGTCTTGCAGCGATACAGAGATTTGCAGGACATTATTGCTATTCTTGGAATGGAAGAATTATCTGATGAAGACAGGACGATAGTGGCTCGGGCTAGGAAGATACAGAGATTTTTATCTCAGCCATTTTTCGTTGGCGAAGTCTTTACTGGACGAGAAGGTAGATATGTTCCAATCAAGGAAACAGTGAGAGGATTCAAAGAGATCTTGGAAGGTAAGCATGATAATTTACCAGAACAGGCTTTGTATATGGTTGGAACAATTGATGAAGCAGTAGAAAATGCCGAGAAGATGAAATCGGAGAACAAGTAACTTGGCTACAATGCGTTTAGATATCATCACTGCTGAAAAGATAGTCTACTCAGATGAAGTTAGCAGTGTTGTTGCACCTGGGTCAGCAGGACAGTTAGGCATTTTGCCCAACCATGCCCCTTTGCTGACTTCATTGAAACCTGGAGAGTTGAAGGTTTTAAAGGAAGGAGAGGAATATATTATTGCTGTATCTGGCGGATTTCTCGAGGTGTTACGGAACGTTGTGACCATTTTAGCTGATACAGCTGAACGTGCTGAAGATATTGACTTCGAAAGAGCTGAAGCAGCTATGAAACGGGCTCAAGATAAGGTTAATTCATCTGATTCGGATATGGACCTCGAAAAGGCAATACAGGCATTAAAGAGATCTCAAGCTCGTGTCTATGTTTCAAAAAGAAAAAGAGCTTCTAAATCCAAAGCAAAGTAATAACTCGTAATTCTTTGTATTTGGTCTAATACAGAACTTAAATTACCGACGCTATTAATCCAAATAATATGTCATTGATTGCAGTGATATAACCGGATCAATATTTCTTAGGACCAATGTTTCTGGGACCTTGGGAGCTATAGGAGCATAGTTTAGTATAGCTTTTATATTAGTGTTTAATAACTCTGTTATCACGTTCTGAGCGACAGTTGACGGTACGGCTAATATAGCAATTTTAATATCATTTTGTTTTACAGCTGATTTAATTTCATCCATTGGCAAGATTTGTATTTCATTTACAGTTTTACCAATCAGAGACGGGTCATTATCAAACGCAGAAATTATTTTAAATCCTTCAGGAACGAATCCGGGATAATTGATTATAGCTTTACCTAAACGCCCAACGCCCACAATACACGAATTCCATTGCTTGTTCAGGCCTAATATATTTGTTAATTCTTCAATCAGAGAATCAACTTTGTACCCTCTTCCTTGTTTTCCAAAACGACCAAAATAGCTCAAATCTTTTCTGATTTGAGCTGGAGTTATTTGTAGCCTATTTCCTAAAGTTTTAGAGCTTATTACAGTTTGTCCTTCTTCTGACATTTGCGATAAGGCTCTTATGTATAAAGGCAGGCGTAGTATGACCACTTCGGGAGCGATGGAATCTTTAACCATAATTACATATTTTTGTTTGTTTAGCGCTATTGTACGGATTAGGCATAGATGTAGTCAAAGAAAACAATTTACTGTCTTCTTTGAAACCTGTTTAGCCATCAACCGTAAATACTGTTTACCGCGTGCCACAGGCATCAATGCGACATAAGTTTGTTGACATCATCATTATGAACTGGTAGCCTTTCAAATACTTTGAAGGCATAGATAGACTTGGTTGTAAGCAATTAATTTTCAATTGCTTATGAGCAGTATTTTTCATCACATGAATCAGATTTACGAGTTTTTACTATTGGTATGAGCGAACAAGAAAAAATAGATATAAGACGCGGACTCCGAGACGTTTATATAGATCGTACACATTCAAGTTTTATTGATGGAAAAAAAGGCCATTTATTGTATCGAGGTTTTAATATTGATGATCTAGCCCAGAATTCATGCTTTGAAGAAACGGCTTATCTTTTGTTGTATGGTGATTTGCCTAGTGCAAAACAGTTATCAGACTTTGACGATTTACTGAAGTCATCTAGGACAATACCAACCGAGATTCTGGAAGTTTTAAATATAGTAAAAGCATCACACCCTATGGATGCGTTGAGGACGGCCATTTCGGCAAGCTCTGCATTGGAGAATGATGTTGAAGACATATCACTTGAATCCACGCTAATGAAAGGGATTAAGCTAACTGCTATGGCTCCTACCATAGTAGCGGCTCATTATCGTTTGAGTATAGGCAAAGATCCAATTAGCCCCAGAGATGACCTAAGTCATGCAGGTAATTTTCTATACATGATATCCGGAGAAACACCGGATCCAGAGGATGCAGCTCTTATAGATAAGGATTTTGTTTTACATGCTGAACATGGAATTAACGCCTCATCTTTCGCTGCTCGAATCGCAGCATCGACGAAAGCCGATATACATTGCGCGGTAACAGCAGGCATAGCGGTTTTAAAGGGCCCTTCTCACGGAGGAGCGGCAGAAGGTGTAATGCAAATGGCTCTGGAGATTGGTTCAAAAGAAAATGCTCGGGATTACGTGAAATCTAGATTAAAAAACAGAAAAGTTATAGTTGGTTTTGGTCATAGAGTTTATCGGACTGAAGACCCGAGAGCTAAACATTTGAAAGAAGATGCGCGTAAACTTAGTGAGCGTAAAGGTGATCCAAAATGGTTTGGTATTCTTGAAGAAGTTGCAGATGCAATGGAGCCATACGCGAGAAAAGGGATAGCGCAGAATGTAGATTTTTGGTCAGGCGCCATATATCAAATTTTGTCTATTCCAGAACAATTATATATTCCTATATTTGCAATGGGTCGAGTGCCTGGTTGGACAGCACAAGTGTTGGAACAGTTAGACAATAATATACTTTTGCGCCCACGCCTTTTATATATTGGCGATAAGAATCGAGAGTATATTAAGATGGAAAATCGTTAGTTAGTTACATTTCTTAACTCTTTTCGGTATATCTTAATTGTCTCTAAATTAATTATTGGTTATACACATATATGAATGCTGCAAGGTTATGAATTCAAATAGCGAACATTCAAAGCATGTGATCGATGAGGTTAGATCTAGAATAAAGAGAAAGGGCAAGATTCCATTTTCAGAATTTATGGAAGTCGCCCTTTATTTACCTAGTTACGGTTACTACTGTGTGAATGAAAAACAACCGTATCGAGAAGATTACTATACAAGCCCAACAGTTTCCCCTGTGTTTGGCGCGTGCATTGCAATTCAGTTACGGCAAATGTGGGTCCTACTAGGTAAACCAAAAGAGTTTGCAGTAGTTGAGATAGGCTCTGGTAACGGTAATCTGTCGAGTGACATTATTGGCTTTGCACCCAATTTCGATATTGAATTTGCTAGCTGCTTAAAATATTTTCCTACTGATATTACTGACAAAGTTCCAAGTAAGATAACGGGTTGCGTGATTTCAAACGAACTTTTAGATGCATTTCCTGTAGCAAGATTTAAGATTATAGAAAACTCAATTCATGAGGTTTTTATCACGCTGGATACCGATGAAAATATAATCGAAGTCACAGAGAGATGCTCTAATTCGCAGATAAACGAATATCTTCAGTCGCTTAATAATCCCCTTATAGAAGGTTATAAAGGTGAATTTAACGTTGGTATAGATGACTGGATGAGAAAAGTATCCGGCATACTGTCTAAAGGATTTGTTCTGACTATTGATTATGGAGGTTATAAAGATGACGTGTACTCTAAATCTAATAGTAAAGGAACTCTTCAGACGTATTACAACCATGTATATGGTTTAAGCCCATATCAAAAAGTTGGTCAACAGGACCTGACGGCAAAAGTAGATTTTTCAAGAGCTATAGAAGTAGGCTATGCAAATGGGATTGATAGCATTGGTTTAATTCAACAGGCCGATTTTTTGAGAAGTAATGGTATAGAAGAAATGCAAAATCAAATTAGAGATATAAAATTGGATAGTAGAGATAAGCAAGAAAATTTATATGCAATTGATATGTTGCGTCGCACCGACCACCTTGGCGGATTCAAGGTCTTGATTCAGTCGAAAGATCAGGATGGGTTATCCTTAGAAAAATTATGGCCGTCCAGAAATGAGTTAGATGCTTTCGCTAAAGACCCACCTTTAAAAACACTTGATCATATCCGTATACTGCCTACTCAATATTCAAATTCATATGTTGAAGTAGATAATTTATTCGAGGATTTTCCGGGAACTTCCTGAGACTAGTTTTTTAATGGTACACATTTTCGGGCAGTCGTTATAAATCCGGTATGGCCAATCATCCTGTGGTCTGGTCTTACCGAACGCTGTGCGACATTCCATGACCTAACCATTAATTCAGATGTCTCTACCATAGAGAAGTTCGGATTTACCTTTAAAGTTTCACTTAATTCATGTACTTGTAGGATTGTTGGAAGAAAGCTTAATAATATTCCTCCTAACTTTAGTGAGTGACATGCATTTTCTACGACCTTCCAGGGCTCTGGTAAATCCAATATGATTCTATCTAAATCATCATGGTCAATTTTAGAAGACACGTCTCCAAGTTCAATCGACATATTAGTCATCTCAGGTAACATCTCATTGACGTTTTGTTTGGTCCTTTCTATCATGTCTTCTCTAATATCATATGAGTAAACATGACCTTTCTCGCCCACCGCTCTCATGAGGCATATAGTGACAGCTCCAGAGCCGCAACCAGCCTCAAGGACTTTTGCACCTGGGAAAATGTCACCTGATACAAGAATGGCACCTAGATCTTTGGGGTATATTACGGTGGCTGTCCTAGGCATTAATTTTGTGAAATCTCCCATTGTTGGATGGATAGCTAACATTAAATTTCCTTGGGATGTTTTAACCCATGAACCGGGTGGTTTGTTAAATAGACTATCGTGTTTGAAATGACCGTTATGAGAATTAAACACTTCCCCCGCTGTCAACTTAACCATGTATTGTCTACCACGCCTGTCAATTAATAACGCGACGTCGGCTTCTTTAAAATTCCCTTTAATGCTTTGCTCCTACACAAATATATTTCCCTAAGAAAGGTTTTTTAGCACTTTTAACAATTGATCAATATTTATGTCTTCTGCCCTTGAATATATCTCTCTATATCGAATTTTACCGTTAGCATCGATGATAAAAACTCCTCTATCTGATGCTCCTCGGTCTTCATTATAGATATCATATTCTTTGGATACTTGACCCTTGGGATGAAAATCTGAAAGCACTGGATAAGGCAAGTTGCCTAGTGAAGTTGAATAAGCAGTTTGAGTTGGTTGAGCATCACAGCTTACACCTAAAATCTCAGTGTTTAATTCTTTAAATTTTGGATAAGCGGCTCTAAATCCAGTCATTTGATTGCTACACCCTTTGGTAAACGAATATATGTGGAATGAAAGTAGCACATTGTTTTTGCCNGCATAATCACTTANCTTNTGAACGGTNCCGTGTTGATCAAGCATTTCAAAATTGAAAGCGGATGNTCCGATTTCCATAGACTTAGGCTCCAGGGGGCTGGTTTANTTNGAATATATATTTTGATTCGCTTGTAACCAAATGATANGTTAAATTTGCCATTACTTATTCCATCTAAGATCTGGCTCCCGCGCAGCTAAAGCTTCGTCTAGGCGAGTGTTGGGAGTGTTGTGTGGCGCTTCTCTAAGTAAAGATGGATCTTCTGCAGCTTCCCGTGCAATGATTTTCATGACATCTATAAATTCATCTATGGTTTCTTTAGATTCAGTTTCAGTCGGTTCTATCATTAGTGCTTCTTCAACAATTAAAGGAAAGTACATGGTTGGCGGGTGGATTCCATAATCAATCAATCTTTTTGAAACATCCAATGCCGTTATGCCGTTATCACGTTTTAAATTTCTAGCTGAGAAAACCACTTCATGCATGCAGGTTCTATCATAGGGTAAATCAAAAACTCCCTTTAGTTGTGATCGTATGTAGTTTGCATTTATGACTGCATCCTCACTAACTTTTGGCACACCTTGCTTTCCGAGTGTTCTGATGTATGCATATGCTCTTACTAAAGCACCAAAATTCCCATGGAACGCTCCCATTTTACCTATCGTCTTTTCTGGGCTCATAAATGTGAAGAATTCAGCGTTTGATTTATCAGTCTTACGATCGATAACTGGTGTTGGTAGAAACGGCAATATTCGGTCACTAACCATTACGGCTCCTGCCCCTGGTCCACCACCACCATGAGGCTGAGTAAATGTTTTGTGTAAATTCGAATGTAATATGTCAAACCCTAATTGGCCTGGTTTAAGTTTACCAACAAGAGCATTAAGGTTTGCTCCATCACCGTATATTATTCCGCCGGCATCTCTGACCATGTTCACAACTTCAAGTATATTTGTATCAAATAAACCAAGCGTGCTTGGCTGAGTTAGCATAAAGCCAGCTATGTCATCTGATAGAACGTACTTTAATCCTTCAATGTCTGTATTCCCATTAGAATCTGTGTTCAGTGATATGACCTCGAACCCAGCCATAACAGCAGAAGCAGGATTGGTTCCATGAGCACTATCAGGAACGAGTATTTTAGTCCTTTTTCTATCACCGTTTGCTTGGTGATAAGCTCGGGTCATTAACATTCCAGCGAGCTCACCTTCTGCACCCGCCATAGGTGCCAATGAAGTGCCTGCCATCCCAGTTATCTCAGCCAGGATGTTTTGTAGGTCGTGCATCAGTTTTAATGCTCCCTGAACAGTCGATTCTTCTTGCATAGGATGAATTGCAGAGAATCCTGGTAAAGCAGCAATGTCATCGTTTACCTTCGGGTTATATTTCATAGTGCAGCTGCCGAGTGGATAGAAATTGTGATCGATAGAAAAGTTAAAAGTACTAATCTGCGTTAAGTAGCGTACAATCTCGCTTTCACTCAGCTCGGGCATTTCTAATGATTCTCTAAGTAGTTCTTGGGGAGGATTAGCTTGAATCGGTACGTCTAGTTTTGGCAAAGTTGTACCTATACGACCAGCGACACTTCTGTCCATACTTAGTCGTCTTTTGGAATCATTTATATTTAATGGATTATTTTTCATTACACTCAATTTTCCGCGCCGATTTCTGTTAGGGCTGTAACTAGTGAATCAATCTCTTGCCTACTGTTGGTCTCTGTAACGCAAACCAATAATCCATTTTTAGTTTGCTTACTAACGTCAAATCCACCAATTATTTTTTTACCGAGTAATTCTTCATTAATTTTGCTAGGAGCTATCGGGCAAGAAATTACAAATTCCCTGAAAAATGGCTTATCTAAGTTGACGGAGTATCCTTGGATGTCATTTATTTGAGAAGCCGCATAATGTGCTTTTTGATAACAGAGGTTAGCAATATGCTTCAGACCCTGTTTTCCTTGAGAGATCATGTAAATTGTTGCCATTAAAGCTATTAATCCAACGGATGTACATATATTCGATGTAGCCCTGTCTCTTCTAATATGCTGTTCTCGAGTTTGAAGAGTTAAAACATAGCCACTTTTGCCGTTTGTATCTTTGGTACGGCCGACTATCCTACCTGGCATTTGTCTAATGTAATCCTGTTTACATGCAAACAACCCAACATAAGGGCCTCCAAATGAAGGAGAAATACCTAAAGATTGTCCCTCTGCAACTACAATGTCAGCTCCATAGTTTGCAGGAGGTTTATACATACCCAAAGATATCGGGTCTGTCACAACAATTAGTAATCCCCCTGCTTTGTGTATCTCTTCGGATAATTTAGTTAAGTCTTCAAAATAACCAAAATAATTTGGTTGCTGCACTATTAAACAGGCATGACTTTCATTTGAACTGTTAATTCCATCTGTTGCCGATTCTATCTTTATCCCTGGTGCTTCTAAAAAGGTCTTTAGTACTTCCCTGTAATGCGGGGATACTGAATCCATTACGTTGATGGAGCTTTTCTTCGTAATTCTGCAGGCCATTAATACTGCTTCTGATAGAGCTGTAGAACCGTCGTACATGCCAGCATTCGCGACATCCATGCCCGTTAGCTGGCATACCATAGACTGAAATTCAAAATGGGCTTGTAGTGTGCCTTGTGAAACTTCAGGTTGATAAGGGGTATAGCAGGTCATAAATTCTGATCGCAAAGCCAACCTATTTACAATTGATGGTATGAAGTGTCTGTAGGCTCCTGATCCAAGGAACGATGCATAGTCTCCAGGGACGGCATTTAAACCAGCGAGGGCTTCCATCTCCTTTACTAACTCCATTTCAGAGATAGCATCCGGAATTTTTAGTTCGGGATTTAAGAAAGCTTCTGGAATGTCTTTAAAAAGATCGTCTACCTTATTTACACCTATTGCTGAGAGCATTTCTGCCCGATCATTCTCGGTGTTAGGNGTATAAGGTGATGAAAATTTTAAATTTGTGTTNTGATCAGCACTCATTTNTACTTAATGTGTCTGTGATTCTGTAAATTTAGTATAGTCTGTNGANGACATTAGAGTATCAAGTTCCGTCAAATCTTTTGGAGATATCGTAATTAACCATCCATTACCGTAAGCATCCTGGTTAACTAGTTCGGGTTCGGATACTAGATTTTCATTTTGCTTAACAATCGTTCCACTTATCGGTGAAAATAGATCTGAAACTGCTTTAACTGATTCAATTTCTCCAAATTTTGCAAATTGCTTTACTTCAGTGCCAACGTCAGGTAATTCCACAAACACAACATCTCCCAGAGTATCTGCAGCAAAATCTGTTATGCCTACTATAACCTCACCATTATTTTCTGCATTTACCCATTCATGTTCTTCTGAATATTTAAATTCTGAAGGATTCATTACATCACCTCTTAATTTGCACCTTTATTTATTTCTAGAATAGAAAGGTAGTTCTGTTACTTCCACATCTGTGAGTTGTCCTCTTATATCACATTTTAGAGATTTATTGTTATCAATATGATCTGTTCGAACATAGCCTAAAGCAATATTTCTATCAAGTGTTGGAGAGTAAGTTCCAGATGTAATATGACCGACTTGTACATTTTCGTGTGTTAGTGCATAACCTGGTCTGGCCGCTCGGTTCCCATTTACATATAAACCCAATAACTTTTTATCTGGCCCGTCGGAACGAATTTTTCTTAAAGCTGGACCTGCAAGATAATCATCTTTATCAAAATTCACAAATTTTTCTAGACCAGCTTCAAAAGGATTTATTGTTATATCCATATCGTTTCCGTGTAAAAGCAACCCAGCTTCTAGCCTCAGTAAATCTCGTGACCCAAGTCCACATGGTTTTGCGCCATTGCTGGCTAATATATTCCAAATATGTGCTGCTTTAGACTCGGGTACAAACAGCTCCACGCCATCTTCACCTGTATATCCCGTTCTTGCAATCATTATTTCGGTTCCATCAAACGATTCTTGTGTGAAATTAAACATCTTCAATAACGATATGTCGCTGTGCACTTGAGCATTCAGTGTTTCTATGCCCTTAGGACCTTGTAAAGCGATCATCGCTTGCTGATTCGTTATATCAGTTATAGAAACATTGGCATTGGCTGTATATTGATTTAACCAATCAATAACAGCAGTTTTATTCGATGCGTTAGGGACAAGTAAAAAGTGATCAGAGTCAAATTTATATACAATGCAATCATCGATAATTCCGCCATCAATATTACATATAACGCCATACCTAGCTCTGTTTGGTCTAAGTTTAATAACATCGACGCTAAGCATTCTATTAAGGAAATCAGAGGATGAGGATCCTTGTATGTCTAGTCTACCCATGTGTGATACATCGAATAGACCGCATTGATTTCTTACAGCCTTAACTTCATCTATTATTCCACTATATTGAACGGGCATATTCCAGCCAGCAAAAGGTACCATCCGTGCGCCAGATTCAATATGTGTTTTATTTAATGGGGTTTTAAGTAGACTCATATTATCGTTATTGTATTATCTCATTAATGAACGATTCTAAAGCATCCAGATGCCCGTTAATTGATGTCAAATTTGCCCCCATTGTATTGATTGACAGGTGAGTCGCTCCATATTCCATCCATAAACTACCAGCATCTGACCATCCTTCTTTAGGTTTTTCTGATTCAGACAGGATTTTTTCTATGCCAATCTGACTAATTGATCTATTAGCTTGATTAGCAGAGTTTTTGATTGAGTCGAGCATAGTCTTTGATTGTATGTCTGGGAATGGAGAATAACCTGGGTATATCCAGCCGTCGCCCATTTTGCCTATCCTTTGCATAACAGCATTTGCTGCTCCACCGAACCATATAGGTATTGGACTCTGCGGTGGTAAAGGGTTTATTCCCACATCATCTAAATCATGCCATTTACCCTTGAAGGTTACTAACTCGTTTGTCCACAATTCTCTAAGTAAAGATACCTGTTCTTCTATGCGGGCACCACGGTTAGTAAATTCACTATTAAGGGCTTCAAATTCAACATCATTCCAACCTATTCCAACTCCAAGGCGCAATCTACCATTGCTTAGAATGTCTAATTCTGCGGCCTGTTTTGCCACTAGTGCTGTGTCTCTTTGTGGCAAAACTAGAATACCAGTTGCCAATTCTATTTTTGTCGTTATTGCCGATATATAACCGAATAAAACCATGACTTCATGAAATGAGTCCTCAAGTCTATAGGCGCCTTTCCAGTTTGGGCGATTTGCGGTACTTGCACCCAAAACATGATCATAAATTAGTATGTGGTCGTATCCCATTGACTCTACTGCAGTAACGTATTGATTTATCCCGTCAGGGTCGTTACCTATCTCTGTCTGTGGAAATACTGCACCTATTTTTGGTTTTAATATAGTCAATTTAAATTAGTATGATTTATAACGATTTACGATTGGCATACGCCTATCTCGGCCAAAGTTGCGCTCCGTTATTTTAACTCCTGGGGGAGTTTGTCTTCTTTTATGTTCTGAGTTGTCGACCAAGTTGATAACTCTTCTTACCACCTCTTCGCTTTGGCCTTCGGAGATTATGTCTTTGTAGGTTTTATCATCTTCTACATAAGCTTTTAAAATCTCGTCAAGTTGATCGTAGGGTGGTAAAGAATCCTCATCAAGTTGATTGGGCTTGAGTTCCGCACTAGGAGGCTTTTGAATGATCTCCATCGGGATTGCCTTGTTGACGCTGTTTCGATAGTTACAGAGTTTATAAACTAATGTTTTTGGAACGTCTTTAATGACAGCAAAACCACCTGCCATGTCCCCATACAAAGTAGCATAGCCTGTCGCATATTCACTTTTGTTGCCAGTAGTCAACGCCATCCAACCAAATTTGTTGGATAATGCCATAACTAGAGTTCCCCTAGTTCTAGATTGCAAATTTTCTTCAGCTATATTTGGTTTAGCCTTTTTGAATAGACCTTTTAATGTGGATAAGTATTCTGAAAAAACTGGTTCAATAGATGTTTTAAGTAATTCAATGCCTAGGTTTTCTGCTAGGAATTCACTGTCAGTAACGCTTCCCTCTGAGGAATACCTAGATGGCATAGAAAGTCCGACCACATTTTCGCTACCTAATGCATCAACGGCTATTGTTGCAACTAGAGCTGAATCAATACCACCTGAGATAGCTACTATGACTTTTTCGAACCCAGACTTATTCACATAATCTTTGGTTCCAGTTACAAGTGCAGAGTAAACTTCTTCTAGGTCACCCATAGGTTCTTTCAAGCTAGCCTTGCTGTTTGTTTCGAGATCAAAGTTGCTAACTTTACATTTTTTACTGGATGGATCTTCCTCTAAACCGATGTCAAATATTAGATTGTCTTCAGAAAACTGTGATGCTCTAGCAAGCACTTCGCCCTCAGGAGAAACCATAACGCTAGTTCCATCAAAAACCAATTCGTCCTGCCCTCCAACTAAATTCACATACGCTAGAGCTAAATTATGTTCTACAGCTCTCTTAGACAATAATGATTCTCTTTGTTCACGTTTGCCTCTGTGGTATGGAGATGCATTAATATTTATTAATAATTTTGATCCGGATTTACGTTGAGCCTCAACTGGGCCGTTATCTGACCAAATGTCCTCACATATGTTTATAGCTGTTTTAACACCGTTTATGTTGTAGATTGTCGGTTCAGTCCCTGGAGTAAAATATCGTTGTTCGTCAAACACTCCATAATTTGGCAAGATCATTTTTCTATATGTGCCTATTATGGTCCTGTCATTAATTATTGCAGCAGCGTTGTAAATATAATCATCAACCTTGTCTATATAACCGACTACAATACATATATTTTCAGAAGCGGAAACTACTCGTTGAAGGGCAGCCAGATTGTCATCAATGAACTGAGTTTTAAATACGAGATCTTCAGGAGGATAACCTGTAATAGATAATTCGGGAAAGGCGATCAGGTCGACTTCTAAATCTTTCGCCGATTTAATTCGCTGCAGGATTCGATCGATGTTTCCATCTATGTCTCCGACAGTTACATTAATCTGTGATAGAGCGATGCGCATTTAGAATGTCCGATTGTCTACTATTCTTTTTTAAAGAAACTTTGAATGCTATTAGCCTTTCTGTACGAAGCTATCAATGCGATCCAAGGCCTCTTGTATCTTCTCAGCCGAATTAGCAAATGAAAAACGCACGAATCCGTCTCCATATTTACCAAAGTCTTCGCCAGCTAAACATGCTACTCCAGCTTCCTGCAACAGATTGTCTGCAAATTTCCGGCTAGTCATACCTGTTTCTTTAACATTTGGGAAAACGTAAAAAGCGCCCTTTGGCATTAGGCATGATATTCCATTAATGTTGTTTAATCCATTAACAATAATATCTCGGCGTCTCTTAAACTCCTGAACCATTTTATTAGGCTCATCCTGAGAACCATCAAGTGCCTCAATGGCCGCTATCTGAGTTGCTGAAGAAGTGCAAGATACACTGTTTGCCATCAGTTTACCCATTTGGCTTGCTAAATCTTCAGGCATAATTCCATAGCCAATTCTCCATCCAGTCATCGCATAAGTCTTTGAAAACCCATCTAAAATGATTGTCCTGTCAACCATCCCTTGGAATTGCGTGATTGATTCGTGTTTTCCTTCATATAAAAACCTAATATATATTTCATCCGACATTACATATATGTCATGTTTTAGCGATAACTCCGCCAGTTTTTCTAGGTCCTCTTTTGGGATTATGCTTCCACAAGGATTGTTGGGAGAATTCAATATCATCAATTTTGTCTTAGACGTAATTTTTGATTCAATTTCTTCAACATCAATACTGAAATCTTTACTTTCATGTAGCTGCATTGGTACGGGAACGCCGCCAACATAATTGATCATAGATTCATAAATTGGAAATCCAGGATTTGGGTATAGTACTTCGTCACCTTCGTTGATTAACGAAAGCATAGTGAAAAACATGATGGGTTTTCCGCCTGGAGTGACAACCACATTTTCTGGAGAAACATCAATGTGCCGTGTCATCTCAATTTCTTTAGCAATACGTGCTCTTACATCTGGCATTCCTGGAGAGGGACCATAATGAGTATATCCATCGTTAAGAGCCTGAGCTCCAGCGGCTACGATATTTGGGGGTGTATCAAAATCAGGTTCACCTATTTGTAGATGTATGATATCTCTGCCTTCAGCTTCTAGCTTTTTTGCTCTAGCTAATACTTCAAAAGCAGTTTCAGTACCTAACCTACTCATTCTGTTTGCTAACTTCATCAATTACCTCCGCTCATTGGATCAAATTTTTGATATAAGTTTAATTAAATTACGTAATTTATTGAGCTCAATAGTATACATGGATATCGGCCTTAAAACGTTTTTATGGATCTAAATTATTGAGTATATAACTCTGATAGTGCCAACGATTTTTTCTGACCGAAACCACCTGTAATAATAACGCTGCCGTCTGACAAAGTTAATGCAACATGGTGATATCGTGATGCTGACATATCTGGACCACTGGTCCATGTATTGGACTCTGGGTCATATATCTCTGTCTCAACTTTATTTCCTAGAGCTCCAGTTACTAGTACACGACCATCTGGTAATAGGCTTGCCTGATGTTTAGCTCTCGGGATTTCAGTTTCTCCAGCTGAGGTCCATCCTTCGGTGGCCGGATCCCAGATTTCGGCAGTTTTACGTTTACCCATTCCTCCTACTACCAGGACACGTCCATCTTTTAGTAATGTGGCGGTATGTAAGCTTCTTCCTGTCGACATTTCTCCAGCAAGAGACCACGTGTCGGTTTCAGGGTCGAATACTTCAGCCATTTTTATAAAAGGCCCATCTGGGTTGCCCCCTCCGGTAACAAGTACACGGCCGTCATTCAGTAGAGTAGCGGTATGTAAGATCCGTTTCTCTGCCATTGAGCCAACTTCGGTCCAAGCGCCAGTAGAAGGGTCATATTTTTCAGTTGATGCATGCTTTCTAAGTTCGTTATCAGCCCCACCAGATAAAAGTATGCGCCCATCATTGAGTACTGCTCCAGCACCATTTACACGTTCAAAGTTCATTGCGCTAGTTTCAGACCAGGCATTAGTTTCAGGATTCCATATCTCAGCCCTGTCTAAAGCAAACTCTTGATTTCCTGCTCCTCCAGCGGCCATAACACTACCATCATTTAATACCAGTAGAATTAGAGACTTACGCTCTTTTATTGGTTCAGCAATAAAGTCCCATGTACCAGTTGCGGGGTCGAAAACCTCAGCGGTTTTGCTCATAGCTTTTGAATATCCTTGTGAAGCACCTTCACTTACGCCACCCATCACTACAGCACGCCCATCTGGAAGTGCTACCCCTGTGAACTCAATTCGTTTTTCCGCCATTTCTCCAACGTCACTCATAGAACCGATTGTCCCGGTTGAACCAACTGATTCATTTTCATCAATCATCTGATCTGATGAATTTTGTTCTGTGCTTACTTCTACCGAACTACTATCTGTCGATGTTTCTGTGGAATTGCTACATGCGATAAGTCCGATCAGTAACACCATAATTAATAATATAAATCTAATCATTCAATAATCCTTAATTGAAAATGCATAATGTGATATTGCATAAAAGAGTACAAATTAGTATACAACTTTTTTATAACTTACAGATTGGCGCACGAGCCTATGCTAAAATCTCATTTTGGAGGATTTCACATTGAAGGTTTATCTTGGAGTTCCTAGAGGATTTTGTGCTGGCGTTGTACGTGCTATAGATGTTGTTGAACTTGCTTTAAAAAAGTTTGGCACCCCTATATATGTTAAGCATGAAATAGTTCACAACCCATATGTGGTTAAATCTCTCGAGGATAAAGGTGCGATTACTGTTGAAAAGGTTGAAGAAATACCAAATGGTTCTACGGTAGTATTTTCTGCTCACGGTTCTCCTCCTTCAGATTTTGAGAAAGCTGAGCAAAACGAACTACATGTAATTGATGCAACTTGTCCTCTCGTTACTAAAGTTCACAATGAAGCCAAGAAATATACTAGAGAAGGGATGCAGGTCATATTAGTTGGTCACAGGGGACATCAGGAAGTTATCGGAACTATGGGCCAGTCAGAAATGCACCTAATAGATGAAAGAGAAGGGTTTGATATCCCTACTTGGGATAAAAAGGCTCCAGTTGCTGTACTTACACAAACTACACTCTCTGTAGATGATACCCAAGCTGCAATCGATGGCATAACAGAGAAATTTGAAAATGTAACTGTTAGAAATGATTTATGTTACGCAACAACGAACAGACAAGCTGCTGTTAAACAGCTATGCAAGCAGGTTGATTTGGTACTAGTTATCGGTGCTCCAAACAGCTCCAATTGTAATCGGTTACGGGAGGTGGCAGAGGCAGCTGGTGTCACAGCATATCTGGTTAATGGGCCGGATGAGATAGACGATGCATGGCTTGATGGAATTGAAAAAGTTGGAATAACTTCCGGAGCTTCTACACCGGATGATTTGATACTCGCTGTTATCGACAAAATAAAACCCGACGAAGTTAATAGAATCGATGGGGTGGATGAAGATATAAGCTTTGTTTTACCAAGGGAACTACGTAATTAAAACTTATAATGTTGTAGTCTGAGATTGCATTGTTTGTAAAAATAGAAAGCCTCGCTGAGTCCATATCTAAAGTCTCCGGTACTGCTATAGTGATCGACGTATTAAGAGCATTTTCAACAGCTGTTGTTGCATTTGAACATGGTGTTGAAAAAATTATTATGGTCGAAGAGGTTGAACAGGCCTTAGACATCCAGAAAAATGGACTTGCTGATATCTCCATGGGGGAAGTTGATGGCATAAAACCAGACGGCTTCAATTTTGGAAACTCACCGTTCGAATTGTCGAACTCGCAGATTCAAGGAGCAATCCTCGTTCAGTCGACAAGAGCTGGCACTACCGGTGTTGAGAGAGCTAGTAAAGCTGGAGCATCTACTATATTTGCTGCTTCTTTAATGAATGCAAGCGCTACATCTGATTTGGTGAAGTCATTGAAATGTGAACCCGTTACTATATTTGCAATGGGAGCGTGGGGAACCACAAGGTCTGATGAAGATGAGCAGTGTGCTTTGTATATAAGGAATCTTCTGCAGGGCAGGAAGCCTGATCATCAATCAGTTATAAATTTGGTAAGAGCCGGCGAGGAAGCACAGAAATATGGAGATTCTAGCCAACCGCAATATCATCCGAAAGATCTGGATATAGCATTAAATATTGACTCAGCAAATTTTGCTATTAGAATCGAAGAAACAGATGGCTTGTTGGTTGCTAAGCCAGTCAAAGTCTAATTGATAAGAGCATGCGACCCGTAAAGGACAGATAAATGAAATATCGTAATTTAGGTAATTCTGGATTGAAGGTTTCTGAAATTGGTTTTGGTACTAATAATTTTGGGACTAATGATAAGTGGCCATTCCATATGGGCGCCAGTGAGGCGGCAACTCTTATAGATGCAGCCTTAGACGTTGGAATAAATATGATAGATACGGCCAATGTTTATGGGACGGGTAAATCTGAAGAATATGTTGGTAAGGCACTTAAAGGCAAAAGAGAACAGGCATTAATTGCCACCAAAGTTAGAGGTCCAATGGGAGAAGGCCCACATGGAGAAGGCTTGTCCAGGAAGTCTATATTTCATGAAATAGAAGCTAGTTTAAGAAGATTGCAAACAGACTACGTCGATTTATATCAACTCCACTGGGTGGATAAAGATACGTCTATAGAAGAGACTTTGAGAGCTTTAGACGACTTAATTAAGCAGGGCAAAGTTCGTTACATCGGTTGCTCAAATTATGAGGCATGGAGGCTATGCGAAACTGTTTGGACATCAAAAAGTCTTAATTTAAATCCTATAGTTAGTACGCAGCCAGCCTATAGTTTGCTTGATAGAGGTATTGAAAGCGAAGTGATCCCGTTTTGTGAGGAATATCAAATTGGTGTCATCCCATATTTCCCTTTGGCTCATGGATTGCTCACAGGTAAATATAAAAGGAATCAAAAACCTCCGAAGGGCTCTAGATTAGAAGCAAAGTCAGAGCCTTATGAAACAGCCAATTTTGACTTGATAGAAGGCCTGGAAAAATTTGCAACTGATAGGGGGCACACAATTTTGGAACTGGCATTCGCATGGCTTTTATCAAAAGACGTTGTGAGCACTGTAATCGCAGGAGCTACCAAGATAGAACAGATTCAATCTAACGCAGTCGCAGCAGACTGGGTTCTCACCGGTGAAGAAGTAGATGAAATTAATAAATTATTGGAAGAGTAAGTAATTGAACACATCAAAGAAACTAGTCGTTATTCCTGCGGATTCTCCCACTCAAATCGAAGGATCACCGCACCTTGATATATTGAAAAAGCATGCCGAAGTTGAGCTGTATTCTGACTTCCCGTCAACTCAAGCCGAGAAGATGAGAAGAGTTGAAAATGCAGATGTTTTAATTAACTCAAGAA
>PAAV01000058.1 GCA_002699485.1 Chloroflexota bacterium | reverse complement strand
CTACGAACAACGGACTGCAAGTAGCAATCCACTGTATCGGGAATCGATCAATCGAACAGGCGATCAACTCGTTTGAACGAGCCATAAACGAAGTTCCTGATGCTGACAAACTACGACTACGACTCGATCATTTTATGTTCCCAACCCAAGAGTTGATTCAAAGAGCAGCTGATTTGCCGATCATTATAAGCCACCAGTCAGCCTTCCTTTACAACATAGGTGATGTTTTCGAAGAAGGAGTAAAAAATTACGGGATTAATGCACCTGCACAACCAATGGCAGATATGGTGAGTGCCGGAGCAACAATCGCTGCTGGCTCAGATTTTCCATGTGCGTCAGTTGCTCCTATAGATGGAATTGCAGCTGCAGCTAGCCGAAGACACGTTAGTGGCAGGCAAATCGAGCCAAGCCAGGCTATAAGCGCAGAAGAGGCTATAAGCCACTACACTAATGGCTCATCATACGCTATATTCAGAGATAACGAAGTAGGATCTTTTGAAGTCGGAAAACGTGCAGACATGGTTGTTTTAAGCCATGATCCTACGAAGTCTCATGTTGATCACATAAAAGATATTGAAGTCGAGCAGACATATGTCGACGGCCATTTAGTCTACTCGAAAGGTGCAGGACAATAGTATTGGTGTAAACTTATGTGAGTATTTTCTTAAATTGAATTTTTGAAACTTATAAAAATAATATCTGGAGATTATTTAATGTTAAATCTTAAGTCCATTATAACTTTTAGTGTACTGTTAGCTCTATCCGTTTTTATATTTGCATGCGGAGGGGAAGGTTCAACCGAAAACACTGGAACATCAGACACGGCAGCTTCCGAATCTGAAACAACAGGCCAAGGAGGTTCATCAACAGTAGTTAGCGAACCAGTCCTAGGTAGTGAAATGTTAGAGAAAAGACAGGATTTTGCGTTCGTAGTGCTTTCCGATGGCAGACTGCTTTCAATCGGCGGTCGTGGAGTAGCTACGACAAGTGGTGGGTATATGGAATACATTGCGACGACAGAAGTATATGATCCTGCTGCAGATAAATGGACCCAGTCTGGGACAATGGACTATTGGAGATCAGTACCAGCTGCGGTTGAGTTAGACGATGGCACTGTATTAGTTTCAGGTGGTGCGGCACACCAAAGAAATGCTACCTCTCTAACAGAGATTTGGGATCCAGCTACAGGTGAATGGACTATCGTAGCTGACATGAACCAAGCTAGAGAAAAGTTTGGCTTAATTAAACTGGCAAATGGCAAAGTAATCGCTATAGGTGGCTCTGATGATGTAGGACAGCATAGTGCTACAGCTGAAATATATGATCCTGCTGCAGATACCTGGACATTAATAGATCCTATGGGTGAACCTCGGATTTGGCATGCAACAACAGTGTTAAATGATGGACGTATCTTGGTAACCGGTGGCGGTAATCCTGATGGTCCATTCAAAAAGAGCGCTGACATCTTTGATCCAGCTACTGAAAAATGGCAATATGCAGGTGAAATGAGTGTCTCCAGATCTCAGCATACCGCAACACTAATGGCCGATGGACGAGTTTTGATTGTAGGAGGCAGGGGTAAGCGTGCAACTTCAGAAATATATGACCCTGTGACAAACACCTGGGGCTCAGTTGCTGATACAACAAGCCCAAGAGCTGAGCACATTGCAATAGCAAATTCAGACGGATCTGTATTAGTTGCAGGAGGTACAGGTAACCTGCAAACAATGGAATTATATGACCCAATCTCAAATAGCTGGACTGAAGTCGGTAATATGCAATACAGCAGATATCGAATGAATGCTGTTAAAAGAGATGATAACTCCATAATGATAGTCGGCGGACAGGGACTCGAAACTGTTCTGGCTGAAACTGAAGTGATTAATATAACTCTTTCTAACCGGACTCAAGCTGAGTTAGATGCTAATGCAGAGTCAGCAAGATCTGGAGTTGCAGAAGTTGCTCTTAATGCAACCCCAACTCCACTACCTACTGCTACCCCACTACCAGAACGCCAATCTATTGGCTCAGACGGTATGGAATTTGACTTCCCTGAAGCTATTGAATCAGACCCATCTGACACAACAATTACGCCTCTAGGTAATCCAGTTAGATTAGCTATTGGCCAAACTGTAATCAGTCCCAACCCTGACTCCGGAATGGCAGGTAGATTCGAGGCTGTCGTATCTGATGACAGAGAAAGCGGCGGTACTGCCGTCGTCACAATTTTCATTAGAATGGGATTCTTCGATCAAGGTGGAACAGATTTGACTTTAGAGGCAGATGGGCTACCAGCTGCTAAGAAATTAGGAAGACTATGGATCGGAGTCGTAGATTTAGAGTATGACTCAGATAATAATCCAATCGCTACAGTAGTAGTCTTTAAACCTTAATTTCTAAGTGTCTAATCAAGTAAAGAAAGCAGATTAAGGACCTTATAAATGAATACCATTCGTGTTGGATTTATAGGGTTCGGAGCCTGGACACAAAAAGCATACGTTCCGGCCTTGAAAGAAAACGATAAAGTTGAACTTGTTGCAGTTGCCGCACGCAGTAAAGAAAGCCATTCTTTAGCACGAGCCATACTTGGTGATTCATTCACAAGCTATACTGATTACAAAAAGCTTCTGGCAGATCCAAATATAGATGCTGTAATGATCGGTACACCACCAGCCTTAAGTTCTTCAGCGACTTTATCTGCAATTAAAGCTGGGAAACATACCTTTATAGAGCCCCCGTTAGATGATTCAACCTCCACTAAAAACCTATTCAAACTAGTCTATAAAAGCGGAAAGGTTTTCCATGTTGATACAGAAATCAGATATCTGCCAATAATTAAGTCGATAAGAAATATAACATTAAATGCAGACTTCGGATCTATTAATAAAGTCACCGTAAATCTCGAAAATAATTGGGCCAATGAATGGAATCTCGATGAAGTTGGATTACTCGATATGGTTACTGGCCTAAGTCCTTGGTATCTCGATCCTATAGATTTTATGTTTAGAAGAACCCCAGAAAACATTGCTGTTGTTGGTGCTGACAAACAAGTTGGGCAAGTAAAGCTCCATTATTCAGGTGATTGTGAGGGTGTATGGAACTTTAATCTACATTCAGATCCTGAGTTGTCCTTAAATCTATCTATTAAAGGCACTAATGGATTCATATTGGCTGACCTGATAACCGGTAACTATAACTGGAATATTGGCTCTGACTCTGGATCGGCAAACTCACAATGCTCAGAACCAATACTAGGTTTTGTGGGTATGCGTGAGAGCGTAAACATTTTTCTTGAAACAATTCTTGGAAATGCAATCACATTATCCGGACCAGAAGTCTACACAAGAATTCATAAACTAGTTCAAGGCCTTAAAGAAAGTCAATCTTTATCATCTGCAATTAATATAAAGTAGTACTGTTTAAAATGAATCTATATCGGAGCCAACGGGCGGACTCGAACCGCCGACCTGCTGTTTACGAAACAGCTGCTCTGCCGCCTGAGCTACGTTGGCTTTTTGTGAAATAAACTTCTGGCATTAAAAAATCGCGTGTTACAAATTTGCCTGCAATTTCTGCGGTTTCATTGGTAAACTTCTCATTCTAATGCCGACGGCATCATTTATTGCGTTCGCAATTGCAGCTAAAGGCGATGAAATACTAGCTTCTCCTACTCCTTTGACTCCATATGGATGGTTTGGGTTTGGAACTTCAACCATAACTGCCTCGATATCTGGTAAATCCAAACTAATGGGCATCCTGTAATCCAATAAAGAATTATTCCTCATAATTCCTTTATCATCGTAGAAGTATTCCTCATTAAGCGCCCATCCAATTCCCTGAGCAATCCCACCTTGGATTTGCCCCTCAACATAACTAGGGTGAATTGCGTACCCAACATCTTGAAATGCTGTCAGCTTAAGCAAATCGACTTTCCCTGTTTCTGGATCAACCTGAACATCGGCTATCAAGGCTGAATATGAGCCCGTGGTACCTCCCGGATTAACATTTGCTTTACCCATTATAGGCTCACCTGTGTCATTTAATTGAGAAGCTATTTCTTTAAAACTCATTTTGAGTTCCGAATCAGATTTATGTCGGACGAGTCCAGATGAATACTCAACTTCGGCCTCATCTTTGCCCCATATAGTGGCCGCCCTTTTAACTATTTGATTTTTGATATCTATTGCAGCCTCATGTGCAGCCCAACCGGATTTATAAGCAACACCACTACCTCCAGTAACTGAAGTAAACCCAATTGAGTCTGTGTCTCCTACTTGCGGTATCACATCTTCAGACCTTAATCCCAGAACTTCTGCCATAATTTGGGCAATTGCAGTTCTACTACCACCAACGTCTACAGAGCCTTCCACTAACGAGATGGTTCCATCTGGAAGCACACTTGCTACCAGGCTTGCAGGTCCAGAATTGTTCCTGCAAAAGCCAAGGCTTACTCCCCGCCCTACATTTAATCCATTCTTTTTTGACTGATAATGAGAATGAGACTTGACTTGCTTCAAAGTCTCAATGACTCCTATTTTCCCATTCATAACGCCGTCTGCTCTTCTATCACCTTCTTTCGCAGCATTTATTAGCCTAAGCTCTATTGGGTCTATATCCAGTGACGATGCAGCTTGATCAATCAACGATTCTGTTGCAAAAGCAGCTATAGGTGCCCCTGGAGCCCTGTAAGGAGCAACTTTTGGCTTATTAACTGCAATATCTAAACAATCAATCTTCACATTATCTATTTTGTACGGCGCAAAAATAGCAGCCGCTGCAGCTGTTATAGGCGACGGTGGGTAAGCTCCAGCTTCAAATGCAATATAGGCGTAAGCGGCTGTTATTCGATGATTAGAATCAAAGCCCATTTTCATCCGAATTAAACTTCCAGACGTCGGTCCTGTGGATTCAAAAACTTCTGATCTTGACATAGTTAACTTCACAGGCCTGCCCGTTTTCTTGGACAACACAGCCGCCAGAGGTTCCAGATAAGCTGGTAACTTACCACCAAAACCTCCTCCTATTTCCATAGGAATAACATTGATATCAGAGATTGATATACCAAGAATCCTCCCCAACTGGTCCCGAATCCCGAAGTGACCCTGACTGGAGCACCAAACAGTCAATTTGCCATCTTCTGACCAAGACGCAGTTCCATTTTGCGGTTCGATATAGCCTTGATGCACAGTGCTAGTTTTATATTCCTCCTCAAAGATATACTCCGCTTGTTTAAATCCTTCGTTAATATCTCCTAGTTCATAAAGCTCATGGCCTAGTACATTTGGTTGAGTATAATCACTAGATCCTAGTGAATATGGATTCACATTCTCATGTAATATAGGCGATGATGTTGAAATTGCATTCTCAACATCGAAAACCCCAGGTAACTTTTCATAATTGACTTTGATCAAGCTTAATGCTTCTTGAGCGGCAGAACTATTACTAGCTGCTATTGCAGCAACTGGGTGTCCTTTGTAAAGGACCTTATTTCTTGCCATCACATTTTCAGAATAATTCTGTGCTGGGAATACGGTCTCTACAGTAGGGCCTGGCACCAAGTCTTCTGAGGTCATCACCGCAAATACATCTGGGTGTGACATTACGGCGCTAGTATCAATAGATTTTATTACGGCATGTGCATGTGGACTTCTAAGAACGGAGCCGTAAAGCATTCCAGGCAAGTTTATATCAGCACCAAATTTTGCACGGCCTGTAACTTTGTCCACCCCATCATGCCTAATGGGTCTTTTCCCAACAACCTTATATTCTGAACTCTTATCCATGTAATGATTCCCTTAAAATTATTTCCATCAACATTTAATCTATACTACGCCAATCGCTACCTACAACCTCATATCGCTTATGCAATTCTTCTACATATTCAGAAGAAATAGGCAGTTGTTTATTAACCATTTCGATATTCGATTTGACATGTTTGGGATTTCTACTGCCAACAATCGCTGTATGTATCTGAGAATGATGAAGAACAAATCCCAGAGCAGCTAATATATGGTTATCAGGTTCATGTTTTAGCTCGCCTAAGCTTTGCATTGTTTCTGCTCTGACTCTGAGGCTTTTGGCAACTGTATCTTCATAATGATCAGCTTTCTTAAATGTACGACCCCACATGCCATTTCCGATTGGTCTTTTGGCTATTACACCCATTCTAGCTTCAGATGCTTCTTTTAATATTTCANCTAATGCTCTCTGGTCCATTATGTTAAATGCNGTTTGGATCGTATCGAAAAGACCACTTCTGATNGCCCATATTGCTTCTTCATTTTCTTGACTGTAACCAACATACCGAGTTTTACCAGCGCGNTTAGCATCAAGNAAAACCTGNACAATTTCATCGGGAGGCTCACCGAAAATATCGTAAGCGTGCATTTGTAATATATCAACGTAGTCTGTCTTAAGNCGCTTTAAGCTCCTATCAATACTTTCTTTTATAGTGCTAACATGCCACCTCACCCCTTTTGTCCCATAAGACGGATGTCCAGCTTTTGTGGCGAGGACGAATTCATCTCTCCGATGAGACAAAGCTTCTCCAATCAGATCTTCACTAATTCCATAACATTCAGCGGTATCAAAAAAGTTTATACCGCCGTCTAGGGCTGTATTTAACACATTATATGCTTGATTTTTATCATCTTCAGTCAGTTGAAGTCCGATCTCTACTAACCCTACTCCTAACCTACTAACTTTAAGGTCTGTCTTACCAAGTTGAACTATATCCATTAATCCCTACTCCTAATCAAATCCTAAGCCACAGCTCCTGAAATAAATTCTCCATCAGTCCTGGCTTAAACTTTAACCTAAACATTATTCCATACATTATGCGTCTCCTGGCATTTAACTTGTTTAAATTTTCCCAGTCTCTATATAGAAACAAACCTCAAATATGCTTGCTTAGTCTTTGTTATAGAGTAATACTGAATGTACTGCAATATAAACGTAGCTTAACACAGGTGAATAAGTGGAATTTCGAGAAATCTTTAACGACTTGGTTGCATGGGAGTCATTAATTGCTGTAGCGATATTTGTTGCTTTTTTGGTTGGTGCATTTATACTCAGGTTAATCATCAAAACAACAGCTAATCATGTTGAGAAAAAATCGCCCGACCACATAGTTCCTCAAATGCTTAAAGCTGCCCGGGGACCTGCCCTCCTTTTCGCTATAATTCTTGGTTTATATCTTTCGATCCTATCTTTACCTATTGAAGGAATTGAGTGGAGACAAGGAGTTACTAAAGCATGGACAATCGGTGTGGTTTTATCTCTTGTACAAGCTGCAGTTAGCGGAACTAGATTCTTTATAAATTGGTATTTAAAAGTTGTTGCCCCGAAAACTGCTACTCCATTAGATGATAAATTACTGCCCCAAATCAGACGCATTGTTCTAATACTCCTATACGCCATTGGCCTATTAATTATATTGGATACATTAGGAGTCTCCATCAGCCCCCTTTTAGGTGGATTAGGTATTACTGGACTGGCAGTCGCGCTAGCATTGCAACCAACGCTAGGCAACTTTTTTGCTGGAACATATGTAACAGCTGATGGCGCTATCAATATCGGCGATTTTATAGAATTAAATGGAGGACCGGCAGGCAACGTAATTGAAGTAGGTTGGCGAAGCACTAAAATTCGGACTATCTATAATAATCTTGTAGTAATACCCAACTCTGTATTAGCAGACACTATAGTAACAAATTACCAATCACCAAATGACGCCATGAGTGTAATCGTTGGATGCGGAGTCAGTTATGATAGTGATCTAACACAAGTTGAATCATTGGCTCTAGAAACTGCAAGAAGTGTTGTCTCATCTAGTTCACATGCTGCTGATTTTGACCCAATTGTAAACTTTAAAAGCTTCGGTGATTCTAATATAGACTTCTACGTATTCGCCCGTGCAATAGATCGTGGAGCATCATTTAAGTTAACAAGTGAACTTATTAAAGCAATCCATGCAGAATTCACTAAACAAAATATTGAAATAAATTACCCTGTGAGAAAGCTTATTTATGAGTCACTAGACACGTTGCCGGAAATACCCCGAGTTAGGTCCTAACCATACTTAAGTTAAGCTAAACCCAATATTTTGTCTCCACCCTGAATCTGCTGGCCAGTTTCGACATGAATTTCATCGACAATTCCTGTCCATTCGGCACGAAGAGTCTGTTGCATTTTCATAGCCTCTAAAACACATATCTCATCTCCAGGCACTACTTGATCTCCTACCTTTACAGCAATAGATATAATCATGCCTGGCATCGGAGCGGTGAAGTCTTTTATAGGTCCAACTGCACTAACTGTTTTAGGAGTTTCAGAAACTTTTAGATCATCTTTTGATACTTCATCCACCTCAACGTCTTTAGTTTCAATTCTCTGTATTGGTGTAGCTGTATCTTCGGCTCCAAAAGTGACAGAAACTTTTTCTCCATCTACGGTCATTTCAATAGGGTCGGCATTTATGTCTTTAACTTCAACTAAATAAGCAGTGCCATCTATTGTTATTTTTATTTTGCGTGTCATTTATTGATCTACCCGATTAAACTAAGGAATACACCAGCAACAACGGCTGAGCCAATAACACCCGCAACATTCGGCCCTAATGCATGATGTAATAAAAAGTTGTTAGGATTCTCTTGTTGTCCCATATGATGAGAAATTCTAGCTGCCATTGGTACAGCGGATACACCCGCAGAACCTATTAGTGGATTAATTTTATCCTTCAAGAATAAGTTCATGAACTTAGCAAATAATATGCCTCCAGTAGTTCCCGCCGCAAATGCAACTAGCCCCAATACTAGTATAAGAACGGTTTCTAGTCTAAAAACCAGATCAGCTTGTAGCTGTGTTCCAACAGTGAGCATTAATAGTATTGTGGCTATATTTAATAATTCATTTGACGCGGCACTAGTGAGCCGAGGGACAACTCCACTTTCTTTAAAAAGATTTCCGACAACTAACATCGAGATCAAAGGCGCAGCGCGAGGGACAACTAATAATATTATGATCAGTGCTATGATCGGAAATATCATTTTTTCAGTTTTTGAAACTTCTCTTACCGGCTTCATCACAATAGATCTCTCTTTCTTTGTGGTTAAGAGTTTCATTATCGGCGGCTGTATAAATGGTACGGCTGCCATATACGTATATGCGATCACTGCTGTTATACCTAATATGTCAGGAGCTAAATTTGCAGATAAAAATATAGTGGTAGGACCGTCAGCTCCTCCAATAATTCCAATTGATGCAGCCTCTCCCAACGAAAATGTATCCGCTGCAACAAAGTTCAATCCTAAAGCTCCCCAGAAAGCAACAAATATTCCGATCTGCGCTGCTGCTCCCAGTAATAATGTTTTTGGATTGGAGATCAATGGACCAAAGTCAGTCAGCGCCCCTATACCAAGAAAAATTACGGGTGGAAGAATATTCCAAAACGAAAGTCCATAATGAAATATTACCCCAAATATGCCAGCGCCTTGGGTGCCTCCAGCTTCGGATGGCGAGATAGCAACACCAGTTAAAGGTAAATTAACAATTAGTATTCCCAAGCCTATCGGTAATAGTTCATAGGGCTCCCATTGTTTTGTAATCGCGAGAAATACAAGAACCAGCCCCACCATCAGCATAATCGCATCACGCCAATCTATATTTAAGATCCCTGTCGACTCTAAGAAGCTTACTAATTCACTCAATTTGAGTGGCTCCGATCATATTCTTCCGAGGATTTTAAAATAGATGCCGCTATCACAGCTGCTTTAGCACGATTTTTGTCACCTTCTTCAGTACCATCTTCTTGGAATGATCTACTACCACGGTCTGCCAATCTTATCGAGATCCATCCCATAAAGAACGAAGTCATCATTAGTATAATTAAAAGGCATACGGTGGTACCTGCACCAATCGCAGTAGTAATTAGTGATTGATTAATAAGTGCTTCTGAAATAGTGTGTCTACTCCCAAATTTCAAATTGCTAGGATTCCGGCGACAAGCGCCGATAAATCAAAGTGAAGTTTCATCATTAATGAAGTAAAGTCGATTTTACACCAGTAATATAAACAGTATCCAGTTATTAGCAATCATATTATGCCAGATTTATATGTATATAAATCTGGCATAGGCAGCTGATCAGCAATATAATTTGGTAACTAACAGGAGATCAGATAACACACTATGGCAAAAACTAAAGTCGATTTCAACAGTGATATCGGAGAAAGCTTTGGCCAATACAAGCTAGGGCTCGATGAGGAAATTATTGGAAATGTGAGTTCTGCTAATATTGCTTGCGGTTTTCATGCGGGTGACCCTATGTGGATGCATAAAACCGTCCAGCTGGCTGAAAAGCATGGAGTAGGAATTGGAGCTCACCCTTCTTACCCCGATCTACGAGGTTTTGGCAGGCGAAATATGAGTATCGATCCACAGGAAATTAAAAATGACGTTATATATCAAATTGGAGCGTTAACTGCGTTTACTGCAGATAAAAAGCTACAACACGTGAAACCTCACGGAGCGATGTATAACAATGCTGTAAATGATGAAAATATTGCCAAAGCTATTTGTGATGCAATTATTGAGGTTGATTCAGATTTAATCTTACTGGCACTAACGGGATCACGTTGGGTCTCAATAGCTAAAGACATGGGATTAAAGGTCGCTCAGGAGGTTTTTGCAGATCGAGCAATTAACGCTGATGGATCTTTAGTATCCAGAGCAATCGAAGGGGCGGTTATACATGATCCTGATGTAATCGCGGAAAGAACTTTAAAGATGGTTACTGAAGGTTATATAACTTCAATTAGCGGTGAATACGTCCCTGTCGATGCAGACAGTGTATGTATGCACGGAGACAACCCAGTTGCCGTGGGAATTGCGAAACAGGTTAAGTCTGCATTGGAAAGTGCAGGAGTTGAAATAACACCTTTATCAGAGTTGATATAAAAATATGATTAAAATGCCCAATCTTAATTACGCAGGTGACCAAGCATTATTAGTTGAATTTGGAGATTCAATAGACATTGAACTCAACGATAGAGTTAGAAACCTAATGTTTCAGCTTGAGGAAAGCAAAGAAGACTGGATAATTGACTTAGTACCAACTTATAAATCATTGCTAGTAATATTTGATCCGACGCTTTCAACAAGAAAACATATTGAATCATACATACTAAACCTTGTGTCAAATATTGGAGAGAAATCTAAATCTGACGATCGTTTAATAAAAATACCAACTCTATATGGGGTAGATTTTGGACTGGATTTGAATTTCGTGGCTGAAAACTCAAAGCTAAGTATTGAAGAAGTAATTTCACTCCATTCAGAACCAAACTATAGAGTTTATATGATAGGTTTCGCTCCGGGTTTCCCTTATCTAGGTGGTCTTAACAAAAAACTGTCCACTCCGAGACTAGATACTCCTAGAATTAAGATCCCATCTGGCTCAGTTGGCATCGCTGAATCACAGACCGGTATATATCCAAATGATAGTCCTGGAGGATGGCAGCTAATTGGCCGTACACCTTTAAGCCTATTCGATCCCAATAGAGAACAACCGTCACTACTAGTTGCTGGTGACTACATTAAATTCGAACCATTAGAAAGTCTAGAAGAATACTCTGATATCAAGACTGATATCGAATCAAATAATTACAAGCTTGAAATTAATCAGTTAGATAATCGAGAGAATAGCCAGTCAGATCGTCATGAATGAAAAATCGATAACTATATTAGAGCCAGGTTTACTATCTAGCATACAGGACATGGGAAGATACGGATTCCAGAGATATGGTGTGCCGGTATCAGGAGCAATGGACAACTTCGCTTTGCGTGCAGCCAACGTATTGGTAGGCAATAAAATGAATGCTGCATGTATAGAAATGACGGTAATTGGCCCTTCGATAAAATTTAACTATCCATCCTTAATATCGATCACCGGAGGGGATTTATCTATAAAACTAGATGGGCAAAAAGTTGATCGTTGGTCTGCCATTCAGGTTGAAACAGGCTCTATATTAACGTCTGATGGAATTCAAGATGGAATGCGGGCTTACCTGGCAATCAGTGGAGGTATTAATGTACCCATTATTATGGGTAGTCGATCCACATATATTCCAGCAGGTTTTGGAGGATATAAAGGCAGACCATTAATGGCAGGAGATACATTGCTGGTCGGTGAGCCTAATCCAACAACAAAGCACGAAGAGAGAACTCTCCCTGAAGATTTAGAGCCAGTACATTATGGACATTCACACATCATAAGAGTTGTATTAGGTCCACAAAATACCAATTTTACTTCTCCCGCTGTAAACACCTTTTTCGACAGTAGATATATCGTATCTAACAATTGCGACAGAACTGGCTATCGGCTTAATGGGCCAATCCTGCAACATAAAACAAGCGCAGACATCATCTCAGATGGAACCCAAATTGGAAGCATCCAGGTACCCGCAGATGGTAATCCAATTATATTAATGTCAGACAGAGGCCCAACAGGTGGTTATGCAAAAATAGGCACGGTAATCTCCACAGACTTAGGCTTGATTGCTCAGTCACGTCCAGATGACAACATAGTTTTCAGGCAAGTAAGTGTTGAAGAAGCTGAGGCCGCTTTCTTTGAACAAGAATCTATCCTTTATTCCATGGATCCAACTCTATTTAAAAATGCTTCAAATAAAGTTAAATTCGCCCTGTCGGAAACCAGTTCTTCGCTATCACCATTCCTACACGAAGGCTCTAAAAAAGTCCAAAGGAATGCAACAGTCAAAATAAAAGGCAAAACTTTCACTTTTGGCATTTCGATTGAGAGCAATTAGACCAATTGGAATTGCAACATGATTTAGCCCAGTGGATTCTTAGTTTTGCTGACAGTCCATGGGCGCTAGTAATACTGGCTATTTCATCTTTTACAGAATCTATTTTTAACCCTATCCCTCCGGATGCATTACTTATCGCTATAAGCTTGCTAAAAACGCAACATTCAATATGGTTTGCAACCCTAGTTATTTTGACATCAGTATCTGGGGCATTAGTTGGGCATTTTATTGGCAAAAAATTTGGAAGACCGATCCTGCAAATGACATTTAAAGGTAATCGTCTGATTTCAGACAATATGATTACAAAAGCTGATCAATTATTTGATAGATATGGAGTTTGGGCAGTTCTGATAGCAGCATTCAGCCCTATTCCATACAAACTCATTGCAATCGGAGCAGGCGTATTAAATTTTGATCGGAAAGTCTTTTTGATTGCATCGTTAATCGGCAGAACCTGCAGGTTCATGTTAATAGGGATTTTTATCTTCTTTTTTGGGGAACAAATCAATCAATTTATTAATGATTACCTGGGATTAATTACATGGATAGCTGCAGGTTGTTTGTTAACATTAATTGTTTGCTTAATTGCTTACCGAGTGTTTATATTTAAACGAACAAGAAAATGATGGGTATTATTAAAGTAAAAGGAGTGACCATTGAGTACTAATTCAATCCCTACAGAACAGGAAGTAATTAAATGGATGAGCGAATTGAGCAATTGGAAAAGATGGGGCAAAGATGATCAGATTGGAGCACTTAACTTAATAACACCTGAATTGATAAAGCAGTCTGCCTCACTAGTAACTGATGGGGTTTCTGTAAGCTGTGCCAGGCCACTAGACAACAACATTGACGCCGAAGTATATCGGCCTACACAAAGATTAATGTTAGAAAGCGGAGAAGGGTGGCAGTTCCATGAAAAAAATACTGACTTTGAAATCCAAGCTGCCTTAGAACATTTATCAATGGTTTACCACGGATACCACATCACCCATATTGATTCGCCTGCTCATTTCTTTTGGAATGGCAAAATGTACAATGACAGACCTTCTTATCTAGTAACAACAAACAAGGGCGCTACGGTAAATTCAGTTGATACAGCTAAAGATGGAATAGTAGGTCGCGGAATACTTGTGGATGTTCCGTTAATTAAAGGTATCGATTGGCTAGACAGACATGAAGGTGTAATGCCACTAGACATACTGGAAGCGGAAAAACAATGTGGATTTGAAATAAAGTCCGGAGATATTCTCTTTATACGAACAGGACAATTAAGAAGAACATTGACTGAAGGGCCATTTAGCCCTCCAGATGATGGATCTACAGCATGTCAGGCCGCATGTCTGCCTATATTTAGAGAACGCGATATATCAGTTCTAGGAACTGACACCTCAAATGATTTGATACCCAGTGGATATAAAACTGTAACCAACCCAATCCACCAAATTGGTTTAGTGCAAATGGGAATGTGGATAATTGATAACGCAAATCTCGAAGAACTAAGTGAGACGTGCAAAGAAAAAAATCGTTGGGAATTCATGATAAATATTGGACCACTGAGAATTGTTGGAGGAACAGGTAGTCCAGTTAATCCGATTGCAATATTTTAGTTTTACTGAGCTGTTAAACCACCGTCAACAAGCAATTCGGTTCCAGTAACATAGCGTGAGTCGTCAGAAGCCAAATATAGTATCGCGTAAGCTACTTCACTAGGAGAACCTAATCTTCCTAACAATATTCGTGATTCTGATAAAGCCCTGCCTTCTGGATCAGAAATATTTTTGGAAATCATTTCAGTTTCGATAGGGCCAGGAACAACAGCATTTATCCTAATACCATATTTTGCATTCTGAATCGATGAATGTTTCGTTAAAGAAAGTAATGCCGCTTTTGACGCTCCGTATGCGCCTCCTCTCCAACTACCAACTAATGCTGTTGTTGAAGAAACATTAATTATAGAGCCCTTCTTTTTTGCCCGCATTGAATTGATCACGGCCTGTGTTCCCAGAAAAGCTCCTTTTGAATTTATAGACATTACTCGATCCCAATCATCGGTGTTTTCCTCTTGGATGGATTCCGTTCTATAAATCCCTGCATTATTAACTAATACGTCGATTTTACTAAATCTATCTAAGGTTATTTCTACCAATGAATTCCAGTCTGATCCCGAAGACACGTCTAAATTTACAAATAAAGCCGATCCTCCTCCTCCAGATATTTCATTGGCTAGCTTCAAGCCTTTATCTTCGTTAATATCAGCAACCACCACTTTCGCCCGTTCTCTGGCAAATAAACGAACTTGTGCGTCTCCAATACCTCCAGTAGCTCCAGTTACAATTACTACTTCATTTAAAAGCCTCATAACTATAATAGCCCTCCCTATTACTGAAATATCCTAGCAGGCAAAATTTTGTGTCTAACAATAAGCTCATATATTTGGTTTAAATAATAATTTATATTAACTTTTTGCAACAGAGTTATAATCTCTAATTATGGCTAGAATTTATTATCATCTGTTTTATTTATTGACAGAACGTCCGTTCTGTTCTAAAATTGTTCTAATTACCGCAGGAATTTAGTTATGAATAATAAACATACAGACCAGTTACAGTTACCGGGCATAACTAATGTCAGATATGACAACATATCTCCCAGAACAGTGCTGCCCGGACAAAAAGTTGTTTATGTAGGCAGGATTGATGGCGGACCAGGATATGGTTCAGTGGGTAATGTAATCGAAATCCGAAGTCGAAAGGCTGTCGTGGAAATCAAACCATTCGTGGGATATGAGTCTAAGAGATGGCATATTCCATATTACCTATTAGGTTCTCCAAAAAGTGCTGCATAGAACCTAGCCAGTTGGCCTGCGAAGCCTAAAATTACAGCTTATATTTATTCTATTACTGTAAAGATTACAACATAATCATCTCCGTAGATGATTATTCAGATCCTTAAAACCTTTAATGATTCCCCTAATGCTTGCTTATCCGTTTACACGAAACATTAAGCTCGGTTAATAAATTATTTAATCACAGCAATTACAGCCACATATTCCGAAGGGTCTATTGTTTCTCCTTCAACGGGATGTGGCTCAAGTGAAATAAAAACCGCAGAATACCGGCTAACCTTTTTAATAGTCGGTCCTTCCTGTCCGTCCTCAATAGTCAAAACTAATTCACCTAATGGAGTAACATTAGATGCCAATTCTGTTCGAATTACTACTTTACCTGCAGCAGGACACTCAGATCCAATTGGACACCTTGAATCTTCTAATACTTCAGCAAAAAGCACTGTCAGTCCACCTGGCAACGTAGGACTTGCAATCTTTTGCCCAACTTTAAGTGCCACAGGAGTAAACAAGGGTCTTTCAGTAGTTCGGCCTTCATCAGCAATAACTATATCCAGAAACTCAATCTGCGGTTGTGTTTCTGGTTCCTCATCTGCTTCATCTTGCGATATCATATTGCCCTCTTCGTCAAAATAAGCTTCGGATGAGTCGGCAATCGAATGCACGCTTGATGTAGATTCTTCTGCTGTCTCGTTTACAGCTTGCTCAGTAATATTGGCCTCAGCGTCATTTGTTTCGACGACCGTGCCCTCAGATTCAGAATCGCCACACGCAATTAAAACGAAAACTAAAATTGCACTTACAATAAAAATACTGATTGATTTTTGCTTCATGTTTACTCCAGCAGAAATTAAGATTCTTGTTTTCTAAGAAATCCTCTTGATATTGTCACATGTGGGGTGTTTATTGCAAATAATTCCCAGGTTTTCAATAATCTACGATTATAATTTTTTACACGGATGAAAAGTCATAATTGGTCATTGCAAGATATAGAGCGGCAATAGTTTTAGAATCTTGAATTTCACCTCTGGCAATCATGGATTTAACTGTACCTAGTGGAAATTCACATGTGGTAATCAATTCGTCATCATCAGGTTCAAGTTTACTTTTGTATAAATCCAGTGCTAAGAACGCATGCAAATATTCAGTTAAGAACCCTGGAGCTGACCAAAAACCACCTATGCTTAAAAGATTTGCAGACCCATATCCTGTTTCTTCTCTTAATTCTCTTTGCGCGCACTCTTCAGGCGTTTCACCTTTATCTAATCCTCCTGCTGGAAATTCCAGCATCTGCATATCTACTGCATACCTGAACTGACTAACCATAATTAAATTACCTTGCGAGTCAACCGGTACTATTACAACTGCAGGAGAGTGAGCAACTATTTCACGAGTTGCCTGATTACCATTGGGCAAAACAACTAGGTCGACTTTTACATCAATAATTTGGCCATTAAAGATTGTTTTTGAATCGATTTTGTACTCCGTATCAGGTGATTTTGAATTGGATTTTTTCAAAGTCATTAAGACCTATCTAAAATACCCAGACGAGAGGTTAAAGTAGAGTAGAATGCTTCTTTGGACCCAAACCTGACAAAGCTTGCCTTACAAGCACTTTGGTTAATCAAAACATAGTCACCTGGCTGTAGTGATTCATCTATAGCGAACCCATCTCCACTTATAAATGCCTGCGCATCATTTAATATATTCAACCTAATCTTTGACTCTCCAGAAAGGACTAATCCAGTATCGAGGCACATATGACCTGCAATAGGTAGCAGAACCATACTCTCAGATCTCGGAGTAATAATAGGCCCGCCTGCTGCCATAGCATATCCCGTACTTCCTGTGGCTGTAGATGCCAATACTCCGTCAGCTCTGTATGTAGTTAACTTAGCATTATCAACTATTGCTTCCACATGCAAAAGTCGGGCATTTTGCCCCCTGCTAATAACAATTTCATTTAACGCGAATGTCTCAGCATATTTTTCATCATTTTCGTGAAAAACAGCTGCGTCAATCATCATGCGTTCATCTAGCCAGTGTTCAGAATCCTCGACATTCATATATTTTTTTATACCCGTGCGAGCTGAACTTACCTCTAATTCTGACATAAAACCTACTCGGCCAAGGTTGATGCTGAGCATAGGGATTTTATGAAACGCTAATACCCTGAGCGTTCTCAATATAGTGCCGTCTCCTCCTAAAACAATGATTAATGAGGTGTGGCTAAATTCCTTTTCCTTTTCAACTAGAAGTTCAGCTGAACTGGACCAAGAGCTATCAGATAGCTTAAGGTCTTTAATTAAAGAATTACATAGTTCAATTGCCTCAGGAAGTTGAGCATTATATACAAATCCAATCTGCTGTATTGAGGATTTCATATTACTTTATACCTATAATACCTCTTAGCTAATCCTATTATTTATAACTCTAATTAGTTAATTAGATCATTAAGAATTCTACAGCAACTCGTGCAGCTTTGATTACAGGCGTCGGGTAGAAACCAAATACAACAACAGCAAGTACTGTTATAGCTAAGGCTATTGAAGTCATAGGATCCGCTTTGATACGCACATTTTCCAATGGGTCAGAAAGATACATAACTTTAATAACCCTAAAATAATAATAGGCAGAAACCACACTGCTTATCGTCCCGGCAAGAACCAACCACCATAGACCGCCATTCAACGCACTTGTGAACACATTTAGCTTAGCCATAAAGCCAACAGTGGGAGGTATTCCAGTTAATGACACTAGCGCGATGGCCAGGCAAATTGCTAACGCAGGTGACCGTTTCCCCATACCTGCAAAATCCTCTATAGAATCACTTCCTGTCTTATTAGAAATTGCTATTACAGCGACAAATGCTGCGAGATTTGTTGCGGCATATCCGATTAAATAAAAAACCACACCAGCCGGACCGTCAAGCGTAAAATTGTCCATTCTACTTGAAACGACTGTGAGGCCCATCATAATGTAACCTGCATGTGCAATGGTGCTATAGGCTAGTAAGCGCTTCATGTTTTTCTGTGCAATCGCAACAAAGTTACCAATCGCCATTGATAACACGGCCATAATGGCGAATATCATGCTCCATTCAATAGAAAGGATTTCACTTGAAAATGATCCATAAAACACTCGTAAGATCACAGCAAAGCCAGCAGCTTTACTTGCAACAGAAAGGAAAGCTGTTATTGGTGTTGGCGCACCTTGATATACGTCTGGCACCCACATATGAAATGGAACACTAGATATCTTGAAACCAAAGCCGGCCACAATCAAGATTAAGCCCAATAGAAGGCCGTAGTTACCGAAAGCTGACGTCGATCCTGTTGTATTCTGCTGGTTTATATTCTCAATAGACTGAAATATCTCAGCTACGTCTGTAGTGCCGGTTAGTCCGTAAACCCATACCATGCCGTATAGTAGCAAAGCAGAGCTAATAGCACTTAAAATCAAGAATTTAATTCCAGCCTCTGATGACAATTTATTACCTGAAATTGCAATCAATGCGGCCATAGGCAAAGCGGTAAGTTCTAATGCGATGTAAATTGTTATTAACTCACGAGTTGAAGCTAACAACATCATTCCAACCGTTGCAAAAATTAACAGGCTAAAGTATTCGATTTTTGTTTTTTCGAAACGATGAGCATAACTTACAGAGCTAAGCATGACTATCGACAGAATGCCCAAGAATACAAACTTGAATAATAGCGTGAACTTATCTACAACAAGCGTATCGAAAATCCCAAATGCTTGATTGTTAGAATTTAATTCTTCTGATATTCCAACACCATTCCAAAGTAGTACAGAAAGGATCACCGGTACTAATAGACCTAATGCAATAGTCGATTGAATCAAAACTCTGTTTTTAATAAAGACATCTAGCACTACAATAATCAAGGCTAAACCAGTCAAGCTGATTTCCGGTGACAGTAAATATATGTCATGTAAAGTCAAAGTTTTTACCTGCTTAAAATTTCTGGTGAAGAATTCACCGCCGCCACTATAGGCTCTACACCCATCTTAAATAAATCTGTCAAAAACGCTGGGTATATCCCAAAAACGAGAATAGCCACAACAAGCATTACGATAGGAATAAGTTCCACTCTGCTCGCATCGGTCAATTTGGCCCATCTATCATCCATGTGTCCAAATAAAGTTCTCTGTGCCATCCACAGAATATAACCAGCTGTGATTACAACGCCAAAAACAGCGAGTGCAGTAGGCCATGCCCAAACAGGGAAAGCGCCTAAGAAAACTAAAATCTCTGCTGCAAACCCACTTGTTCCTGGCAACCCTAATGATGCTAGTCCAGCTATCAAAAATGCTACACCGATTATCGGAATACGTTTAGACAAACCTCCTAAATCTGGTATATATCTTGTATGGGTACGGTCATAAATCATGCCAACCGTCAGAAACATTAAACCAGTAATGGTGCCATGCGTAAACATCTGCATTGATGCTCCAGTTAAGCCAATCGCGGCCGCATCAACTCCTTTTGAGGCGATAGCAGAAAGTCCAATTAATACATAGCCCATGTGACTAATAGAACTGAAAGCAACAAGTCGTTTCAGATCGGTTTGGCGTACAGTCACTACAGCTCCATATAACACGTTTATCACTCCTGCAGCCACTAACAGCCAGGCCATGTCAGCCATCACATCAGGCATAATCGATGCTGTTACTCTTATCATTCCATATCCACCCATTTTCAATAAGACACCTGCTAACAAAACGCTTACTGCAGTTGGCGCATCTGTATGCGCATCAGGGAGCCAAGTATGCAACGGCCAAACTGGCAGCTTAACAGCAAACCCAACGAACAGTAGTCCAAATATAGCGCCTGCAGGGATAATGAGTTTTATACCGCCTTGAACGAGTGCTGGAAGAGCAGTCATATCAAACGTACCGACCGATATGTATAAAGCCAGTATTCCGACTAACATAAAAGCACTTCCCAAGAAAGTGAAGATTATAAACTTCATCGCTGAGTAATCTTTCCTGCCAGTCCCCCAGATCGATATTAAGAAAAACATTGGGATTAATTCAAGCTCCCAGAACAAAAAGAACATTATGAAATCTAATGCGGTAAAAACTCCAAAGACAGCTCCCTGCAAGATAAGGATCCAAATGAAATATTGTTTGACGCGATGCGTTATTCCCATTGAAGCCAATATTGCAACCAAACCTAACAACCCAGTTAATAAAACCATAGGCACACTCAAACCATCTACGCCTAGGAAGTATTCAACTCTAAATGCATCTATCGGAATCCAGCTGTTAAATCGGTCAATTAATTGAACTCCAGATTCACCTTTTTGGTATGCAATGAATACAACGATGCTCAGCACCAATTCAACTAACCCACCTAAAACAGCTATAGCTCTAACATGATTATCATTCCTTGCAATAATCAGGATTGCCAATGCAAAGAGAAATGGCAAGAAAACTACGGCTGTCAGCAAGCCGTTAAATCCTGTATTGTCTGTTAATACGTCCAATTAAACATCACCTAAATATAAGATAAATCCCAAATAGTAATAGCACCCCGAAGGATGTCACTACTCCATAACCTTGCAATTGTCCAGTTTGAAGTTGAGCGATCAACCTACCTATATTTCTGCTAACTCTGTCAATAGTTCGAACAATACCATCAATAAAACTTTTATCTATGGCATCTAAATATGCTGCAAATCGGGAGTAGAAAACCTGCCTTGTAATAACATCTTCATAAAACTCATCAAAGTAATATTTGGAAATTAATAATTTATAGACTTTATTTGTCTTGTTTTGGAGACTGTCGAAAATTCTAAATTTAGAAACATACATTAGATATGCCAGCAATATTCCCGATACAGCTACTAAGCTGGCTATTACGGCCAGGATCTTATTGAAAGCTAATACCTTCTCGTGGCCATCTCCGATATGAATGAAATCTGCAAACCAATGTATCGGTATGGAACCTATATTCGTGAGTGGATTTACTAACCAACCTACTGTCAGAGTAGCAATGGATAGAAGTATTAGAGGAACTATCATTACCCTTGGCGATTCATGAGGGGTAGTTTCCTCTGATACGTCCATACTTGGGTCCGATTTGGCTCCGCCTTTATACTTTCCTTCGAATGTCATAAATATAGCTCTAAACATATAAAATGATGTCATAAATGCAGCAATAATTGCGAGCCAAAAAACGACATCAGAAACAACTGATGAAGAGTGCCAAGCATGATTTAATATTTCATCCTTGCTCCAGAAGCCAGCCATAGGGAAAATACCGGAAAGACTCAATCCTCCTATCATGACGGCTGCGTAAGTCCATGGCATCAGACGCCTCAAACCACCCATATATCTCATATCGAAGGTTCCTCCAACCGAATGACTAACACTACCTGCAGTCAAAAATAACAACGCTTTAAAGAATGCATGTGTAAACAAATGAAATATAGCAGCACTATATGCTCCTACACCCAATGCCAACATCATATAGCCTAATTGGCTAATCGTAGAATATGCCAACACTCTTTTGATATCATTCTGAACCAGTCCAATTGACGCCGCGAATATTGCAGTTACCCCACCCACCAAAGCGACTACCATCATAGCCTCTTTAGATGCCTCGAAGAGAGGGAAAAATCGAGCCACAAGGAAAATGCCAGCTGCCACCATAGTAGCAGCGTGAATCAGCGCACTTACAGGTGTAGGACCCTCCATAGCATCAGGTAACCAGGTATGAAAAGGGAATTGTGCTGATTTACCCATAGCTCCAGCGAACATACCAACTGCAACCCATCCTGCAACACTGGAAGAGATGACTCCTAATGCAATCGCATTATTAATATCTGACACCTCGAATGGGTTGAGTCCATTTGCAAGAAAACTTCCAGAATTAAAGAACAAGTATAGTATCGCTAGCAAAAAGCCGAAATCTCCCAAGCGCGTCACTATGAACGCTTTTTTGGCAGCCGCGGCTGCAGCAGGCTTGTTAAACCAGAATCCGATTAATAGATATGAAGACGCTCCAACAAGCTCCCAAAATACGAACATTTGAATTAAATTACTTGCTAATACCAGTCCAATCATTGAGGCAGTGAAAAGAGACATATATGTGAAATAGCGAGAGTATCCGCCATCATTTTTCATATATCCAGTTGAATAAATCTGCACAAGTAAACTTACTGAAGAAACGACCACCAACATTATTGTGGTTAATCCATCCAACATTATGCCGATATTTATTTCTATATTTTGAATTTTGACCCAATTATGCGAATCGAATTCTATTGAGTGTCCATTATGTATAACGCTACCCAGAGCCCAAAAAGAAAGTATAGTTGAACATGAAATTGCTGCTATTGTGATATAACCGGAAAGTTTGCTTTTCTTACCTATAAAAGGCCATACAAAAACTCCTATGACGACAAAAGCCAATAGTGGACAAAAGAAAATAAACCATGCACCTAGCTCATTGATCATCTACAATTTCCTCAATATTTCGTCGGCTACGTGTTCACGTCCTTTTGGAACCATAATCCTATATTCCACTCTCTCACCCCAATCGAGGATGTTACCAGCAGGAAGTATTTTTACAGGCAATCCTTCTGCCTCGATCGCTGATTTCCACATCTCAGCCGTGATTAGATTGGGAGCTTTACGGTAATCAGTAAACATCAGTGTTTTAGCTCTTTCGCATCACTTATAAAAATGCTTTTATAGTTTCTAACGAGTACGATCACAATCGCCAGGCCGATTGTGATCTCAGCTGCAGCAATAGTTATTATAAATATGGCAAATATCTGGCCAGTCAAAACACTTTCTACAATTGACGAACCATTGCCACTAGAATATGGAACTAAATATCGAGACATCGCAACAGCCGTCAAATTCACCGCATTGAACATTAATTCGATACACATTAACACCACAATCGTATTCTTTTTGGTAAATGAGCCGAATAGACCGATGAAAAATAGTATCGCTCCAATTATTAAAAACTGCTGTAAATCCATATCATCTCCTCCTCACCAAAGCTAACGCTCCGATTACAGCTCCTAAGAGCACTACAGATACAGCCTCAAATGCAAGTACATAGTTTCTAATTAAAAGTTCGGCTATATTACCTAACACACTGGTCTCGACGAAAGTAGCAGTCATTTGCTCACTAGTTACATCAGCTGAATTAACATTCCATTCAGTATTTGTTATAACAAAAATTACACCAGCAAGTATTAATCCAGATATAACCAAAACCGGAATAACGTATCGGTTAAAGGGACTTCCCTGCTCCACGTCCCGAGTAAGAACGACAGCAAACAAAATTAGAACGGCAATTGCACCGACATACAGCAAGATTTGAACCATGGCTAGAAACTCAGCCCTAAGAAGCAAAAACATACCGGCGATCCCAATAAAAGTCACAACTAAAAATAATGCTGATCTGAAAACATCTTTCAAGAGCACTACCGCAATTGCTGACAAAATTGTACTTATTGCAATAATCCAAAATACGATATCGATTATTAATACTGTATCGCTTTCCATTATTTTTCTGCCAGATTAGTGTTTTTATGTTTATGAATCAACGTTTAGCCCATTTCTCTTGTTGTTCTTTTAAGGACGGTTTCTCATGCCTGCCTGCCTTGTCCCATTTAACATTCTTACCATCATGAGGGTCATAATTCTTGGAAGCCAATTGAGGTCTAAACCAAGTGCTTGGTGTCTTCTTTGAGCTTACCAGTCTGCGTTTATCAATCACCAAATCCTGTCTTCTATATTGGCCTTCCTCAAAACCACTTCCCATGTGGAGCGCGTCGTACGGACAGGCTTCAACGCATAATCCGCAGAACATACATCTTCCTATATCTATATCAAATTTATCTAAATGATATTTTTGTCCTTCCTGCATCTGATCGCCACTTTCACTCGTAACAATTTCAATAATTCCAAGCGGACAATATTTGGCACAAGATGCACAACCGGTGCACCTCTGCTCATACCAACTAAATTCCTCTCCACGAAACCGAGGGTGTTGCGGAAGACTTGCTTTCACTTCAGCCAAACCTAGTAATGCCTTAACCGCAGTGAGCGGGTCTTTTCGAATTATGTCTGTAATTGGTTCGCCTGTAGCTTTTGCTAAACCCAACAAGCCAACTTTACGATCGGGATATTGAACTGTCATCATCCTTGAAGGCAATATCAAATTCTTCGCCGTTACCACTAAACCTTTTGCTAATCCCATTCCATACATATTAGTCAGCCTCCGCTATCTCGGTTGCTTTTTTTGCCACATTTGTATTTGCATACATATTCGCCAACGGTGATACTACTGGATCAGGTCGCTTCAATTTGCGCTGACCTGCAAGGTTAAAAATCGCAACAATCGCGATTATTGTGATACCCCAATTAATACCAGTCATTATCCATAACTCAGATGTCGATAAACCGCCATCACCAGGATTAAATATAAAAACCTCTATTGCAATTACAAATAAATTTAAAACAGACAATGGTAATAATGCCTTCCAAGCCAGGCTCATTATCTGATCCACTCTTAACCGAGGCCAACTTGCCCTGATCCATACAAACCCGAATAACACAACAAAAGTTTTTAAGATAAACCAAATTGGACCTGGAATCGGTCCATATCCGCGCCAACCACTCAGGAACAATGTTGTCACTAAAGCGGCTACTATAACGGGTGCCATAAACTCGGTTAACTGTAAAAGTGCAAATTTTGCTCCGCTATATTCAGTATGGTAGCCGGCACCTAATTCCGAATCAGACTCGATTAAATCAAAAGGAGTTCTACTCATTTCAGCAGAAGCAGCTGTAATAAAAACTATAAATCCTAGAGGCATAACTAACACATATGGAATATCTTGTGCCAGAACTACGTTACTTAATCCAAGGGTCTGTGCAGCTACTGCTACAGCAACTACACTTATCCCCATTGGGATTTCATAACTAACTAACATAGCTACCGCCCTCATAGCACCAAACATCGCGTATTTGTTAAGAGATGACCAACCAGCCATAAATACGGCTAAAGTATTCACCGAAGTGATAGCAATCACGAAAATAAGTCCGATATTGAGACGGCCTAAAAAACTGCTCCCATGCAATGGTATTACAGCAAAAACTATAAGCGCTGGAACAAGAAACACTATAGGCGCAAGTGTAAATACAGGTTTATCTGCCCCTTCTGGGATCGTATCTTCTTTGGTTAACAAACTAATTAAATCTGCTACCGGCTGCAGTAGTCCAAAAGGTCCCCACCTATTAGGGCCTAATCTAGATTGAAACCTTCCTAACATTCTTCTTTCAAACCAAGTCAACAGAGCAGTGGACATGACTAAGGCGTTTATTATTACCATGGCGAGAATTAAAGAAGTTATTAAAAATACAAGCCAATCAAGGTTGTCAGGCATGAATCCGTCAAAAAACCCATATATTCCAAGAAAGTCAAATCCACTTCTGAGAACCTCTGTTTCTATCATCTGTCCACCTCTCCAACCACTATATCTATACTGCCAAATATAACAATAAGATCAGCCATCTTCCAACCAATCAGAAGATCTCTCAAAGTAGTTAAGTTAATAAACGACGGTGCTCTGATGTGCATTCTGTAAGGGGATATTCCCCCATCACTTACTATATAAAAACCTAATTCACCTTTTGGCGACTCAGTCCCGACATAAGTATCCACAGAATCAGGGCGAATAAAATAAGGAGTCTCAGAACGAACAGGGCCAGGCTCAATTTGTTCAACACATTGTTGAACTATACGCAAACTCTGTCTCATTTCTTGAACACGAACATAATATCGGTCAAAAGTATCTCCAACAGATCCAATTGGAACATCAAAATCTAACCTGTCATATACCTCATGCGGCTCGGCTTTGCGCAGGTCCCATTGAACTCCAGTTGCCCTTAGCACCGGTCCAGTGATTGATGCATCTATTGCATCTTGAGCGGACAATATTCCTAAATCTCTTGTACGCGCCAACACTACTTCATTTTCAGTAATCAAAGCCTCTAGTTCATCTAAATAACCTGGCATTGAGGTTAAAAAGTCATCTAACCTCGGCCAGAAATCTACAGGAGCATCTTGAAATACTCCACCAGGCCTCATATAGCTAACTGTGATTCTAGCTCCACATAGCATTTCAAATAACTCGAGGATACGTTCACGTTCTCTGAAACAATAAATCAACGGTGTGTGAAATGCGCCAAGCTCGTCAAGTAAAAATCCTGTTGCTATTAAATGGCTAGCAATTCTTTGTAATTCTGCGCTTATTACCCGCAGATACATACCACGATCAGGCACTTCTATACTTGCTAGAGATTCAACAGCCCTAACATAAGCAAGGTTGTTCGTCATCGCGGCAACATAATCCAGACGATCAGTCAACGTAACTATCTGTACATAATTGCGCTCTTCAGCTAATTTTTCAGTCCCTCTATGAAGATAACCAAATACTGGCTCAACATCAATCACCTGCTCTCCATCAAATGTTACTCTTAGCCGAAAGACTCCATGTGTTGAAGGGTGTTGCGGTCCCAAATTAATTGTTACAGGCTGCGTGTTAATTGACATTTGTTTTATTTCACGAATTCAGTTTGCTAACGATATATTTTGAGGGAATAGCAAGGATGAGTTTCATCGAATAAAATCCTTTCGCAAAGGGTGCCCAGGAAATCCTTCCCATAATAAAATACGCTTCATATTGGGGTGATCAGAAAAATTTATACCCATCAAATCCCATATTTCACGTTCCTGCAGCTCTGCCCCCCTCCAGACTGAAGTGATACTTGGAACCGTGATCTCTTCTCTACCAAAACATTTAGTTTTAATTATTAGGGTGGTGTTATTACGCAAGGATCGAAGGTGGTACACCAATTCAAAATATTCAATGTAATCGACTGCAGATATGCTATTCAAAAACTGCATATCCAACTCAGCATCATCTTTAAGGTATGAAAATACATCAACTAAGTTCTCTGCCTTTATCCATACGTTGGTGTCATCAGAAGATACTACAGAATTCGGGATGTTCTGTTGAATTTTTGATGCAGCGTAATCACCAGTTACAGGAATAGACATTAAGGCCTCAATGACGGATCAGATATTGAATATCTCTTTATCTTTTCATGTAGCTGCATGATCCCATACACCAAAGCATCTGGTCTTGGTGGGCACCCAGGCACATAAACATCTACAGGAATAATATGATTTACTCCGGGCACAACACTGTATGACTCATAGTACGGGCCTCCGCTAGTTGCACAAACCCCCATTGAGATAACCCATCTTGGTTCAGCCATTTGTTTGTATACCCGTTCGATCGCAGGAGCCATTTTCCAAGTTACTGTACCTGCTACGATCATAAGATCTGCTTGCCGTGGAGACGCCCTAAAAACCTCCATGCCAAATCTAGCTAAATCAAATCTAGACATGGCACTCGCCATCATCTCGAAAGCACAGCATGCCAGTCCAAAAGACAATGGCCAAACTGATGATTTACGTCCCCAATTTATCAACGCATCCACAGACGTTATGGCTAAATTTCGTTTCAAATCGTCAGGAACTTCTATTAATGGCTCTTGTAGTGGAGCATTGCTAGAGGCCTTCAACTGATTTATATAATCGCCCTCTTTAGCGTCTAATTGCCAAGTAGCGCTGTGTAGAGGGATTTGTCCATTCTGCAGGTCAAATTCGTCTGAGTTCATTGCAGGCTCAATTCCGTTTGACGTTAAGTCCATTCCAAATCACCTTTACGATAAGCATAAAGCCATCCCACTAATAATATTCCTACAAATATAGCCATTTCTATCAATACAAATGCCCCAAATTTCGATGACATATACCCGAACTCTGACGCCCAAGGAAAGAGAAATACGACTTCAACATCAAACACAACAAACACCAAAGCGATTGCGTAAAATCTGCTATTAAACCCAGACCACCTTTTTGATAACGTTTCGAAGCCGCATTCATATATAGATTTTTTCACTTCATCCGGCTTATCTGGTCGAATTCCAACAATAGACAAAGTTGTAGACACTAATAGCATACCTACAGGTATAGCTACCGCTATTAAAGCGAAAATTGTTATAAGTCCGTATTGGCGAAAATAGTCGTCAAGCATTACGCGTTTTAACCGTTGATATATAGTGTGAGCGTCTGGCGACTATAGCACAATCAGAAAAATGTTGACAAGTGAAAAAAAACACAATTATTGTATTCATAAGTCAGATTGACACTTTCTAAAAGTCAATGCTAGCATTTTTCAGGAAATCTTATTGCATTCACAGTCGTTTTGACGGCTGTATCACCAGAAAACTTAAAGATTAGAGAGCTATTTATGCCCTCTAAAAGTATACGAGTTTCAGCGATAAAAAAATTGAGATGAAGAACTTCAAATGGTTGATCAATTACCATCTATATTTGACCAATATAAATCCGATATCAACGCCTATTTAAAATCGGGGTTAGAACAAAAAGCTGACCCTCGATTAAATCGATATAAAGAGAATTTGTATCAAATATTAACCTACGGCATGGGTTGGACGGATAAATTAGGAAAACCAGTAACTATTAGCGGTGGAAAGTTACTTAGGCCGACGCTATGTTTATTTGCCGCAGAAGCTTCAGGTGGCAGAGCAGATAAAGCGATCAAAACCGCGATTGCCCTTGAATACATACATAATTTCTCATTATTCCATGATGATATTCAAGACCAAGATGAGATAAGACATCACCGACCCACAATTTGGTATGTTTGGGGTGAACCTAAGGCAATTGTTGCGGGCAATGTACTTCGTTCAATTGCTGATGTCACCCTGACTGAACTTCTTAATCCAAACATTGGAGATAGTGATGCTGTAATGATAAGTAAAACTATGACAACTGGGTATCTAGAAATGATAGAAGGACAATTCTTAGACCTTTCATACGAGAGCAGACATGACATTAGCGTTGAAGAGTACTTAGATATGATCAGTCATAAAACAGGAGCTCTCATCCGGTGTTCGATGGAATTGGGCGCACATATTGGTTCTGGTGACCAAAGAGTGATAAAGGCTTTTCGAGAATCTGGTAGAGCTTTGGGGTATTTATTTCAAATCACGGATGATGTGTTAGGTATTTGGGGAGACAAGCAAAAGACTGGAAAACCTGTCGGTCAAGATATCGCGCGGAAAAAAAATTCTTTGCCCGCTGTTCACGCTATGTCCAAATCTAACAGAAAGCAATCCGCACTGTTAAAAAATATTTATTCTAAGCAAAACTTGGATCAAAATGATGTAGATACAGTGCTTAATATAATGAATACAATTGGCACTAAAAATTACATCGGGAGTTTGGCTGATAAATATGCAAACTCTGCTTTAAAATCATTTTATTCTGCAAAAGTTGAAAGCAAATTTATAGGCAAGTTTGAAGAGGTAGTTCAATTTTTACTTACACGGAACCATTAAAAAGCGTGTTGAATTCTGAGTTAAGGGTTATTATATTGTCTTATTACAGATTAATATCTAACCATTACTAGAACTTTTAGATATCTTAGATCAAACTCTTAATGAAAAATGTTTTGAAAAATACGTTGAGGATAAAACAAAATGTCTAGACCTATCGAACTAGCAGTCAAGCTTGGCTGGTATATGATAAAAAATCGCTACCTGATGGGCAGAAAAAAATTCCCGTTAGTTACTATGCTGGAACCTCTAGAAGCCTGCAACTTAGCATGTGAAGGCTGCGGCAGAATTCGAGAATATGAATCGGTAATAGATAGATTGATGACCGTGGACCAATGTTTAAAAGCTGTCAATGAATCAGATGCTCCTATTGTTTCAATTGCAGGTGGAGAACCTACAATGCATCCTAATATAGATGAAATAGTAGCTAAAATTATTGCCCAAAAACGATTCGTATACATGTGTACAAATGCTCTACTAATGGAACGTATAATGAAAAAAATACCTCCTTCAAAGTATTTTTGTTTTGTGGTTCATATGGATGGAATGGAAGAGGCACATGACATATCGGTCTACAGGAAAGGAGTATGGAAAATTGCGACTCGCGCAATGAAGATAGCTATAGAAAACGGATATAGGGTTACTTCGAATACCACTATCTTTAATGGCGTAGACGAAAATGACATGCTCGAGATGTTCAAAATGCTAACTGATATGGGAGTGGAAGGTTGTATGGTATCTCCCGGATACCAATTCGATTCTGTGCCAAACCAAGACTTATTTATATCACGGAAAAAGGCTCGTAATGTTTTCACTAGGATACTGGATCCAAAACATGGTATCCGATTCTACAATAACCCCCTCTATCTTGATTTCCTAAGGGGAGAGAAGGAATATAATTGTACTGCTTGGTCTAATCCTACTTACACAGTATCTGGCTGGAGAGAACCGTGTTATCTATTAGGAGACCGACATACAGAAAACTTCAATGAATTGTTGTCTGATGAGCTTTGGGACAAATATGGGCCAGGAAAAGATCCAAGGTGTGCAAATTGTTTAATGCACTGTGGATTTGAGTCTGCATCGATATATGATGCCATCAACAACCCAGTTTCAGCAGCCAAAATGGCTATTGGCGGCGCAATAACTAAAAGTGGAGTTGGCGCAGGATAGTGATAGGAATTGTGATTGCTATTAGAGAGGAACTTCTAGAATTCTTCTCAAAAAATGAGTTTGTTAAAGATAAACAACAGGATGAAAATCAACCTGTTTATACATCTCATTTAATGCCTGATGTGGTGATAATAGAAAGCGGAATGGGTAAGGAAAATGCAATAAATGCTACAAGTACATTAATTGCAGCATATCACCCAAAATTAATCATATCTGCAGGGTTTGCTGGGTCTGTTATACAGAACACGCAGTCAGGAACTGCATACATTTGTAGTGATATTTGGTCTATGCCAGGTTCACCAGCTTTCTGGTCAACTCAAATCGCTGAAAACGTACAAATCCTAGATGAGAATAAAGCATTGAGGCTTCACTCATTGATAACTGACTCCGGATCACCTGTAAGCATGGGCTCCTGTATGACAGTAGATCAATTTATATACAATCATGACCTCAAAACATGGATCGGTGAAAATTTTTCGGTTGATGTAATCGACATGGAAAGTTTTTGGGTCAGCCAAACTGCAAGGGAAAAAAACATTGAGCCTCTTGTTGTTAGAGTGGTGTTAGATCCGATGGAGCAAAAACTGCCACCATTCATCGTAGAGGCAGCGAACAACAAGAAGTCGCGAACCATGCTGAATGGACTAAAGCATGTTGCAATCAACCCAGGGGATATCAAAAAAATCCTTGAAATAACGATGCAAGTTAGAAAAGCTAGAAGAATTTTAACTTCTAACTTAGATCTAGTGGTTAACGCAGAAAGACAGATAGGCAGTATAACCGCTACCTCAGGTTAGTAATTTATGGACCCACAAGTTTCAAAGCAAATTAATAAGAACATCAATAATGCTATTGAGAGGACTCAAGGTTATTTGTTCAGAGAGCAATACAGTGAGGGTTACTGGTGGGGTGAACTAGAATCTAATCCAACAATGGAAGCCGAATTCATATTACTTCATTACTTTTTAGGAATACGTGATAACAAGAAGTTTACAAAACTAAGTAATCACATAATAAGCCAGCAGCGCGAAGATGGCACTTGGGGGCAATATTATGGAGCTCCAGGGGATTTATCCACATCTGTAGAGTGTTATTTAGCTCTTAAAATTGCTGGGTACTCCGAAAATGAAAAATCAATGATTAAAGCTAAAGATTTTATCCTTAGCAAAGGTGGTATCGAGAACACCAGAGTTTTTACAAAAATCTGGCTTTCTTTAGTTGATCAGTGGAAATGGGAAGGTGTTCCTATAATGCCAGCTGAGTTAATCTTGTTACCTAACTGGTCACCCATTAACATTTACGAGTTTTCAAGTTGGGCAAGATCAACGATCGTCCCATTATTGATACTAATGGACAAGAAACCTGTGAGACCTCTCCCCGAAAATCTTAGAGTTGATGAACTTTTCTGTGATGGTCTCGATAATGTGGATTACTCGGTTAAATTCCCTTCTATTCAAATGGGTTGGGAGAATTTCTTTTACGCCACAGATCAAGTTTTAAGATTACTAGATAAATTACCGATTAAACCGACCAGAGATTTAGCTTTGAAAAAAAGTAAGGAATGGATACTTGAGCATCAAGAGGCTGATGGAAGCTGGGGTGGGATCCAACCACCATGGGTCTACTCAATTATGGCTTTGTATGCTGCTGGGTATGGGTTAGATGATCCGGTAATAAAGAAAGCTTTGCACGGATTTAAAGCATTTGAGATTGAAGACCAGTTTAGTTTGAGAGTTCAGGCTTGTGTATCCCCAATTTGGGATACGGGATTGGCAATAATCTCTCTATTAGACTCAGGGATTAAAGCCGATGACGACAGAGTTCAAAAGGCAGGACAATGGTTGATCAACAAGCAAATAAAAAGCGAGGGCGATTGGCAAGTTAAAGCCAACAATGTGAGGTCAGGTGGATGGGCTTTTGAATTTGAAAATGAGCATTACCCCGATATCGATGACGCTGCTGTGGTAGCAACAGCGTTACATAAAATTGATCTGACAGACGAATATGGCGGGTTAGATAGAAAATCTAAATCTATAAAAAGGTGCGTTCAATGGATTGAAGGTATGCAAAGTAAGAATGGAGGTTGGGCATCATTCGACAAAGACAACATGCGTTCTTTTATAGCTAGAATACCATTTTCTGATTTTGGGGAAACAATTGATCCCCCCAGCGTAGATGTAACTGCTCATGTACTTGAGTTGCTTGGAACTTTAGATGCAAAAAAGCACGCCAAAATTATAGCAAAAGCTTTAGATTATGTACTGTTGGAGCAAGAACAAGATGGTTCATGGTTCGGTAGATGGGGAGTTAACTACATATATGGGATTGGTTCTGTACTACCGGCCTTACGGGCAATAGGCATTGACCCAAGCCACGAAGCAATGGACAAGGCAACTAAATGGTTAGAAGACCATCAAAATAAAGATGGCGGTTGGGGGGAAACCCCTGCTTCATATGTGGATCCAGCGTTGCATGGCAAGGGACCAAGTACTGCTTCTCAAACTGCCTGGTCTCTAATGTCGCTTATTGCTGCGGATAAAGGAAGTAGCCCCCACGCCTTAAAGGGAATAAATTATCTATTATCAAATCAAAATGAAGATGGTTCATGGGACGAGCCGGAGTTCACTGGAACAGGCTTCCCTGGCTATGGGATAGGAATGAGACCAGATAGGTCTGATCAATTTAATGAAAAACAACAAGATATTGCTTTGCCAGCAGGGTTTATGATTAATTACCATATGTATAGAATATACTGGCCATTGTGTGCATTAGGTAGGTTTCGAGAATGGAACAATAAAAAGGATTGACATGTTTTACCGAAATGTTAATCAACATACCTCGTTACACTATGTAATAATTATTGAAACGATTAATAACAATATGTTAGGCTTCAACCTTCGTACTAAAGGAATATTCCCATACAATGACCTCACGGAAAATTACATACTTGAGGAATTAAAAAATAATGAATATTGAAACTAAAGTTGATAAAGCTATATTCAATACTAATTTTTCAGTGCTTAAGGTGGAAACATCAGGCTCGCCTAAGTTTTTCGATATAACTGATCAAGTCATAGAACTTGTAAATGTATCTAAGATTTCAAATGGTATCGCCTGTGTATTCTCTCAGCACACCACTGCTGCAGTCGTTATACAAGAAGACGAGCCATTATTAATGACTGACTTCGAATCATTTATAGAGCGATTGGCTCCGAAATCTGCGCATTATAGACATAATGACTTCCATGTCAGGACTGTTCACATGCATGAGGATGAATGTCCAAATGGTCACTCACATTGTCAAAATCTGGTTTTAGGAACCAGTGAATCGATACCAATAAGTAATAGTAAAATGGTTCTAGGACAATGGCAAAGAATATTCGTGATTGAACTAGATTCAGATAAGGCCAATCAGATATCACACAGAAATATTGCTGTGCAAATTATGGGCGTTTAAAAGCTGCCGCATGATTTGATCTAATAGCTGATCCAATAAACCAGTGTACAAATATAGCTTAATCCTTGACTCACGGATTACCGATAATTTATTGGTTTAATATCATGCAAGCTCAACTCCAAGATTCATATGACATATGCACTGAGATCACTAAATCTGAGGCGAAGAATTTTTATTATGCGTTTATAACCCTACCTGAGTACAAGCGTATGGGCATATATGCTGTATACGCTTTCGCTAGACATTGCGATGACATATCAGACGATAAACATTCCCAGAATCAATTCGATCAATTTACAAGCCTAAGAAAAGAATTGAAACTAAGCATAGAAGGTCGTGTAACAAATAATCCTATAATGCCTGCTTTAATTGACACGATAAATAAATTCAGCATACCCGATAGTTACTTTTATGAGTTAATTGATGGTGTTGAGATGGATTTAACAAAGTCCAGATTTTTAACGTTCGAGGAGCTCAAGGAGTACTGTTATAAAGTAGCATCAATTGTAGGTTTGATTAGTATCAACATATTTGGCTACAAAGGGGCGGAAGCCAATAAATATGCGATCGATTTAGGGATTGCAATGCAATTGACAAACATTATGCGAGATCTAAAAGAAGATGCTGAACGTGATCGAATATATATACCTCAAGATGAAATGAATCGATTTAGGTACAAAGAAACAGAAATGTTAAACGGGCAGATAAATGACAACTTTAGAAACTTAATGGAATTTCAAGTTAATAGAGCGCGATCATACTTTGACTCAGGTAGTAATTTATTAGAATTTTTGCAAGAAGATGCTAAAGGATGCACAAACATATTACATAATTTGTATTCACGAATATTAGATAGGATTGAAGATCATGAATATGACGTTTTTTCTAGCCGTATTTCTCTAAGCAGTTTCGAAAAAACAACGATAATGACAAAGTTTTTCTTGATTTCTGTTATGAATAAAATAAATATCACCAAACATAATTGAAAAGCTCAAAATGCCTAGACCACACGTATTAATACTGGCTCCATTTTCAAAGGCTTCGATCGAACAACTTAGTTCAAGCTTTGATATAACTCATTCTAGCTGGCTCGATAGTATGAAGCTCAGAGACCCTGATGAAATGGCAAGCATGATCAATAAACATCGGTCTATTGGAGTTATTATTGAATCAGATTTTATTTTTGAAGAAACTTTAAACCAAGTTGAATCATTAAGGTTTATTGGTATCTGTAGATCAGCTATTAATCATGTTGACATAGAGTCTGCCACGGCGCACAACATAGCCGTTGTAAACTCGCCAGCACGTAATGCTCGAGCGGTAGCTGAATATGTTCTATCTGCAATGCTAAATATCGCAAGGAAAACAACGACTGCAAACAATTATGTTCACTCGGGAATGTGGAAAAACCCTACTGATCCTTATATCGCGTTTAGAGGCAGCGAGCTTAAAGGTAAAAAAATGGGGTTACTCGGTATGGGAGCGATTGGCCAGGAGATTGCCGAACTAATGCATAATCTAGGTATGGAAATTGTGGCGCATGACCCATATTTAAAAGCCGTGCCCAAAAATGTGGTGCTTTTAAATATGGATGAACTACTCACAACCTCAGACTTTTTGGCAACTGTTGCCCCATTAAATCAAGAAACAATTGGTTTGCTCGATGGAACAAGATTGTCACAGATGAAAAAAGGTTCTGCAATAATCACTGTTTCTGGTGTATCCATAGTTGATCAAAACGCGTTAGTTGAATCAATAAATTCTGGTCATTTATCTGGGGCTGCTATTGATGTTTTTGACACTCATCCCATAGCACCGGATAGCCCATTATTTCAAAGCAGAGATTTATTGTTAACTCCTCATATAGCCGGAGCTACACATGAAACTATAGATAGATACTCGAGTATGATATCAAATGATTTAATCCTTTTTACTGACAACTCAAAACCGATCAACATAATAAACCCAGAGGTCTTGAATCATATCTAATTTTTCTATAATGGTCTTAGACGCCGGAACCAGCTGCATACGATGTCATCTCGTAGATAACAATGGAGTGATTTTGAAAACCGAGCAAATTGATTGGCCCCAAAACATCGTGGACGATCAACTACCTTTGGGAAGAGAATTTGATCCAGTACAAATAACAAATTCCGTATACTCTGTCATAAAAAAAACAACAGAAAGTATTAATTTGGAAGTGAAAGCGGTTGCAGTCACTAGCATGAGGCAAGCTATCGCAGTGCTAGATAGCAACAATCGCGAAATATATATGGGGCCAAACATCGATTTGCGTGCTATATTCGAAGGATCAGAGATAGATTCAAAGCATCGGGAGAAAATATATAAAACTACGGGAAGATTACCTTCATTCTTATTTGCAAACGCTAAACTCGAATGGATAAAAAGGCATTCACCAGACAAATATCATCAGATAGCAAAAGTTATCACCCTAGGGGATTGGATAATAAGTAAGTTAACAGGGGAAGTTGTTTCTGAAACAACATCCGCTGCTGAAGCTGGGTTAATAAATATCCCCACCAAAACCTGGGCTACCGAATTATCTAAATTACTGGACCTACCACTCAACAATAATGTACCGCTTTTGAATATAGGAGAGCTAGCTGGCAAAATCACCGCAAATGTATCTGAGAACATTAACCTTCCTGTTGGGACGACAGTCACGTCCGCTGGAGCAGATACTCAATGTGGGTCATTAGGAATAGGCGCTACGAAGCCCAATGACGTGGCAATTATTTCAGGGTGGAGCAGCCCAATACAATGGGTTACTAAAAAGCCGATCATATCTAAAGATGCATCCAGCTGGTTTGGGTGCCATGCCTTATCTTCATACTGGGTTAGTGAATTAACCGCGGGTGACACTGGAAACTCCTACTCTTGGCTAGCAAAGACCCTGCGCCAGAACCTGACTGATTTAGATAATTTTGCAAGCAAGGTCGTCCCCGGAGCCGAAGGAACCTCTGTATTTTTTGCTAAAGACCAGATTAATATGAGTGAAATTGGTATGGCCACAGGAGGCATTATTTTTCCTACTCCTATCACAATGAATGAAAGAGGAGATGGTCATTTAGCACGTGCTGCTTTAGAATCAATTTCTTACACAATAAAAGCAAGGTTGTCTCAACTCGAGACTATTGTGGCAGATAAAGCTGAGGATGTGTATTTAGGTGGCGGAATGGCTAAATCTGATACTTTTGTACAGATTCTTACAAACGTTTTAGACAGGGAAATATGTATTGCTGATACTTATAACTCGAATGCTATGGGAGGATTTATAGCGGGACTCACTGCTTTACAGGAATATCCATCTCTAGAAGCGGCAACTATACGAACAAAATCAAAACTTAAAATGAAATCCCCAAATCCATCAATAGCTCTGGAATATAAAGCCTTATATGAAGAATGGAAGACTATGTCAGCAAAATTGAATTTTATGAACAACTGAACTTGGTGGAGTAATGAACAACGAATCGTTTATAAATGAAAAATCTCAAGTAGCAAATATTGCTAAGGAAATGGCTAAATTAGATTTAGTATCTGGATCTAGTGGAAACGTCAGCATGAGAATGCCAAATAATAAACCTGGGTACATGGCTATTACACCTATGGGTTTACATTACTCAGAGCTACAAGATCAAAATATTGTGGTTGTTGATGAAGAATTAGATTGTATTGAAGACTCAGGAGTTCCTTCATCAGAGTCGTTACTACACCTAGGGATCTACCAGACCAGACCAGATATTAATGCTGTAGTTCATACCCACTCAACATTTTCTTCTGTCGCAGCCTTAAGTTCTGATGGAATCCCACCAATTTTAGATGAAATGGTGATATACATTGGAGGATCCATTGAAGTATCAAATTATGCATTCCCAGGCTCAGAAGACTTGGCAAAAAACGTATGCAAAGCTTTGGGAGACAAAAACGCAGCCCTTATTAGTAATCATGGTGCAGTAGCTGTGGGAACTAATTTGCGAGAAGCATTGAATGTTAGTATTCTGATGGAACGAATTGCTAAGATCTATTGTTATTCGCGTGTCAGTAATCAAATTAATCCTCTACCAGCAAGTGCAATAGAAAAAGAAAGAGCTATATTCGAAATGAAAAGGAAATCAAATAATCAATAATTACTGGAGTGAATTAGAATGGTAAGTGTCCCAAGTTTTCTACTAAGAAAACTATATGTTAAAGGCAGCTTGAAAAACACTGATAAAGGATTTCAGTTTCAATTAAGAAACTCTTTAGGGTCAGGATACGCTCATAAAATGATGCCGCTAGAAGTAGACGATAGAATTTTAGATATAACCAACTGTTTTTTCTGGCAAAATGAAAAACGCCAATGCTTTGATCAGGTTTCAACATCCAATACTTTTACACTTGCGATGAATAGCGATATAACAATTCAAGTCGACAATCTAGAGTTAGGCTCAAATCCGCATAAAATAACAATGGCTTTCGATGTTCCAGGACTTGGAAATTTAAAATTTAATTTCACGGATCAAACGAGCGAGGGTTAAAAATTAAAACAAATATGAAAATAGCGATTACTGGGGGATCTGGTTACGTTGGTTCATGTTTAATAAAAAAACTCGAGGAAGAATCATGGGTCAAAGAAATTCTTTCCCTAGACGTAAAACTACCACATCGCTCATCACATCCCAAAACTAACTATGTGATACATGATGTAACAAACCCTTTTAATGATTTACTAAGAAAATTCAACCCTGATGTCTTGATCCATCTTTCGTTTGTTTTAAAACCATCTCACAACAAAAAACATACTGAGAAAGTAAATTTAGATGGGACTTTAAATGTCTTAAAAGCTGCTGAACTAACTACAGTCAAGCAACTTATCTACTTTAGTAGCACAACCATATACGGAGCTCACCCAGACAATCCTAAATGGTTAAATGAAAATTCGGTTATAAGGCCAACAAGTCGGTTTCAGTATGCTGTAGACAAGGCGAAATCAGAATTGCTAATCAACAGTTTTGCATCTGATAATCCATCAACGAAAATATTAATTTTACGGGGATGTCCAGTTATGGGTCCGAATGCAAACAACTTCATATCACAGACCTTTCAAAAGCCTATTCTTATAGGATTGAAGAATTATAATCCTCCTATGCAATTCATCCACGAGGATGATGTTGTAAACTTAATTAAAATTTCCATCCTTAATGAATTTGCCGGCACCTATAATATTGCAGGAGACGGCACAATAACCTGGTCAGAAATGGCCGCATCAATACGAGCAAGAATGATAAAACTACCATCATTCTTGTTATCTTCCATTACTGAAATCGCATGGCAGTTTAGAATACAATCAGATTCAAACAGTGCGGGTTTAGACTTTATTAAGTATAGGTGGACAGCCTCAACTGACAAGATAAAGAAATCCTTGGACTACCAATTTAACCACACTACTCAAAGCGCCTGGCAAACCTTTTGCAATAAGAAAACCTAAATACTCAAATATCTCTTTACAAACTTCCTAGAGCACTCTGTTTTATTGGACGACAGTTTAATCAGGATTGTTGTAAAATTAAAGAGACTCAAAACTCGTAATATTTTTGTTCAAAAAATTTGGCCAACAATAACATTTTTCAAAGTGGATTAATTAAATCAAAATGACTACCGATCCAAATACAATTTCAAGAACTTCTGAAATTAAAACCGACTATAAGTGGGGCTTCACAACAGATATTGAATCTGAAACATTGCCAAAGGGTTTAACAGAAGAAACAGTTAAATTTATATCACGTAAAAAAGGTGAGCCTGATTTTATGCTCGAGTGGCGATTAAAAGCATACCATCACTTTATGAAACTATTGGATTCAGAGAGCGAGCCAGATTGGGCTATGATCGAGTACCCAAAAATTGACTTCCAGGACATGCACTACTACTCAGCACCGGTTAAACAGGATAGTCCTAAAAGTTTAGATGAAGTTGATCCTGAGTTAGTTGAAGCCTTTGATAAACTAGGCATACCTTTGCATGAACAGAAAAAACTTGCAGGAGTAGTAGAAGAGCAAAAGTCAGATATAGCAGTTGACGCCGTTTTTGATTCTGTTTCAGTTGCAACAACGTACAAAGAAACTCTTGAAAAAGCTGGTGTGATTTTTTGTTCTGTTAGTGAGGCAGTTCAAAAATATCCGGATTTAATTGAGAAGTACTTAGGTTCTGTGGTTCCTTACACAGATAACTTTTATGCAAGTTTAAATGCTGCCGTTTTCAGCGATGGATCATTTGTATACGTCCCTGAAGGAGTGAGATGCCCTATTGAGCTGATGACTTACTTCAGAATAAATACCGAAGAATCGGGACAATTTGAGCGGACTTTAATAGTCGCTGACAAAGGAAGTTATGTAAGCTATTTGGAAGGCTGCACCGCGCCATTTAGAAAAACAAATCAACTACATGCTGCAGTTGTTGAACTAGTTGCTCTTGAAGACGCAGAAATTAAGTACTCGACTTTACAAAACTGGTTCCCTGGAGACAAAGATGGAAAAGGTGGTGTATACAACTTCGTTACTAAAAGAGGTAAAGCATTAGGTGATAGATCAAAAATATCTTGGACTCAAGTAGAAACTGGGTCTGCAATCACTTGGAAGTACCCTTCTGTAATCTTGCAAGGTGATGATACCACTGGCGAGTTTTACTCTGTCGCTTTAGTTGCCAACAAGCAACAAGCAGATACAGGCACCAAAATGATTCATCTAGGTAAAAATACCAAGAGCACGATCGTAGCTAAAGGTATCTCTGCAGGTAAGGGTCAAAATACGTACCGCGGAATGGTACAAATCATGCCGAAAGCTGAGAATGCAACTAATTTCACCATATGTGATTCGTTGTTAATAGGAGATAACTGTGGAGCTCATACAGTTCCCTACATTGAAGTAAGAAATCCGACAGCCAGGATGGAACATGAAGCATCAACTTCAAAAGTGAGCGATGCTAAGCTATTTTATGCAATGCAAAGAGGTTTGAGCGAAGAAGAAGCACATTACATGATAATAAATGGGTTTTGCAGAGGCATTTTCAAGGAACTTCCTTTTGAATTTGCGATGGAAGCTTCACAATTACTTAAAGTTAGTTTAGAAGGTGCGGTAGGCTAGACTTCCTAGTTTAACAATACCCTTCTGTATAAATATTAATTTAAATTAAGGATCAAAAAGTACACTATATATGCTCGAAATAAAAGATCTACACGCAGTAGTAGCTGAAAATCAAACCGAAATCCTTAAAGGTATCAATCTATCCGTGAATGCGGGAGAAGTACACGCAATAATGGGACCTAATGGTAGCGGTAAGAGTACCTTAGCCAATGTTCTTGCTGGACAACCGGATTATGAAGTAACCGAAGGGGTTATAAACTTTAAGGAAGACGATCTTTTGTCATTACCTCCTGACGAGCGTGCACTTAAAGGGATATTTCTCGCCTTCCAATATCCAATGGAACTTCCAGGAGTCCGTAGCTGGCAATTTATCAAAGCGGCTCTAGATGCAAAGTTAAGATATCGTGATAAAAAAGAATTGTCTGCCAGAGAATTCGACAAGATATTTAAAGAGACAGTTTCTAGCATGGATATGAGTCAAGACCTGATGCGGAGATCAGTCAATGAAGGATTTTCGGGTGGAGAGAAAAAACGATCAGAAATGATACAGATGTTGATGTTATCTCCTGAACTCGCTGTGCTTGATGAAACAGACTCCGGGTTGGATATTGATGCTCTAAAAACTGTTGCTCAAGGTGTAAATCGACATCGCAACGAAAAGAATGCAGTAATACTCGTAACCCACTATCAGCGTCTCTTAAACTACATAAAACCAGACTATGTGCATGTGCTGATAAATGGCAAGATAGCGAGATCTGGCGGACCAGAGCTTGCCAAGGAATTAGAATCCAAAGGATATGACTGGATAAAAGACGGGGCTGGCGAAAACAATCATGGAAAATCAAAGTAGTGTCAAACAAAGAAACTTCATTAACAAGCAAATATGCTAGATATCTAAACCAACATTCTGAGTTTTCAGACTGGTTATCGACAGTCGATAATTCATTAGACAATTCCCTCAGATCCAACGCAATGAATGAATTTCGGGAAAGTGGATTTCCTACCGCTTTACGAGGAAATGAAGCATGGAAATTCACTAATGTAAATCCTATAGCCAATCATGATTTTGATTTTGATTTTAAGCAAAACCATACTGCTTTGAGTTCAAAAATGATAAGTGAAGTTAGTCCATATTCTGACGAATGGAACACTATAACACTAGTCAATGGAATTTATAATAAAGCACTTTCTAGAACTCACGACACAGGAATCGTAATCAAAACCTTAGGATCTAAAAATACTAACTGCTCTTTGGGTACTCATGCTGACGTAAAGGCTAATGGTTTTGTGGCTATAAACACTGCATTCATAAACGATGGAGCCGAAATATTAGTCTCAAAGGATTATGAAGCTGCTGCTCCAATCAATATAGTCCACATAAGTACTGGCGAAAGTGCTCCTCGAGTAACATATCCACGAATACTTATCATCCTGGAAAGCAATAGCTCAGCTTCAATAATAGAGAGTTACGTTTCTATCAATTCAGATTCTCAATTCACCAATGCTGTGACTGAAATTTCTGTTGGTGAAGGTTCTCAGCTCAACCACTATAGATACCTTCAAGAAAGCCCGTCTGGGTTTCATATTGGATCAACGGTAGTTGATCAAAACGCTGATTCGTCTTTCAACACTGTGTCTTATTCAAAAGGATCAAAAGTCGGGAGAAATGACCTTTTAGTTCGATTGAATCAAGCTGGTGCCAGGTGTGATATCCGTGGTCTGTACTTTACAGAAGGCGACCATCATATAGACAATCATATAAACGTAGATCATGCCGCTCCACACACATATAGTAACCAATACTTTAAAGGCATTCTTGCAGATGCTTCTAGAGCGGTTTTTAGTGGCAGAACTCTGATACGACAAATCGCTCAAAAATCTGAGGCTTTTCAGGGAGACAAAAACTTACTTTTGTCCGAAGGTGCTAGGGTAAATACAAAACCTAGCCTGGAAATCTATGCAGATGATATTCAAGCTGCTCATGGAGCTACTGCGGGCGCAATTCCAGATGATCAAATTATGTATATGCTTGCAAGGGGCTTGGATATGGAAACAGCCACGTCTTTTCTGATCCAAGGTTTCGCTAATGAAATAATAGACTCAATAAAACTAGATGAGTTTCAGAAATATCTTCTTAATTACTTTGATACATCTTTACCTAAATTCCGCTTCCAAGGATTTGGAAGGGGTAAAGTCTATGGTGGACCGGTCGAGCGAGTTTAAAATAATCAGCTGGAAATCAATATGGTAGATTCTGGGTTAGATGACTTATATCAAGAAGTGGTTATGGATCACGGGTCCAACCCTAGAAACATGCATCGACTCAATGATCCAAACAGCACTGCTCATGGATTTAACCCCTTCTGCGGAGACATAGTCGACGTCGATATTAGTTTCAGCAAATTAGACCATGGTCGTGAGGCGATAACTGAAATAGGCTTTGATGGCAAAGGATGTGCGATTTCAATCGCATCTGCATCTATGATGACTGAGGCAGTTATAGGAGAATCTGTAGATCAAGCTAACAAGATATTTGCAGACTTTCATTCAATGATTACTGACAAGAGTAAAGATATAGATGATTATGAAAATTTAGGAGACTTAGAAGTGCTCTCTGGAGTCGCCAACTACCCAACAAGAATTAAATGCGCAATGCTTGGTTGGCACACACTTATAGCAGCCATAAAAAGAGACCCCAACACCGTTAAGACAGAATAAAATACTATTACGTAGAGTTTTAGTAGGATAAAAATAGTTGATTTGATTTAATCAAAAACTGTTTAGATTAAACATTAAGGAGGCGATAATGCCATTTGTTAAGCTGGGCAAAGTGTCTGACATTCCAGAAGGATCTGGAAAAATGTACGAAATAGAAGACCGCTGGATATCGGTCTTCAAAGTTAATGGAGAACTGAAAGCTATTGATGATATATGCTCCCATGCTGAAGCGTATTTGCATGAAGGAGAATTGGAAAACTATGAAATTGAATGCAATGCACATGGTGCAAGGTTCGATTTAAGAACAGGCAAAGTATGTAGTGGGCCTGCAGTGTTGCCTATCGATACATTCCCCGTACGTATACAGAAAGGGTCTTTTGAGGTGGATATTTAACGATATGTCTAAAGATTTCGACGTAAATAAAATACGTCAGGACTTCCCTATTTTAGATAGAACAATTAACGGGAATAAGCTGGCATATCTAGATAATGCATCAAGCTCTCAAAAACCGAGGGAAGTTATCCAATGCCTTGTAGATTACTATGAGAATTATAATTCGAACGTACACAGAGGTGTCCACACGCTAAGCATGGAGGCAACTGATTTATATGAAACGGCAAGGACTAAGGTCGCTAATTTCATTGAGGCTAAAGAACCCAACACAATTGTATGGACTAGAGGAACCACTGAAGCTATAAACCTGGTTGCATTCAGCTGGGGGTTTGAAAACATTGGTGCTGGAGATGCAATTGTTGTGAGCCAGATGGAACATCACTCAAATCTTGTAACGTGGCAATTGGTTGCGACTAGGCAAAAAGCAGAATTAAGAGTTGTCCCTCTAACTAACAATCAAACTTTAGATATGGAAGCATTAGCCGATTCAATAGATGAAAAAGTTAAATTGGTATCTATTTGTCATGCATCCAATTCAGTAGGTTCAATTAACCCAGTTAAAGAAATTGCCCGTAAAGCTCATGCAGTCGGAGCTAAGATCCTTGTTGACGGTGCGCAGAGCGTGCCTCATATGCCCATTGACGTGGCTGATTTAGATTGTGATTTCTTAACTTTTTCAGGACATAAAATGTTAGCTCCAATGGGTATAGGAGTACTATACGCAAAACAAGAAATACTCGAATCAATGGAACCGTTTATGCGTGGCGGAGATATGGTGCTTGAAGTATGGAATGATAAAGCAACATGGAATTCAATTCCAAATAAATTCGAGGCAGGTACACCGAATGTAGCCGATGCCATCGGATTAGGTGCGGCGATAGATTATTTAACAGACATTGGCATGGATAATATTAGAGCCCACGAGATAGAACTAACTGATTATGCATTGCAGAAATTTAAGCAGTTCGAAGAATTAGACGTTTATGGGCCGACTGATACCAGTATTCGAGGAGGCATCTTACCATTCCATTCAGAATATGTTCACCCTCACGATATTGGCACTATGTTAGACCGAGCTGGTATAGCTATACGAACAGGCCACCATTGCACTATGCCTCTGATGCGGTCTTTAGGTATATCTGCGACAGCAAGAGCTAGTTTTTATATTTATAATACTGTAGAAGAAGTTGATCGCTTAGTCGATGCAATCGAATATACACTGAAATATTTTTCAGCAGGGAAAAAGTAATCTGGAAGAAAAGTCTTAAATGCAGAAACTATACAATGAGGAAATCCTGAAACATGCAAAAACTCCTCAATTTACCTCTAAAGTAAAAAAAGTAGCTGCAACAGGACATGCTGTGAATCAATTTTGTGGAGATGAAGTTGACGTAGAATTGTCATTCAGTGAGGGAGTTATTAATGACGTGTATATTAATAGCAAAGGTTGCTCAATTAATATTGCCTCATCATCATTAATGGCTGGAGAAATTAAAAACCTAGATCCTAAACAAGCTGCTACCCTAATCGACAACTATAAATCTTTCATGAATAGAGAAACGCTGGAGAGTAAATATAAAACAAATATCGGTTCACTGAAAGTTATGGAGAGTGTGAAAGCTTTCCCTATCCGAATAAAATGTGCTGTTTTGGGTACGCAAGCTATTGAAGATGCAGTATCACGGCTCCATATTTAGCCAAGCTTCACTTAGATAGTTATATTCAAAACCAGCTAAGGTTGGATAGAAATTTTCTAGCCAATCATTTACTAACCAAGTAGAGCTAACTGTAACTGGCATGAATCTTGTATAAGATTTCCATATCAAATTTTGGATTTCCTGATATTGTAACTTTCGTTTTGATTTATCATATTCTCCAGATTGATCTTCAATTAAAACATCAAGTTGCTTGCTTAACGGGTTACCGTGATGCCATAATCCTCCAGAATGCACAACCGAAAATAGGTATATGTTGGGTGAATTAACGTACGGAGCAGGTCCTAAAAACACGTCATAATTGGCATCCTTCCAGACATTATCCACATAATCCACTCTACTGACTTGCTCAATGTTGGACTGTAACCCGACATTGCTTAAGTCTTCTTGTAAACGCTTAGCATATTCAATATAACCCTCTCCAAATTGACCCACTTTAATGGTAAATGTGTCAATATCGACTCCTTTTAAAAGTTCTTTCGATTTAGTTATATCAGTAAAATACTTTGATGTGTCTTGTGTAGTAGTTATCCAATCAGCATGAATTAAAGGAATCCCTAGGGAAATATATCCTGATTCAGGCCATATTTCATTTATATATGACAAAGGGTCAGCTGCTAAATAAAAAGCTTTGCGAACATTAATATCATCAAAAGGCGGTTTATTAGGATTTAAAGATATCTCCATTCCAATACCTGTTTCTGGGACACGTAAATATTCCCTTTTTTCGAAATTAGATTCAAATTCTCTGAGCTGGGAATCATTTAAATGGATTGCATCCAAGCTCCCCACAACAAATGCTGTCTGTCGAGTAATCTCGTCAGAAATGATGTGCAAATTTAAGTTGTCAGCATATGGAAGATACTTGTCGAAATAGAAAGAGTTCTTTTCAAATTTATAAACACCTCTATTCCCTTCATCTGTAATTTGCCAAGGTCCTGTACCTATGCTCGTATTCTGTTGTGAGTTAATTAATTCAGTATGAATTATCCTGGATCTCGAATCTGCCAAACCTAGCATGAAGTCAGCATCAGGAATTTTTAAATCTATAGCAAACTCTAAATCACTAATTATAGAAATATCACTGATTGATCCGAGTAAAATAGA
>PAAV01000057.1 GCA_002699485.1 Chloroflexota bacterium | reverse complement strand
TCACTTCTTGATTTTTTCCAGCCAATTCATTACATAACACTTTCCCAATGAAACCCGTTCCACCAAAAACTACAATTTTCATTATTTACTCACTTATACCTCCTATTCTGGTATAATTAATACCTTTCCAACTCGTTCTCCAATTTCCCAAAATTTAACCTTTTTCAGAATCAATCAAAACCATGCTAGTCACTCTTGAAGGAATTGATGGAAGTGGCAAAACCACTATAATCTCTGCTCTTCAAGAAGTCTATTCCGATGCCATCTACACCCTAGAACCAACCGATTCTTGGTACGGCGACGCGGTACAAAAATCAATCAAAACAGCCACTGCGGACCCTCTAGCAGAATTATTCCTATATATGGCAGATCATGTCTATCATCTTCAAACTACTGTTATCCCCGCACTAACTGACGGAAAACTAGTCATATCCGATCGTTATATAGACTCTCGGTATGCTTACCAATCTGCTTCTTTAGATGGAATTCTCAAAGATCCTCTATCCTATATAGAACAAATCCACCAACCTTGGACTATACTGCCAGATCTCACCCTCTATTTTGACCTCCCCCCTGAATTAGGGGCAAAAAGAAGCGGATCTACCAATAAATTTGAACAAGTTTCTTTTCTAAAAAAAGTCCATGATAGCTATGAACAAGTTATCTCTAAACACCCCGATCGGTTTGTTCGAATCGACGCCACCCTTCCTCCGGAAGATATGGCCCAACTAGCGATCAAAAATATCTCCAATTTACTATAAAGATAAGTTTAAAATCTAATATCTTCTCTCTTCATTCATGACCGCAATTCTCGATCATATAGGATTAAATGTATCCGACCTAGAACTGTCTCTCAATTTCTACTGTACTCACTTTGGATTTTCGGAACGAAAACGATTCAAAGCTAGCGATTCGCAAGATGGCCTTCTTGGTTTAAATGGAGTCAATGCTCAAATAGCATTCCTCGAAAACGACGGCATTTCCCTTGAATTGAAAGAATATTCTAGTCCTCCAAATACCAATGTAAATCCTTCTTCATCTATACACGACGTTGGATTGGCACATTTGTGCTTTCAAATCGAGAACATAGATGATTGGTACTCTACACTCTCTGGCGATATTGAATTCATAAGTTCTCCACTTCCTGTAGCTAGTGGAGCTAAGATTGCTAATCTACGCGACCCAGATGGGAATATAATTGAATTAGTCGAACGTCCTTAATATCATTAAATAGCCATGCTCGTGGCACACGATTCTATGAGTACGATCGATCTAGATCTTGTTGGAACCAGTCACTAGGAATCTCAACCCCCAGTCCTTCTTCTACACTTCGGCGATGAACTAGATCACAAATTGCCGCAAATTGGATCCCAGTAGACCGATTGTTGCAATAAATAGATTCATCTTCCGTATTCCTCCCCTTTGATGGATCTTGAATTATTTCACTTAGGGTAACATAATCTTTCATCTCGAACCCCCTTTTACCATGAAGCTCTTTGTGCTTTTCAAGTAGACTTTTCTGCCCAACTACGTAATCTTCCGACGCAAGATATGCTTCCCTCGTTGTTCCTATGATCTTGTCAAACATGGACTCGGCACTAGAGGATACTTCATTACTTTTAGTGTCAACTACAAACATCCCCTCTGAAACACAATCTTCTGGAAATACAGGGGCACCAGCATTTGTACACGTTGCTACAATGTCTGCATCATTCACTGCCTTTTCCGGTGAAGAAACTGGTATAACATCTATCTCCAATAGCGCACTCATTTGGTTTGCAAACTCTTCTCTATGGCTAACTGTAGGTGAATATACCTTCACTTGATCTAATTCTCTAACGGCAGAAAACGATTCTAGATATACTTTTGCCATACCACCTGAGCCAATTATTCCAACAGTATCTGCATCATTTCTAGAGAGATATTTACAAGCAACACCCGCCGTAGCGCCAACCCTTGCATGTTGCAGCGCTTCATCATTTAATAACCCTAGTATTTCCCCATTCGTAGAATCAAAAAGTAAAACAAAACCCATTGATTTTCCTTCCTCCACATTATATTGTATCTCTCTTAGTTTATCGTCCTTATCTCTCCTCCAACTGTATATATCTGATACAAAACGAAAGGCAAGCCTTGGAGGATCCAAAATCGCGCCGATAAGCGAGTGCCACCAATAATAATCCAATTCACCCCTCCCGTCAACCGGCGAAAGAACGTCCGTTCTAGGCTGAAATGCTGCATCCCCTCTGCCCAATTGAATAAATGCATTTTCCATTACTTCCACAGCATCCGCAATATTCAAAACTTTCTGAGCAGTTTCATTGTCTATGAGAAGCGCCATTCTACACGCTACTTACTAAACGTACCGAAAAAGAGCTTTGCCCTTTGTTTCCCACCGTGTAAATCATAATTGATATTTTCTCAAACTGCTTCAGAAACACCATGGCATTTTCGGATTTACGAGAATGGATCGACGCTGTAGACGCATTAGGCGATCTAAAAAAGGTCTCTGGTGCAAATATTGAAGAGGATATCGGTGCGATCAGCGATGTATATCAGAGCAACCCTGGATCTGAAGCAGTATTGTTCGATGACATCCCTGGATATCCCTCCGGCTACCGGGTACTTTCTTGTATACTTAGCTCCCCCTCTCGAATTGCATTGACATTTGGATTTGATCCAAAATACACTTTAAAAGAAACCACAAAAGGAATTCAGAACAAACTAAAACATCGAGACGGAATCCCCTCAAAAATAGTCAAAAATGGTCCCATTTTAGAAAACATTCAAGAAGGAAAAGATGTAGACGTGACTATCTTTCCCTCTCCCTTGTGGCATGAAAAAGACGGTGGAAAATACATAGGAACTGCCGATCTTGTGATCACTCAGGACCCTGACACCGGCTGGGTAAATGTAGGCACCTACCGCTCTATGATACACACCAACAACGAGGTAGGAATGCTGGCTTCTCGTGGTAAACATGGCCGGGAACACATGGAAAAATACCACGACCGTGGTGAACCCTGCCCCGTCGCAATTGTTTGCGGTGTCAACCCCGAATTATATTGGGCATCTTCCGTCGAAATACCCCACGGTGTCTGTGAGTATGATTTTGTGGGGTGGTGGCGTGGAAAACCGGTCGAAGTTATACAGAGCCAGTTAACTGGACTTCCAATCCCTGCAAACGCGGAAATAGTACTTGAGGGCCATATCCCTCCTAATAAAACCAGATTAGAAGGTCCCTACGGAGAATTTCTCGGTTATTATGCCGGGGGCGAAAAAGAAGAAATGGTAGTTGATGTAGAGAAAATTTATCACCGAAATAATCCTATTTTGACAGGTTCTCCCTCTGCTAAACCCCCTGCAGAAGAAACTTATTTCAGGTGTCCAATTCGCGCCGCAAACATAGCAAACGCTCTCGAGGAGTTGGGTGTACCCGGCATCAAAGATGTCTGGTGCGATCCTGCTGGAGCAACCCGACTATGGGTCGTAGTTTCAATAAAACAAGAGTATGCGGGCCATGCAAAACAAGTAGGCCAATTAGTCAGTCAAATGCCCCAGAACGTATTCTTGGGAAAATACATCATCGTTGTCGACGAAGACGTCGACGTTTTCGACCAATCAGATGTTATCTGGGCCCTTGGAACTCGCGTCCACCCACCCCGGGACATTCATATAGAAGACTACACTCTGGGAGCCAGTTACGATCCTATTCCTTATGATTACATCTATCCAGGTGGTAGGGGATCTCCCGAAAAAGGATACTATAACGCTAGGGTTGTTATCGACGCCACGAAATTATATGAAGCCCGTGATGAATATCCCGAAGTTGTCCGAGTCAGTCCTGAATTACGCGAGAAAGTTTCTAAAAAATTCCCTGGTCTCTTCGACAATCTGCAATAGTGGGAGGAGCAGGATTTGAACCCGCGGACTCCTACGAGATCGGATCTTAAGTCCGACGCCTTTGGCCTGGCTTGGCTATCCTCCCCTTCATATCTTTACTCCCTATCAGAAAAATGACTTTCGTTAGCCAAATGTTGTCACGCCTTTCAATACTATCTCTTCTAGAGGCCTATCTTGTGGACCTGTGTCTGCCCCCCCAATCTCCCTAAGCACTTCGATTCCTTCTACTACTTCTCCAAACACCGCGTGCTTCCCATCGAGCCATTCACACGGTACTAGAGTTATAAAAAATTGAGACCCATTTGTATTCGGTCCACTGTTTGCCATACTTACCATTCCTTCTTTATGATGTGTTAGATCTTCATGGAATTCGTCGGCAAATGGATATCCCTCTATCCCCAGGTTCGATGGACCCCCTGTTCCATTCCCATAGGGGCATCCTGTTTGGATCATAAAATTCGCAATTATTCTATGAAATTGAATATTTTCGTAAAATCCCATCCCTGCTAGTTTCTTAAAACTTTTAACAGTGTTTGGGACTTTATCCTCAAATAATTTTATCTTAATATCACCCTTTGTCGTATGTAACACAGCCTCTGTTGCCATACTCTTATCTCCCCCCTCCCGATCTAAAATACGTTCGCTTTTGTCCTCCGATTCATCTCCCCCCCGCTGTGACCCTACACAACCCACTAGTGCCATTGGGATCATCAATACCCTCGAGAGAAACAATCGTCTTTGCATTTCTACTATGTCAATGTTCGCCGAACAAAATCAATCTTAAGGAATTCTTACCTGGATATGTTTATTATTTAGCGATCGAATATATCATCGGTCCCAACACGAGCAAAATAATCCCCAAATACCCAAAGTAAACATCCCCTCCTCCTAATGACGGGGCAAGTGTTAGCAGTAGCCCAAACATACTCACATTTATCGCAGTTATTTTTCTAGATCCAAAGACAAACCCAACTGGGAGTGATAGGATGAACATAGCCAATATCACCTGACCAAGATTATAATTGACAAGAAAATCGTCTAGTAGTGGCATTGGTACCAATATACTCATTACATCCTATCCTTCGTTGCCACTCTTTAACTTTCCGTTACTTTGTGCTTCCATTTCCTCAAAAATATTATTCAAAACCCAAAGACAACGAATTGATGCAGTACCGCTTCCCTGTCGGTTTTGGACCGTCATCAAATACGTGTCCTAGATGCCCTCCACAATTTGAACAAGTGACCTCTGTTCTATTCATACCGTGGCTCAAATCTGAACACAAATCTACACTTCCTACAATCGCATCCATGAAACTTGGCCATCCTGTACCTGATTTAAATTTTTCCGACGAATCGAACAACTTTGACCCACACCCGGCACATGTAAATATACCTTCTCCTTCTGTTTTTAGATGCATTCCGCTAAATGGAGCTTCGGTTCCCTTTTCTCTTAAAATGTGATATTCTTCCTTCGTTAAGACTTCTTTCCACTCTTCGTTAGATAAATTTTTTTTAGTACCCTTTTCATCCATGTATGCCTGTTTCTTCTATGCTGTCAAATAACTTCTGCACACGCATTTTAATGTCATTTCGGACCTCTCTGCATCCTTCTATACTCGCCTATTTAAAACAAAAACAATGGGCCCACTCGGATTTGAACCGAGAACCTCCACCTTATCAGAGTGGCGCTCTACCTGGTTAAGCTATGGGCCCCTAAACCTATCTACTATTTCGAGATGGGGGTCAACATGCTAAAAGTTTATCTTCTCCATTCAGCTAATACTGGTCCTTCCTTTCTCCTTTTTTAATTACATAAATATTATCTCCAAACGAAGATTTATTTTGAATCATTTTTTCTGCCCACCCTTTCAGACCTAAACGTATCGGGTATCTCGTTGGTGGCAATACCAGTATAAATCCTATTAAATCTGTCACCAACCCCGGGGTCAACAGACACACACCGGCAACTATGATGAGAATTCCATCTATGATCTGATTAGTTGGGCTCTCTTGATTTTCCAACTTTCCGAGTAATTTCCGTATTGTATGTGCACCTTCTGATCGAACCAATAATAATCCTATAAATGCAGTTATAATCACAATAGATGCCGTTACAAATAAGCCGACCATCTCGGCTACTCGAATTAACAAAAAAATATCTATCAAAGGTACCAACAATAACATGATCCATCGATATCTGACCATAGTTATGTTCTTTTGATTTCTTCCCGCAAATTCCCCATTGTCGCAATTCTCTCTGCATAGGCATCGTGCTGGTGTATGGATTCATCATTAGATTGATTCATAGTAACAATCACTTCGTCATCCAGGTGCTCAAATTTATCAACCACTTTTTTTGCCATATTACGCACACAATCCTCTACAAATTTTGCATTGAGATGTGCATGATACGTCATATAGTCTTCGTCCGGCCTTTTAGCCAAATTAAAAATCTTTGCACTCATACTATCCCGTGCCACTTCGATCAAATCAATCACATCTATTTTCGATGAATCTTTACTCTCCATTTTAAGAGTTGCATGTCCCCTCTGGGAGTGTCCAGCTTGTGGTACTTCTTCTAAAAACTCCTCGACTTCTTTCTCCCCCAATCCCAAACTGGATAGCTTCTTTCTCGCCCTTCCAGACATCATTTCCTGCGAACATGGGCACACAGTGATCCCCGTCACTACTGCTCCAATCTCTTCATACCCCTTCTCTCCTTCAGACACCGCTTTTGCAATTATAATTGCAGTGTTCTGGGTTCTCCTTTTCGTCACTGGAGTTTCTTCTCGAATGGCGAATTCAGCCTCCATACTCACTTCTGCACGAGTTGTGTACGTGTGTTTATTAAGCAACAAATCTGCAGCCTCTTTGCATATGTCTTCAATCCTCAGTGTTTTCTTTTGAATCGCAATTTCAAGTATCTCATCTATTACTTCCATATTTCTACTCATATCTGCCCCCTTTCTAAATCCTGGTAGGTCCACTAAAGCTTCGAATGTGGCCATCAATACATATGGTCTCCCCCCGCCCCTTTCTATCTCTATGAGTTTCTTAACCCCTTTGACTCCCACTCTATTCAGCCCCACCTCTATTTCAGGTTTTGTAGCCTGTACATCCGGTAATTCTTGCCTCTTCATCCATCTATCATTCTACTAGCATATTACATATACATTATCATCTTCTACTACCACTTCATATGTTTTNACATAAATTTGTGAATCNCCAATATGCTCTCCCGTTTCAAGCTTAAANTCCCACCCATGCCATGGACATGCTATGGTNGGNATTGAAGATATGGTCTCTTCAATTCTATTNCCNGGTCCCCTCCACTCCGCTNTGATTTCTTTCTGTATTTGNCCATTNCANACNGGACCACCTCTATGTGGGCATGCGTTTTCCACCGCATAGTATTCCCCACCAACGTTGAAAACTCCTATCTCTTTTCCACTTTCTGCTGATATAACTTTCCGAGTATCCAATTCCAATTCTTCTCTATGACACACCTTTATTTTTTCAGTCATATTCCAAATACCTTCTGAGCATTTTTCCCTAGTATGAGCTCTTTTTCTTCCTCTGTTAAAAAAGGTATACTCGTAATCGCACTTGGGGGGTCATAATCCCAATGTGGATAGTCTGAAGAATATAGCAATTGACTCGCCCCACCCAATTCCTCTATCGCCTTCTGGAAATATTCTGCACTTCTTGGTTCGTCTAGAGGCTGCGTCCCATAGTAAAATTTAGACATATACTCCGATGGCCTCTTTGTTAGTATCGGTGCTTCCGAAGCGCGTTTAAGGTATTCTGCATCTAGACGTGCCATCAATGAAGGCACGTATAATATCCCCGACTCTTGGAACACAATTTTGAGCCCAGGAAATTTTTCTGCCACCCCCTGAATCACTATACTTACTAATTGGGACATATTACTCCATAAAAAACCAAGTGTATGTGTTTCTATGAATTTTTCATAACCCTTGATATAGAAATAATCTAAACTCGCGCCACCTGCATGGAATACTAGTGGTAATTTTGCATCTTGACAGGCTTCGTATATTCCATCATATTTTCTATTTCCAAATGGAGGTTCTGGCCCTCCACAAATCATACAAGCCCCTGCAAATCCCTTTTCACTACCGCATCTATCGATTAGCTCGACAGCCCGTTCTGGATCTTGATATGGCAACACTAGCAGTGCATATATTCCTTCCTTTGGATCTACAACCCGATCTAGCATATAATCTGCATACGCATTGGAGATTAGTTCTGGCCTTTCATCATCCCCACCAAGGCGTGCAAACGCAAGCATCTTTTGTGTAATCACAACTATGGCATCTGCCCCCACAATTTCCATTGCGGTTGGAATATCTTCCGGTACCATCTGTCCTTTGAGATATCCCACCTCATCGCGTTGTATCCTCCCATACATGTAGTGATCTGGGTATCCTGATGAAGGAAACATCTTACCTGGTGAACGCTTGAATCTCTGTTTAAACGGATTGTTATCTGGAATATACTCTGCTAGCTCTGGTAAAGATTCCAAATAGTGCGCATCACTATCTACAATGTAATGGCTAGTCATACTTGTGATAGCGATTGCTCACATAAAAACCGTCCCACTCCCACATCTTCCACAACAATAACACTAATCAGACATCCTTTTCAAGATTCAGGTATATTACTACCACATAATCTGATGGACTGGAGGCTTTATCAAAAATGAATCCCGGAGATCACGTTCGCGTTTCCCAAAATAATTCTTCGTATGAAGGAATCTTATTACCTTCCACAAACGACCAGTATCTACTTCTAAAACTATCTGGAGGTTACAATGTTGGGATCTCTTCTAAAGGGGCATCTGTAGAAATTATTAGCCCAAACTCTGCCCAATTTTCTCCCCCTGAAAATAAGTCAGATGATGTCTCAAATATCATATTCGATGAGGACCTTCCTACCATCTCTCTAATCACCACAGGAGGGACAATCGCATCCACTATCGACTATCGAACCGGAGCCGTAACTTCTCAGTTCGATGTAACTGATATACTGCGATCTATACCTGATCTATCTGGTCTCGCCAACTATCGTGGAAAAGTTGTCGCTAATATCTTATCAGAGAATATGACGCCATCAATTTGGCAGGATCTCGCAAAAGCAATATTTGAAGAAATAGAAACCGGGGTCGACGGTGTCATAGTCATGCATGGCACTGACACAATGCAATACACGGCAGCTGCGATTTCTTTTATGATCTGCACCCCTATACCTATAATTTTCACAGGGAGCCAACGCTCTTCTGATCGGCCATCTAGCGATAACCTAGTCAATGTAATTTGCGCGGTCGAAGCCGCAAAATCCGCCTGCGCTGAAGTTTTAATCTGCATGCACTCAAACGACTCCGATAATCATTGCTCTCTCCACCGAGCAACTAGGGCAAGAAAAAACCACACTTCGAAACGAAGCGCTTTTGCAACAATAGGAAATCTACCCCTCGGGGAAGTCAATTATGACACTCGCAGCGTTACTTACCGAAGAGATCACGACAAACGTGGAGAATTAAAATCTTCTCTAAAACCCGATCTAGATTTCAATGTTGAACTGATCAAATATACTCCTGGAATGGATGCTAAACTACTCGACGCCTGTTCAGAGAAGTCTGGCATAGTAATCGAAGGAACTGGCTTAGGCCACATCCACACAGATTTCATCCCCCACCTCTCTTCCCTTATTAAAAATGGAACTCATGTTGTCATGACAAGTCAGTGTATCGAAGGCCGCGTCTGCTCTCGTGTCTACGACACAGGTAGGGATTTACTGGACATTGGTGTAATTGAAGGTGGGGATATGCTCCCTGGAACTGCAAAGGTAAAATTAATGTGGGCACTTGCCAATACGGACAACCCATCCGAGTCAATGCAGATCTCGTTAGCAGGAGAAATTACAGAACCCTCCCGACCCTGGGATTAATTATTTATTTATCACCCTCCACTCATAGGGGGAATAATTGCTAGTTCATCATCATTTTCCAATGCCAATTGTGAAAATTTTTCTCCTCTCATTTCTTCACCATTACATAGCACTTGAACATGATTCAATACTCCACCTTGCTCATCCATCACCAATTCTCTTAACTTTGGTATCTGATCGAATAGATCTTCCAGCGCATCCTCAATTGTGATCCCACTATCCATTCTTATCTCAATTTCTCTCTCCCCTGCAATCTCTGCAAAATTGGCAAAAAGTTTCCATTTCATGATGATTCAATCTACCTAAAGTAATAAACTCGCATCCAATGCTATTTGGCCCATTTCTTGAATACTATCTCGTATTTTTTTCGGAAATTCTTCCCCCTCAGTTTCGCCCTTTTTAGACCCTTCTACTAAATTCCCATCCACCGTGAGTATGGAACCTGCTTCTATTCCCAATCTCCTGGCAAGCGTCAAAATAACCGAAGTCTCCATCTCAATAGATAGCAATCCCGAATTCTCCCATATTTTTACGTACTCTTCTGTCTCTGCATAATATGCATCATTGGTTACTATGGCACCTACATGGAATTTATGATCCTGTTGTTTTGCCACATTCACCAAAGCAGAAACAACCTGATAATCCGAAACTGCTGGGTATACTTCTGATTCATACTTTTTTGTCGTTCCTTCTTCTTTAGCAGCCCCTGTAACTATGATAAATTCCCCAGTTTTAATCCCCCTTTGAAGTGCACCTGTTGTTCCCACTCTGATTATTTTCTTCACTCCAACCTTACAAAGTTCTTCAACGGCTATCGCAGCAGATGGACAACCAATCCCTGTAGAACAAACGGTCAAACCCTTCCCTTTATAATCTATATTGCAAATTTTGTATTCTCGATTCTCAGAAATAACTTCATATTCATCTGCCAATGCTGCAATCATCTCCACTCGATTAGGATCACCTGGTAGTAATGCAATTTCATTCAACTCCCCCTCCCCTACGAGCAAGTGTGGCTGTTTTCCCATATTCTTATTTCTATCCTACTACTGAATATAATATCAGGTTATGCATTCCTGGACCAATACCAATCGCAATCATCACTATTAACAAAATTCTTGCATACAAAGGCTTTTCTTTTGTATAATCCACAAACAAAAAAACTAGGGCAATCGCCAATACGATCTTAACACATACAAACAACCAACTCACACCAATAATATTCGCAACGGGGAGTGATGCACCAATGTCTAATATCATTTGGGAAATTGGGGTCTGCTCCTTAAAATTCAATATGTCAATCCCAATTGCCGTAGATGTCCCATCTAGAGTCTGTCCTATGATAACTAGCAAACCAGTGCTTCCCAACACCTTTGGAATTTCTGCACTTTTTCTTTTCACCGCCTCCCACACTAAAATAGAAACAACCAATGCAACCACCAACCCCACGATCGACCATGCTGGATTGGACCACCCCTCTCTGGATAAAACCACCATCGTAGTGCCAAACCCAATCAATCCACTCCCCATCAGAATTTTTTCTGCAATCTGATCCCTTTTAAGGAGCAAAACCACCGACCAGACACAACCCAATATGACAAACGTAGTGATGTACACTGTTGGGTTCCCTAGTAGGAATGAAATACTTTCTAACTTTCCGTATTCTTTCAAACCCATCACACCCACGACACGCAAACCCGCACCAAATGCCATCCATGGAATCAAAGATATAATGATATCCTCATCGATTCTTATCTCACATTTCCAAAGAACCATTGCAATTATTCCTGCACAAATTAAGATCCCAATCAGATATGGGGCCGAGGGAATTCCAAAATCTGAAGGAAGGATATCTAACATACCCGTTATTATTTCGGATACCCCAAAGCCATTACGACTATGAGAATACCGTCGTGTTTTTGTCCCCCCTGATAATACATCTAATCACAATGGCTTCGTATCACATCGAAACTTATGGATGCACAGCCAATCAAGGAGAAAGTAAACTAATTGAACAGTTACTTCGCGACGCAGGACATTATAAAGTCGAAAACCCCGAATCCGCAGACGTAGCAATTCTAAACACCTGTACTGTCATAGAAAAAACTGAACAAACGATGTTGTCTAGGGCGAAAGAACTAGAATCTCTAGTATCTGATCTAATCGTCACCGGATGTCTCGCACTCGCCCAGCCCGATCTCATCCACGAATCTGGGATCGACGCTCGTGTATGCGGATGGGACGAAGTACCACTGGCCGTTGGAAATGGCGAGTGCCCCACAACTACAAAAGACACGCTACCCATCATAGATGGTGTAATTGGAATCCTGCCCATCGCCCGCGGATGCATGTCTGATTGTTCTTATTGCATCACAAAAAAAGCAACAGGAAAAATCGAATCTCCACCTATCGCAGAAAATGTTTCTAAAGCCCGAAATTTAATAAAAGCCGGAGCAAAAGAAATCCGAGTAACTGGACAGGATACTGGAGTATATGGATGGGACCTTGGAGAGCGATTGTTGGATCAGTTACTCGACGAAATTTGTGAACTCCCCG
>PAAV01000056.1 GCA_002699485.1 Chloroflexota bacterium | reverse complement strand
CTTCGGCGGTAATAGCGGAGGTAACTTCGGCGGTAATAGCGGAGGTAACTTCGGCGGAAGCAGCGGAAACTATAGCGGTTCGAACCGATAAATTTATATAGGCCCATTTCCAATTATTTCCAATTACTGGTAAATTATTGTCATGGCTTATGTAATTGAAATATCGGCAGGCTCCCAACAGGGCGACCGCCAAATATTGACTGACAAACATGTAATCGTTGGACGTTCTGCTGCCTGCGATGTAACCATAGATGATCCGTATGTGTCAGGAAACCACATAGAGTTCTGGGCTGAAGGGGATAAAGCCTTCGCTAGAGATTTAAATAGCTCCAACGGTTCTTCTCATAACGGGAATTCAATAAATCCGGCTGACACGTTGACACTAAATAGTGGAGACCGAATTGATTTGGCTGAGGGTAAGGCCATAATTGTGGTTCTTCAAGAGATAGCAGACGCCAAGAATATATCTCCCCCTCCAAGCGGCACGGTCACATTTTTGTTTAGCGATATGTATGGATCGACCGATTTGGTTAACGAGCTGGGGGATTTGAAATTCAGAGATATATCAAGAACCCATGAAGGTATCTTAAGTGATGCTATAAGAGAGCATGATGGATACATAGTAAAAGAAATGGGTGATGGCTTTATGGCTGCGTTCGCTAGTAGCAGGAACGCTGTTATTTGTTCTATGGAGATTCAGAAGACCCTAAAGGCTCTTCGTGCAAAAGAACCTGATCTTCCTATAAATGTGAGGATTGGTTTGAATACGGGTGAAGCAATTTTGGAAAATGGAGATTATTTTGGTAGGGCAGTTAGTGAGGCGGCTAGAATATCTTCAAAAGCAGAAGCAGAACAAATTTTGATTTCCTCTGTTACTAAAAGAATGGCTGACTCGGCAGGGGATTTGAAGTTTGGTGAAGAAATGGAATTTGAATTGAAGGGCTTGCCGGGAGATCATACCGTTTTTGAAGTTTTTTGGGACGAATAGTCAGCCTACTCTAAATTTTTTACCTGTATCCCGTTGCAATTGTAGACTTACCCTGTGTGACCGACGGCCATGTGTGTCCACCGTATTTTTCGCTGTATTGAGTTTCTGTACTCCACCACTCGAACATTAAGTCATACCAAGCTATCGTAGCATCTGACGGAGCTTTTTCTGTAAGTATTACGGAAGGTGCATTTAGATGAGTGGTAGAGGGCGCATACACGGGATCTCTCACGCCATAATTTGTTAGGATATCCTCTGCTGTGATTTCTATTGCCTTTTTATAATTTCCGCTATCAATTAATGTGTCTTGTCCAGAGCACAGTAAATGTTGTTCACCTGTCGTACATTCGCTTAAGGTTAATTCTTCCAGATAGTAATATGTGTCGGTTTTGGCATCTTCATATGAAATGAAGCCCATCATGTATAGAAGAATATTGTCAAATTGGTAGTGATCAGTATTCAGTGGGACCAATTTGAATGTATTTTCCCCTTCACTTTTTATCCTGGCATCATGCCATTTGTTGTTGGATAGCACCTGAACTGAATATGGATCCCCTCTTTCTGGGTCCCATAAAGACCCAGTGATTGGATAAGGGCCTTTAATTGTTGTATTGCCGTTTAAATTTTTTCTATCCAAAGAGTTCCAGCTTGTTCCGCTGCCTGCTGGGAAATCACCATTTCTAGGTCCTATCCCTATCCAGTGTCCAAATTCAGCATTTAGACCGTTCAAGAAAGGGGAGCCAGCCCATATGATTCCTTTTAATCTCGGGTAATCGCGCCCATCTAGATATTTTGAAGGGCATCCAAAAGTCGCCTTTTGATAATCTTCGTTTGCGTTGCCAGATTTACCGTGATTCTTCCAACCTACTGGGTCACAGATCGGATCTCCATACGTCATAATACCCTTAATATTGTCAGAGGTTCTGTAGTAATTTGAGTATTCTCCGGTTAATGTATTTGCTACTGGTTCATCGGGTACCAATATCAAATGGTCTACTGAATCTCCAAGCACACCCAATACCTCTTTGCACGCCTCGCAGGTTTCAGGGTTTTGGAGATTTTCCACTTTACCCTCTCTGACATTTTTGTATGATTCAGTTCCGAGTGTCATGAACATAGCATGTCTTGTGCTAGCAAGTGAGTCAGATAGTTTGGTTATGGATACGGTATTTCTTAAATCAGAATCAACAACTCTCAGATACCCTCCTGCAAATTCATAAGAGACAGCGTTTCCGTTGAAATCACTTAGTGCGAGATTTAAGTCGTCTTTTGACACACAGGCCCTGGAGAAAACACCATCGTTGGGTACGTCGTCCCCATGTGTGCCGTCGTCATAAAGGTCTATAGGCGTATCTGCAATATCACCAGTTGCAACGATTTTAGTAGTTTCGTCATCAAATATTTTAGATGGAAAAAACCGGGCGTTGCTAGATAGTTTATTTGTTGTAAAAAACTTCAGTTCTTCATCCGACAAATTTGGAATTAAAGAGCTCGAAAAATCGCAATATGCTATCAGAGGGGTAAATGCTTGGCGCTCTGACTCAGATGTAGGTGTTTGATTTGTTTGAATATTAATGGGTGTAGAGGTTGGTTCTGGAGTCTTTGTAGGAGTGGGAGTTTGGGTGGGAGTCAAAGTAGCGGTGGGAGTCAAAGTGGGATAAGGAGTATACGTCGGTACCGGTGTGTAAGTCGAAAGAGGAGTATATGTTGGGACAGGAGTGTAGGTTGGCAGAGGAGTATATGTTGGTATTGGGCTTGGGTAACTAAGAATTAAAGTGGTTCCCATTGAGGAAAGATCAGATTCTGCATTTGCTTTTCCCGAAACTTGCTCTTTTGCATCATCTGCGCCACCAGATTTTATATTGTTGCCAAGATTTATAATGCCCATTACCAGAAGGGGTGCTAACAATACGAGTAGTACTGTTAAGGCAATCATTATGAGCAAATTAATTTTCATAAAAATCTTGATACCAGAACATATAAATACATTGTCCTAACTTCTTGTACTAATTTACAACCGTTTTTGTGGTTAATTATCCGATTGAGTCTAAAGTTGGAGGACTGTATCTATCGTCCGGGTTATTCCACCCTGAGAAATTAGGAGTTCTTTTTTCTGCGAAAGCCTTTCGGGATTCGATAAGGTCATTCTTATCTCCATGTTCTTTCAAGGCTTCTGCCAGTTTTTCTAGGTCACCGGAAACTTTTGGTTTCATCTCTCGCATCATTTGGGTGGTGTTTACCCTGGACGCAGGGGGAAGTGTTAGCATATGCTCAGCCATTGAAACAGCCGTGCTTATCAAGTCGTCACTATCAACAATTTTGTTGATAAACCCAATTTCATGAAACCTTTGAGCAGTAAATCTGAACCCCATTGCCATTTCGGTGGCCACTGGGTGAGGAAGTTTCGCTATGTGTCCGTGGTTGTATCCACCAAGTAACCACCTTTTAGCTTCGGACACCTCAAATACAGCTTCTGGCACGGCGATTCGCAGATCAGTTGCTTCAACCAGCATGAAGCCACCACCCATAGCATAACCATTCACCGCTGCTATGACTGGTTTCTCTAGAGAACCATTCATAAGCGGATCTTCAATGGTGGGTCTCTTACCTCCTACAATCCCTACTTCAAGGGATTCCTTCATGTCTTCTCCTGCGCAGAATGCTCTTCCAGTACCTGTGAAAATCCCAATTTCCAGATTCTTTGATTCTCGAAACTCACTCCAGGCTTCTGCTAATTGAGTTCTGATCTCATATCCCAAAGCGTTTAATCTCTCAGGTCGGTTAATACGAACAATAAAAATCTGATCTTTTTTTTCTGTTTCTACCAACGGCATTTATTTTCCTCCAAAGGTTTCATCAAGGCTATTACTTGTAAAGATATGCTAAACATTGGACCGTATACTAGGATATGTCTCAATGTAGATGATTTTATATCTTAGGAGTCATTATGAAAATCACTGGTCTGAAAATAAACATATTCTCTTCCAAACATAAAAATGCCAAGAGAAATTGGCTGATTGTTCGAATCCAGACAGATGAAGGAATAGAAGGAATAGGTGAGGCTTCTATGCTTGGTCATGATCCTATAGTGGCTTCGTTGCTCGAGCAATGGGCTGAAAACTATTTGATCGGAAAAAATCCTATTAGTGGCGAGTTACATTGGACTAGATTGCATCAGGATAACTTGGGTAGAGGCGGAAGGCTGTTTTCTACGGCCTTATCTGGAATAGACATAGCTTTGTGGGACTTACGGGGGAAGATTTTAGGTGTTCCTGTCTACGAGCTTCTTGGGGGTCCTTATGAAAATAAATTGAGGGTATATGCCAACGGTTGGTATACGACACCTGGTAGTCCTGAACAGAACGCGGAGGAAGCCAAAAAGGTCGTATCTATGGGGTACACCGCTATGAAATTTGATCCCTTTGGGAAAGTGGCCTATACGACTATTACTCCAGAGGAAGCGCAATTAGCGGAAGATAGAGTAGCCGCTGTGAGAGAAGCCGTTGGGCCTAATGTTGATATCCTTGTGGAAGTCCATGCGCGCTTTAATGTGTACACTGCCATACATCTCGGACAGAGGTTGGAAAAATACAATCCCTTTTGGTTTGAAGAACCGGTTTCACAGGAAAATGTTTCGGAAATGAAACAAGTTCGCTCTAAGATCAATATACCTGTTGCGACAGGAGAACGGCTTTATTTGAAGTTTCCATTTTTTGAACTTGTTAGGAATGAAGCTGTGGATATTCTCCAGCCAGATATATGTAATGCTGGTGGAATTACGGAGCTAAAGAAAATAGCTGGTATGGCAGAGGCTCAGCACATTATGATGGCACCGCATAATACTAATTCGGCTGTCGGCACTGTTGCGAGCATGCACTTGGATGCTGCAATGCCTAATTTTTTAATTCAGGAGTATCACGCAGAATTTTATGAACCTCATTATTTTGAAGTTGTTGAAGGGTTGCCCCGACAGGAGGATGGATATGTGGATTTGCCTAAAGGACCAGGTTTGGGATTAACAATTGACGAAGACTTGATGAATTCACATCCTTATTTGCCTCTGGGTATGTCTGAGAGGGGTATATAAGCGTTGGAGGGATAGCTATGACAAAAGAGGTAGAAGAAGCGAAAGAATCCTATAAACGGTGGTTGCAAGGGTTTAATTCAAGGGATCGCGACGCGATGGTGGCTGAATTGCATTTTCCGCATTTGAGATTGTCAGGGTCCAATCAAATACAAGTTTGGGACACGGCTGCTAATATAAACGCCAACTTCGATGAACAAACTCAAAAGTTAAAGGAAGAAGGATGGGTCAGAACAGATTCTAATTTGATCAATGCGATTCAAAAAGGTTCTGACAAGGTACATCTAACCATGATTCAATCGAGAATTCATTCCGACGGAAGTGAATACAATCGATTTCAGACTCTATGGATTTTTATACGTGAGAACGAGAGATGGGGAGTTAAGTTCAGATCTTCCTTTTTGGTCAACGCCACAGAAAATACTAATTTTGGCACACTGTCATAATCAAATTATGGCATGTTACCAGCCATCAAATCCCCACGGCTTTCTTGGTGTGGAAAACATAAGGTTGGCTTTAGCGATGGAGCCTTGAGTTAGTTCTTCAATTCTATTTGCTGAAGAAAGGGTCGAAAAATTTATTCCTCCTAGATAAACCGCTCCTAAGTCTCCTGCGTTTAATATGATGTCTGGATTCTTTGTGGAGGTGGTGCAAGATACTTCTCCTGACTCGCAACTCAATTCCAAAGTCTCCTGGTTCCAAGGAAGAAAATCATCTTGTATTTTGAATATTAAAGATCCGTCGATTGAGTATGAGCGCTGAGAGAGAGCAGATTTGACATCCACCAACCTAACCCAGTATCTATCACTTGAATGTTCTATGAGTCTTCGGGGATCTGCTAACATCCATTTTAATTCTTCATCTGCAGGTCTGTGCTCTGCTTTAATCACGTCGATGAGATCCATATCCAGACAAATTCTCCATAGGGATGAATACGCCTGATGGGACGATGCTATTAATTCGATAACATTCAGTTCCGTCCCATTTATCGTATATCGCAGGTAACCTTCATCGCTGCCGTTTTCTTGATATTTCACAAACCAAGATTTCGGGTCGCCGCCCTTTAGTCCAGGTTCTCTAAACCTGAATTCCCACCAGTTTTCCTTTCTTGTGACCATTCCGGTTCTATTTTCTATAGCTTTAGAATATATGTGAGGGAATATTTCTCTGGCTTCAGATTCTTCTATGAAATAAGCCTGTCCCTGAGAGGTATGTTCAATTGCATAAGCGCTTCTTGTTTTTTCTATCTCGAGATTACTTTCAAACGAGGCAAGTCCATATCCGTATCTTCCATAAATAATGCTTTCAGAGGCCTGTAGAACTGCAAGTGGTTCGCCTCGAGAATATATATCCTCAAGTTGATATTTCATGATGGCCCGATTGATTCCTTGTCTGCGATGAGTGGCCTGAACTGAAACAGAAGCAACTGCTGCTATTTTTGAGATGCCTCCAGGTACGTACATATTCATTTCATAGCTAAGTGCGTTCCCAACCATGTGTTTGCCATCAAATGCCATAATGGATCTGTCCGGAGTAAACACTAATTGATGTGCGTCGAAATCGGCCTGAGTCCGGTATCCGTTTTCTCCCCTTGCGTTAATTATTTTTACTAAAGGGAAATCATCCCATGTTGATGTTCTAAGTTCTATCGACATTCAAAATTTCCTTATGACAGTTTGATGGGTTAAACGAAATTTACTGAAACTGTACCAAGTCGATCAAAACTGGCATCGAAATGATCTCCTTTTGCAGCTGGTACGGCAGCTACTGGGGTCCCAGATATTATTATTGATCCTGCTTTTAGACTCATATCAAATTCCGATAATTTGTTGGCTAATCCTGCTACAGCNTGAGCGGGATGTCCAAGTACGGCAGCTCCCGCNCCNGNATCTATAACCATCCCGTTTCGTTCCAGTACCATNCCAACCAACCGAAGGTCTATTTCTTCAATCGGANTTAATACTCCACCTAGNAGGACTANCGCTGCCCCNGAATTATCTAAAATGTTGTCTTCTACTCTTGAACTNTGATNTTTCAGTCGTGAATCAGCTATTTCAAAAGCAGGGATNACCCCTTTAGTTGCAGAGAGAACAGTTCCTACATTNATGCCTGGNCCCTTNAATTCACTATCAAGCAGAAAACATATCTCTGGTTCNACTACCGGTCTGAACATTTTGGTTATCTCGATTGGTTCATCTTCTGGACGGATCATAGAAGCAAATAAATGGCCATAGATTGGTTCATCTATACCAAATTTTTGTTGGTTTGCCTTTGAACTAAGCCCTATTTTGGCTCCCGTGAGGACCTCACCATTTTCTAAGGCTTCAGCTATTAAATGGTTCTGGATGCTGTAGGCGTCGGAAATAGTAATGTCAGGGTAGGTTTGTGAAGGGTTGATTACTGCGCTTCCACTGATTCTCGCACCCCACAATTCCTTTGAAATATCTGTGATGATTTTCTGGTCTAATGCCATATTTTTAACTTCCCCTTGTTTATATGAGGTGATTTTAAACTATTTTAATTTATTTATATTTTTTTTATATTTGTAAAAAAATAAGATAAAAACTGCTGGGTTGGGAGATTATAACGGTAGATAATACAGTTATTAAGCAGGGCAATAGTCCTGTTTGTATGGTTTGAAGTCCATAATCAAAGGTTCAGGAGGGATCAAAATGGGCACAATTTCAGCAAATAAACTAGGTGGGCTGGCTCTCATTGCAGGGCCGGTGGTCTGCTTGGTGTTTTATTTTATCCAGCAATTAGGAGTTATAGGCACAGACGTTGATCCAGCTGATGGTAATGCGGTAGTCGCGGCCCTTACGGCCAATTCTACACTAACAACGCTCACGTCAATTGGGGTCAGTATTGCTTTGATAGTCCTGATGCATGGCATTATCAGGTTGGCGGTTGAGAGTGGTGATGCACTTTCTAGCCTCGGCATGAAATTTGTCTTCGTTGGTACAGTCGGCTGGGTAATATCAGCAGGATTAACGGCTGCAATCGGTGGAGACGTAAACAATGGAGGCCTTTATGGTGGCGCCTCGGGGATTAACCAGTTTGGAGGAATAGTTTGGTCGTTAGGATTCTTATTGGTTGTCTTGGGCATATCTGCTAAGGACTATATTAACCAAAATGTTGCTTATATAGTCGCACTCGTCGCCGTAGTTAGTCTTGTCACTGGTGTTGTTGGCGGTTTTGAGAGCAGCACACTTCAGACAATGCAAATGATAGGCGGAATCTGCTATATCATTTTCACTCTATGGAGCATATGGGTTGGTAAGGACATGATGGCTAGAGATTAGCTGTTTAGTCTTCACAATATGGCGCATTGTCATTGGTCCGGCTATGTGGTCGTCTGATTAGTTTGATTCAGGCGTTCTCTGGGACCAAAAGGTTTTAGAAAACAGACTTGTCAATGTTTCTTTTTATCAAGGTCAAGCCCTCTGGGTTTGGCCTTGATGCTTTTTAAGGACTCCAGAACACGGTAAACTCATATGTATATTATTTGATATGGAGTACGTTTTATGGAAATCTTTTGGGAATTTACCAGGAAAGGCCAGAAACTAGTTTTACGAGCGGAAGATAAACAAGAAATGATTGGCGGTGTTCGGGAAACTAAGAACGGCTTCGACGCATTTGCTAAGACTTTCACGATGACCCCAGAGCGTGCTCAAAAGGGGTTAGCTTCCATGGAAGATGCAAAAGGTTTCGTAGAATCTTTTCGCCCATGGGAATTGTTTCTTGGACCGGGAGATGCTAGGCCTGAGGCAGAAGTCAGAGAGGCAGAATAGCTGACCTTAATCGTAAGATAGCAATTAAAAAGATGATGGAAAAGCCAGTTCCAAAACATAGGCTCGTTGAATCCCCATTAACCGTTGCCGCTCTTTATAAATTCGCGCCACTTGAGAACTTAGACCAGAAACGTCAGTTACTGCTTGATCTTTGCGAAAGAAATGAGGTACTGGGCACTTTTTTATTGGCAGAAGAAGGGATAAATGGGACTGTAGCAGGAAAACCTGAAGCCATACATCTAGTAATCGATTGGATTCGTTCGTGGCAGGAAATAGAGCAGTTGGAAGTCAAGTTTTCGAAAAGTGATTCCCGAAACTTTCGGCGTATGAAAGTGAGAATTAAAAAAGAAATTGTGACAATGGGCATGGAAAATGTTGATCCCTTAAACCAATCTGGTGAATATATCGAACCGGGAGATTGGAACCAATTTATTACTCAGGATGAGGTGATGGTAATAGATACCCGAAACACTTACGAGGTATCAATGGGCAAGTTTAAGGATGCGATTAATCCAAACACTGAGAACTTTAGCGAATTTCCGGATTGGCTTGATGACTTGTCCAATATAGAAGACAAAACTCAAAAAATCGCCATGTACTGTACGGGTGGGATTAGATGCGAGAAAGCGACGGCGTATATGAAACAGATCGGATTTGAAAACGTCTTTCAGTTAAAGGGAGGAATACTTAAATATTTGGAGGAAATTCCAAAGGCTGAAAGTATGTGGGAAGGAGAGTGTTTTGTGTTTGACGATAGAGTTTCTTTGACACATGGGCTTGATGAAGGAGAGTATATTCTTTGCTACGGTTGCCAGCAGCCTGTGTCATCTGATGATTTTCTTTCCCCGTTCTACGAGGAGGGGGTGAGTTGTCCTGAGTGCTATGGGAAATTGTCTGATTCTCAAATAGCAAATTCCAGAGAACGCCAAAAACAGATTCAATTAGCCTATTCCCGTGGTGAAGAACACATGGGCAGAAAGTTACCTTTGAAAAACAATAAAAATAATACTATATAAGTGAGATGTTTTGCTTCTTTAGTATCCCACTGCCGCCCCGTCCTTTCTGGGCTCAGAGCCTGCCGTAAGTACCCCTGTTTCAGGGTCTCGACTGACTGTTTGAGCCCCACCAAACATGATTCTTCTGTATCCAGATACCACTTCTATTTCATGACCCCTTTTGGTTAGTTCTGAAAGTACATCTGGGTCTATGTCTTCTTCAACCCGGACAGTACCAGTTTCTTCGATATCAACGCTGAACCTTAAAGCGTCAAGAGCCTGTTGTGAATTCATGTTGAAATCAACCATATTCGAAATAACTTGTAGATGGCCTTGAGGCTGTTGAAATCCCCCCATAACTCCAAAGCTAAGCCACATTTCATCATTTCTCGTTGCCATTGCAGGTATTATGGTTTGGTATGGTCGTTTATTACCCCTTAGGAAGTTTGGGTGAGAAGAATCTAATGAGAATAAAGACCCTCTATTCTGTAAGGCTATACCGGTTTCGGGGACTACCAATCCAGTCCCAAATCCTGAGTACAGGCTATTAATAAAGGAGCAGGCATTTCCATATTTATCTGCAACGGTTAAATAGACCGTGTCTGCATTTGGTACAGGCTTTCCATAGGAAACATCATTGTTAGCTCGATCCGGACTTATTTTCGCCCTCCGGGCAGTAGCATAAGATTTCGATAACATTCCTTTTATGGGTACATCTGTAACTCTCGGATCTGCCACGTATTGTAGAGCGTCTGCATATCCCAATTTAAGAGACTCAATTAGGTAGTGGTATCTATCTGCAGATTGAGGACCCATTGAAGCTAAGTCAAAACCTTCTGCGATATTCATAGCCATTAGAGCCGCAATACCAGATCCATTTGGAGGACATTCCCATACGGTGACATCTCGATAATTTGTACATATAGGCTCATCCCAATCTGAGCTATGGTTTGCCAGGTCTTCTTCTGTTAACCAACCGCCTTCTGACTGCACATATTTAGATATTTTTCGGGCAATTTCGCCTTTGTAAAAACCCTCTGGCCCATCTTCTGCAATTGTTTTAAGGGATTTTCCTAGATTCTCTAGTTTTATGAAATCACCCTGACGAGGTGCTTTGTTATTTAATAGCATTTCCGAACCTGATGGTCTTTGTTTTAACTTAGCTTCAGATTCACCCCATTGGTAGGCAATCACATCTGTGACGGCATATCCGTTTTCTGCA
>PAAV01000055.1 GCA_002699485.1 Chloroflexota bacterium | reverse complement strand
TGCGTTCCATATTGACACGCATAACTTTTCCTGTTTTAACATTTCTGGAATAAAATTCCCATTCCCCATATTCATTATGAGGACCCAGTTTTGTTTCGTTTCCTCCTTCATCCATTGTATATATGTGTGATTCTGAGACATCATCTTTTGCATACAAATATGCTTGATTGCTTGCTTGAGAAGTCGGCGCAGTTCCGTTTTGTATTGCAAGAACACCTGCGGCTGATCCAATTCCACCAGAAGTAATATCTGCTCCATAAAGAGCAAAAGATTTATTGGCTCTTACATTATCATTAAAAATAAAACCAGCAGTTGAATTGTGACTTAATGTATGCTGTTCTTCTAAATCAATTCTTCCGCCTTCAGTTCCACTTCCTGCCGCAGTTCCATCTTCTTGTAAAAGAAAACCAGTTGTACTTGCAGTATCCATAATTTTAAATTGACTACCAAATACAATAGAACAATCATTTGATACAAAAACATGACCATCAGTTCTAATTTTTTTGTAGCCTTCAATTTGTGTATTTGCAATAAACTGATCTGAATCTGCTTTTAAATGAAGATTTTCTCCAGTAGTATTAGCCCATACTGTAAAGTTTTTACCTGCACCATCTACTCCAAGAGTTGTAATTCCTGACATAACAACATTGGACTTAACATTCATTAATGTACCATCTATAGTTGCTCCAGCGCCAGTAAGATTTACATTTGCACTAGCAATAACTGTATTTGCACCATTTATTGTAACATTTGAAGTAACAACTGTATTTGTACCTGCAATAGTTGAATTAGATACAACATTAAAAACTGCTGAATCTATTTCTACATTTGCTGTTGCAGTAAGTGTAATAAGATCATCAGAAGCAAGTTCTAACTCTCCATCTGCAGGAGAATTGACCTCTAAAGTCGCATCTCTAAATGTTAATGATTTATCAGTTCCAATTGATACATTATCAGAAAATATTCCAAATGCTCCACTTACATTTCCTGTAGATGCTACTGTACCACCCACATCAATATTTCCTGTTAATACAACATCATCAATATAAGCATTTGCAAATCTATGTGTAGTATTTCCTAAATCAGAAGTTGAATCTGTATTCGGAATAATATCAGAACCAAGATCAGCATTAAATGATACTGTATCATCAGCAGAATCTCCTAAAGTAATTGTTCCGCCATCTGCAGTAATATTTCCATTTGCATGTATATTTCCATGTACTCTTAAATTACCACCAATAACTGCACTTTTAAGAATTCCCACTCCACCTGCTATTGTCAAAGCACCAGATGTATTGTTTGTAGAATCTACTACTGAAGTTAATGCTACATTTGAAGTCATAGTAACATTAGATGTAATTTCTGTAGTCTCTCCTTTTATTGTAGAATTCGATGAAATATACGTGTTTCCTGCTATTATATGACAATTTGTACCGCTAATATGGATATTTGATGTAATCCTCAAATCCGATGCTTGAAAATAAGCATTGGTTGTAAATTGAGTATTAGAACCCATAAAACGATTTAAATCAGAAACCCAAAGTGTATTAGATGTAAAATTCGTATTCGTTCCTGCTATAGTAATATTTGATGTTATATGTGCATTTGTACCATCAATAACTACATTAGCACCAGAAAAGAGTGCATTGGCTGTAATTACAGTATTTGCTCCTGCTATTGTAGAATTTGATGCAATATGAGTATTTGGTCCAGAAGCAATTACATTTCCTGTAAATGATGCATTTGATGTGACTGTAGTATCTTGACCAGCAATTGTAGAATTGCTTTTTATATGAACTAATTCACCTGTGAATGTAACATTTGATGATGCATTAGTATTTGCAACAAGTAACAAATTAGAAGAGGTATCACCAGAAATTGTTCCTACATATGCATTTTTCCAACCAAAAGTTGAATTACCTAAATTATAAGAAGAATTTGTTCCTGGAGCTACATCAGAAGTTACAGTTGTCATTGTAACAACATTTATAGTAGCATTAGCATTTACTGTCAAATCTGTATCAACTTTAATACTATCATTAACAGCAACACCGCCTTTAAAAATAACAGAAGCATTAGTTGAACTACCTAATGCTTTAGTGTTAGCAAACACTATTTCGGGTTCAACATTTGAAAAAAATTGTGTTAATGTTACTTTTTTGTTTGATGGGGTTCCTGCAGGATCATCTACGACCAGTAATAAATCTTCTCTAGCCGCAGATGATAACGAAGGCAGTCCCGAAATGCGTTTGTCTGCCATTTGTTGTACCTTTTATTAGCTAAGATGTCCATTAGCAGTTGCTAACAACCAATATTCAGTTCCATTTACTTTCATTCGCAATCTCGCATTAGATGTTATATCAGCAGTTGAGGTTGCAAACATTATAAGATTGGAATCTCTGGCAGTTGTATTAGCGGCCACCGAGGCGGCAACATATCCATCTGTATTTCCTGAGGCGGCCCCTTCTCCAGATCCAAGTTCAACAAAATAGTGAACAGCTTGTGCGGATGGATGATTAGCGGCGGTGTATCCACCTTGATCTCTCATACTAATAAAAGCATCTGGTTTTGTAGCCCTTGCGGATGTTGCTTTCGCAGAATCATTAATATCGATCATCAAACCATATGCTCTTGCCGCACCTTCAGTATATGAAGTATTTACATTTGCGGCAATCAGACCATTTGTCATGTTAAGAGTAATTTTTGCTCCTGCGGCAACTGTAGTTACTACTGAATTAGAACCAGAAAGATTAGCATCTATTTTAGCTCCATAGATATTAACTACTGAATTTGCATCACCTGTTCTATGATCATGCGTTGTTTGTGAATTTAGTGAGGCAACATCTCCTGCAGTTGTACCAACTCCAGTTGAAATAGTTGTAGAAACGAGTGATCTGCCAGTAGCATCACCCGAATTAGACGTATGATTTATGTTTCCAAAAAGATTGAAAACACTAACCTTTTTATTTACAGGACTACCTGATGGATCATCTACTATATGAACAATATCATCGGATGCTACTCCTGTAGAAAGATCGGTCAGATCCGTCATTTTTTTATCAGCCATTGCTTTAACTCCTTAATAATAGCGATGAAGTTGCTGGGACTCAGCCAAGACCGGTTTATGAATCTTTTGCTTCTTCAATTAATTGTTGTAAAACCACTTTAGCGCCATGTAATCCACTTAATTCGTATTTCACGGCTTCTTCTCTACTATTTAGCTCCTGCTTCTCAATTGCAAGAGTATTTAATTCTTCTTCCTGTTCTTCAAACATTTCTTCAATTTCAATCATTTTCTTTTGAAGAATAGACATATGAGACTCTTTTGTAGTACTTATACTTCCCACAAAAGGAGTCTCATCTTCTTCAATATTAAGATCAGGAACATTATTACCAAATTCTTCATCATATTCTGTTTCCATTATAACCTTTTTTCAATTATCAATTATATTATGCAATTGTTATTACTGAAACACCTATTGCAGTCTTAACTGCAGAACTAAGTAGTCCTGATGCCGCTTCTAAGGCAGTTCCAGAAATATTATCAGATAAATCTGTTCGATTTCCCATTGCTACATCATCCGCAAGAGTAAAAGTTCCTGCGGCACCACTGGTTGCAGTAAATCTCAATCTATTTCCTACTCCACCAGTTGCTAATGCTGTTCCATTTAGGTGTGTAAGTGTTGCAGTTACGTTTCCGCCTGCTGATGCAGTCAAAAGAAAAGTGGCCGCAGATCCAGCAGTATACTTTATTCGTTCATCATAGATGATTTCAAATACAATATTATCTGAAGCACCATGATCAGCCGAAGTAAGTACTCTGAAATTTGTCATAGTTGGATGTTTTAGTCCAGTTGCGGCCGTGGCTCCAGCGAGACCACGAATTGCTACAAGAACTTCTGGAGTAGCATCTGCATTTCCATTACCAGTTGCGGCGCCTGTTACTGCCCAGCCTGATTGATTTGCAAAAACCATAGTCTTATCATAAGGACTATTTGTATCATCGGGCAAAAATTTAGGCTTATTGGTTGCAACATCACCATCTGTTCCCCATAAAGGCATTGTTTTCTCCTTAATTAAAAGTTATTCTCATTATTTAGTTTACAACGAAACCTTTTTTTAGCCGCTGTTCATTTGATTGAATATATTTTGAATATACATCTACATGTGATTCAAATGTTTTGGGTGGATCAGTAGTATAGATCCCTTGTCCCATTTTATCTTTTCCAATAGCTGGAGTACCTTCGTCTCCTATGATACTATTTTCTTTTTCTGTCAATTCTTTGACACCAAATCCTACTATCATTTCAACAAATTCATCCATACCCATGTCTTGATCATCATAAAAAGATTGAACATCAGCTAAAGTAATTGTTGCTAATGCACCTTCTTTATTTTCTAATCTCAATTTATCAGGTGTTTCTTCAATTTTATAAAATGAATAATCTTCTACATTTTTAATAGAAGTGCCCATTAAATAATGAACCATGTGTTCAAACACCCTATAAGGATCTCTATCATTGACAATGATATTTCCTTCCTTTACATCTTGACCAGGAGTGGCTTCCTTATAATTGTCAGACAACTTATCAGTTCCCCATTCTCCTGCTCTTTCACTCTCCTTAGGCTCTACAATCTTTTTTCTATTTTCTAGAACCTTTTCAAGTTTTAGTCTTGTTTTAGTAGCCATATCTCCCTTTTCTTGTGGTATAGAGGATTCATACATACCTTGATTGTCACCAAATTCTTCATATTTTCTTCGACTGAATCCCATTTTTTTAGCTAAATCTTCCCAAGCAGAAATTTTATGTTCTTTATCGGGACCCGCTTTTTCTTTTGCAATAGCTTTTGCTTGATTCATCAAGTAAAGTTTATTTATTAGTGGATTGTTAGAAATTCTTCCTTTAAAATCTTCATCAAATTGAACACCTTCAATATACATGTTCAATTCGTATGCTTTGTTGTCTAAATTTGCAACTTGAATTTGTACTGTTTTTCTTCCTGCACCTAATGAATAACGATTTGTCTTACCGCTTGATGGTTTTCTTGGGCCAGTTGCAACTTTATCATCTATTTCTTTAGGATCTACAGTAACACCTTTTGTTTTTGCATGATCAACTGCATGTTGCATTGCATCTGAAAAGGTTTTATGATAAAGTATATAACCACTTGCAGATTTTTTTCCTGGAGCAACTAATTCATCAAGTTCTACTTCTTCAAATTTCAATGGTGCTATTTTGCGTGACCAATCCATAGGGTCATTTCCATGTTTTTTTAGATATTGTTTTTTTTGTTCTTTTTCTTTCGCAGTTAAACTTTTTTTAGAGTTTATGTCTCGTAAATGTTCTATGTCCCTTTTAATTTGTAATTTGCGTTCTTCAAGTTCTACTTCTTCAAATTTACGTCCCTTTAAAGCGGCATCTCTTTTTCTTGACAAAACCCGCATTGCATCACGATCTTTTCCAGTAAGATACTTCATGTGTTTAGTTCGACTATGAAGTTTATCAATTTCTTTTTCAATTGCTTTTAAATCTTCTGTCATATCACCTTCATGTTCGACTTCTTCACCATGTCGAGCATAATAAAGTCCACCACTTTTTGACAAAGAACGATCAAGAGCAGGAGAAACTCCTTTAAAACTTTTCATTACTCCTGAAGGAAAAGATTTAGCCATCATGCCTAAAACAACATCTCGTGGTTCTGTATCAGTATCAATATCTTTAGCAGAAGGCATTTTTCCTGATGCGGCTATTTGTGCAATTTTTTCATAGTAATTTTTATCGATACTACTTCTATGTTTTTTTGCATAAGCGGCTAACTCCTGAGAAAAATCACGCAATTGAGATTTCGTTGCTTCATCAAGTATGTCCTCTCCCACAACATCAGGAGTTTTTCCTTTATAATAGACATTTCCTTTTAGGGCTTTGTGTGCCTTTTTCACATGTTTTTTATGAACACTAACTTTTCCGTCTTTGAATTTTCCCTTTAATCCTGCATCATCTAAAGCCATTTTTACTGCTAATCCAGTACCTTCTTCTACATCTTCTGTTTCTTCAGCTTGTCGTGGAAGTTTTTTTGCTCCTTTTTGTTTAAAAAGACTAGCAAATTTTCTTCCTGGCTTTAATTTTTTAACTTTTCCACCACCAGCTTTAAATTTCTTAATTTCATCTTCGTAGTCTGATGGAGCTTCATCTAATTCTGCTTCTTCATTTTTCCATATGCTTTTGTGGCCGACATGTGCAACAGTTAGTTTTTTGTGATCACCCGTTTGCATAAGTTTCTGTTGTTCTCGTTCTGCTTTAGCGCCAGAACTATGAATACTAACTATTTCTCCTTTATCATTGGTAATTTTATGTTTACCTTTTTTCCATCCCTCTAATAATTTTGTAATATCACTTCCATCAACATAATCGGGAAATAATTTTTCTAAATCATTTCTAGTAACTGTTCTCATTTTTGCAACATCTTTTGCAAATCCTTTTAAATAATTATGACCACCTCTACCTTTATAATTTAGCATTCTTTGAGCAACTTCTTTACCAGACAATGCTCTTTCTTCAAGTTCGATGTCTTCTAAATGATTATCATTATACAAATAAGAACGTTCTGCACTAGACATTCCTGCACTTTTAGCCGCCTTTTGTACACCACTTTCTTTCTTATTAATCTTTTTAGTACCGGGTTTAACAATACCCAACTTAACTCTCTGATTATGAATATTAAGAGCAGTTTTTTGTACTGCACTCATTTCATCTACTTCAGTATCTTCTGATTTATATTTTTTAATAGAGTCTTTTGTTTTTTGTAATTTTTTATTATATTTTTTAACTTTGTCTGCAAATGAAAATCCGAGTGTTCTCTTTATATTTGCTTTTTCTTTACCTGAGAAAACTGGTTTTACATATTCTGCTTCATCAAGTTCAGCTTCTTCTTGTGTCTTAATATATTTGCCAAAAAATTTAGAACTTTGTTTTCGTCTTTTAGCATGATCTGCCGCCGCTTCCTTATCACCTCTATCTGCTACTTTTTGTCTACCCGCCATTGCGGCTTTTTTAGTTGCACCCTGCCATGCTCTTCTCATCAATTCTGGAGAAAGTTCATCTAAGTTTTCTTCTTCTTTTATACCTTTTATAGGAGGTTTAATCCCTTCACCCGCCATTCTTCGTGCAACTTTTCCTCTAAATCCTTTTGCTACATGAAGTGCGCCTTGTTTAAAATGATAGTCTACTCCTTGAAATGATTTGTCCATAAAATTAGCAATTTCTTTTTCGTGACCCTCTCCAAGTTCTGTTTCTTCTTTACTATATCCTGAATGATATACGCCTGCAATTCTTCTTTCTTTTTTCTTTCCAAAAGCAAATTTCTTGACCTTTTTATTATCATCTGCTTTTTTACTATCTCTATATGTACTTGCTTCTTCAACTCCCTTATGAAGTTTAACTTTTTCTTTTTCGCCTGATAATTTTATAGGTTTTTCGTTTTTTGTTTTTTTCTGTGATTTAATAGATTTACCAATTGCTTTTCTTTTCTTTGCTAGATACTTATCAGCTTTATCTTGATCACCATCATTATCAATATCCCCATCTTCTTTTCCAACAGGATCTAATTTTGGTTTTTCTTCACCGTTACCATTTGCTTTCGCTTCACCTTCTTTTGGTTTTGCTTCACCATTACTGTCTGGTTTATCTGCTTTTGCTTCGCCTTCTTTTGCTTTTGCTTTAGCATCTTTTTCTCGTTTCTTTTTGTCATCAGGATTATCACCTTTAGCATAATGATGATGATGTACATCACCTTGCTCTTTTATTTTCATAAATTCTTTATATATTGCTTCATCTTCGGGTTCTGTAAAAGGTCCTGGTGATAAAGTTTTCCAATCTTCGTGAAGCGTTTTAAAGTCCATTATTTCTCTCCTCCATCTTTACGTTGAAGATATTTTCTTTCTATAGGATTAGCTATTCTAGTAGATACTTGATCTTTGTCTTTTTTGTCTCTAAAAGCACGTTTTGCTTTCATTTTTTCTGAAGCAACAGATCCTTTTTTTACATATCTACCTTGAGGAGTGTCTACAACTACATCTCCTTCACTAAAAGCTAACCATTTTTTGAATGCATGATTTGTATCCATTTCTTCCTTTGTTCTATGCTCAGAGTTAACTTGAATCCATAAATCTTGATCTGCGATTAATCTAGTTTTACCGCCAGTCAAAAATGAATTAACTCTTGACTCTGCCCATTGTTGGGGAGTAGTTCCTGGTCTATGTCCTGTATTCCATGCACTAATTCCACGAGTATATACTTTTTGTAAAATTTTAAATGGAATACCAGACTGTTCGGCTTTTAATTTTAAATTGTCTATTATAACAGATTCATCATATCCTGGATGACTGGACTTCATCATTTCTTTTTTTCTTTTTATTTGAGTATTAGCCCAATGTTTCTTAATTTGTTTCCTTGTCGGGAGTCTTTTTCGATCTGCTTCTTCGGGTAATCCGTGTTTATTATGTTGCGCCCAAGCAAATGCATATGCTTTTTCTGTACCTACTTTTTTCTTTAATGCTTTTACTTGCTTTTCTCTTCCTGGAGGCGCTTTTTCTTCTAGTCCCCTTTTCTTCATCTCTTTACCAATACGTTTAATCATAAATTGTAAAGAAGGCATATCAGTTTTTCCGCTAGTACGCAATTGCTTCATCTTTGCTTTAAGATGTTCATCAGGTTGTTTTTCTATTTTTGCTTCATCTACTTCAACTTCTTCTTTTGCTTTAGATATTCCTTTAACAAATTTAACAGCTTGTTTTCTTCGTTTCAATCTTATTGCGGGATCTCTCTTACCAAAACCTGTGTCTGAACCTGGACTTTCAGGTTCTCTTCCTTGTACTTCTGCTTTTGATGCGGCTCTATAAAGCAATTTTTTAGACATTTCATCTATTTCAACTTCTTCTTTAGGAAACATCCAATCAGGAGTTCTATCGATTATTTTTACTCCCATTGCTTTTTCTTTTTTTGCTTGAGTGTCTTTCACTTTTTTCATTATTTTAGCTAAATGTACTTTTTTTGCGGCAGGAGTTTTAGGATATTCTGCACCTTCTTTAATTTTATGTGCAGGTACTTTTTCTGATCTTGCTAATCCTGGAATAGCAACAACATAAAAAGGAGAATGTGGTCCTTGATCATCATAACGTACTACTTTTCCTGTAACCATTCCTTTTCCTCTTGCAGGATGAGCAACTTTTACTTTTGTTCCAGGTCTAAGCGATTCTTTTATAGTGTCTATTTTCATTGCCTTCCTAATTTCGTTATACATAGACTTTGTATCTTTAACAGATAATTTTGTTCCTTGTTTAAAACTATCAAAATCTCCAGAAACTGCAAATTCTCTTAATTTCGATGCAGACATTCCAGCAACACCTTCAGCATCAGGATCACGATCTCCTGAACTTACAAAATCGATATCTATAAAATCATAAAATCCATGTCTTTTCTCTTTTCCATTATATTCTGATATCCATTTTGAAAATTTAGCTAATCTATCACTACCAACTACAAATACAAGTTTTTTAAATCCATTAGAATATAAATCAGATAATGCTTCAAAAACTGTAGGTTTAATATCAATATTAATATTTTGACCTATCGTTTTTTCAACATAAACGACTTTTCTATCTGGACCTAAAGGATCCTTTTTAGCATTCTGAGTAGGGGACAAAAAAATAAAAGGTTCTGCCTTATGTTTTCTTGCCTCTGCTCCAATTTTTTTTGCAAGTTTAACATGACCTATTGAAGGAGGATTCATTCTCCCAAAAGTCACAACTGCTGTTTTTTCTTGCTTTGTTTCTGTTAAAAAATTCTTATAAATCTTCATAGAATTATTTATTCAAATGAAGACGGCACTTCTACTAATTTTTTCTCATCGTTAACATAATATTCTATTCCATCATGTACAATTGTAGTATGTGTATCTCTAAAGGCTTCTTCTGCTACTTTTGCTTTATTTCTTTTGCCTTTTTTAACAGTTTGTAATATTTTTTGATATACAACTTTATCGCCCATAATGAGACCAAGCATTTTATCAAAAATTCTTATAATCAGCATTCTTTGTTTTGGATTTGGTTTTTTATCGTCTTCCAAATCTTTCATTGTTTTAAGAAACAATGCATATTCTTCTTTACCGATTAAACCTTCTCTTGCTAATCTTTTTAATCGTGCATCGACATCTTCTGACAATGCTATATTAATATAAGATTCGCCTAATTTATCTAAAAGACCCTGTTCTGCTACTTGCATTAACGACTCCCAAATGTTTTTGGTGCTAAAAAATTTTGTCTAGAAAACTCTAGCCTATCTACTAATTTTACTGCTCCATCATCTAATGTAACTGCAACAAATCCTTCTGGATTTGTAATTTCAAAACCTTTATCGGTCTGTATAAATGTTTTTGTTAAAGGTTGAATATCTTGTAATTTCTTAATTACTATCATTTTAGCGGCTATAAGAATATTTTGCATCTGAAACATATTTTTCAATGCAGTCTTATTCTCAGTAAAAAATTTTAAAATATCTTCATTTTTTTTACGCCTATTTTCTTTACCTTTTATCGACTTTAATTTATCAACCTCTTTGTCTAACTTATTTTGTAAATATCTAATCAAACCAATAACATGACTATTAACATTTCCAATGGGCATACCTTGTCTTATTTTAAAATTAGCAAATGCTTTAATCTGTGTATTTAAGTATTTATCATCTTTTATACCATCCAACAACTTTTTATTAAGAGTTCTAAATACTCTACCTGCCATCGAAAGTACACTAAAATATTTTTCAGTTTCCTCTTTAGTAAAAGATGCTATTCCATCCATTTTTTCATATTCAGCATCTTTAAACCACACATCTGATGTTTGTTTAAAATTATCAACATTTACATCAAATGTAGCATCCATCTGATTTACTTTTTCACCAACATATTTTGTATGCCAAACAATTCCCAATTTTGAAGCAGTTATTTTTCTACCCAGTTCACTTCTTAATTTAATCGCATATGTTATAGTATTTGGAGTAAAAACAACATGCGATTCACCATCTATATTTTGTAGTGTTTTAGCTTTCTGTGGACTATATAATAAATCTCCTTGATAAACACCATCCATTCCAATATCTTTAAGATATTTTAATGAATCTTTTAATACATCTTGTAACCCTGTTGCTTCATGATTATTTTCAATATCTTCATCTGAAAAATTTAATTTGGGTTCTTTAGCAAATGCTCCGTGCTTAGTTGCTACAAAAAACTTTTTAGTCTCAGGATCTATTCCAGCTACAATTGCTGGCGCTCCATCCCATTTGGTCGTTATTGTAATTTTCTTAGAAGAAGACCCCTTTAAAGTTGATCCTAATGAACTTAAATATGTGATTGCCTTCTTAACACCATCGAAACCACCATTTAAAACTTCATCTTCTATATGCTCAAGGTGCTTGTTAGCACCCTGAGATTCTAGCAAAAACTCTTTAAAATCGATCATTTTCCTCTAAGTACTGTAATATAAACATAAATAGTCACTAACTATTTATTATATTATCTAATTGAGGACTGTTTAATTGTAGTATTTTGATTTTGGAAGTTCATCCCATTGATTTGCATTACTGGGGAATGCTGTATTACACATCTGGACAAATTTGGGGTTGGAATAAAGGAGTTTTGTTAATAATACCTTGGTTCGTCTAGTTCCTGTGTAATTTATCATTACACATAACCACTCAGGTTTACCATAATATTTTCTAAACGAGCTTTTTAATTTTGGGGTGCTTGTAGTTGCTTCATATCGAAATAAGACATCAAGAACTAACTTAGGATCAAGTGTATCTGAAACTGGTTTAGTCACTTCTACTTTCATTTCTGGAGTAACAATTGTTTCTGTCATTTCAACTTTTACTTTTTGTTCAGAACACCCTTCAAGACATTCACCAGTTGCAACATCCTGAGGACATCCTCGTGGATCTTGACATTCTTGAACAGTTTTTACTCCTTCTGTAACAACTTTTTTACTGTCCCACTCTGGTTTTACTATATTACCTTTGGGTTCTTCTGTTTTAACACCTGTCATAGATACAGATGGAGTTGGAGTTTCTTTTTTTACTACAACAGAACTATAAGGTTTTAGTTTTACTTCTTGAGTTGCTTGACTGACTACAATCATTTTTTGACCACCAATTGTAAGAATAGTACCAAAAGGCAGTCCTTTTGTATCACTACCAGCTACAGCATAACGACCTGCATGACATCCTGAAAATATTGTTAATGCAACTGCAATTATCATAATAAACTTATACATATCACCTCATCTATTTGAGATTAACAAAAAGAGCTTCTAACTCAACCAATACACTATTATTATATCAAAATGAGAAATTATGTCAAGCTAATTAAAGGAAAATTCCGAGAAATCTTTCTTTCTTTTCATTCTATTATTTGTTCCAACATCAAATACTGGATCATCATCTTTATCTTTTTTGCTGAATCTTGGCTTTTTCTTTTGTGTAGACCTCGTAACTAAATCATCTTGTGCAGTTTCTTCAAGATCATATAATTTCATTTTTGCTCTATCAATTCCAATTACAAATCTTTTATTTTTACCAGGATCACTATAACGATTTTTCAATTGTTTAATTAAAATTTGATCAAGTTCTTCTAATTCTTCTGTACTAATTAAAGCAAACATAAAATCTGCAGTTGCTGGCAGTCCAAATGATTCAGAAGTATCTTCAAGTCCAAAATCTGTATCTGTAAATCCTGATCTAGTTGTTTGTGTAGCAGAACAAATAGGAAGATTGTTTTCAACTGCAAGACCACGTACTTCTTCCGCAATAGATTTAATATAATTATAAGAATTTACAGTATTACCATACTTCAATCTGGATGAAGCCATAATATTTAAATAATCTATGAATATAATTTCAGGTACAAATTTTCTTTTTAATTTTAATTCATTCAATAAATTTCTAAAATGATTTACATTCGCAGAAGCGGGGGGATATTCTTTAACAATCAATCTACCTGATGTTGATTTTTTAACTTTTTTTATTTTTTTATCAAACATATCTTTAGGTATATCATGTAAATCATCTATCGTAATATTCATTAAATTTGCATCAATTCTTTCTGCAATCTTTTCTTCAGCCATTTCAAGAGTAATATATAAAACATTTAATCCTTGAGCAATTGAAGAAGCCGCATGATGACACATGAATAATGACTTTCCAACACCTACACCAGCAAGAGTGACATTCAAAGTTTTTTTGGATAACCCGCCCTTAGTTATTTTATTAAAATAATCTAAATCAAAAGGTATCTTTTCTTCAACTTTGTGATAAAATTCGAACCGTTCATTCGAATCTTCAATGTAATCGTGACCTATGTTAGGATCAAAAGAAACAGAAAGAGCATCAGATAAAATTTCTGGTATAGCTCCTTTATCTTTTTGTGTTTCTTTTTGATTATCAATAATACCTATCGATTCAAGTACTGCATTATAAATTGCTTTATCTTGACAAAATCTTTCAGTAGTTTCAAGTAACCAATCTGTTTCTGTATCTTCTTTATTATCGAAATATTCTGTAACTTTTTTAGAAACATCAGTAAATTGATCTTCAGTAAGTTTCGAATTATTTCCAACTTCTATAATTAGGGCTTCTTTGGTAGGAAGAACATTAAAATTATTCACATAATTTTCTATTTCTTCAAAAAGAAATTTATCATTATGATCTGTAAAATATTCTTTTTTTAAATATGGAAGAGATTTTCTGGTATATTCATCATTGAATATCAGATTCTTCAGTATCGTGTCCTCTATCCTCGTCATCTTCGTTTGTATTTAAATCTATGTTTTCTTGAATTACTTCTATTAAAATGTCGCCTATTAATTTTTCAAATTCTACACCCTCAGTATCAGAATATTTCTTATCTCTGATTTCTCCAGGTATTTCAAGTATATCATATTCGAACCGATATTTCAACTCTTCTTGTTCTGCATCTGGTTCTATTAATCCAAATCGATTATACTTATAAACTACATCTTTAAATTTACCTTTAGTGATAGCAAAAGCGAATTGATCATCCTCTTCATTCTGAGGATTCTTCACCATCNTGTACCACTTCTTCATTGTCTTTTGTTGTTCCATATAGAAATTTCTCCTGACAATATTTGTCGATTTTTAACATTANTTCTTCAGTAAAATATTTTTCAGGATCTTGCATNATNNNNTTNCCAAATAATTTTGTACCATCTGGAAGNTCAAATCTTGTTGACACTTTAGTAAAAATACCAGCTTCTTCAGCAAGTTCTAACATACCATGCCAACGATCTAATCCTTTATTATAAGTCACTAATGCATCAACCATTTTATTTTCTACTGTCAATCTAGACTTATGATTTTTGCAATGAATAATATTACCTATTACTTCTGTACCTTCTTTTTCTTTTCTTTTTGAAAGAAATACAATATTACTTGAAGCATAATAAAGACCAGTACCACCACCCATAATTTGCTGTGGAAACATCACACCAATTTGACTATAAGTATGATTTGTAATTAATACAGGAACTTTTGCTTTACTTGCTTTAAGTGTTAATACTCTAAATGTTCCTTTTACNAGTGCGGCTCTTGTCATATCTTTTGTNTCTTTACCTTCTGCAACATCTCCCACCTCTTTTGAAGTAGATAACATACCNAGACTATCAAGACATATCATCAANGGCTTTCTATCTTCACTAGCAAGATGTTTATCAAGAACCTTTGTAACTTGATATGCAAACTCTTGAATTGTAGCAACAGGTAACATAACCATACGAGTAGTATCTATTTCTCGTTGCTCAATCATTTGTNTTGTTATNGCAGATTCAGACTCAAAATAAAGAACNCCACCAGTAGGATTNTCTTNCAAAAANTGTTTGACAATACCGAGTACAAAGAATGTTTTCCCAGTTGCACTTTCTCCAGCGAATGCTGTAATTTTGTTTGAGGCCAAACCTCCATATATTGAGCCACTAAGTAAAGCATTAAAAGCATAACTGCCAGTATCAATGAAAGATTCAACATCGCCTGCTTCAATACCATCTGAAACCAATCCAGCATATTCATTCCCCACCTCCTTAATATATTCTTTTAAAAAACTCATTATATCTCCTTAAATAAAAAAATCTTCAAGTGTACTTCTTTTTTCATGTTCCCATCCAACACATTTTAATATATTTTTTAACGGCTCTAAAAAAGACTTTTCAAATTGCATATTATAATTTATATATTNATGTAANCCAAACTCTGAAGGCAATACTGTTCCCATACTAATTACAGTATCNCCTACAGGATTNGGTTCTTTNAGATANGANAATTTAATCTTNTCNCCNTCTTGAATANTTTGATATTTCTTTNTNAGTTTNTGTTCTTTCAGTANNTTNTTATGTATNATNGTTCCCTTTACATGTATAGGCGTNCCTTTCTTATATAATAACACACTATCACTATATTTGTCAATTCCCTTAACNGATCTTGGAAATGCAATATCTTCTGGAGGAAGNGTTTGNAATGANTCNTTAAATTCTTCAATAAATTTCTGCATTTGNTCNTCAGNNCCATTCATAAGAATATCNAAAGANTGTTTTAATTTNTCNCTACAAACTGCTGGAGTTGAAGATTTAACTGATTCTANNCCCATTACTTTTAATTTGGGTTTAGNATANTGNACTCCCTCANNATTATGAACATTCATAATATANTGTTTNTTACCAGTCCAAACCGCTTTNTCTGCNAGAACTTCTCTAGACATATTCATTTTTTGTTCAAATGCATTCATATATACATGCAATNNNTTNAATGAATCNTTTATACANTCTTGTATTTTTGTNTCACATACNTTATCTAAAAANTTAATAANTTTTTCTTTATCNCTNGTATCAGNAAAAACAGATTTAACTAAATNATCTAAACNNANATAAATCGAATCAGTATCAGCGGCTANAATATAATCTTTATNTTCTGTTTTNAGAATTTTNTTCAAATANNGATTAACATCATTNTNAACCCATCTAATTGAAAGCTGNCCNCCAGTNGTAATAGCCGTTGCTTGTCTNTCATCATAAAATCTAAAATATTGATTACCTAAAGCACCATAAGCAGAATTAAGTTGAATCTTTCTNGCCATCTGCATATTATTTAATCTTGAAACNTCTTTNATNANNCGNAANNTNTCNNNTNCATCNNTTTCNNTTTCNANNNNTTGTNNTGNNTTGAGCATATCNTTTTTAAANTTNTTTCNNTCNGCATACATTCTNTCCATCATTTCTGGNANAAATCCTTGATNCTCATTTGNAAAATGAAANCCATTAGCTCCTATNCANATATCTTCNGTTTTAGCATAATCAGTACTAATTTCTTNATTTAAAAGTTTATCAANNGATAATGATTTTTGGGGAAATTTTGTAAGTAATGTTTCNGGAGAAATATTATATTGCATGATNAAATGTGGATATAAACTATCCAAATCAAAACTAGCAACCCACTCATACATTCCNGGAATAGGTTCTTTNACATAAGCACCNATATANGGNCNATCTTTTATTGAATCTTTTTTAGGAGGAAGTTGTANACCTTTATTTCTTAATTCATTATANATNAAAGTNTCCCACATTCTAACTTGTGTATAAACATCNGTATAATTNACTTTNGCATCATATGCTAATACAATAGCCATTTCNATTANTTTCATTTTATCNTCTAATNNATTNACAAGTTCNACATCTTTTACGTTATATTCTATAAATTTNTGATAATCTTCTTTCCAAAGAGTATGNAATGAACCATATTCAGAATAATCTANTTTTCGTTCATTTAATTCAACATGAGCAATNTGATNTAANNNATAAGATTCTTGATTNGTATAAGTAAATTTTCGAAATAAATCCAAATAATCAAGAGTCGCAACACCCATAAGTTCATATGCTTGTTGCTGTTTTGCTCCTCCAAACCCCATAACAGTCCTTTCACTCACAAACTGCCAAGGCGATAAATCATAATAAAATGATTCATCAAATAACAAATTCATTCTATTTACAAGATATGGTATATCAAAAAACTTAATATTCCAACCAGTAACAATGTCTATATCTTGCTTGGACCACAATGACATGAATTCTTGAAGTAAATGTAATTCATTTTCACATTCATAATATTCAACATCATCTCTATGTTTTTTGTATTCACCACAACCAAAAACATAATATTTTCCATTTAAAGAAACAGTAATTGCAGTAACAGGTTCGGGAGCAGTTTCTGGATTAGGAAATCCATTTTCAGAACCAGTTTCGATATCAATATTTGCAGTTACTATTTTACTTAAATCATATTTAATTTGATCTGGAAAATTATCTGTAATAAAAGTATAATGATAATTTGTATTTCCGTAGATTTTAAAATTCTCTACTCCTTCATACTTTTTTATAAAATCTCTTGTTTGTCTAATATTACCACATTCAACAGGAGCAAGACATGTTCCTTCAAGAGTTTTATATTCGGTGGGTTCTGGTGAGTTAATGAATAGAGTTGGATTATAATCCAACTTTTTTTTGAAGTGAATGCCGTTAGAATCTATTCCTCTGTAATAGATTTTACCGCCCCAATTTTGAACATTTGTATAAAAGGTCATTTAGTGAATTTGTAGTACCAGGATTTATCGTAATTGCTACCTAATTTATCTAAATTAGTATAGCATAATAAAATATGATTGTCAATCCACGTTTTTTTATGAATTAATAAATGAAGTCCGAATAATAATTGCAGATAACATTTCCAAAAAAATGCTTCTATGGCTTCCATGGGAGATATTTGCCCTTTGTGTTTTTATTAATAATTAGAGCTTGCTTACGACCTGTTCCATCAGCTTTATAAGAACAATGAACCCAACCACTATTGGGATCGCCTTTTGGATCGTAGTATTCTAAAATAATTTGATCATAATTTAAATTATTATAAACCCATTTTGCTAAATCATGATTAGACACACCATTAATTTCAAAATCCGCGGCCTCCCCTTTTGCATGTTGAGATTTTGCGGAACTTCCTACTGCTAAACACAATTTAACTGATCTGTATCCAGAATTAATTCTTACTACTTTTCCAAAATGATCTCTTACTGGTTGCAAAATATTATTACAAACATTTGTCAAATTTATTGCTTCTTCTAAACCAGGGGTGTTGTCTATATTTTTTCTAATAGCAGTATCAGAAAAAGTCATTTCTTTGAATGAAAAATTTTTGGTGAGTTTCATTGTATTGAATCCTAAAAAAAAGGAGGTCATAATCATGACCCCCCTTTATTTGTTTAAGTTGTTATTTTTTTACACAACTTTGTGATCAACCACTTTCACGCCATCATCTATATCAATTTTGCGAGGTCTTTTCTCCTCAGGAATAACTCGCTCCAGCTCAACTTTAAGCAAGCCATTGAACAAATCTGCACCCTTCACAATGACATCATCAGCAAGGTTAAATCTTCGGGTAAAGACTCGCTTGGCGATTCCATGATGTAAATAACTTTCATCATTTTGTTTTTCGTTTGGAACTGTTTTTATTGTAAGTGTTCCATCTGCAAGTTCTATATCTAGGTCGTCTTTTGTAAATCCTGCTAAGGCAATTTCGATAGCATACTCTGTATCGGTCACTTTGCGAATATTATAAGGAGGATACCCCTGTGAACTATTCGCTAAAAAAGCATCATCAAATAGACGATTAAAAAAAGAATCAAACCCTACGGACATTGATAGTTGGCGATTGAGTTCTTCGATAGATTTCGGTACTAAATACATATTATCTCCTTTTATAGGCAGATTAATTAATTAATCCTCTGCAATAAAGCCAGAGGAATGTTGCTGATTGCAACAAATGAGAGTTTCATTTTACACTCTCATAAGAACTATTATACTCTTATATATATAATTTGTCAAGGGTTGATAGATATACTTTTTCCATTTCTGGTCTTTTATCATATTTAAATTCATCATATTTTCCATCTTTTTCAACCCAAAAATAAAAAGAATATAATGATCTATTTTTTAATGGAGTAATTCTACCATGTGAATTTTTGCCTTCATAGCAAATACTATCTCCCCTTCCAGTTATAAAATCATCTTCTAAAATATATATTTTCCATGGTTCACCATAATGACAATGTGATACAGCAATTTCGCATGATTCTCTGTCTGTATGGACATTTAATTTACTTTCTTCAAAATACATTCTTGTAAAACAAAAAGAAGGTATTATTTCTTTATTTAAAATTTTTGAAATACGAGAAGTAATTTTTAAATGAGTAATTATTGTTAAATAATCTCCATAAAAATCATATCCTATATATCCGTCTTTTTTAATTGGAAAATTTTTTAAAGATGATGTTGCACTTTTAGCATGATTAACTTTATGAGAAAAGTAAGTATAAAATAAATCATCATCTATAAATTCCTTCAAATCAATAATCATTGTCCAGTAGATCCAAATCCACCATCTCTATCTGTTTTTTGTTTTGGTCGTTTATGTACAAGTTTAATGTTATAATTTTCTACTTTACGTAATTCTGCTTGTGCAATTCTATCACCATGATCAATTTGAATAGGAGTATGTGATACATTTCTCATAATACAATTACATTCTTCTACATAATCTTCATCAACTATTCCAACATTATTTGCAGTAATTAAACCCCTTTTCAGCGCATTACCAGAACGAGGATGAACTTTAACATAATACCCTCTAGGAATATCGAAAATTATTCCTGTGGGTATCAAATATCTCCAATGCGGTAACATAGATAGAGAATTATTTTGTATAAGAATTTCTTTTTTATGATTGTAAGAATTATATGCAAGTACCTTTGTGTGTGATCTAAGATATGCTTTCAAGTCAAAACATGCCGACTTTTCAGTTGCTAATGATGGTACTTCAACATCATCATACAAACAAAAAATTCCTAAATTTTCTTGCAATTCAAATGTTCCATTCATTATGATTTTTTGCCGATATTATATTTCGGTGTTAATGTCCATTCTTCTTTTTCAGAAAAGGAAAGTATTTTTAATTGATTTAGGGGTAAAGTAGGATCTTTTGTTTTTTCTACATCTACTAATTTAACAAGATTCCATTCTTCTAATAGATTTGCTATTGTGTTTCTTCTAGCAATATCTGTATCTGAAAAATTATAAGGCTTACCATCAAGAGCAAATAACTCTTTAAAATGCACTATATAATATTTACTTTGTTTATGTAAAATATGGCAAGACTGATAAAGAGTTTTTTCTTTTCTACTTGCAACACCAATACGAGTTAGTGTTTCTTTTACTTTTAAAAAATCATCACTCTCTTTTAAAATAATTTCTACCATTTCACCGATGTCATACATTTGTGTTCCTTTCACCGCCCGTGTCTAATTTTTCTTTTAGTTGACTAATTTCTTCCATGGAATGCAAAGACAATACTTCTTTTGCTCTTTGTACATTATATCCATAATAATCCATGATCACTCTGATGTTTTCGTTTTCCTCATGTTTTATCCACTTTGGAAAGCGTTTATTGCGTCTGATTGTATTTATTAAATAGTCAAATTGCAGTTTCTTATCAGTATTTGGGCGAATATTCATTTCATTCGCATAAATGACTGTATCCATTGTATAAGATAGTCCTTTATTGACAATAAAAGGCAGATATTGCTTTTCAACCTGATGATCAACATCATTGACCATCAGGTTCTTTTTACCATAATTAATATCATTTAAGAAGTCAAAAGGAGTCATTTATTTTCTGGTATTATTGGTAATGTTGGTCTTCGTATTGCTGAATACATTGCATCAGCATCAACGGGAAAAACCTTTAACGGAATATCGACTTTTAAATATCTTCGTTTTCGTATAACTGTCAAAGTAATAATCTCTTCTACATCATATTTACTTATTTCATCAGAAAATTGTACTTGACCATTGGTCATAACATCATTAATTGCAATAATAGTATCAAATTTCTTTATTCCTTTGGGGTTTTTATCAGACCTCACAAATATTCCATAGGTATTTGGAATATAATTTTCTTTAAGTTTAGGAAATTCTTTTGATATTTTTTTTCTTGTATTCTCATTGACCAATTCCATAATCATAATACCAATTGCTGGTCTATCAACTCTTCCAGTAGATAACATAGATGAAACAGATTTTTTTACAATATCACCTCTAATTGCTAAACCTATTCCTGCATTTTCAGAAATTCTAGAAACAATTAATGCATTAATCCCTACAATTTCCCCTTTCATATTCAAAAGAGGGCCGCCCGAATTTCCTTTATTTATTGCAGAATCAGTTTGAAGTGCTTTAATAAAAGGGTGTCTTGCATATCTTTCATTACTAGAAATAATTCCCTTAGTTAAACTCCATGCCATTCCCATAGGATGTCCTAATGCAAAAACATCAGTTCCTAATGTTATATTATCTGAATTTTCTGCAAATTTTAGATATGGAATCGGTTCTTCTTTTCCTAAGACTTGAAGTACTGCTAAATCTGCAAGCGGATCTAAACCTATTACATTTACATCATAATCAGCCCAATCATTTTCATCATAATAATATAATTTTATAAAATTTTGCTTATAAACACAATGAAAATTTGTAAGAACATGACCAATATCATCTATAACTACACCAGAACATAGTCCTGATGAATTTGGATTTGTTTCTGGATTATCACTAGGGTTCATAGACAGTAATACTACTGACTTTTTCGCCCTTTCAACGACTTCTCCAAAATTGTTTTCTGTAGCTGATATGTTTATCGGTACAAGTGAAATAATAATAAAAAAACATATCAAGCCATAATACTTGATGTTTTTCATTTTTATCCTTGAAAAATTGTTTGAGGAGATCCTTCCGATTCTTCCTGTTGTTGGTCTGGTGACTCTTCTTTTGAATCCTCAGGGTTCTCTCTTGGTATTTCTGTTGGTTTATCAAATTGTGGTATATTTAATCTTTTAATTGATTCGTTGTCTTCCACAACAAAAAAAGAACGTAACGTTTTTTCATCTTTTACACATTCAAATGCATTATCCATAAAAAGTCCTCCAATGAACTGGCTGTCAAAAACTCTTTTACGATATTCTTCTATTTTATATTTTGATCTAATTCTATCCATGACACAAAAACAATGCACTAACATTTGTCTTTGAGATTCAAATCCAGGAGGAATACCCGCAAGATCAGGATTAGACATAACTATCCATCGTAATGTTCCTTGATAACAAGCATTTGTAGTATCATACAATAATTGTGTTGTCCAATTATGTAATTTTATATTTGGATAAGGATCCCTACTTTCTTCTCCTTTTATTACTTTACCTATACCCATTATTGTAAAAACAACAACTAACCAACACAAAAGAACTTGTATAAGTGTATTTTTTATCATATTATCTCTTAGTTAAATTGACATTCTACCATTATCTCTACAAGACATGCAACTAAATTTAATTCATGATCTGCGGCAAATGCAGATTTATATTGGGAGTCTGCCAAAATTAATACTAATTGAGGTATCGAGGTTGTTTGTACATACTTTTCTGCAACATCATATATTTTTCTGTATATTTTTTGTGGATCATTATCTAAATTATTAACAACCCATTTTCGTACCTCATTAAATTTTTTATCTTTCATATGATTCATAAGTTCAGACAAATCTATATCGGAAACTTGGGATAGAATGCCCGAATCTATGTTACCATATTTAGAATATTTTTGGAGTTCGTTTAATACTCGGCGATAATCGGGAAAGTGTTTCATCAACACTTCGGCGACCACTTTCTTATCATAATCTACTTTTTCTTGATCTAGGATAGTATAAAGTCTTTTTCCGAAATTCGATCCAACATTTAACTTCTCTTCTTTATTTATACGAAAATCAATTGTTTGACATCTAGAATGAAGAGGTTCAATAATTCGATTAATATAATTACATGTCATTATAAATGAACAATGTTTTTCGAATTCTTCAATAAAAGACCTTAAGGCGGGCTGGGTAGATTGGGGATTTAAATAATCTGCTTCATCGAGTATAACAACTTTTCTTTTACCATCAAAACTAACAGTTGATGCATATCCTCTAATCTTGGTACGTAAAACATCAATACCAGATTCTTCAGAACCATTTATCATAAGAAAATCACATCCCACTTCATTACAAAGTGCTTTCGCAACGGTCGTTTTACCCATACCAGGACCGCCAGAAAGAATCATATTAGGAATACGACCTTCCGATGATATCTGTTGAAAAATTGTTTTTAATCTATCAGGAAGTATACACTCATTGATTGTTTTAGGTCTATATTTTTCGACCCATAAAAAAGATTCTCCAAACATTTATTATCCATAATATACATATTAATCTTCATATATAGAATTTGCTAATTCGATAGCAACAAAATATTCTATAACATTATCAGAACTGACAAATTTAGATAATCCCTTTTTTGATAAAGAGACACTATAATTTTTAGCCATCAATTTTGTAATATTTTCAAACTTGAAAACAAATTTGAAATTTTTATCAGTTTCACCGACTACTTGTTCGGAAGAAGTTTCATTAGTTTGTGAATCCAATGCAGAAATAGTTATATCAGTACCATTACCTATAATACCTATTTCAGGAAGTGATAAAACACTAGCTTGTTTAATTGTAAAATCTAGTGCATCAGAATCAAGAACAAAATTCACATCTTCAGAAGGAAGTGCAATTTCTTTTCCTTCTGGTGGTCTTACAATAAGTTCAGGATCACAAACCCAATATTTAACATTTCTTTTATTTTTCTTGTCTTCAATAACAATATACTTATCCTCAAACTCGACTTCGGGATATTCAAATAAAGAATATGAACCGAGCATTTTTGTTATATCATATATACCGAAATTTCTTGGTATTTCTTCTACAATATTAGCTTTCGCTAAAATTGCTTTGGTAGGAGCAACTGTTCTGATTACTTTTCCTTGTTCAAAGAAAATTCCACTATTAATATTAGCAAAATTTTTCAAAACAGAAACCGTTTGATCACTTAGTTTCATAATTTTTCTCTATTGATTGTTTAATTATCATTATACCATACGCAGTAACATATGTCAATGTTTCTTCTTTTTCTTCTTATCTCTTAATGCTTTTCGTCTTTCTTGCCTGGTTCCTTTTACTTTTTCAATATTTTCGACTTTCTTTATTGCTTCTGTTTCTTCAGTAACTTTTATTCTAGCCGCTCTTAATTTTTGAGATTGTTCTTGATGACTTTTTGCAAGTGGATTTGAAGTATCTATTCTTCCAAGATCAGCCATTGAACCATCAAAAACATAAGTACCAATATGTCCCAATTTCATCCAAGGACACAAATAGATAGGAATGTCTATATGTCTTGCTAACTGACAAAATGCATAATCTTCTGACAAATATCTATCAGATTTATTCGATGAACCCATAGGCATATATTGTTCATTATCAATGACTGTATCAAAATATGCATGAATATATCGATCACCTTTAAATTGCTCTGAACGATTATGATCTGGTTTATAATGAAATTGAGGATATGCTTCTCTCCATTTATCAAAAACTGGTCTTTGAACCATCATAAAACCAGTTCCAATTTCTAAAACATTTACTGGCTCATTAATTTTTAGTTCTTGTGTTCCTTGAACTGGATTAAATACAAAATCACCTACAAATTTTGATAATTCTTCTGGATCTTTATCTGCAATTCCAGAATCTACTGCTTGCACAATTTTTTCCCAAGCAATACATTTTTTACCATAAGGTCCACCAATAATAGGTTTATCATCATCACATAAAGCCGCAAGAGATAAAACATCCCTTGGATCAAAATGAATATCACTATCAATAAACATTAAATGTGTAAATCCTTCTGTTCTTAAAAATTCATCAACTAAATAATTTCTTGCTCTGGTTATAAGAGATTCATTAAATATATAAAAAAATCTACATTCTACTCCATAATTTGCACACAATGTTGCAAGATCAATACATGATTTTGCATACATTCCATGACACATTCCACCATACATTGGTGTTGCTACAAATATTTTTTTCTTTCTTAATTCTTCAACTTTGATCTCAATCTGCATTATTTCTCCACGTGAAAATGATAAAAAAATAGAGGATAAGAGTAAATCTTATCCTCTATTATTTATACTGTCAGATAAAACGATTAAAAAGGAGTTTCTGGATCTTCTTCGGATTCAGTAGATTCAGTAATTTCAGCATCAAGTGCCGCTTCTCCTTCAGCCGCAGGATCATCGTTAGGATTAACAACTTCAGCATCAACCTTACTATACAAATCAAGGAAAGCTGATTTTGTTTCTTCATCAAAACGATTAACACACATTTGAATTGATTTCATTTTATCTTTAAAGATAGCATAAGCATTACAAATATGAACCAATCGGCGAGTAGCAATAATTTCATCAACACCACCATCATAAAATGTTTTGCGAATAATATCCGCCCAATTTGTAAGTTTCTCAACGAATTCTGTATTTACACAATCAAGAGAAGCAAGAACTGAATTGAGAATTTTTTTCTCAACTCCTATACTAGGATATTCTTGTTCCATAGTAATTGCAAATCTTTCAAGAAATGCTTCATTAAGAATATTTGTTCCAATAAATCGACCATCATCAGAACCTTTTCCTTTAGTATTTGCAGTAGCAAAAATATTAAAACCACGAATAGGACGAACCCACTGGTTTATCTTTTTAATAAAAATTCCTTTACCTTCAAGAACAGGTTGCAAACACATAATTTTATTTGATGCAAGGTCAACTTCATCAAGAAGCAAAATTGCACCACGTTTCATTGCTTGAATAACTGGACCATCTTGCCAAACAGTTTCACCATCTTTTAAAAGATAGTGACCAAGCAAATCGTCTTCATCAGTTTCAATAGTAACGTTAACACGAAACATTTCACGATTAAGTCTTGCACAAACCTGTTCAATCATGAAAGTTTTACCATTACCAGAAAGACCAGTAACAAATGTTGGATAAAAAATTCTTGATTTAACAATTGACTCTACATCTTTACAATGTCCAAATCTAACAAAATGAGAATCTTTATCTGGAATAAAAGATTCAGTTTGTGTTGGAAATGGAATCACTTTATTTTCTTTTTCTTCGATGTTTTCACTAGCAACAGTTTGTGCTAATGCACTTTTTACAGAACCATCAATTTGGGGGATACGATATACACCTCTAGCAACCTTGTATGCAGTATTTTTTTGCACCCATGCAGTACTTACACCAAGTTTTCTTCCAATTGCTTTCAATTCTGGACGTGTAATTTCATCTTCATAACCTGCTTCAATAACGGCTTCAATAAGCGATTTTTGATTAGCATTCATTTCACAATCTCCATAATATATAAGTTATAAAAAATAAAGAGTGAATGTCATGGCGGCGGGGCGCTCCTTTTTTCTTACCTGCTTTTCTATATTCACAGGGCAAACATTTCCATGAGCCGGGCGGTATTCACCTCATTCTTCCCTCACTCTTCACTACTATTATCTCAAATTTCAACAATAGTGTCAAGACATTTCTTGGTTTTCATCCAAATTAATTACTTCTTCCCACGTTCCATCTCCTAATTGTTTTACTGTAATAGATGATTCTTTCTTATCCCATTCTTCTGGAGAAATTAAAGATAATGTATCATCTTCATATAAAAAATAATGTTTTTCTTTTACAATACGAAATTGAATATCAACTCTTTCATGTATTCTTTTTGTTAATTGTACTCTTTCCATGATTTCGTGTGCTTGTTTTACTAAAAGATTTGCATGTTCTTGCAGTCTATTTATTTCCTTATGGGCTGAAGTTTCCATTGCTTTAAGCAATTGGGAATCTGTCAGAATCTTTTCTGTTAAGATTTTTTGTATTTCTTTATTTTTATTGTCCCATACAGGATTATCGATTGCCATAATTCATGCGACCATTTCTGCAAAACTTTTCAGAACAATTCTGTTAGTAAGTTTTTTGCCAGTGAATTTTTTAAATGCTTTAGTCAATTGACTTTTTGAAGCATCTTCAGTAACAGCAAAACCTTCATCTTCAACATTCAAATCACTACCATCTTTAATGTAATATAATTTATCATATCCGATCCAATTTGAAGCAACATATGATTTTTCTTTTTTGAATAATTTTAAAATTTCAGCAGGATTTGGAGCATTCTTTGTACCCCAGGAAATATCAGAACTTACCCATTTAAATCTTTTTCCTATTAAGAAAAATCCCAGAATATTGACTTTACATCGATCTTTCAAAATCTTATAAAAAGTATGAGTAGACATTCCAGATCGGCGACCTGTAGATGTATAAGTTTTTTTACTGACAGGATCAGTATAATAAGTGTCTCTTCCTCTACTATCAAAATATTCTTTATCAAGAACACCTTCTTTATTAGGTCTCCAAACTTGAGTATTAGTGTGAGATTCACCATCAGTAAGAAAAACTGTATTTACAATTTGTACACGATTTTTCTTTTGAAATTCAGGAATCAATTCCAATGCTGTAATAATTGTTGCATCAAGAGGAGTTCCACCCAATTCAAAATGATATGGAATACTGTATCTAAAACCGTACCAATTTTCAGTATCATATCTCATCTTCATTTGCATCATAATTTGCATAGCATAATTCAACTCTGAAGTTAACATTGAACTACTAAAAAGATTCATCAAAAACAAAGTAGAATTAGAAGCAATATGACCTTCTTTTTGAAAGAAAACCCTGTCCTTCTGTTTAATATCTTCTTGAACTGAAGAATCTACTGGCTGTCCATCAACCAGTGGTTGTTTAATATTACGATCAGTAAAAGCATATACTTCAAAAGGAATATTTACTTTTCTGCAAAATAAAACCAGATTCAAAAGTTGATCAATAGTACCAGGTAAATTGGAATGCATAGAACCAGACCAGTCTATGAATAAAACAAGACCGTGATTTTTTCCAGAAGCAATAGTTGCAACTTTTTTGAAAAGATTATCATTATATTTGTAAGAATGAATTGAAGACATATCAAGTAAACCAGTTTTTGAAATGCTGGTTCTTTTATACTCATCAGCCCTCTTTTTCATTTCAAATTCTTTAACAAGATAATCTACTGTTTTTGAATTTTTTCTTTTGAAATCTTTCACCATACTTTGTGCGGCGGCAAAGAATTCATCATAACGACCGTCTTCATACTTAGAATCTTTAAAATAGTCCCGAGTCATCTTATATAATTCTTTGTGAGGAACAATTATTTCTTCCAAATTTGCTTTTGGAATTGTTACATATTCCCTAATTCGGTCAGTTTCTTGATTTAAATCTTTTGCTGATTCTTGCCATGCTTCATCAGTTATAGATTTAGGTTCATATCTTTCATCATTCGATACTCCACCCTCAAGACCAGAAGTTATTCCACTCGCCTCTTTACCTTTATCTCCATTTTCATCTTCATTTTCTCCTTTATTTCCAGCAGAAGCAGAATCTTCTTCAGATGTTCCAGCAGAATCTTCTTCAGAAGATCCTTCTTCCTCTTCAGATTCTAAACTATCACCTCTCATACCCGACTTGGCATCTTCACGTTCTTCCTCTTCTTCCATCCACTCAAGCGGAGAATCACCCATTACTTCAGGCTCTTCTTCAAAACTTTCAAAACCTTCGCACATTGAAGAATCAAAATCAGTAAAATCTTGAAAATCTGTTTGACTTTCATTTTCTTTTGAATAATCATAAAGTCTTACAGTTATATCATAAATTTCTTCAAAAGTCTCTGCTTTATCAATTTCAGTAAGAAAAGGACTTTCTATTTCATCAAATTCAATACCCGCAGATGCACCGATTTTATAATGTAAATTAATTCTATCAATCAAATTTAATGCATTCAGATCACGATCTTTTGTTGCAAAAAAGTTCTCTGATACAAGTTGGCGATAGCCTTCAATCATCGGCTTTGAACCACCTGGATATTTTCTTTTTATCTTTTTCTCAATTCTAGCATCTTCAACAACATTAAGATAAGACTTAAATCCAGGACCCTTCTCATTCTTCTCAGAATGCAATCCTTTTAAAGGAGTCCAAAGTGCATGTCCAACTTCATGGAGAACCATCAAATCATAAATCGAACCACTCATATACTTGAAAATTGGTAGACGAATGACCCGATTTTTAACATCAAATGATGCTGTTTGATAATTACCATGCTCTACTGTAATGTTCTCAGAAGCAAGAAGTTTTGCTAAAAGAGATTTTGTAGACTGTATTTCATTCATAAGATATCCTTTTTGATTAGTTTTTAACCTTCACTTATATGGTATCAATATCTGGAAATACTGTCAAGACAATTCTTGGTTATTTTTGGACTAATGAATCTCTCCAGTCAAAACCTTCAGTAGGAAGAGTATGAATTCTCATATAATGTCCATCTTTGACATCCCATGTATCATCGACACATTTCGGCTTCTTTTCAAAGCAAAACCACTTATAGTCCCAGTCCATAGCGGCATATTTCATATTATATTTTGCAAGTTTCTCTTTTACTTGTTTTTTGACATCAGCTTTCATAATTATTTTTTATTAAAGGGTTCTAGTATATTTTTGTATATACTATTTGCAATTTCTTTCATCATTTTTGGAGCGACCATTCTTCCTAATCTTTCTGCTTGTTGATCAAAATCACCTGTTAAAATAAAATCTTCTGGCATACCCATAAGTCTTTTAAATTCAACAATGGTCGGTTTGCGATTTTCAGCATAATGAAAAACACCAGACAATCCTTTCTTCTGACCTTGTTGAGTCAAAGTAGGAGAAGGAAGATCGGGTGCTGGTCGAATCATATTAAAACATGATCCTTTAGGGTTAAATTCACGAAATTGTTTATCTGAGGGTTTAATCGGTTTTTCTGGATTAAATGGAAGAAAACTTAAAAATTTTTTTTGAAAAGAACCTTCGACAAACTCTGTCAGCATTTTAATTTCTTCGGGATCATTTTCAATATCTTCAAAAGCCTCTCTCATTGTAACGTGTTTAGTTACAGTTTTAGTAGGAAAAATACCACTTATATTCATAAAATTAAGACCTATCGTTTCTGCAACATCTTTTCGAACACAAATAAAAATAGTTCTTTCTCTTCCTTGAGGTGTTCCAAAATCAGCCGCATTCATAACTTGATACGAAACTTCATAACCTATTCGTTCAAAATCATTAATAAATTCTAAAAGTTTTTTCTTAGATTCTCCAAAAGTTATTCCTTTAACATTTTCTGCTACGATAACTTTTGGTTGAATTCCCTTAGCAATTCTTATATATTCTAAAAACAAATCTTCAATACTTTCTTGAATTTTATCTTCAGAATATTTCTTTATTCCATCTTTTTTCTTTAATTCTCCTGTCTGCACAACTTCACCAGTTTCAAGATCAATAGAAGATTCTCTTGTATCTTCTACATAACCTTCCCATCCTTTATTTCTCTTACCTGCAAGTGAAAATGCAGAACATGGAGGAGAACCATCAAGTAAATCTAATTCTCCAACTTTAATTCCTGCCATTTCTAAAAAATCATCTGATGTATATTTTTTAATATCATCAACTAAAACGTTTGTATCTGGAAAATTTGCTTGATATGTTGAAATTGCTTCTTCAACAAATTCATTAATTAAAAGAATATTTGCTCCAGCGAGTCTATATCCAGTAGAACTTCCTCCACCACCAGCAAAACAACTAATAACATTAAATAGTTTTTCAGATGATTTTTCTTTAACATCTTTTACATAATATTTTTGATAACTCATACAAAAAATTCCTCTATATTTGTAGTTGTAGTTTTCCAATCTCTGACTAAATCCATTATTCTGCTTCTATTATAGATATTAATTTTCTTATTGTCAAGCAATTTCTCAAAATAATTTGGTATTCCTGCGGCTAACTGTAAATTCAAATGATTTCTTCTCTTTATTTCAAGCAATTCGGGAAATGCATCAAATAGAGGAGCTTTCTGATATGGTTTATTGAAAAAATCCCAATCGTACTGTATCATCCAGTCCCAGACCGTCTTATCAATGTATGGAGCAACTAAAATAGAATCTATTGATTCTGCCAACATCATTTGTTGTTTCACTCCTACAGGATTTCCTGGAATAAATTTTTGTGTAGTCTCATCTAATTTACCAAAGTAACCCTGTCTGAATTTATCCATCAATTCTTTAGTGTGTTTGAAATGTATATTTGCTCTTTTGCTCACCCCATAATAACCATCAGCGGCCCAACCAGTTAAAATATATTTTTCTTTTATATGAGGATAAACATATAAAAAGGGAAATGTACATTCTACATGAGTTTTCTTTTTACATTCATATTTTCTAATCAAAGTAAAAAAATCATTTTCAATATTGTTAACTGGAACATCTATAAGTTTAAAATTCCAACCAAAATACTTACATGCTTTTTCTGCATATATGCTATCATCAGAATCTTTTCCATCGACTCTAAATGTATAGCAATTTAATTTTTTATTCAATCTATGAGCGGCCGCGGCAACTGTTAAACTATCTGTTCCTCCAGACATCAATACTGCAACTGTTTGATCGGGTGCTTCTTGATCAATAATATCCGTGATAATTTTATCAATCACGAAAACCTTCGCCTTTTAAAAAATGTTCAAACCTGTGTTTAATAACAAGATAGAATAATTTTAACAAATTATCTTCAGAATAATCTCCAACATCTTCAACTAATAATTTATATTTTGCCATTTTTCACCTTCCTTAAAAATAGTTTTCTTTTCTTTCTTGCTTGTTGCATATGATATGTACTTGTTCTATCAAAAAAAGTATAGCCATTCAAATGATCATATTCATGTAAAATAATTCTTGCAGAAAGACCGATAAAATTTCCATTATAATCTTCACCATCTCTATCTTTCCAATTAATAGAAACACCACTAGGTCTTTTTACATTAGGAAATAAACCAAACCACGTAAGACATCCTTCTTTCATCAAAACTTCTTCTTCTGTTGCTTGTATAACTTTAGGATTAATCATAATCAAAGGCTCGCCTTCATGTAACATTGCAAATGCTCTGCAATTAATCCCTATTTGATTAGAAGAAATACCCAATCCTTCATGATGAACCATGTTTTCTAGAAGTATTTGTTCTAATTCGTGAGCATTCAATGTATGTAATACTTTTTCATCATCAAAATATGTTGTTTTATTAGAATCGAAATCAAATTCGTCTAATTTAGTTTCTATTAAAGGATGTACTCCATCTACGAGGTCTAAAATCATTACACTATCCTACTAAAATTTTTAATTTTCTCAAATTTAATCATGTGTTTGAATTTATCATAAAGTATTTCTCCCTTATGACTTATCACAAACACATTTGATGCACTACCAAGAGAATGTATTATTTTAAGAAAATCACTTGTTCCATCTTCATCAAGCGAACTGTCAAATACTTCGTCTAGTATAAGTAAATTAGTACTCATACTATTTTTCAACTTAGCAATTGCTCTCCACGTAAAAAGCAAAGCTAAATCAATACGCATCTTTTCTCCTTCACTAAAAGAAGCATAAGTAAATTCATCACGAAATCTAGATTTAATTGTCTCATTAAAATTTTCATCAAGATTAAATGAAACATAAAAGTCCATATTTGCCAAATACTTATTAATCAATTTATTCATAATTGGAAGATATTTTTTGACAATCAAGGTTTTAATGCCCCCATCTTTCAATAAAACACTTGCAGTATCATATATAGATTGCGTATTACTATGCTGTTCTTTTAATGTTAAAAAATCTTTTTGTTCTGATTTTATTTTTTTTAATTTTGCAGAAGCATCTGAAACATCTACATCATTTTCATTTAATTGATTTACTTCCTCATTTATTTTTTCAATATATTGATTAATTGCAGATATCGAAACATTATGTTTTGTTACAGTACTTTGAATTTTAGTAATATTTTCTTGGGTTGTTTGCATTTCAGAAATAACGAAAAGCGATTCTTTAATATCACTCCCTATTTTACTAATTGCTTCACTTAATTCTACTTTTTTCTCTTCTTTTGAATGAATTTCACAATTTCTATGTTCATCATCAATTGTTTGTTTACATGTTGGACAATCCGTATTTTCATTGTAAAATTCAATTTCTTTTTCAAGTTTCTTTACATTTTTTTCAATTTCATTCTGATATAGTTCTAATTTTTGATGTTTCTTTTGTTCTTTATCAAAATCATTAACAAGTTTCTGAAGAGTTGCTATTTCTTTATCACAAGTTGCAACAAGAGAATTATATTTTTCTACTTGTTTATGAGAATCTTTAATTTTTTTTTGATTACTAGCAATTAATTGTTTATTGCTTTTTTTCATTTTCGAAATAAAATCTTCTTGTAATTCTAAAGCAGTTTCAGCTTTTGATAAATTTAATTCATTTTGATATTGTTCTTCTTTTAAATTAGAAACTTTGCTTTTCAATATAAAATTCATTGTAGAAAATATTTGAATATCGAGTAAATCTTCAATAATAATTCTACGATCATTTGATTTGAGTTGCATAAAAGGAACAAAAGACGAACTACCAAGAACAACAATTTGAGTAAAAGATTTATAATTTAATTTAAGAATATTTTTTTCAAGATGTTCTTGATAATCTCTTACTTTTGCATCTTGATTTATTAATGCTCCATCAACTTCAATTTCAAATAGATTTGGTTTTATTCCTCTACGAACAAGATAGTGTCTATTACCAATTGAAAATTCTGTTTCAATAAGACAATTTCTATCATTAATCGAATTGATAATTTGAGATTTATTAATATTACGAAATGCTTTTCCGAATAGACTAAAGGTAAGAGCATCTAATATTGTAGATTTACCAGACCCATTTTCTCCAACAATCAAAGTTGTTGGATTTTTGTCTAAATCAATTTCAATAAAATTTTGACCAGTGGAAAGAACGTTTTTCCATCTGATCTTATGAAAATTTATCATAATTTGATTTCAATATTTCTATTATTTCTTTTTGGCAAGCCAGAACCTTAGCGTATGCTATGTCTCTGTTGTTTTGATATTTATGCTTATATGTCTTGATATATTCCTTTTCTAAAACGAATAATTCATCAAGTTTAATTTTCAGTAAGTAATTGAGGTGATCCATCAAATGCGTTGTTTTTTGTTTCTCTTTTCAAAATATCAATAATGTGAGAATTTAAAGATACATCTCTTTTATGTGCATCTAATGCTAATTTTACTATTATTTCATCTGGTAAATTTAATTCAAGTTCTCTAAGCTGAGATTTGATAGTCGATTGCTTCATTGTATAATGTCCTTATTAAAGTGTCAAGTTCTTTTTTATCTTTTTGTATATTTAATGTATCTATATAATTACTCAAAATTGTAAGGGTGTCTTCAGCTTCATCCACAACTGTATCATCATCTTCAAATTCAAGATCAATATTTTCTATAACTGATATATCCACTATATCAACTTTATATAATTCATCCAACATTGTATCAAACCAATATGGATTTTGTTTTTGCACAACTATAATTTTAACAATAGATCCTGCATATTTTTCATAATCTCTTTCTTTAATTTTTTCAAATGTCTCTTTAGTATCATCATAGTAAATTTTATGAAACATATTATACGGATTTTGAATAAATTGTAATTCTCTTGTTTTAGTATCAAATATATGAAAACCTCTTGCATCTTGATAATCAGACCAAGTTATTTCATAAGGATTACCAAGATATGTAATACTTCCTTGTGTAGATTTATGATGAAAATGTCCACTATAAACTAGATCAAATTTAGAAAACATTTCTGCAGTAAAGCCTGTATCACATATTTGTCCACGATGCATTTCAAATCCACTAATTTCAAGATGTCCCATCATAATTTGTGCTTTAGTGTTTTTAATAGCACTTACACAGTCTGAATAATTATCAGAAGTAATCCAAGGCATCATCATTATTTTAGTGCCATCAAACTCAACTTCTCTTGGACTCGCATAAATCCAAGGTTCATATTGACCATCTGATGAAGTAAATAATTCTTCCATAGAATTTATATCATTGGTATTCTTATAAAAAATATCATGATTTCCGATTATGACATGAGTATCAACTCCCATTTTCCATAATCGTTCTACGAAATTTTCTCTTAAATCATTAGCAGTTTTGAAATTAATATATTTTCTTCTATCAACAACATCTCCCAAATGAATACATGCTTTAATATTATATTTTTCAAGATGAGGAAAAAAAATGTTATCGTAAAATTTACTAAAATAATTGGAGAATGCGATATTATCATTTCTTGCTCCCCAATGAGTGTCCGTGATTAATGCTATTTTCATATGCTAACAGATCCTATATTAGAAACTATGGTATCATCTTCTTTTTTCTTTCTTTTCTTAAATCTTTTTTCTTCAAAATCTTCTATAAATTGAGATATCATATTTCTAGAATCTGCAGATCCGATTAAACTTAAATATTCTTTACTATCATCCGAACTTGTTTCTATATGATCTTCAAGATAGGACATTCTTTCCATTTCTTTATATTTGATATATAAATTCTTTTTTTCTTTTTGTATTCTTCTAACAAACGCCCAATAAATTATTTGAGTAAAATACGCAAAAGGATTTTTTGATTTTTCTGGATTAAAATTATTAACATATTGAAGGCAATTTTCTATACCATCAGAGATCATATCATCTTTAAATGCATAATTTATAAAATTGGGTCTAAAAGAAAGCCTTTCAGCTATAAGTAAAAAACATTCTCCTATATAATCTGGAACAGGTGGAATTTCTATATTTTTTTCCTCTGCTTTCTTAATATCTTCTTTATACACAATCATTGCATTAAGAAAATCTTCATTGTTTATATAATTGGCCATAATGGCTCTCCATTAAGTTATTAATTGAACTACTATGATAACATAAACATTTGCTATTTGTCAAGTATAATTGATTTTATATATATTCAATCGTACGGTAAAAATGCTAAAATTTCTGCGGAGCGCCAATTGGTACAATTATTATTTTATATTCAAACTGCTCTTCATTATAAATCTTTATTCTTTCAACAAAATGTTTTAAAGTATAGTTTTTATAGCTTTTATAAGAAAAATCATCAGATATGTCATATAATGTAGCTATTTCTTTTGATACATTTTTTCTGAGACCTCTTCCTATACTCTGTAAATTTCTTACCCTTGACTTAGAAGGAGAAGCAAAAATAACATTATGTAAATTAGTAATATTGATACCAGTAGAAAAGGTACCGTAACTCGCAACAATGATGGCATCTGATTCAGATTCAACGATTTTTCGAATATCTTCTCTATCAGAGGTCTCTGTCCCTCCGTATACGAAAAAGATTTTTCTTTCTTCTTTTGTCTTTTCTTTGATAAGGTCATAAATTATTCTTCCATGTTTTTCTACCATTTGAAATAATACTAAAGTATTATTGCTTAAACTTATTGCAAGATTTCTAATGAATCTATTTCTTGCTTCATTTGAAACAATACAATTAAGTTCTTCTTTATAATTATATGATTTAACTAATTCACATAATTTTTCAGGATATTGTAAAACTAAACACTTAATCTGAAATGGAGATAATGTTTTTTTATCTATTAAATCTTTTGTAGTTGTTACTGTATAAGTCTTTCCAAATAATCCTTCTAATACCAATTTATGTGTTAACGTACCATCTAAAGTTCCAGTTGTTCCAAATTTATATTTCGTTTTGGTTGTCTTTTCCATTATTGATGTAAGTGATTTTGCTTTAAAAAGATGGGCCTCATCACCTAAAATAAAATCAAATTCAGCATAATAAGTAGTAGTCATTTTATATAAAGATTGCCAAGTAGAAATATAAATTGGTTTAGATGATACTCGATCTTTACCCGCATAAATTTGATGAACATTTTCCGAAGCATCCCAATTATCTGTTTTAGAATAATCAGCAAAATCACTTTTCATTTGTGCAACTAAAGATGTTGTAGGAACTACTATTAATGCTTTAAAGGTTGGAAGTTTTTGTTGATAATATCTCAAAAGAAGATAAATTATGAAAGATTTGCCAGATGCTGTGGGAGAGAGAAGTAAGCACCTTTCATGATTTATAGCGTATAGAAACGTATCAATCTGATAGTCTCTAGCATCAATTGTTAATGCAAGACTTTTGACAAATCTTTCATAATCTTCTTTATTATATTTATTTAAACTTTTGGGAAAACTTTTATATTCTATTTCATATTGTCTCTCTTTTGAAAATTTCAATAAATGATCTATTAATCCAATATATAATTCTTTTGATCTTAAATTAAAAAGTCTAATTTTACCATCCCACATTTTATTTCTATAAGATGGCATAAATCTATAACCAGGAATATAAAAAGTAAAATATTCACTTATTTCCTGCTCAATACCTGGTTCTGCTTGAACCAACATATATACTTCATTTTTCTTGTCTATTGAAATTTTTTCTTTCATTCCTTAACCAGATTTTTGAAGCCGCCCAAACGTTATCAGACATTATCCAAACTTCAGTAAAACATTCTCCAACTGCTCTTGCAACATTTCCCCAATTATAATCATGACCTATAATTAAACCATTTTCTTTTACTTTTGGCTCCCAATATTTGATATCATTTTTAACACTTTCATAACTATGATCTCCATCTATAAAAACAAAATCAATTGATTCTTTTTCAAATTGTTTTGAAGCATTAATGGAAGTATCTACAATTATTTCAAGATTTGGATATTTAAGAGCTTTCTTCAATGTCTTTCTTTTAATTATATTCAAAGAATTATCAGTATATTCTCCGCCCATATATTTTTCATACAAAGTATTTTCTTTTTGTATTTTATATGGATCAACACCATACATTTTTAATGTTGGATTATTTTTTGTTACTTCAAAAATATTTTCACCTTCATTAACACCAATTTCAACCCCCACTTTCCAATTAAATTGTGTGATAAAAACATTAATCACTTCCCATCTTCTCCATTGAATAGGATAAGCAAATTGGGCATTGTTTTTTATTAAATCTTTTGGATTTGGTGAATTCATTTTAATAAATTAATCCATTTTTTAATGATTTTATCAGGATCGAATTTTTTCATATCAACTGATGTTTTTCTTTTCTCAATATCAATAGTCCAATTATAAACATCATCTATAGTTGTATCTTTTCTTATAAACATATTATTTTCGTCTGTTAATATTTCTTCAGCCGCATCTGATTCATGCGTTATTACAGGTACTCCCAGTTTATTTGCTTCAAGATAAACAAGACCAAAAGTTTCTTGAGGCATTCCTGCTCTAAAAAGACAAGCGGCATTTGATAAACTTTTTAAAACTCCTTCATAATTTAATTCTCCTAAAAAATGAATAGGATATCCGTCTTTATTGAGGTCTGCCATAAAATCTGTAAATATTTTAACATCTTTCTTTTGTCTTTGAGGAGGACAACAAACATAAAAAGGTCTTTTCATTCCTTTATCATAAAGAGCAACATAAATTGTTAATGCTTCTCTAAATCCTTTTCCAAAAGCACTCATCCAGAAAAGATAATTTGATCTCTTTTCTTTTGGCTTTTGTTTATCCATATCTTTTGGAACCATATAATGAATAGTTTGATCTCCCGCAACTTTTTTTCCTTTGCCTTGAACATAGTTTTTAAGTGCATTAGATAGAAATAATCTAGGCACTTCTTCATGACAAGTTGTCCAATTATGCAACCAAATATAAGTTTTATCTCCACTATTAATCTCTAAAGGTGATAATACTGGAATATGGGGATTATACATATAATAATTTTTCCAACTATTTCCATTATATGCAATTTGATTACAATGTATTCTCACTCTTGATCTAGCATAATGATGTCTAAACACATTTAAATGTTTCACATCATTTATTATACGATCACTTCCATCTGTTAGAGAATGTACTAATCCAACATTAAAATTTTCACTAGCAAGTTTTTCTGCAACAGTTACAATCTGTCTTTCAGTTCCACCCATTGCACCACCATCTTTTTCAAATAATTGAGGCGCAAAGATTAAATAATCATACATTATGCCCCTGAAGTAAATTTTCTCCAATCAATTATGCTCTTAATCAAAAAATTTCTATTGATAATCGTTTTTATAATTGATTCTAAATAATTTATTTTTTCTTTTTGATATTCAATTTTTTCTTGCATTTCAATTATATCTTTATCTGAATTTAAAAATCTATCTATATCTAATTTATTTCTAGATTTAATATCTAATTCAAATGGTTCCCACCCTAATTTATCTAAACTATCTTTGTCAAGTTTACCTGTATAATAAAGCCATTTTAATTTAGACAATTCTTTCATTTTTGACTCATATTTTACAAGTCTTAATTTTTCATCTGAAAAAATTTTAAAATATTTATTGTGAAGTTCTGGTATTCTTGTTGATTCTACATCTAATTGTAAATCATCTAGAACACAATCACTGGTCCATAATTCTTGTATGCTTTCTAATTTCATTATGCCTCATAATCAACGTTCCTCTATAATTCTTTCAATATTATATGTAGTATATGCGAATGTAGCATCAGAGGCGACAACTTCTGCATCAGCAACATCTGAAGACATTTCTATATCCGTTAAATCTATAGGAAATAAATTTGTAAACTTAGCCACATATTGAACATTCTTATTACTTGTAAGAAGTGTTAACATACCATCAGAGTATACATTTTCCTGTTTATATTGTTCTTGATTATCAGGAAAAGTAATTGTTTTAATCCAATTATAAATCTCTAACCAATTTTGTAATTCTTCGTCTATTACAAATCTAACACGTAATTCATTCATTTGTACTTTATCACCAGCAATGGGCATGTCTCTAAGAGGAGTTACCTGTAAAAACTGACCTGCTGATAAACCAGGCAAATTACACGATTGACAGAAAAAATTCACGTTTGGAATTTTGTCAATCATAAATTTAAAACCCGTAGGTATAAAATAATTTAAATTTTTTGGTTGTCTGCTAGATTCTGCCATAGTTCATCTTCCGATATATTGGGTATATTTTCTAATGATTGTTTTTGTTTGATAACTCTTTTCATTATAAGATCATCATATATATTTAGTAAGTCTTTGAATCCTTCTATGAATTCATCTGTCATATTATTAGCCGTTCCTTCTGAAGGATATCCATTAGTACCATCATACATATTATCTCTTTCACCAAATACATCAAAACCTATTAAATATTTTATGTCTTTGGGATAATAAGTATGTGCTACTCTTATAGTTTGTATACCAGCACTTCCTCCATATATTGGACTAGGAACATGTGATATTTGACTTTTTTCTTTTATCCAAGTTATATAATGATGTTGTCTAAATCCATTAAAAATAAATTCATAACCAGTTGGATCATTTTCATATAATATAGCATCATTAGGAATTTCCATAGAATCTCTAACTTCTCCTGGAAGAGGATTCATATTACTAATAAGAACTTTATTATTTAAAGCATAATCAGAATCTATTACTTCATGAGTAACATGAGGATCAATGGTTAAAAGATAATCTGGTGCAAAATCACGATACAAAGCATTGCAACCAAATGTCCATGCTTTTTCTTTAATTTTATTTAAATCCATATGCTGTCTGGATTTTCCATTTCCTATTACAACTACTGCCATTCTATTTCTTCAAAAAACTGTTCTGTTGATATATTATCAATATTTTCAACTTTTCTATGTTCATCGGCAACTCTTGTTAATCTTATTCCAGGACAAAATTCTTCTTTTAGTAAATAGAACATTCCAATTCTATCATCTTCTTGTATTCTATATTCTTCCTCTCTACTCAATTCCCCCCTATCTCCTATTATTTTTGTTGGTTCATAGCATTTAGTTCCATCGTAAATGTTTTTTCTTTCACCAAACAAATCAAAACCTATCATATAAATTTGTTGTTCTGGATGTTGTTTCCAAGCTAATCTAATACTCATCCATCCAGAATTTACTGGATGTACTCTTTCGAAAGGCATTATTCGAACTTTATACTTGTTGGGTATTTTTCCAGTTTTAAGCATGGTTCTAAATTTAGATAATACATATTCAGTTGTCCAAACAACATTTTCTTCAGCATAACCAGATTTAATTATTTCATTAACCATATCTGGATCAGTTGAAACAAGATGATTAGGAGTAAAATCTCGATAAAGAGCATTACTTCCATATATTATACCCTTTTTCTTTAAAAAAGGCAAGTCTATTTTTTCTCTTGATTTACCATTACCTATGCAAAAAATCATTTTTTAGTATAAATTTCATATTCTGTGTTTTTATTACCATGTGTATACGAATATACAACATGAACTTTAATATTTTCTTTTATTGTTTCAGATATTCTAGTTCTCCACCACTGTTTTGGTTTTAATGTACAATGAGCATTTTCGCCATTTGGTAAAATCTGGCGGGCAGGATACATTGCTATATTCAAATAAGTACATTTATTCGATAAAGTAAAAATTTCTTCTAAAGTTTTATTTATTTCTTGTTCTGGAACATGTTCTAAAACATCTGTAGAAATAACACAATCAAAATTATCTCCTGGTAAACTATTCCATTCTAATACTGCAGGATCGTAAAGTCCCATTTTATCAAGTCCCCATGATAAATGAATCCTGTCTTTTATATAGTGCTGTGCTTTTCCGCATCCATAATCTAATGCGGTTTTTGATTTTGTAGTTTCTATTAATTTTTTAATATTATCTAAATGAAGTGTAAGAGAATTACCAGGATAGGGAGGAAGTTGTTTGTATAAATCAATTTTAGAATGCATAATATCTCCAAAAACAAAAAAAGGAGTAGGTTTTACCCTACTCCTTTTATGTATACTAAGTTTTTTAGAGAAACTTACATTAAGTTAGCTACTCTTACAAGCCTGTAGTACTCATTGCTTGATGCACCAGCATTATCTGCACTAATATCCGAAGATCCTGTGCTTGTAATGTCTGCGGCTCCAGTTGCAAAAGGATTCCTTACGAGACCGTAACGAGTCTTGAATCCAATTTTTGGCTGGAAGGTGTTTGTGTCAACCGCACGTACCATTTGTAACGGAACGTATGGGCAGTAGAACATACCTGCATCATAAGATGAGGATCCTTTGTATCCAACTACAAAGTAGTTGACATCATTTGTTACTGCATATGGATCAACATAAACACGATAGCGACCGTTAAGTACGCCAACAAAAGTGTTTCCTGCATCATCAGGATTGAGATTATTGCTATCAAGAGCAGGAGCGTAATCAAGAACTCCAGCCATTTGAAGTGCAGAAGCAACATCTGAAGAAGTGATAATCATATTACCTTTTCCTCTACGTGTCTTCTTCGCAATCTCGTTTGCTTCTCTCTCGATCTGGAACATGAGACCTTTAAACTTCTCAACGGACCAACGACCATTTGAATCTGTGTCGAGATCAAAGATACCTGATTGTGTAGTGTTATTTTGGGCACCAACTTTGGCTTCCCTGTAAATCTTACGAACAACCTCACGGTTAATCTCTGCAAGAATCTCAGCGGAAAGAATATTGCTGAGTTCTGTTTCTGCATCGAGACCATGAACCGCTTTAAGATCCTGAGCAACTTCCATTGTGTAATCTGCTCTTAAAGCTCTTGTCTTCGCAGTAACAGTAACCTTCTCGATTGAGAAAGCCATGTTATTAGGTGTTACGCCTTCGCCTACGGCAGTTGATAATCCACCTGCTACTAAAGTATGAGAAGCGTTAGCTGTTCCGTCTGTATGAACGTGAAGTCCTGGAACGTTATCAGCTTGTGTTACAGCAGAGGTATTAGAAGCAAAACTTGTATCTGCTTCGTTGTAAAGGGCCTCTGGGGACTGATTCATTGTGACATATCTTGCTCTCATAGCAAAGATAAGTCCAGTTGGACCAGTCATTGGTTGCACACCACAAACATCGTATGCAATCAAATTAGGCATTGCACGCCTGACAAGAGAAATCATAATAGGATCATATTTTGCAACCCCACCAGTGTCTGGAAATGCACCTGAAGCCTGTCCCTCTGTCAAGAAATTCTGTGAAGAAAGAACTTGATTGTCTTCCTGCATGGACTTTTCTTGGTTCTCCAACAAAACAGTTGTTACTGCTTTACGATATGGGTCGTCTATTTTACCCAATTCTGGATGGTCAAGAATAGGAGCCCACTTTTTTTGTAAATTTTCTGAAAGATACATGTGTAAATCTCCTTAATTGTTATTTAGTAATAGTTCTAGAAATGGCTTTAGCATAATGTTGTATATGTTCAGGTGCTTGTGCCATTACATCATCTGAAGAATTTTCGTCATTTGGTTCCATATCATCTTGTGTGTCTGTAGATCCTTCAGTTAAAACCTGTTTGTCTTCAGCGTTTTCTGTACGAAAATACTTGTCTTTAATGATCTGAAGTTTTTCAGTATATGATTCTTCGTCTTCATACTCAATACCTTCTGCCAATTTGATCATTTTTTCTTGATCAACTTCAGTCATTCCCTCTGAAACTGTATACAAAGCATCCATCTTTTTGTACTCTTTGAGTTCTTTAGATGAATCAATGTTTTTCTGTATCTCAGAATTCAATGAACCTTCTAAGTCTTCAACTTTGGCGAACAAGTCATCTACAAGATCAACCTTTTCGTCTGGAATATCGACATAGTGTTCAACAAATAGATTTTTAAGACCGACCATGAAATCTTCAACAATTTCTGACCGAATGCCCTTATCAACTGCAAGTTCATTTTCTTGCATCCATTCTTTAACAACATAATTCATGAAATCATCTACTTTTTCAATCATAACTGTACGATTGTTTTCAATGGCTTCTTGAAGTTCTGTTTTGTATTGTTCATCCAGTTTATCAATTCTTGTTGAAATTTCATCATTTACTCTGGCAAAAACTGCGGCTTCAAATATAGTGGCCGCTTTCTCTTTAAATTCGTCTGAAAGCTCTTCGCCTTCAATAAGTGCTTGAACATCGCTTTCGAGGTCGAATTCTTCTTTAGCAACTACTTCTTTTGTTTCTTTAGTTTCAGAAACAACTTCATTGCCTTCTTCATCGAATTCTGTATCTTCAACTTCGTTAAGTGCGCCAAGAATTTCAGCAACTTCGTCCTTACTCATCTCATCTAACTTATCGTAAATTGATTTAATAAGTGACATCTTTGATGCACTTTCAGAAACTTTTCCTTTATCAGCAGGACGTTTCTTAGCAGATGGGACCCCTTTTGTGAAATCAGGTTTGGGTCCATCTGGAACCTCATTATTCACACCCGTATCAGCCGCTTTTTCAGGAGCGGGGTGCATAGGTTCTTTATTTTTTCCAGCACCTGGAAGGGAAGCCTCATCGACTTGAACATCGTCTTCTTGAGTAGACTCTTCTTGAGTTTCCTCAGTCACTTCTTCACTTGTTGCTTCTTGCTCCAGAGCTTCATTTTTTTCTTCTGACATGTGATAACTCCTTAATTTTGTGAGAATATTGTCTCTGTCTCATGTTTATATTTATACAATTATAGGTTTGAAAGAAAGCTATTAAATGCTTTTAACTTAACATTTTCTAGTTTTTTAGACGGCGCTTTGGTAACTTCTTTGTGAATAGCTGAAATCACCTTTTCTCTAAGAACACCTGATTCCCAAACCCATTCCTTTCCTTCCATGATACCTTGAACAAAGGCTTCAGGAGCAGAAGGATCAGCAACTATGTCTGCGGCAGTTGCTAAATAAAAATCATCTTTTACGTATTTCACTCCGCCTTTTTCTTCTAAAGAACCCATTCCTCTAGAAGATACGCCTAATTGTGCGCCATTACCAATTAAATCTTGCACAATTTTGCCATATGGGGTATCAATTATCTTTGCTTTACCGACAACATTATTACCGTCTTCTTTTAATTCAGTAATCATGTGTGATACCCGTTCTAAATTTATACCAGGACCGTCTGGATGACCCAGTTCCCCAAATGCTCTATTTTTCCCGACATAACTTTCATTATATCTTTTTATTTCTTTCATAAGAACTTCTTTGGGATAAATTCTTCCGTTCTTATTTTTCACTTCTGCCATCATAAAGGGGCCTTGAATATATAGAGATTTTTTCCCGTCTTTTCCTTCTTCTGTAACGTACTCTACATTTTCATTTAGTTCTGTAATTAAATGCATAACTTAACCTTTTTGACCTGGTGTTTTTGTTTTATTTCTTTTACGTGCTAATTCTTCTTTTCTTTTAACTTTTATTAATCTTTTGGCCATTTTTTTAATTCTTGGTAAAAACTTTTCTAATCTTGTCGCAAGCATTATTTTTTGAGAAGGAGACATTTTTGAAAGGCTTTGTCCCTTAGCAATTCTACTTTTCATTATATTTCTAGCCGTTCTCCGAGCCCGTTTTTGTAATACTTCTGGACTCGCCATTCTTCTTAATGCTCTTTGTTTTGCTCTCTTCAACAACTTAGACCTTCTCCTAGCCCGTTGTCCCGCCTTCAATCTTTGTTGAAGAGTAAACTTTCTTTCCTCTAGAGGAACATGCTGATATTCTGCTTCGTCTTTAAATACTCTAAATTGTTTCATCTTTTTATATTTTTATTTAGCTTTGTAATTCCTCTAAATAACCCAGACCTTAATGTTTTTTTTCTTTTTATGTTTATTAATCTCTGTTTTATTTTTCTTTTTCTTAAAGACTGTCTTATTTTCAGATTAGTTTTGGGATTAAATTTCTTTCTTTCTTTTGCAGACATTTTTTTAAGAATCTTCTTGCCCGCAACCTTTCTATATCCCTTACCAATTAATCCTCTATTTTTTCTAAAAATATTTCTAAATGCTTTTCGTCTTCCTCCAATAGTTCGAACACGACTTATTTTGTGTATTCTTTTCATTCATGACCTTAGTCCGAATGTGCTATTGAAGTTGCAGATCCTGTAAAAGTTAAAGTCTGAGTTGACTTTTTATAAACTTTGTGAGTTCCTGTAGGTAAAGAAATTGTTCCTTCAGCAGTACCAGCACCATCTTCTAAAGTAATAGTTACAGTTGATGCCAATGTACATGCTACTGCGGTCGCTGATCCAATGGTACTATTTGCTGGATTACTTACTGCGGTTCCAAGTATTTTATAAGCCATTAATTATTCTCCTCTGCTTCTAGAAAAAGAAACCATATTCCAAAAATCTTCTTTACTTTCAAATATTTTTTTAGAAAATTCTTTCTTATTTTCGTCATTTAATTTTTTATAAGTTTCATATAAAACCCCTGCATCATCAGGTTCAACAATTACTTGAACATCTTTCAAATTTATTTTATGTGATTCTTGAACTTTATAAATTTGTTTAAGTAATGGAATTAAATCATCAATATGATGAACATCTTCAATCATATCCTGATCATCATCATATTCGAATTCTTCATAAGGATTGTCTTCTGAACCATGATCCATTTCATATTCAAGAAAATGCTTTACAGAACTTATATAAGAACATGCTCTTGAAATTTTATCTTGAACCCATGCTTCTAATTCTGTATGATCATCGAGCATTTCAAAAAGTTCTCTACTGTATTTGTGTAGTTTGTACAAACTTTGTTTGGCCATTCTACCCTCAACATCATCATAATTCATTTTCATATGGGGATGTTGATGAGGAACACTATTATAATGCTCTTTTACTTCTTTTTTAGCTGTTGCTGATAAATCTTTAAATTTTTTCATAACCCTCTAAATAAATCTAGTTATCTAATTTATATTTATATGGTTTATGTCCTTTATTATTCATAAATNAANTNTTTGCTATTACTANNNATCTCNANTGGTCGATTTCTAAACCANCTTNTATCTGGTTCTTCATTATTTAAAANANCATNACAATATAATGCAAAATTTTTATTCTGTTCNACNGTCATATGATTACCAATTCTGNNTNNTTCTTCTTTTNNTNNCAATCGAACAGNTAACCANGCCATTGGTANTGATTCATAATGAAAATTTGNTGTATTTAATGANTNAAAATTCANATTATGTANNAANTNAGTAGANTTAATATTAAAATTTTNATATTCTGAANTAAAATGANTTAAACTAAAACTACTAAACACTAAAAATTTAAATTTTTTAAAATTTTTAGATAACAANTGTAAAAATGTNATATTTTTNACANTTTCATATAAAAACATTGGNCCTAAAGTATTAGCAACTGNTTTTATTTCAGACTTATAAGTTTCATATTGTTTTAAATGNTTNAATNNTCNATCAGTTGANTCTTTAGTTTTTCGAAAAGGNCAAACAGACATATCTTCTGCTAATAAAAAAATACCATCAGAATGNNAATCNNTTTCTANCCAAGGAAATTCCATTCTCTTTTGATCAGATAAAAAAATGATAATAGCATCTTCAGATTCAAAAAATAAAGGATCTTCTAAATTCTCTACTAATTTTCTTAGGCTCCAATTTGGNCCCACTCCTTGACCNCCATAAGAAATNACTTTCTGTTTTCGTAATTTTTCTAATTCGTATGGCCAAGTTTTAGGTTGAGTATCAAAACCAAAACTATCAGAATATATGTGTATAGNCATTATTTTTTAAATTTATAGATNCAATAAANGGTTCCCAAAACAATAGGNATCATTAATGTGCCATAAACTATTGTGGGNGCCGCTAATATTGATAATACCCCTNCTTCATTAGGTAGTATCATTCCTGCAACAGTAAATCCAACTATTGGATTTTGATATGGTGCTTCAATTGCAACAGTTCTNGCTTGTGCTTCTCCTAATCCAAACCAAAAAGGACTTTTATAACCAATAAAAAGCATAATGGTCATTAATAAAATCGATGCAAGTGCAAGANCAGGAAGATATTCAACAAACTGTTCCCACATTGAATATACACCAATAAATAAGATAACAACAAAGAATCCAAATGCAATTTTTTCTACAGCAAAACGAAACTTTTCTGCGCTATGCTCCGCCCACCAAAATCTAGAAATTAACATTCCTGCAATAACTGGAATNGTTGTCATTCCCGCCATCTTTANACCCAATTCTAAAATANTAAAAGGGNNNNAATGTGATCCCAGAAAATACCGTGTAACAAATGTCAACGTTAGAGGAATAGTAATCATAATTATTACACTCATTACTGCAGTAAGAGAAATAGATAATGCTANATCTCCTTTTGCTAATTTAGTAATATAATTAGTAGTCATACCTCCGGGACACAATGCCGCAAGTACAAGTCCAGTAGCAAATATTGGTTCTAATCTTAAAAGTATTNCAATTATAAAAGCTANAACAGGTAAAATNANCATTTGNTTTAANATACCAACACCAAATGCTTTAGGTGTTTTAGCTATTCTGAGAAAATCATCTACNGTTAATCTAAGACCCAAAGAAAGCATAAGAAATGCAAGTCCCAGTGGTGCNAGAATAGTTATCATCAAGTCTACAATATCAATCATTTTTTATAATCCTTTTAATTTTTCCAANTTCCCNTGGTAGTTTTAGTATTTTTACCTTCGAGGCGACCAACAATGNTCATAGTATCATCTTTTTCAAAAGTGACTNCATCTCCAGTATGATAAAATCCATCTTCATCTACACATGATTTTGAATCATTTAACCATCTTTTCATAACATTTGGTCCCCTAATACATAATTCATCAGTTTCATCAATTATTTTAAATTCAATTCCTGAACATATCTTACCTACAGAATATGAACGTGTTTCTTCATATTGTGGAGAACTAATACAAGCAGTTTCTTCCATACCATAACATTGTCNCAATTTAAANTCTNGTTTTTTTATTTNAGAAATTAANTTNTNNGGNACAGAACTACCTCCAGAAATAATTTCCCGTAAAGATGTTATNGTCTCTATCAAAGGATGTTTAATCAAAAAATCAATCATTATTGGTACAGCATGTACTACTGTAACTTTATATTTNAATATTAATTTTATAAATTCTTCAGTATCAAATTTTGGTAATGTTACTACACATGCTCCCTGCAACATTGCTCCAAATGCATATACATAAAGCCCCATTCCCTTTGACAAAGGCATAGTTCCAGCAACAATATCTTTATGTCTTTGNCCCATATAGTCTTTTATTTTATTATGTTTATCTTCTATCGCCATTTCATATTGTGCTAACATGCTCTTATGTGTATGTACAATTCCTTTTGGTTTACCTGTAGTACCTGAAGTCCAAAGAATTAATAGTTCATCTTCATTTGAGATTTTTACATCTGGTAATTTNTTTATATCACTTTCGATTAAATCATTAAAATGCACTACATTATCAAAAAACTGAAGATGCGTAAATAAATTACTTAAAATAAGTTTTGTATTACTATCTTTTAATTGTTGTACCATTGTCTCTTGATTAGAAAGGGGACTAATCGAATTAACAATAGCACCCAAACGTATTAGAGCATAAACTATAATAACATATTTTGGTTCATTTGTAGCTATAATAGAAACTACATCTCCCTTATTTACTCCCTTCCACCANGAAAGATCNGCGGCTATTGCTTCTGCTTTTGNTTGTATTTCTGAAAATTTTATTGTTTTATTTGTAGAAAAATCAATTAANGCTATTTCATCACCATATTGTTTTATCTTATCAAAAACAAAATCACATACATTCATATATCAATCTATTTTATTATACAATAACTTATTTAATTCTAAATAATTTTTAATAACATTATATTTTGATGCATTAAATCTCAAAGTCCAATTATAACGAGCAGACCAAATTCCACCACACATTTCAAAAGATGGTAAAAGTTCTGAATTTCTAGCATATTCATTTTCTTTTATCATATCTTCTTTAAAACAACATAAACAATCATTTAATAACCAGATTTCAGAAAAATCTTGAAGATACGGAATGGGTGAAATATCAGTATTAATGTTAACATTATTGTCAACTATATCTATATCAGCTACTAATTCTCTTTTTGCAAGGGAGCTACGAATTTTATTATATGAAAAAGTATTCAAAGCAATATATTCTTCATCCCAAAAATCTTCCCATATTTCAATATCTTTTGTATCAGATGGAGTGTGTGAATCTGTTCGATTAAAATTATATCGTAAAACACCTGCTAATGATGAATTTTTTTCCGTCAATGTAGACTCTTCGATGACATTAATATGTTCAAACTCATACCCACAATGTCCAAGCATATAATTATTTCCTATATAAATTGCAGGAATATATCTTTGTTGTATTTGTGGTGGAGAATTTTTTATGTATATTAAAAATATATCACCTTTTTTAATATCTTCTTGAAAATATTTTGTCTCATCTTGTATTTCTGTCCAATAAGTTCCAAAATATGATGCTAACTTAGTATCCCATAATGTTTGATTACCATTTTGTAAATAATGCGATGAATGTTGTTTATTTTTAATTTCATATAAATTTTCATCTTTAAGAAATTTTTTAAATATAGTATTATCAGGATATATTTTCAACATAATATTAGCAAAAAAATGAAAGAGGGGAATAGAATCTAAAGGTACGCCATCATCTCTTACAGAATCCACCATCATAAAATCATATACAGCATTATACCATGATGATAGAAAAATATTATTTTTTTCAGTCTGTAACATTCTTTTTTTTCAATAAATATAAATTCATACCAATATACAAACGTTCTTGTAAAGCAGAATGCCAGCATTTTTTATAAATCGATTTCGCTGTCCATCCACCAACAAACTCAAGAGGTGTACCAGTTTTAAAACCAGCAGTAGGAATTTCTTGAATCCATTTTGAAAAACAATCTTCAATAAAAGGATAGTCAAACTCTAATTCTTTACAATAAAGTAAGAATTTTTTATATGCAGTTTTTTTTTCTAGAGATTTTTTTTCACTTTTTTTCTTTTTCATTGTTCGCTTTAATACTTCTGGATCTAGAATACCAAATCTTCCAGGACAAGAAAGAGAAAACATTTTTGTAAACACAAGAAGAAATAATAGTTTTTCTTTATCTATAGTATTATTTTCAAATTTTTTCCACAATGGAATATTTTCTATGGATGAGAGTTCATAACGATTAGGTATCATATAATTCTTTTAAAAGTTGATATGCTTCATATACTCTAAATGCAATTGATTGTAATTCTTCATTCGTTGGATTATTGAAATCTAAATTTCCAGAAAATATACTATCTAATTCATCTTTTTCATTTTGAGAAGCATTTTCAAAAAATTCATTATTTGCATCATCAATCTCTTTATAAGGGACGGGGCTGTGTGTTTGAGTAAGGTCTATTATTTTATCTAACCAGGTTTTAATATTTCCATCATAATCTTTAAGTCTTTTATATTCGGGTTCAGTTGCAGTAGAAGAATCGGAAGCTATTTCTTCAATAGTCGTAAAAGGATCAGGTAATGTTATATCAATTTTTGGATCATCTGTCAGAGCATAAATATTCTTCAATTCATAAATCATAAATCCTATATCTTCAAGATTTTTTTTAGGATCAACTGCCATTTAAACATCCTCTCTATCAAATGGGTATTTCTTCTCTACTGCCATTGTATAAAGTTCTTTTCTTTTAGCAAATTCTCCATCACCTTTCAATCTTGATTCAAATTGATTTAATAGATCCAAACAGTTTTGATATTCTTTTTTTTCAAATTTTTTACTTAATATGAAATATATTGCTTCATCGCTTAATGTGCTTATTCCTGACAAAAAATTCTCCTATTTTGATTCTTTTATCTTTGTTCTTTCGTTTGCAAGAGCCTCTCCTCTTTCTTCGGATCTTTCTTTTATTAATTCTTGTAAATTTTCAACAGGTGTAATTTTTACTTTAGATTTGGGTTCATATTGTTTATCTTTAAATTTCTCTTTACCATGTCCATGTTCAAGTTCACCACTACGAGCCGCTTGTTGATTGGGTTTAACAATTCCTAATTGATCATCAACAAAATTAGAAATGTCTTCTACTGCTTCATTCAAATCACTTTCTGTTTGATTTTCATCGCTTTCTTCAGATAAAAATTTAATATACTCTGCAGTATCTCCTCGAGCTTTTTGTTCACTTTCTTTACAAGTCATATCACAGATTTTTTTACCAAACATTGGCGAACCTTCTACACTATCTATTTTACTAGATAAACCACAATTACACAATTGTCCTTGATTGAAAGGCTGGAGCGGGGGGAAAAGTGTAGGGTCCGACCCTCCAGCTAAACTTCGTTCTTCTTCAATTCGGGCTCGGTCTAATACTCCTGCATATACCCTACTCCATTCATTTGAAACCATTAACATAGTATCAAAAGTTTTTAATACTATTGTTCCTTCACGTTGAACTTGAGGATTATCATTATCCAATAATTTACTTAATGTATTAATACATTCTTTGAGTGCTTGTTCTGTTTCTTGTTTCATAATTAATCTCTCTATAATATTTATTTTAAACTACTAGAATCCCATTGTCCAGAATCTTCAAATGGTCCCATGTTTTCACTATGCAGTTGTTTTTTAGTCAATCCTTTATCAGTATAATAATATTTATAGTCATGGGTTCCAGCACATTCATCACATGTATCACAAAAAAACCCGCATACAGGTGTATTTAGGGCTTTTGTTTTCCAAAGAGAACGTAAAGAAGATATGTCTCTTTTTAATTTTTCATGTGCATTTAAATTTTTATCTTCCATTGCCGAATCAATAGATGTTATTATTCTATATGGATTAAAGGTTTTATTTAAATGAAGTATATCTTCTTTCCAACGATCTATATTAGTTTCCTGTATTGTATAACGAATTCTCCATCGAAATTTCATTATCTCTTCATCAATAGCAGATAACATAGCCAGAGCTTTTAGAACCGTTGGTGCAGATTTTTTACCATTACGATATACTCTTTCTCCATTTCCCACTCCATCAAAACTAATATCTAAAGAAAATTTCTGAATTATATCATGATGTTCTTTAAAAAAAGAAATAAAATCTTTAAGAAACTTAGGCTTTGTAAGAAGTACTCCATTTGTTATAGCATTAAAATGTATATTGTTTTTTTGAAGCATTGCGTGTAACATGACATCTTTCATATTTTTCCATTGCATTAATGGTTCTCCTCCAAACAATAAAAAAAGAGTTTGCTTCTCTTCTTCTGGTTCTTCTGCTATAATATCATCAACTTGTTTAATAAGTTGTTTTAAAGACGGTATAGCAGGAACCATTCCTCCATATTTAAATGTATCTCCTAGCCCCTCATAACAATAAGTACAAGCTAAATTGCATCTATTAGTTAAATATAAAATTCTTAAACTACTTTTTACAGGATTTGATATGGGATTAGATTCTTTACCACGAATTGAATAAGTAGAATGAGTTTCATGAAGAGAATTCATATATTTATCCTGTTGCATATGCTGTTTTAGCTTTAAAATCACTCCATTGTTTTGTATTATAACCCCCCACTTCTGTTGGTGGAATTGGATTCATAAATGTAATTAAACAATTTCGTTCTTTTTTTGTAAGATTAGCTACCCTGTGTCGAGTAGATTTTAATCTATTATCTGTCCACAATTGCATATAATCTCCAACATTAATTATTATGAAATCATCGCTAGGATAATTTATAGTATACCATTCATTATTTTTATTAAGTTGATATTCTTCTACAGGATCACATACATGAACTAATGTTAATGTACCAAAATCACAATGACTTCCCAATCGAACATCTCCTTCTTGATCTTTATAATATTTCACATAAGTCAAATCTACATCTCTGTTTGGATAATGTTTTTCTGCTATAGTATTATGAGCCATTGACATAAATTTTTCTATTGTATGAAAAATCTTGATACTAACATCTAAAAATTTACCACGAACATCATCAGCACATTGTTGCATTTCTTGAGATTCGAATTCTAAGATAACACGTTCATTTGCTTCTCCAGGCGCACCTCGTTTACTCGGTCGCCCCTGTTGAAATGTAGAAAAAGTTTTTAGATTAGTATATTTTAAGGAGCCTCTTAATTTATTGAGGGATCTTTTTACTGTTTGAAAAGGATTATTTACAATTAAAAAACCAGTTGTTTCAAAACTTTCAATCACAAGATCATCATTCCATTCTTTGAATTCTATTAATAAAGGTTTCATTTATTTTTTTTCATTTCAAATGCAATGTCTTTTATTATATTAAATACTAATTTTTGAAGTCTATATTCATAAGGAAAATCAAATTTATAAAAATTTTCTCCATATTTGGCCCCTCTCACACACACACCATCCCTAGAACCATATTCTGAATTTCTCCAAAGACTTGTATTAAATTTTAATGAAATTTTATTAGTTGTTTGATACGTATTAAAATCTTTATTATCAATTTTTTCCCAAACAGTTTTAATAGCATTTTTTAAAATAAACGTAGAATAATTTAATCCATCTAATGAAGATGCTCTCCAATTCACATACGCCAAAGACTCTCCTCTTCTTCTATCATCGTGTCCTTCACATGAAGTAAAAGTTTGAATTCCTTCAAATTCATTGAGAATTTCGACTAATGGTTCAATACCTTTTTCTATTTGTTTGGTATCGGGAGTTTTACCTCCAGCCATTTCTCCTGTAGAAATATCTCTATTGGGTAAAAAGTCTGAGAAACTTTCATCAGAAAATTTATCATCCCAATCATATTCAATTTTAAATTGTTCAAGAAATTTGTTAAAAATATCTACTAAAAAATTTACACTTACATTAGCATACTGATTAATTAATAAATATTCTTCTTGTCTAATTGCTCTCTGAACTAATTGAGAATGTCCGTCTATTTTATCTATTAGAGAAATAAGATATTTATTTAATTCATCTACATTAATTTTATGATCAGGATCAAATGCTACAATTGTATTATTTTTCAATAATATTTTTATCATTTACTATTTTAATGAGTATACTTACGACCACGTTTTGCTAATTCTGCGGGTGAGGAGGGCGGTTTTGATTTTAAAATTTCCTTAACATCTTGAAAAAATTCCACAAAATCTAATTTATAAGGATATAATCTCTTTCCATGCATTTTTTTTGATTCTTCAAAAGACTTTCGTAATAAATTTTTATCTCTTGCTTGCTTCTTAGATGGAGTTTCTTGGTCCTGTATTTGTTGGGATATTATTTTTACATCTTCAAACTTTGGGGGCTTCCAATCTTTTTCAGATGATTTTGCTTCAAAATCTTTCATATTTTTCCTAATCGTCTATATTCCATTTCTGTTAAATTTCCTTTATGCATTATAGTCAAACCAATATCATTAGACATTTCATGTATTTCTTTGCTGATTGTTGTTTTTGTAAATGTTATATATCCAGAATTTTCATTATTGGGCATTTCATCAATAATTTTTTGTCTATCCTCATCGTTTAAAGTAAGTATTAAAAGATAACCATCACGATCAAAAAATTTATTTTCTTTTGTTACTTGTCGAGAATGACACTCAACTGAAATGTTCCTCATTATGATATTTGTTTTAAATAATTCAAAATCTTTTATATTTTCAAAAAAAAAGAAAAGTTTAAAAGTTTTAGTAACTCGATCTTTATTCGGTAAATCTTTTGCAAAACCATCGGGAACATTTTCTGTAACTATGCCCCTATCTTCTGGAAAATATAATCTACTAACTATTCCTTGAGATCCTTCTTGTTCTCTTGGGATTGGTGTTCTTGTTTCTTCAAGTTGATCTATAAGCGATATTACTGGTTCTGTCATGCAACAAGTCTCTCCTTTTCAATAGCCTCCATTCCTACCTTATGTTTTTTAATAAGACTGTATATATCAGAAAATTCTGTTTCTGCTTTAAAGGCTCTAAATTGTCCAGTAAATATGTTTTGAACATATTCTTTATAAGCAGGCATATCTTTACATGCTCTATTAATTCTTAAAGTTTCATCATAATATATATGATTTATTTCACACACAGAATCGACAGGTTCATTATTATTTCTAATTTGAGAGTACGAACAACCTGCATTACAAATTTTATATAATCTACAACTTTTACATTTATCATAATTTTGAGGATTTAATGTCTTATTCCAATAATCAAAATTATATTCTTCTCCAACCATTGGTAATAATTTTTTTGAAGCAAATCTTGCACAAGGAAAAAACTTTCCTTCAACAGACATTATAGCTCCATGCGTTCCAGCAAAACATCCCCATGGACGTTTAGATTTTGTCAATCCTATTAAAGTATCACGTATAGCAAGATAAAACATCCCAACAGCCACAATTTGTCCATCTTCAAAATATTGTATAGTTCTATCTGCTAATCTATGACATTCTTTTCTAAAATTATGTAAATCATCTACTGACCAAATATCATCTCTAACTGGCATAAAATCTGGACAATTCATTCCCAAATCAACTAAAAATTCTAAATTTTCTGTCATGGTATCAACATTTCCAGGAAATATCATTACTTTACACCATCTATGGTCTCCTAATACTTTTTTTATTAAATGTCTTTTTGAATTGTACATATCTAATACACTTTCAAAACCATCATTTTCTTTCATAGATGATATTAATGGTCTTGACAAATTAGAAGATATTCCATCAAAACTCCAACTCATTCCCATGCCATATTCTTTAACATAATCCACTATTTCTTGAGTAAGCAATGATAAATTAGAAATAATTGTCATATGTTGACAATGTGGATCTGGACCAAAATAATTTTCAACCACATATTTTATTAGATCCATATTTAATAATGGCTCTCCTCCAAAAAAACCCACATGATAATCTTCATTATGTGAATGTGATCTACGAACTAATGTTTTAAATTCATCCCAACTATTATCAAATATTTCTGGAGTAAGAAATGTATCTTGATTAGCCACATAACAATAAGGACATGCTAAATTGCACTTCTCTGTAACAGATAATTCTAGATTAAATTGCATATATCTTCCTTATGCATAAAGAGATGCCAATTCTGGTTTACACAAAGGCATATTTAAATTGGGGGTCTCTCTTCTATTCTTAGGATATTTTTTATCAAACGAAATGTTTGTTGCATCTACAATGGGACTAATGGTTTTCCATACTTTACATAACTGCCAGTTAGAAGGATGATCTTGCCAGGCTTCTCCATAAGTATCGGCTGTAGTCTCTGATCTATCAAATGAACCCGCTGGACACTTCAAACAAAAATCAACTTGACAATTATTACAATCTAATGTTTGATCTGTTTTAAAAGTATGTAAAAAATCCATATATTTTTCTGTTGTTGTTGTGGCTATATCTTGTAAATTATCTTTAGATGTTCCAGCTAAATGATCATCTCTTTGTCTATACATACAACCATGACAAGGATATAATTTCCCATCTAAATCAATAGCAAGATAATTCATACCAGATCCGCAATCTGCACGACTTTTTCCATACCATCTAAATGTATTTGACGGAATAATATCTCTGTCTATACAATATTTCGATATTTTTATCATATTTAATTTTAATTGTTTTAAATTTTCCCCAAATTCTCCTTCTGGCCAAGCTCCTCCATCAGGACGTTTTTCATCTGACCCATGTGTATCAGGAGTTGGACCATACATTATTCCTCTATCATAATGCCATTTCCAAACATCAAATAGATATTTAAAATTTCTTGCAGAAATTGTTTGTTTTAAAGCAATACTAAATCCAGATTCTTTAAGATCCAAATAAGAATCAAATACGTGAGCCGACATTTTTTCATCTGGACCGGTCTTTGTATGTCTTTCTAAAGTGTTTATAGGTTCACCATCAAATGATACTTGTATATGCAATCTTCGCTGTCCATTATTTTGCCATGGTGATGAAGATCCTCTTGTGCCAAGTTTTTTATCTATTGTAGCTAATTGTTTTTTATATTTTTTTAAATATACACCATTTGTATAAAACATAAAATTTATATATTTTACATTTGCTAATTTATTCATAACAGCTTTACAAAATGGCCAATTAGTAAATGCTTCCCCACCCCAAAAATAAAGATTAACTGCAGAATATTTTGTTTTATCTAATTCTAAAACTTTTTTTACTAATTCATCAGGCAATAAATTTGTTGGTGCTTGAAATATAGTAGATAAACCACATGATTCGCCTTCACTACAATATGTACAAGCTAAATTACATTTACTTGTTACATTTACATCAAAATGAAATTCTGGTAATCTTCGATTACTAGCTTGATGTGTAAAATTTCTCGGTCTTTTTTTAAGTGCATGAGGTGGTGTGGGAGGAACCCAGCTTTCAGTTTTTCTTATAGAAGTATTCATATCACCTTATATTGTAAATTGTTATCTTTTAAATAATTTTCTATATCTGTATATTTAGATGCATCAAATTCTAATGTCCAATTATATCGTAAAAAACCTTCTCCAGAAGTTGATGGATAAGAAGGTAAATATTCTCCATTTTTAATATATTCATTTTCTACTGAATCAAATTCTTTAAAACAAACTAAACAATCTTTTAATAAAAATATTTTAACAAAATCAGATAATACTGGAACAGGTGAAATATCAGTAGTAACCGTACCATTTATATTTATACTTGCTACCAATTCTCTTGGAAAAATTCTATGATTTTTATCATATGATAAATTATTTAAACTAACATAGTCATCTCCCCAAAAATCTTCCCACATTTTTATGTCGTCTGCTCCAGAAGGAGTTTTTGTATCTGTTCGATCAAAATTATATCGTAAAACCCATTTTAATTTTGCTCCCATAACAGATTTTTTAATATTTTCTATTGGTTCAATTTCTCCCATATTCCAATTCAAAAAATGATCATCTCCTACATAAACATGTGGTGTTACGTTTGGTATAAAATCACTTGGCAATTTCTCATGAATTAAAAAAAATAAATCACCACATTTAATATCGTTAGTAAAATATGTATCTTGATCTGCAGGATCATAAAGATAAGTTCCCCAATATTTAAAAAGGATATTTTCCCATAATGTATTATTACTACAACTGGTGAGGAGAGGAATCGAAATTTCATCAAATACACAATTATCAAGAGAATTAAATATAGTATTATCAGGATATAATCTCTTTATAAGTGTACCAATAAAATGACATGGAGATCCACAATCATCTTGAAAAAAAGTTTGTTCAAGTGTTTCTTCCCAAGCGGTTAAAAAAATATTGTTTCTTGTTATCGTATCCATTTAAATTTCTGGTCCCAAATTTTTTATTCTATAATTTTCCGCCTTTAACAGATATAAATTTAAACTTATATATAATACTCCTCGTAAACACCATGACTGACTACCACGAAATCCTGGCATATCCATGATAGTAGTCGGAATTTCTTGTATCCACAATTCTATGGCAGACTGAAACGTAGATGCTCCATAAGTAGTAGATAATGATGAATAATAAATTAATAATTTTTCATATAATTGCTTTGAACGAATTATTCTAATTGAATCTCCACCAGGGGTTCGTATTTTTGGATCTCCAGTGGCGAAACTGACATTAGTCAAATCATGCTCAGGGTTCTTATTTTCGAATCTTATATCAGTATTTTCTTCAAATGATTCTGTTGATCCAGATCCTTCAAGATATTGAACCTTCTCTAATTCTTCTACAATACTCATATATTCATCTACATCAATATTATATTTTTGCAAATGAGCAGAAGTTACAGGATCGTCAGGATGCAAAGACATACTTAGATCCTCATTTAAAGACATCCATCCATATTTGTCTGAAGGAATTCCTAAAACTGCATCATTATTACCCCACAATAATGGAGACACACAAATCATAACTTTTGTGCTTACTAAAATAAATAATAATCGGTCAGAAGATAAGCTATTTTCTTTCAAATTTTTCCATAAAACAGTATCTTCAATCTGTTCTATCATTTATAATCCTCCGCTTTCCATAATTCTTCGTGTGTTACTTCTTTAATGGGTTTAGCAATATATGTAATATCATTTAACTGTGAATCAAATCCTGATTGCATATAATGTTGACATAATCTATAAGATCCTTCTTTATAACCAGTAACGCCCACTAATAAATTATATCTATTTGTAGTCCCAGCATTAAAAATAGTATGATGAAAACAATTATCTGATTGATATGTACTACCATCTGCAGGTAGATAATAAGACAAATCATCAATAACAAAACGACAAGATGTATTTGTTTCTATAGGAACATGTAAACTCTCATCAGCATCATTATGCCAAGCCACAGTCGAAAACGGTGGTAACATAATAATACGAAATTTATCTATTATATAATATTTAGAAAGTGTTTTATAAACATTATAAAATTCTGTATGTTTATACTCTTCATTAAATACTCCTGTATTTTGATGATAATCACTTCTAGTTTTTCTTAATTTAGAACTTATTAATGTTCCATTCATATGCTCACGATTTTTAAAATTATGTTTAAGCTCAAAGGCATATGATTTATCTACATTTTTATAATGAAGGCTTGGATGACTGTAAACATCTTGAGTTGTTTTTTCATCATCAGGACAATCTTCAGAATGTACAAAACTAAAACCTTTTCCTGCACCAACTTCATGACTAGCACCATAATCCCATATCACCATTAATGGTTTAATAGGTTGAAGGTCTTCTTGTAAACATTCAACATCAAATTTCCATGGCAACTTTCTAACATATTCTGGAAATTCTTTATAATTTTTCATAATGCAATTTTTGTCCTAAATAATCTATCATTTGAAATATCATAGTCTGTTCTCTTAGTACATATCTAAAAGCAATTTCAAAAATAGTTCCTTTATCTTTATGATAACCAAAATTTGTTAATAATCCATTTTTATCAAACCATTTTTTCACAAAAGAATCTTCTACATCATTAAGTTGAAAATGTCGAAACATAGATGTAATTTGTTTTTGTAATTCTGAAGATAATTTATTTAAATTCTCAAAATCTGATGCTCCAAATACAACATAAGCATAACACACCCAATCATTTTTTGCTACAGGACTATTTTTATCATAATGACCATGACACGATTCTATAATTTCAATTCCAGGAAATTCCAATAATGATTTTACAAGAGGATCGATACCATACTCTACATATTCGTCTGAATGTTCAATCATTTTATAAAGTTCATGTTTAGTTAAATGTCCATTTTCTTTTAAAATTGAATATAATGCAACAGGAATGGTAGATTGATATTCATAACTTATTCCATATTTTACAAAATAATTCTTAACTGCTTCTTCAAAATCTTGATAAAGTATATTTTGAGGACGAATACAATAGACATATATTACTAAATTAGTCTCTGGATATAATTCATGAATAGTACATATTTTATTCGATTTTAAGTGTTCATATAAAAAAACATTTAATTCTTCTACATTAATCTTTTTAAATTCGTCTTCTAGTACAATAACATCTTCACTAACCTTAATTAAAACAGGTTTATTCATCATTTACTCCATGCACAAGCACATGTACAATAGTTACAATTACAAGTACAATAATCACAATTACAAGTACAATAATTACAATCACATGTACAATAATCACAATTACAAGTACAATAATTACAATCACATGTACAATAATCACAATCACATGTACAATAATCACAATCACAAATACAAGCAACTTTCCATAAATCAATTTGAGCAATCATTTCATTCATGCCTCTAGTATCACCAGCCGTTGATAAAACTACATTTGCAGTAGAAACAGTATTGGTGGGTTTAGTAGCATCTGGTGTGGGGGGACCAGGAGGAGAAACTCCTCCTAATTTAGAATAAACATCATTTCTCATTTCATTCCAAACAGCATCATCAATTGGATCAGCAAAAGCCATCCATGAAGAAGTCGCTTTACTCCTACGAGTAAATTCATTATTAATAGAAGTACGTACAACTCCAAATTCTTCAGTATCTTTAATAGTTGTTCCTGCTGATACTGTTATGCCTGTTAAATTACTTGGACACGGTGATCCCATATTATACCTTTACTTCAGTAAAATCATCATTACTATCAACTAATGATATTCCAATTAAATCATGTTTATGTGGTAGATATTCATATTTAGATATGGGTTTTCCTACTCCATCTTTATATGCTATAATAAAATCTCCCTTTTTACATTTTCCTATAATTTTAACTAATACTCTTCCTTTTAAACAAATAAAAAGCATATAAGGATTTTTTCTAAATTTCATAGCATCGTTCATTCTTAATCCGGGTTTATCAGAAACAACACCAGCATAAGGAAAATCTGGTTGATATATCGTAACTTCTTTATAACCCCCAACTGCTAAAACTGTTCCTGTATCATAAACTTTATCTGCTTCATATCTCTCGGCTAAGTCAGACCAGTTTGCTGATGTTGCTGTTCCATTAAATGTAACTGCATACATGTCATTATACACCATTGTTGATGAACCAATATCACTCGTATTATTTGCGGCAGGAAGAATATCTGCAGTTGTCATTGTTCCATCAAAACCAGATGTTCCATGTACTTTTAGGGCCGCTACTCCAGTTGCACCACTTGAAGAAAAGATGGGCATATTTACTTCTAATTGAGTTGGAGTTGCAACTGCATCTACTTTTAAATTTACATGACCTTTATTTACAAGTGCTGTGTCATAGTATTGAACATATCCAGCGGCACCTGAAGGGAGCGCCCCAGACTGTCCAGAAGTTCCAGCAGTTCCAGAACTTCCTGATGAAGCATATGTCAATCCAGACGATCCAGCACTTCCAGATGTTCCTGACGATCCTTCTCCAACAGTTAGTGCGGCAAATCCTGCTTGTGCAACAGGAAAAATTATTTTTACAGTATTTGAATCTATATATTGAGTAGATTCGGGTATAATTACATTATAAGTGTTATCAACAATTTCAATATTTAATGGTCTAGTTCCTAAGCCATGACTTATTAACCAGACAAGTGCGGCTACAGATTGTGTATGAATCCAAGAACCACCAGATGCTCCATCAGTTCCATCAGTTCCATCAATTCCAGAAGTTCCAGCAGATCCTGACGATCCTGCACTTCCTGCGCTTCCTGCAGAGCCAGCACTTCCAGCAGAACCAGCACTTCCAGCACTTCCTGCAGAACCAGCACTTCCAGCACTTCCAGCAGAACCAGCGGAACCTGCACTTCCAGCAGAACCAGCACTTCCAGATGTTCCAGAAGTTCCTGCAGAACCAGACGAACCAGATGAAGCATATGTCAATCCAGACGATCCAGCAGATCCTGCGGATCCTGCAGAGCCAGCACTTCCAGATGAACCAGCACTTCCTGCGCTTCCTGCAGAACCAGACGATCCAGAAGAAGCATATGTTGCTCCAGAAGTACCAGAAGTTCCAGCAGTTCCAGAAGATCCTTCACCAAAAGTTAATGCGGCATATCCTGCTTGTGCGACAGGAAAAATTATTTTTACATTATTTGAATCTATATATTGAGTAGATTCTGGAATAATAACATTATAATTAGAATCTACAAGCTCAATATTTAACGGTCTAGTTCCTAAATCATGATTTATTAGCCAGACAAGTGCGGCTACAGATTGTGTATGAATATACGAACCACCATCTTGTCCAGATGATCCTGCAGTTCCTGCAGTACCAGACGAGCCAGCAGAACCAGCACTTCCAGCAGAACCAGCAGAACCAGCACTCCCTGCAGAGCCAGCAGAGCCAGCACTTCCAGCACTTCCTGCAGAACCAGCACTTCCAGCAGAACCAGCGGAACCTGCACTTCCAGCACTTCCTGCAGAGCCAGCGGAACCTGCACTTCCAGCACTTCCTGCAGAGCCAGAACTTCCAGCAGAACCAGCGGAACCAGATGATCCAGAAGTTCCTGATGTACCAACATCACCAGTTCTCGCAACAGAAAAAAGTACAGTTTCATCATCAGCCCATAATGAAGTTACTCCTCCAACTTTATCAACGTCTATAATTTGATAATCTGTGTTATTAGTAAGATCATTAATTGTGAACATTACATATTCAGATGGATCAAACGTTTTTGATAATTTTATATGTCCTTTAATTGCAGAAGATGATGTATCAACTTGATCTAGAAAACTTTCAACTGATGAACCATTTGTATCTGTTTCACTTACAGAAAGTCTATTAACTGTAGACCAATCAGTAGGTGCAGATCCAGTATCAATACCAACTTCAATTCTTCCAGTACCTGGATCACTTCCTGATCCTGTAAATGTTGTATTTTCAAAAACAAATTGAAAAGATGCGCCACCAAAGTTTCCATCTTGTCCAGATGATCCAGCAGTTCCTGCAGAACCAGACGATCCAGATGATCCAGCAGTACCAGAAGAACCAGAAGTTCCTGAAGATCCTTCTCCAAAAGTTAATGCCGCCCATCCAGCTTGAGCAGAAGTAAATACTACTTTTGCAGTATTAGAATCTATAAATTGAATAGATTCAGGTGTAATAACATTATAATTAGAATCAACAATCTGAATGTTTATTGGTCTAGTTCCTAAATTATAAGGTATTACCCAGACAAGTGCGGCTACAGATTGAGTATGAATATAAGTACCGCCATCTCGACCAGATGATCCTGCAGATCCAGAAGAACCTGCGCTTCCTGCAGAGCCAGCAGAGCCAGAACTCCCTGCACTTCCAGCAGAACCAGCAGAGCCAGCACTTCCTGCAGAACCAGAGGTTCCAGAAGTTCCTGCACTTCCAGATGATCCAGCAGAGCCAGCAGAGCCAGCACTACCCGAAGATCCAGCAGTTCCAGAAGTTCCAGCACTTCCAGATGAACCAGCAGAGCCAGCAGAGCCAGCACTACCTGAAGATCCAGCAGTTCCAGAAGTTCCTGCAGTACCTGAAGTTCCTGCACTTCCAGATGAACCAGCACTTCCTGCAGATCCTGCGCTTCCTGCAGATCCTGCGCTTCCAGACGAACCAGCACTTCCTGAAGAACCAGCAGAACCAGAACTACCTGCGCTTCCTGAACTTCCAGACGAACCAGATGATCCTGCAGAACCAGCAGTAGCAGAAGTTCCAGATGATCCAGCAGAACCAGAACTTCCAGAAGTTCCAGACGATCCAGATGAAGCATAAGTTAATCCAGATGAACCAGAGGTTCCAGAAGAACCTTCTCCAAAAGTAACTGCCGCCCAACCCTTTACTGAAGAATCAAAAATTATTTTTACATTATTTGAATCTATAAATTGAGTAGATTCGGGAAAAATTACATTATAATACTCATCAACAATTTCAATATTTACAGGTCGTGTATTAAGATTATAAGGAATATGCCAAACACTATTTGCTACAGATTGAGTATGAATATACGAACCACCATCTTGTCCAGATGATCCTGCAGAGCCAGCACTTCCAGATGAACCAGCAGAACCAGCAGAGCCAGCAGAGCCAGCAGAGCCAGAAGAACCAGCACTTCCTGCAGAACCAGACGATCCAGTAGTTCCAGAAGTTCCTGCATCACCAGTTCTTGCAAATGTAACAATTATATCTTCATCATCATCAAATAATGCAGTTTGTCCTCCAATTTTTGAAACTTCTATTTCTTGAAAACCAGAATCATTAGTAACATCCGAGATAGTGAACATTACATATGTGCTTGTATCAAATTTTTTCGATATTCTTACATGTCCTTTAATTGCGGATGTTGCACCATCAACTTGATCTAGAAAACTTTCAGTTGATGTACCATTTACATCAGCTTCACTCATAGAAATTCTATCAACTGTAGAAAAATCTGTAGGTGCAGATCCAGTATCAATTCCTACTACAAGTTTACCAGAACCTGGATCACTTGCGGCGCCTGTAAATGTTGTATTATCAAAATCATATTCAAAGGCTTGACCACCAAAATTTCCATCTTCTCCAGATGAACCAGCAGTTCCAGAAGTTCCAGCACTTCCTGCAGAACCAGCACTCCCTGCGCTTCCTGCAGAACCAGCAGAGCCAGCACTTCCAGATGAACCAGCAGAGCCAGCAGAGCCAGCACTTCCAGCAGAACCAGCACTTCCTGCGCTTCCTGCAGATCCAGCAGAACCAGCGGATCCTGAACTTCCTGCAGAGCCAGCGGATGCAGAAGATCCAGAAGTTCCAGCAGAACCAGATGTTCCAGAAGAACCTTCTCCAAAAGTAATTGCCGCCCAACCCGCTATAGAAGAAGTAAATACTATTTTTATATTATTTGAATCTATATACTGAGTTGATTCTGGATAAATTACATTATAATTGCTATCGACAACTTCTATATTTACAGGTCTAGTATTTAAAGAATGATCTATTAACCAAACGGAATTGGCTACCCCTTGAGTATGAATTTTAGTTCCGCCATCACGACCAGATGATCCTGCAGAGCCAGCACTTCCAGCACTACCTGAAGATCCAGATGAAGCATATGTCAATCCAGATGAACCAGCAGATCCTGCGGATCCTGCAGAGCCAGCAGAACCAGAAGAACCAGCAGACCCTGAGCTTCCTGCAGAACCAGACGATCCAGAAGTCCCCGCAGAACCAGAACTTCCTGCAGAACCAGCAGAACCAGCAGAGCCAGCACTTCCTGCGCTTCCAGAAGTTCCAGCACTTCCTGCAGAACCAGCACTTCCAGCAGAACCAGATGATCCAGAAGTCCCTGCAGTTCCAGAAGTTCCAGCAGAACCAGACGATCCAGTACTTCCAGCAGATCCTGCAGAGCCAGACGAACCAGCAGAACCAGAACTTCCTGCAGAGCCAGACGATCCAGAAGTCCCTGCAGAGCCAGCACTTCCTGCAGAACCAGAAGTTCCAGAAGTTCCAGTAGTTCCAGACGATCCTGCAGAGCCAGACGAACCAGCAGAACCAGACGATCCTGAAGATCCAGCACTCCCCGCACTTCCAGCAGAACCAGCAGAGCCAGCACTTCCTGCAGAACCAGAAGTCGAATAGTCTTTTATACTATATTCGTTATATTCGCCTTTAAGAAATAGTGCCATTAATTAAATACTCGTATAGCTAATTACTACTGAAACTTTATCTACTGTATCAGCGATTGCTTGAATAGTATCGCTTGCTCCCATTAAAATTCTTTCACTTCCAAAAGCAAAAGTATCAGTTGCATTTATTGTTAATTCTTTCATTATCATGTGTTCATCTCCCAAAGTGTCACCATTAGGAACAATCCAACATGTTACATCAATAGCAGAAGAATCTGTATTACAAAAAAATATTGTTGTAACTGCAGACTCTCCTGATGAAGTATAAACTGTCGTGGCTGTTGCGCTATTTGTATTCGCTATTAAATTTGTTTCGATAGACATATTAGAATATTAATCCATAAGTTATTGCTTTTTTTCTAGAAACCAATTCGTCTGGGTCCCCAGTTCCTTGTTTAAAATATATTCCTGTTCCTCCTGCTCCTGAAGAAGCAGAAAAAACTGCAGATTCCCCTGCAGATAAAGTAGGTTTGTTTCCAGAAACATCATCTCTTTGAGACATTTGAATATAACCAGTTGTTCCACTTGTACCCACCAAAAAAGTTTTACCAGTTACATTTAATTCATTTCCATCAAATGTTAAATTTGCTTCTGCATCACCAGTTTCAGTATCAGCATTAATAGAAATTAAACGATCTTCCGCAGAATTATTTATTGTTAAAAATCCAGATGATCCAGCACTTCCTGAACTTCCTGCAGTTCCAGAAGTTCCAGCATCACCAGTTCTTGCAAATGTAACAATTATAGTTTCATCATCAGAAAATAATGTATTTTGACCCCCAATCTTCGTAACTTCTATTTCTTGAAAACCGGAATCATTAGTAAGATCATCAATTGTAAACATTACATATTCAGCAGTAGAATATTTTTTGTTAATCCTTACATGACCTTTAATCGCAGATGTTGCATTGTCAATTTGATCTAGAAAACTTTCAGTTGATGTTCCATTTATATCAGATTCGCTTATAGAAATCCTGTTAACTGTAGAAAAATCAGTCGGTGCAGATCCAGTATTAATTCCTACTTCAACTCTACCAGAACCAGGATCACTTGATGCGCCTGTAAATGTCGTATTTTCAAAAGTATATTCAAAAGCCGCTCCACCAAAACCACCGTCTTTTCCAGAAGATCCAGCACTTCCAGCAGATCCTGCAGAGCCAGACGATCCAGCACTTCCAGCAGATCCTGCAGAGCCAGACGATCCAGCACTTCCAGCAGATCCTGCACTTCCTGTGGAGCCAGATGAAGCATAAGTTAATCCAGATGTTCCAGAAGAACCTGATGTTCCAGAAGTTCCTTCTCCATAAGTTACTGTAACCCAACCCGTTATAGGAGAAGTAAATACTATTTTTATATTATTCGCATCTATAAATTGAATAGATTCTGGATAAATTACATTATAGTTGTTATCACAAACTTGAACATTTATTATTTGTCTTGTTAAAGTATGATTTATTAACCAAACCGCGGCCGCTGAAGATTGCTCATGAGTAAAAGAACCACCATCACGACCAGAAGACCCCGCAGAGCCAGCACTTCCAGCAGAACCAGATGAACCAGCACTTCCTGAAGATCCAGATGAAGCATATGTCAATCCAGAAGAACCTGCACTTCCAGCAGAACCAGACGAACCAGCACTTCCAGCAGATCCTGCAGAGCCAGACGAACCAGCACTTCCTGCGCTTCCTGCAGAGCCAGACGATCCAGCACTTCCTGAAGAACCAGATGATCCAGAAGTCCCAGAAGAACCAGAACTACCAGCACTTCCTGCAGAGCCAGCACTTCCTGCGCTTCCAGATGATCCAGATGTACCTGCAGAACCAGACGATCCAGCGGAACCAGACGATCCTGCGCTTCCTGCAGAACCAGCACTACCTGTACTTCCCGCACTTCCTGAAGATCCAGATGAAGCATATGTCCATCCAGACGAACCAGCACTTCCTGCAGAGCCAGCAGAGCCAGAACTTCCTGCAGAGCCAGCAGAACCAGCAGAGCCAGCACTTCCAGCACTTCCAGCAGTTCCAGCAGTTCCAGAAGAACCAGATGTTCCAGAAGAACCTTCTCCAAAAGTTAATGAACACCAACCAGCTACAGGTTCAGTAAATACTAATTTAGCAGTATTAGAACTTATATATCGAATTGTTTCTGGCCAAATTACATCATAGTCTTCATTTACAACTGTAGTATTAATAGGTCTAACACCCAAATTATGATTTATCAGCCAAACAGATGATGCTGGATCTTGAACATGAATCCAAGAACCACCATCTTGTCCAGACGATCCAGCACTTCCTGCGCTTCCTGCAGAACCAGCAGAGCCAGAACTTCCTGCGCTTCCTGCAGAGCCAGAAGTTCCATGACTTCCTGTTCCTCCAGAACTACCAGATGAAGCATAAGTTAAACCAGACGATCCAGAACTACCAGATGAAGCATATGTTAAACCAGACGATCCAGCACTTCCTGCAGAACCAGCAGACCCAGAAGTTCCTGCAGAACCAGAACTACCAGCACTTCCTGCAGAGCCAGCACTTCCAGAAGAACCAGCACTTCCTGAAGAACCAGATGATCCCGCAGAACCCGAGGTTCCAGAATCACCAGTTCTTGCAAATGATGCAACAAGTTCGGTATTATTTTGAAAATCAGTTAATGAAGAATCTAAATATGTAACTTTTACATAATACCACGAAGGATTAACAGTATCAAATTCATTGATACCAAATAACATAAATTCATCAGGATCATCTTTATCATAAATTCGTAAATGACCTTTAGGATCACTAAAAGCAACATCGTTAATTGTAGTTAAAAAACTATCAATTATTGTTCCATCTTGATCGGTATCACTTATTCTTAGTCTATTAGCACTACTAGGATCTGAAAACGTACCAGAAGTTAAAGTAAATGCTAACTTACCCGTTCCTGGATCATTCGTCCCTTGTGTAGTATTATAAACATATGAAAATGAAGCTCCCCCAAAACCACCATCTAATCCAGATGATCCTGAAGTACCATCTGCTCCAGAAGTTCCTGCGCTTCCTGCAGATCCCGCAGAGCCAGCACTTCCTGCAGAACCAGCACTTCCTGCAGAACCAGACGATCCAGAAGTTCCATCACTTCCTGATGAACCAGAAGAACCAGCAGACCCTGAGCTTCCTGCAGAACCAGACGATCCAGAAGTTCCAGAAGTTCCTCCAGTTCCTGCTGGTCCAGTATCTCCTTGTACACCATCTGTTCCAGAAGTACCTGCAGTTCCAGAAGAGCCAGCAGATCCAGAACTTCCATGCGTTCCAGTAGTTCCTGACGAACCAGAAGTTCCCCCTTCTCCCGTATCTCCTTGTACACCATCTTGTCCAGATGTTCCAGATGTTCCAGAACTTCCCGCAGAACCAGAAGTTCCCATAGTTCCTGAAGAACCAGAACTTCCTGCAGAGCCAGACGATCCAGCAGAACCAGACGATCCTGCAGAACCAGAAGTTCCAGAAGACCCAGAAGAAGCATATGTTAATCCAGATGTTCCTGAAGTTCCAGAAGATGCTTCCCCAAAAGTAATTGAAGCATATCCTGATTGAGAGGTGGGCCAGATTATTTTTACATTATTGGAATCAATAAATTGAATAGATTCTGGATAAATTACATTATAATTAGTATCTACTACTAATACGTTTATTGGTCTAGTATTTAAATTATGATTTATTAGCCAGACAAGTGCGGCTGAAGATTGAATATGAATATAAGAACCGCCATCACGACCAGATGTTCCAGCAGTTCCAGAAGATCCAGATGAAGCATATGTTAAACCAGATGATCCAGAAGTTCCTGTAGACCCAGATGAGCCAGACGAACCAGCAGAACCAGAACTTCCTGCAGAGCCAGACGATCCATGACTTCCTGTTCCTCCAGAAGATCCTGCAGAGCCAGAAGTTCCATGAGTACCTAAAAACGATCCATCAACACCAGAAGATCCAGATGTTCCATGAGTTTCACCAGATGTTCCAGCAGTTCCAGAAGATCCAGAAGTTCCATTTACACCATTACCTCCGCCGCCTCCGCCGCCTTCTCCCCAACCGCTTGCTCCTGCTACTCTTTTTGCAGTTTGAGTTGCTTTTGAACTAACATCTTTAACAACTTTTTTGATGCCTTCTATTTCAATTTCAAGTCTAGTTACTTCAGCATCATCACCAGGTTCGCCCTTTTCTCCCTCGGGACCTTCAGGACCAATCTCTCCTTGCTCTCCTTGAGGACCTTCAACCCCTTGAGGCCCAATTCTCCCGTCTTCTCCCCGTTCACCTTTCGGGCCAGGATCTCCTTGCTCTCCTCTTTCACCCTTTTCGCCCTTGGAACCTTCAGTACCTTTGATTTCAAGAACTTTGACTTTTTCACCAGTTACAGGATCTAAAATTTCTTTTACACCCTCAACAAGTTCTTCTTTAGTCTTTTTAAGTGTTTTTTTAGTATAAGCAAGAGCAGTAGCTAAAACCTTACTTAAATCTAAGTCTTTTGACTCTTTTTGATCGTCTTTCATTTATGTCTCTGCACCTAAATCTTCACCAGAATCAATTTATAAATTTTTAACTTACAAATTTTTCATCATCTTCTAAAACAGAAAAAAGAATATCATTTACTTTATCTTTAATTTCATTTTCTTTTTTCGCAACTTCAAATTTCTCCTCAATTTTTTTATCAATATCTTCATTAATATCTTGTTTATTGTTCGTATCTACTTCTACAGAATTAAATTGCATTTCTTCTTCTCCCGAAAATCTGGGATCGTCTAATTCTTTTTGCATCTGTTCATCATTAGTTTTGACTTCATCATCAGTCATCATCAAAATATGCTTTCTTATATATTCGTGTGAAAAATATTTTCCAGCATAATCTTGTAAATCTCTTAAAATGTTTAATCTATCTTGAAAAAGTTCATTATGCTTTATTTCTGCAAAATGACTATCGTTTTCAAATTCATAAAATATTTCATTTTTAACATTTTTCCAATCTTCTCTAGACATTATGCCTTTGAGTGTTAATTGTCTTTCCATAATCTCATCAAACATTAAACTGAATCTGCTTTGAAGTTTATTAACAAAACGTGTAAATTTAACTTCATCCCTTGATATTTCTGTAGCACGGCCAATTGTATAATTTGCTTCTGATTCAAGTCTTGAAATAGGAACACCTAGTGATTTGTAAAGTTTTTTCTGAAAATATAATACATCTTCAATGTCCCCAAGATTTGAACCACCGGGTAGGGTAGAAATTTCTGTTCCTCTTCCACCTTCTCTTCTCGGCATCCAATAATCTTCAAGCATTGACATGTGTTTTCTATCATCTCTAACTTCACCGGTGTTTGCATCATATACAAGTTTGTTTTTGTATCGTGTCATTAAATCACGCATGTATTGTTCTGCTTTTAATTTTGGTAAATTACCAACATCAACATAAAAAATTCTTCTCTCTGGAGCCCGTGAAATACGATAAATTACCAGAGAATCTTCAATCATTCTTAATTGATTTAATGGTTTGATTGCTTTGTGTAGGTAGGATAAAACTAATGAACGTGTAGCATTCATTAGTCCTGAATGTGTATATACAATCGAATCGGGAGATATCTTTAAACCACTGGCGGCACTTGTAAATGCAGTTCCAATTACTTGTCCTTGAGATTGATAAATCCCCTTTTGATTATAAACATAATATTCTAAAACCGAGGTTTTTGTTTTACCATCGGGTTGTTTTTCTTTTTTCTTTTCTCGTATTTTCTTTATTTTTCTAGGATCTAATATTCTTAATTCATGAATACCCTTTTCTAAGTTATTCTCATCAACAATAACATGATAATAAACTCTACCATCAATATACCATCTCTTAAAAACATCAGATCCTAAATTTTGTAAATCTAAAAGTTTACTTATTGACTTGAATTCTAGTCTTATTTTGTCTCTAATAGGCTCAGAAACATTTAAATTATCTACATTAATTCTTACAACGGGTTTGTCTTTTGATGATACAATTGCTTCATTAACAATGTCATCAATAGCGTTCTCTACTTCTGCTTGAAGACCCATATCACGATATCTGTTTATCAATTCAGACTCGCTTTTTATAGCACCTTCTGTATCAACATATGTTCCATAAACACCACCTGATGCTACGGACAATGCTCCATCTTCATATTCTGCTTCCGCAAAAGTCTGAACCTTTACGTTCTTTTGTTCTTTTTTTCCGATTGAAAAACCGAATAGTTCAATAGGCATGTAATTTCCTGAATGCGAGTTAAATAATTATAGTAGTACTGTACTAATTTATATTTATTCACTCGCAAAATCAGAAAATTATGTTTTTTGGGGATTAGCCCTCTACATCATCAAATTCAATATCATCAGCTACTACTCCACTACCACCAGAAGCGGATCCTGCCACTCTTGTCCAGTAATCATACGCAAAAGTTACAGTATATTCTTCAATAGTATCATTATCCCCCCAATCCAAAGTAATTTCTGAAAGATCGGTTGGAAATATGTTTACAAATCCATATTCTGCTGATGTATTTGTATTTTTAGAAAACTGCTTAACTTTTGCTGTACTTGTATAATCAGTAGAACTTGTACCTTGTCGAAAGTTCGCTGAATGATTGTTTATTTTATTCATCCACATTTCAAATTGTGATCTTATTGCAAAGTTTTCATCATTAATAACCGTCACAGTCCATTCTGGAAAAGTTCTATTACCTGCCATTTTAACTTCTCTACCAAAGTAAGGAACTATAACTGTTCCAATTACAGCTCCAGGTATTGATGTCGCTTTAGCAAATAAGTTCAGGTCTGTTCCATTAAAAATATTAGCCTTATCAGCAACCGTGACTTGAAATAAATTAGGCCTTTGCCCATCATAATGCATTGCATGTCTAAAACCTGTTATATCGAATGCCATTTATTTATCTCCTTAAACTGCGTTAACTACTTCAGAAAATTCAACTCCAGAAGCAACAGCAACAAAGTTTAATCCTATGAAATTGATAGATTTAGTTGGTTTAATGAAAATATCGCCCCTAAACTCATTTCTATTTATAACAGCAGGCGTATTATTTGAGCCATCACATATCACTTGAAATGCTTCTATGCCCCTAGATGATTGAACATCTCTTAAAAAAGGCTCTATTATAGAAATAAAATTTAATCGTGTAAATTCATCATTAAATTCAAATAATAAATTTTCAGCCGCATTTGCTATAGCTTTTTCTAGAATAATGAAAAGTCTACGTACATTAATTCTATCAAAAGATGATGGTCGTCCTAACATGGTTTTATCACCAAATAAAACTTTTCCTTTTCCAGGAAATGCCGCTATTGGATTAATTCCATTTATATACAAATCATCTCTTTCAGCATTATTTGGTACAAACGCTATAAATTCTGCACCTTTTATATTTCCTCTTGTAAATCCCGCAGGAGAAACATAAGGATTAACGTTATCTGCTTGGGCACAAATTCCAGCAATATCGCCATTCATTGGAATCCATCTATTAACAGAATTATATCTATCAAACATGTATTTGTAACTTCCATCCATAACAGCATAACTTGTACTTGGTAATGCATTCCTTCTAGCAATTGCATTTGTTACTTCACTTCCTTCTTTATTAACAACATCTGCTTCTTCAGGAGAAATAAAGACAACGCAATCTTTTCTAGTTTCTGCTATTTCATTAATCAAATATGTGGCTATAGTATTTGATGCTTCTCCTGAAATTATTAGAGAAACATCTATTTTTGCAGGATCTTTGAAATAACTATAAGCAGTAATTTCATCTGAAGCTGAAGAACTATATCCATCAACTCCTCCTGACATACTAGCAGTCATAATTCCATTTGCACCTGCGCCACCGAAAGATCCTTGAAATCTAGCATCAGAATTTCCCTGAGCAAGAGTATCACCCCAATCATGAGTGATTTTATTAGATCCAGCATCTTGAGGAGCATCTCCCATTGCATCATGATCTGTCCATCTAATATATTTGGAACTATTGTTTATTGCTTCTTTATAATATAAAGTATCTCCTGTCTCTCCTGTAGCACCGTTTGCTACTGATAATCCACTCCATGCATCAACAACTTGTTTATTTGAAGTAGATTTTGCTCCTCTTCTATCTTTTGTTCCTAAAACATCTCCATCTTCATCTACTACTATAACATGTATCTGATCTCCAACATCTTTTGATCCAGTTTTATTATAAGCATAAGGACTGGTTAGAGGGGCAAGTTCAAAAGAATCAGCAAATTCCCATTTCCTTGTCCATGTACTTTGTGAAGATACCGCCCTATCATAAGCAGATGCAACAATTAGTGATGTTGTATTTGTAATACTAGATACTCTTCGTTCAGTTGGAACACCAGTAGAATCATTACACATGATGATATCTCCAACATGAAGTTGTCGAGAAAAATTAGTATTGGCTCCTGTAACTGTAGTGCTTCCCGCTGAAGCGGTAAGATCACCTTGCATATTTTCAGCAGGCTCTTTAAAAGCAGACCTCTTTAATCGAATAAGAGTTTGATCGGTTACTGCACTACCATTTCCGATTCCATTAGTTTCTACTCCAGTATTAGCCATTGAAATTGTTGCTACAGTATTAGAAGTAACTGCAGTTACTATTCCAAAATTAGTAGCAGAAGCACCAATTTTAACTACATCTCCAATTCTTAATTCTTCATCAAATAATGTGCTGGTTCCTACAATACCTGCTCCAGTATCACTATTTGAGACAGTACCAGTAAGTTCAATAGTAGGATTACTATCTAGTTTAACAGTACCATCATTTTCATTAACAACTGTATTTGCTCTATCTGCAACACATATGGAAACTTTCAATGAATTTCCAAGCGTTCCTGGATATTTTGCCGTGAAAGTTGTTCCTGAAGTTGTTGTAGATTCGTATGTATTTTGATATTCTTTATTGTTTCGAATCAATATTGCAGAACCACCAGATACTGCATTTTTAGCAGTTGTAGTACTAGCCGCCCTGACAACTCTTAGTTTATTTGAATAACTTAAAAAACTTGCGGCACTAAAAAATGTTTTATACGTATTTCCATTTGGTTTACCGAATACTGAAACTAACTGATCTTCTGAAGTAACTAATGTTGCCTCCTCCAAGGGACCCCATGTTAAATTACCAGCTATAGCACCATCCGAAATAGAAGGAATGGGTACTCTAGTAGTTAAGTCGATTTCTGCTACGGCTACTCCTGGACTGACTTGAAAGGCCATATTATCTCTCCCTAAAATATTTTGAATAAAAATGCTTCCAATATATTTATATTTTAGCTGATTTTGGAGATGTTTTTATTTATTGTAATATAAATAATAAGATGAAGAAGGCTATTGAAAGATTTGAAAAGAAAATTTTAAGAACAAATGATTGTTGGTTCTGGACTGCAAGTAAAACAAAGCAGGGTTATGGTATGTTTTCATATGATGGAAAATCAATTCCTGCACATAGATTTGCGTATATTGCCTATAACGGACCTATTGAACAAAATAAAATAGTTCATCAATCATGTAATAATACATATTGCGTAAAACCAGAGCATTTATATTTAACTACAAAAAGTGAAACAAGAAATAAATTCTACGAATTAAGAATTAATCCCGAAATGATATTTAATGAATCTATAAGATATTTGCAAAAATTGAAGAAAATAAGACCAGATTTAAACCACGATATAAACAAATTAATTGATCAAATAAAAGAACCTAAAAATATTCATCGTATTAATGTAGATAATCCGTAGAATATTTTTTATCTACTACCCATTTTTCACCACCCATATTTACTGTTTCTGGTTCATAAGAATCTCTTCCATCATTTATATACCCAAAAGGTATCAATTGTGCTTCTGCTTCTTCTAATTGCTCTTTAAACATTTTTTCACGTAAATCTAAATCAGTAATTTCTGTAAAATATTTTTGATTTACTAACCAACCAAATAAAATTAAAGTTGTCATCAAGTCATCATGATAACCTTCTTCTGCTTCGTAACTCGATCCTTTAGCAATATATGTTGTCATTTCAGTAATAGTATCTAAATCCCAAACAAGTAATTTATCTCCTTCTATTAAATCTTTACAACTAGAACACCCTTTTCTTTTAACTTCTTTTGTAGTTCTAATTCCTAATTGTGAACTTTTTCCGAATCCTCCTCCTAAGGTTTGTCCTGATCTACCCAAAACACTCGTTTGAAAAATATTAGGATACTCTAAATCGTGATGTAAAATATCCGCTACTTGACCACCGATATCATTTATTTCAACTAAAACATATGCAGAATTATAATATCTACACACATTATCAACAACATTTGGTAATAACATAGGTGAAATATTTGGATCTCTGTATTTTGCAACTTGTTCATATGGAAATTGAGAAACATCTATAATTGAGAATGCAGAAAAATCTTGACCCCTTCCTCTTGCAACATCAACTATACACACATATGAATGTTTAGGATCTGGATCAACATAAACATCTAAGAAATCTTTTGTTGTAATAGGTGGTTTATAGGGCATGGTTCTAAGTTTTGCCGCTGATATTAATGTATTTTGTGATCCAATAAAATCACATTCATATTCTTGTGAAAATTGTAATTCACTCGTATTTCTTATTGTTTCTTCTCTCCATTTTTGATCTCTTCCTGGTGTCTGAGACCAATGTACTTCTATTGGAACATAATCACTTCTTTTCTCTTCAGCATCAATCCACATTTTGTAAAACATGTTCAATCCTTTTGGAGTTGAAACAATAAAAACTTTAGTAGTACTACCAGAAGAAATAGTAGGATATACAGAAGTAAAAAAATCTTCTGCTAAACTTGGTGGATCAATATGTGCAAACTCATCCATGAAAATAATATTAAAAGATGATCCACGAACTGCAGAAGAAGAAGTTGAAGCAGATATAATTTTGCTACCATTTTCTAATTCAATATTACCTCTATTCCAAACAACTACACCTTGTTGTAACCATTTTGGCAAATGTTCATATGCAGTTTTCAATCTCTGAAGAATTTCTCTTGAAGTAGAGCCCTTATTTGCTAATATAGCAATATTAGATTGTTCATTAAAAAGAGCAAAATGTAATAGATAAGCACAAATCGTTGTTGATTTTCCAGTTTGTCTGGGCATCTTACAAATAACAAAACGATTATTATGAAATGTATCAACCATTTCTTCTTGATAATCATACAAATCAAAGGGCATTAAACCATGATCTACATGAACAATTTTCATATATGTTTTTGCAAAATATATTGGATCTTTGGAACATCTAATATAGTCTTCCAAAGTTTCTTTATCATATTCTACTGGAGTATATGCCCCTTTAAGAAGAGGATTTCCTGCGTAAGTATCTCTGGCCATTATTTTAACTCGTAATTTACTAAACCTTGTTTTGCAGTAAAATCTGTAGCACCTGACATTGATCCTAATATTTTTAATGTAGCAGATTTAGGAGAAACCATTTTTATATCAATAATACCTTTTCTCCATTTACTTTTATTTAAATTTGCTTGATAAAAATTTTTACCACCAATTATTTCATGAACATATTTTCTTGATGTACGATCATTATTTAATAGACTCGCCACAGAATAATTAAAAAAAGAAGTAATCGTAAAAGGATAATTATTTCTTATTGTTTGTATAACTTGTTCTCTTCCATCAAAAGTTTTTCTCTTTATAAAATAATCTTCTATTGCTTCTATTACTTCATCAAGTTCTTTATTTTCTTTTACAGAAAGTTCTTGATTCATTGCAACTTTCCGAATACTTTCATAAATAGAATGATTTGTATTTTTTACATTTGATTTTTTTATTTTTAATACTGATCTTAATCCAACTTCAAATGTAATATTTTTTGAAAATTTAAATCTACTCGCTCCTACTTGTTCTGATGTATATCCCATATTAGATGCGATTCGACACATTTTTTTAAAAAAACAATCTTGATAACCAGAATAATATTTCATACCATAAGGAAGAACATTCGACATAAATGATGCGGCGGCGCCTTTATCATATTTACTTGATACACTAACAGTAGTTGTATCAAACATCAAACTACTATCAACAAGTTTAAATGCAGGATCAGTTGGTATACTAAAAGATTTTAAATTGATACCAAACATATCAGAAGGAGTACAAGTATCTGATAACTGCTTTTTAAATGCTAATATTCCTATTAAAATTTCACCAAAATATACACCAAGTTCATCAATATGACTATCATCAATACCATTCAAATCAATTTCAGATAAATCATCTTTATCCAAATATGCTTTTATTTTTTCTATAACATAATCATTATTACGTATTTTATTATCTAAACCCCAAACAATACTTTTTTTTAAATCATCATAAGAATTAAATAATTTTACTGGAACATCTTTTTTCGAAAGTACTGTTATTTTTTCATTGTTGCCTTTTTCTGTAAAATCTTCTGCTAATATTTGTAATTTTTGTGGTCTTTCTGAATTAAGGTTATCTGTGGGTTTTCTTATTTTTGAAATTAATATATATCCTTTTTTTCTCTGATATTCAATATTAGCATATTTTTTTCTTTCAAATTCTTTATATTTCTCTGAAAGTAATTTTATTTCTGTTCTCGGTTGAATAGTAACATTCATACTGTCTAATATATTATTAGTTTCTTGAAACATTTCCGCAACCTGACCATTTTCTATTCTCAGCTTTAATTTTTTCCAGTCAGCATTTTCTGTAACATATCGTGTGAAAACCACTTGTCCTGGAAATCTTCTATCGATTTGCCCTAAATGTGCCACTATTCTTTTTTATCTTTTAACATTTTTTGGAGTTCTGCAGTACTACCAACAAATAATGCATTTGTTACTGTATTAGGTCCTGTACTGTTTTCTTGTTTGATATCTTTTACTTGTTTATGAACATTCATTAAATTTTGATTTTGTTCACCTACAGTTTTAATTAATTGTCCAACAACTTCAAACATTCTAGCATTACCACTGTCTCTTGCATCTTGTAATAAATCTTCAATAGCATCATGTCCTCTTTCAATAATATTGTATATATTTTCACGAACATACTTATAATCAGTATTTAAATCATCTGGATCAGATGCAACAACTTTTCTTTCAATGGGTTTTTTAACAATAGAGCCAGATGGCATTTCTAATATTTCATTTAATTTATCTTCAAAATCTTTTATCATATTTTATCTCACTCATATGTGCCAGTTGCATCATTATAATCTACTGGTGGACTGTAAAATGTTATTGTAGTATTTGCATCAAAATCATCTCCTGGGGTAATATACGTATTTGCTCCTCCTTCAGGAACAATTTTTACTGAAGCAATGATATTATCAAGTCCCAATTCAGTTGTACTATCTTCAGTTAAAAGATAACTTCCTGTTTCTAATAGAAATTGATCTCTTGCAAAAGGAGTAGAAGTTTCTAAATGCAATTCATTATTCACATCAGTCGCATTAGCATCAGCAACTTCTTTAAATGCTACTTCAATTGTTTTAATTATTTTTTGACCAGTTTTAATATCAGGATATATAAACCCTTTCATCATAAAAGATATTGTCCAAATAATTGTTCTTCTAGCTGAAAATTCTCCCTCGTAAGAATCTTCACTTGTTGCACTTTGAATAACAATTGGAATATCTATTGAAATGCCCATATCTGTTATAATATTAACGGTTACATTAAATTCTGGAGTAAAAAACGGAAGAATCTGTTCTAATATCTGAGTACCATCTTCAGCATTTTCTACAAAGGCATATAAAGAAAAATCAAAAATATATGGAGAAGGATTAAACATCTTCTTAACATTACGATTTCCATTTATCGTTTCTTTATGTGTCAATGAGCCCATTGTATTTAATTTTCTAACAGGATCATAAGCCATGCCAGTCATTTCAAATCCCAATCTAGGAAGTTGAATAGCTACTTGTCTATCTAAACTAGCATCTTGATTTATTCTTGTAAGAAATTTTTGCTTTGGTCCATAAGCTATTGGTACTTTTTGTCGAGATAAAACATTACCGCCCGAGTCCTTTTTTTCAATATTAATATCATTAAATAGCGTACCAAACAACGCAACGTATTTTCTTATTGTTTGATGATAAAAAGTTTGTCCTAACATAATACTCCATAAAGATTGTAATATTATTTAGTTGTATAAATAGTCTTATGGCACTATCAATAAAAACTCAAGGCGAAAATTTAACAATGTATCAAGGCAGTAACTTTGAAAAAGTATTTACTGCTAAAGATGCAAACAATTCAAATGTAACCATAAGTACTGGTACTTGTGCTTCTAAAATGAAGAAGAATCATACAACTACTAATACTTCTTGGATAATGTCTTTCACAGCGGCAGTAACAGGTAGTAATGTGACCATAACCGCTAATGCTACTCAAACAGCAAATATGTCTTCAGGATTATATGTATATGATGTTGAATACACCCAATCGGATGAGGTAACAAAGGAAAGAGTAGTTGAGGGAATGATTACAATTCTTCCAGAATCTACAACTTAAATATTGCCTTCACTAAACGGATTTGATTCTGAAAAATCAATAATAGAATCTGCTTCAGTTTCAATAGTTATATTATTTGCTGAAGCATCATTAACAAATGTTTGTGTATCAGGTGTAGTACCAACTGTATAATAAGCACCACTTGTATTTCCAACTACATTTTGACTTAATGTAAAAGTTCCTCTCAAATCTGTTAATTTTAATACTCTATCAGTAGAATTCCAAGATATTACTCTTCCTTTTGTATTGGCAGAACTTTCAGTACTACCAACAAATACATATTCATCTTCTACATAATTTCCTGAACCTCCTGAATCAAGAGTTACTTCTATTGAATAAGCATATTTATCTTCTACTTCATCTATGTCTTCAATACCAGTATCAATTCTTTGATCATCGTATTGAAACAATTCACATGTTAAATCAAATATTGGTAATTTTCCGAATTGATAAAACATTGATTCATGTTCAACAAATCTAATTTCATAAAGTTTTTTATTTAACGGGAGAAATATTACATCACCTTCTCTTGGTCTATCATAACCAGTATCTAAATTTTCCCATCTTCTTCTCGCTACAGAAAAAATAACTTGATCTCTTATTTCTAATCCAAATCTTGAAATAAAATCACCTTCTCCCTCAAATCCATCAACAGATTTGACATACATTTCTATTAAATGTGATTGATTAAATTGTGAAATAGTATCTTCTCCGTAAAGAAGATCCTCGTTCATATATTGTCTTGGAAGGTAATAGTTGTCTATGCCAAAATTTTTTATAGATTCTATAATTAAATCTTGATGTAAATTTTGTTCTGAGGCATTTTGTAAATGATTAAAATAAGAATTAGTAGGCATTATCCTGGACCAACCATAAAGTCAACTGGTAATTCGTATTTAAGAGACACTTGTTCTTCTGTTTCTCTTAATTCTGTTATTGCTTCTTCAAACATTGTTCTTCCATTTAGTGTCGTTCCTCCTGGAAGCTGAACTCCTTCATATTTTATTAAATTGGCTCCCCATTGTCTTTTAAAAAGAGCCGTAACATATTTTTTCAAAAACATATCATTATATACATCTGTAAATGTTGCAGGTTCAATTATTCTATAACACTCTGCAACAACATATTCGTCTACTTCAAGATCATCATTATCCCAATCTATATCTAAATATAATCGATTTTGATGTCTATTAAATCGTAAAGGCTTCTTTCCTACAAACATATCATTCAACAATTGTAAATGTTGCATTGACATTTTATAATTTATTATGGAAGTAGCAGTAAGATATGGCATTTCATTTAAATGAAACTGATATCTAAACGAAAATAAATCACTTGTTGTCTGTCCCCCACCAGTATCTTGTATATCAAAAATACCTGTCACACCAATTATGGAATCACTTAATGTAATATAATGATTGTCTACATCACCAAAAGTAACCAACGATGCATCAGTATCGGCTACTGCAGTAGATCCGCTTGAACTTCCAGTTATTGTTTCTGCATTTGAAAAACTAGATGTTACATCATTATTTGAAATATCATCCGTATCTTTATGACTTTTAAATGTAATAACTGTAGTATTTGAAGAAACTACTTTTGCAGTTGCATTTGATGTTCCGCCAGTTATTTTCTCACCTACTGTAAAAGCACCTGTGTTTGAAGCAATTTTAACAGTTGAACCCGTAATTCGATGAATGTTATACATTCTTTCAACACCATCAAAATGATATTCCTGAAAAAATTGCAAGCCTTCATCCATTCGATCTTCCAGTTGATCATCTTCTACATTTATTTCAATAACTGGTTTTCCTAAAGTTCTAAGACAATATTGTTTTAATTCTTCTCTTGTGCTGGGTTTTGCCATTTTACCTTACGTTGTATTTACAACTGATCCACCTGTATCTCTTACTGGTAATCTACAATTAACTGTATCGGTTCCGTTATCCGACAATACAGGACCCGTACAATGGATAGATCCATTTGCATAGGTGTTAAAAAGGTCGTGTGTAGTATTTGCTACATGCAGAATTTTTGTTCCACCTGTAGTTGAATCTCCATGCACATATAAAGTTGCACCAGTCGAGGAAGTACTAGCTGATTTAAAAATACCTAATGATGTAGAATGTGCATAAGAGGATTCAACATTTAATCCTGTTTTATCTGCATTTTGTATGATCTGTGCCCCTGTTCCACCATCTGTTTTAATTCTTAATGCTGTTGATCCAGTAGCACCTGTCGTATCTTGATTTATGTCAACAACTGTTCTAGTATCTGTAGAACTATTATTATCTGTTATAGAAAGCATAGAACCTGTCATAGCATGAGAAGTTCCTGTTCCTAATCCATGATGTATTGCCATCACATGACCTGAAGTTGCTGTATCAGAATTAATCTCAAAAATATTCGCAGTTGTTTGTGCCGCATCAATTGAAACACCTATTTGATCTTCATCATTCAAATCTAAAAAAATTCCTGTTGTGCCATCAGTTGAACCAACATTTACATGTAATTTACCCGCTTGAGTTCCAAGCGTATCTCCACCCGCAATTTGCATATAACCACCATATTCATTTCCAAATATAGCCGTATTAGCGGCATCAGTAACAATATGCAAAGAATCAGTAGCATGATCATATAGAATACCCCCAACATCAGCATCATCAGTATCACCAAATGCAATAGCACCATTTGAAGCATTGTTTGCAAGTAATGTCATACCAACTGCAGTATTTCCTTCTATTAGCATATCATCTACGGCCGCCTCAACTGCAGTAGCAGTAGAAGATCCTGCCGCAAAATCTGTTCTTATATGCAGTCTTCCTTTAGAAGAAGTTGGGAGAGTTGGAGAGGTTGTATATTCTGGAAAATTACCAATAGCCACATTAGAAGTACCCACATCTGAACCAAAAATAGCTCCAACATTAGCTACAAAAGCTGAAGAAGCATTAATCGATATATTTGCAGAATGTGTAAGTCCACCAACTGAAACAGCATTAGTAAATGTTCCATTACCAAAAGTTGCGCCAGTCAATGGATGAGGACCCGCCGCAGATATTGTAACAATTTTTGCACCATTATCATCTGTGATATTTACATTTGCATCATTAACTGTTCCTTCATTAATTGTAACTTGTGAAACTGTTCCTAAATCAGAAACCGTTGCTCCATTAAAATTAATCGTAGAAGATCCATTTGCATTTAAATTTTTACCATTTAAATTAATCTCAACTTCATTAATTTGACATCTTTCAATCTTACTATCAGGACTAGCACCAGTTACAGTTGCTCCAACGGTTTCAACTAATGACCATTTTGCAACTGATCCTAAATCATCTACAGTTGCTCCAGCAAAATCTATTTCAGGAGAACCACTAAACAATAATCTAGTACCAGTTACATTTGCTCCTGTAAGAATCGATGCAGAGATTGTATTAATCGTAAATCCGCCAGTTGAATTGGCAGAAACTAAATTAGTAACAGGACCATTATCTGAATTTTCATTTAATACTGTAACGATTTGATTTGTTTTTGAACGCCATTGTTCAAACGTACTAACTAATTCTACATCGGTAATACTGGTATCAGATATTGCCATCTTTATCCTTACTTAACAATTCTAAAATTTTATTAATATCATTCTTAATATTATTAACTTCTGTTCTTAAAGTATTTATTTCATTTTCATTAGATTTCGTTATGTTTGTTTGCTTTACTTTTTGTCTATGTTTTAACAAAATCTGTTGATCAGTCGCAATAATTGCATTAGAAAATGTATCTCTATGATATCTTGGATTGTCTGTTTTTACTATCAAGGAGTACCTTCACTATCAAGAGCAATTGCCCGTAAATTTAATATTTTAGGAATTCCTATAAAAGAATCCTGTGATGTTCTGTCTAAAGTCATAACTAATTTAATTGCAAATGTTCTAAATCTTTCATATTGGGCTCCACTAGCGGCCAAATAAGAAATTTTTTCATCATATGTTTTAAATTCAAATCGTTTAAAATCATTTTCATTTACAGAATAAGAAGTATCTGCAGTTTGTTGTTTCATAAGAATCCAAGGTTTATCATCAAAAGATTCTTGATCATCTCCAGCAAGAACTTTATAATAAGCATGAATATTAGAACCTCTTGGTTTATACGCATCCATATATAATTTAAGGTCTACTGCATCAAATCCTTCTTCTAATGTTACTCTTCTTGTAATATATCTAGCTTTTAAATTTCCTCCAGAAGAAAATGATACTACATTTGTTGTAGATAAAGTCGCAGTATTATTAGCACCTTCACCGACAATATTAATAGCCGCGGCTGTTGTCATTCGTACATTATCAGAAACAGAAACCGATCCCCCAACATCCCAGTTAGTAACAGTTGGTGTAGAAATATATCCCGTACCACCACTTTTAACAACAACTTGATTAATAGTTCCATTTGCATGAACATTAGCGGCCAACGTAGCAGTATTTGATCCAATATCAGGATCAGACACTACAAATACACTTGTATTACCATCTGAGGCCGCATTGCTTGTTGCACTACCTACTTCAGCTAGATAATAACCTGTTCCATTATTAGATAATACTATATCAGAATTTGATAAACTTCCATTATTGATAATATTTTCAACACTAACAATACCCATTCTTTGTTCATCAATTACTGGAGATATTAATGTATTTGCAGTTTCAAAATACGCATTAATTGTAAAACTATTATTTGCGGCCTGTGGATATGTAATTTGTTTTTGTGTTTTAAAATCAATGTTTTTATTTTCTTTAAATTTTATTTCAGAACCCTTTGTGGCTCCCGCTAAATCTGTAACATAATAATCAAAATTCGTATAAGTATTTGCAAAATTAAGCGATTCAGTTACTACTTTAAATGTATCTATAGTCGTATTCGAACTTGCATTTCCACTTGAAACATCAGAATTATCTAATCTAGCATATGCATTCGCTGATATAAATTCACATCTATCCAATTGAAACATTAAACCTTGATCCATTACTTCTTCCCAAACTCCCACATTTGAGGGCTTGAAAAAACTTCCAACATAAGGCTGTTTTGTTATTTTTCTAGAAGTACCCGTATGAAAAGCACCATACTCAAATCCATAAAGTTTATATGCACTACTATTAGTTAATACACAAATTGCATATTCATCAGGAGAAAGAAAAATAGGATGATCAAATTTAAACATTGTTCTCGATCCAATATCTGTAGCACTCTTATTAGCAGAATCAGAATTCCCCAAAAAGCCAGAAGGAAATCCTCCGCTAGTATTTGCAACTGGTGTGCTTGTATTTGCAGTAATTCTTCCAGGAGTTAAAACAACTTCACTTCCTGGTACAATTAACGATGTACTCGGCATTCCATTAACCATAGGTCTTAATTGCAATGTTACAGGAGTTTTATTTCCTACAGACTTATCTTTTGCACTAAAAAACAAAGTTACAGAATCAACAAAAACGCCTGTAGAAAACTGATTCTTATCAACTGAAAAAGTTTGTGCCATTGGATTCAAATAATCAGTAGACTTTGATTGCCTTCCATCAGAAGTTGCTCTTGTAACTCTGTCTTCTTTTATATTTTCTCTTCTTGAAATAAATGGTCTGACAGAAACAAGTCCTAATTCATTTTTAGTATCGATTGTTCCTGCAGAATGAAATATATCTTCCGCAACTGAAGTTGTAACTGAAGAAATATTATCAGGATCATCTGTTACTCTAAAAAGATTTTGATTCCCCGTAAATGTACCAGCGGGAATATCAAAAGTTCCTCCAACAACTCCTTCAGTAGAAACTAATAATTGTGTATCAGTTTTAGGATAATTAACAATTGCAGAAATAGATCCATTTGCTTCAGTACTATCTCCTTGAATTACTGTTCCAACAGTAAAAGCAGTTTGAGCAGACATATCTGTAAGTAAAACAGTACAATTATTCTGATTATTTCTATCACTCATGTAAATAATTTTAGCAGTATTACCCGCAGTTGAACCAGAACCTTGAATTGTAACTTGCTCAAAATTTCCTGAAGTTGTTCGAAATACATTCAATGAACTTACATTCGATAAACTTACAAGCGAAGCCTGTTTCACATTAACTGCTATATTTTTATCACCAAAATAAGGATATACATTTTTAGATGGTTTTAATCCTTTAGCAATAAAAGTTAATGTTTGTTGTCTTACTTTTGGAACTACACTCAGATTAACTGTTTTATTTCCAAGAGATTTAACAATTTTTTCTGGAACACTTCCTGAACTTAAACCAGTTAATGTTTTAGTTTGTTCTGTTGTTTTTGCTCTTCTATCATTATTACCAGAATCACCTGTATCTCTAATACCTTCTCTAACATCTTTATTAATTTGAGATCCAGACCAAATTTCTTCCCAATCATTCCAATGAGTTCCATGTCCTTTATTTGTTAATACAGAAGAAGTCCAGTTATCGTATTGCCCTTCAATATTAACCTTTACCTGTGGAAGATTAGTTTGATCATACCATGTATCTCCATACGGATCTAATTTCATTTGACCCATATAATTCTGAACAGAAAAAGGATTTATTTGATAAGTTTTTTGAGTATTTTTACCATCATTTGATCCTGTAAGAGACATTGCTATAAATGTATTTGCCGCAAATGGAAGAGTTAATATACCAGAATTATTCACTAAGGTTGAAAAAGCAGTTGCTCCATCAGAATTTGCATTAAAATTTAATGGATGTAAATCTGAATTAAAAGTTGGTCTTAATATTTTTTTATCAAAATCAACTGCCATAGCAAAATCATCATTAAAAACATCTCCGATATTATGTCCCGCAAAAGGATCTACAAGAATTCCATTTTTAAATCTATCATTATTATTACCATCAGTAATAACTAATCCATCAGCTTCTTTTTCTAGTAAACTAAGAGAAACATAATATTCAAGATTTTCAATCCTTCTTTCAAGTTTACCAACATCTCTCATTGTAAATCTTTTATTATCGATATAATTTAATTTTACATCACTTGCATTAAAGGTATATGCGGGCATTTCTAGATTGTACAATGTCATCGAATCATCATCATCGACAGGTAATTGTGGAGATTTATCTGATACTCCTTCAATTACTTCAAATGTTTTATCTCTATTTAATACAATTTTATCTTTTCTTGGAAGATAATAACTATAATCTGTATCAAATGTATAATCATAATCAGGTACTGCTTTTTCATTAAATACATTTGCTGTTGCTGTAATATCATTATTCTGTGAATTAGTACCATCAGATGTTTCAAAACCCAATCTTTTGGGTCTAAAATCAATCATGTCTCTTAATTCAACTTTTACACCAGTCGTTGGACTTGTATATGATGGAATACTACTATATGGTGTATTTCCAGAACCCGACCAAATATAAGAATCAACTGTAAATGGACCATAACCAGTATGATTATAATAATCAACTATTGCTATTACTTTACCAACTGGTTTATCTTCTCCCGTTTTTAAAGTTATTGTTCCATAATCATAATAATTATCTTTTTGACCATTATTAAATATAAAACTACTTGTAATATTGTGAGCATTTGCAGTATTAGAAATGGCCGTAGTTATTTGTGCATTTGTAACTTCAGTATCAGGATCTAAAGAAGTTACAACAGCAACTAAATTTTTAATATCTGCTATTTCTAAACTATTAGCTATTCCTGGTTCTGCATTTATTCCTGTACCCAAATAAATTTGACCAGAATCTGCTTGAATTGTATTTGATGAAGCAGAAGTCACATTAGCAACTGTAACATTTCCTGATACTAAAGTTTTTGTACCAATACCACCATTTCCTCTTGTTGCTCCAGCCGCTTTATACAGCATTGTAGCAAGAACATATATTTGTTTACCAGCATAATCTTTTGCATCTGTTACGCTTGATTCAACATTAACCGATAACTGATCCCCATCATCATTTATTGAAATAGACCTACCATCTCCAAAAGAAGAACCTGAAGAATTACTAAATTCAATATATTCTCCTTCACCTGCTGAACTTATAGTAAAGACCAAATAATTTGCATCGCATACAGCCGAAGTAAGGGCACCTGCACCAGTTGCTGGATAAAATAATTCTCCTGCTTCTGCAGATGTTATAGTTGCTAAATTTTGAGAAAGCGTTGCTGTAAATCCTCTTTTTAACTTATAAGATGCTTTTGTCAAACCCGAAAGAGTTTTGTTTTGATATGGAAATAATAGTGTTCTTTGATCATCGTTATTATCGTATATTATAGTATTTCCAGTTTCGGTCAAATCATTCTTACTACTAATATCAATATTCATGGCTTTTGAGAATTTTTGAGATCCATCAATTTCTACAAGGGATCTAATATCTTTAATACCAAAATTTATAGAATAAGTAGAAGTGGTTTGAGTTGGTTGTGTTAATGCACTATTTAATTCTGCAGTATATGCAGAAGCATCAAGAGTTCCATCTGCAAGTATATCATAACCAAAAGTAGAATTTGCAACAGAAGATGAACCCGACCATGAAATAATTTCTCTTGTATCAGAAGTATTAACTCCTAAATAAGATGTATTAACAGTTATAGTTGCACCATACAAACAATTAATTGTAGGAAAAGAATAAGCTCCAGATTCTACTAAATTAATAAGTGTACTATTAGCAGTAATAGCAGAAGCAACTGTTCCCGTTGCTTTTACAAATCGAAAATCAAATAAATGAGCATCATATATTGCAGGAAATTTTGTATGATACTGTGCATTTGCTACACCACCAGACTTATATCCAAATTCATTAGGAGAAACATCAGAAGGTCTTCCTGCTCTAAAATCAAGTTGTCTTAATCGTGCCGTTCCTATTTTTGTATTTGCTATTGTTGCGGCTGAAGTATTATCAAGACCAGTATATTTAATTCCTGCAGTATTTGCCAAATAAGTAATAAGATTTCCAGTTGCTGATCCATCATGAGATTTAGATGTTGATGGCCATTTAACAATATGCAAATCTAATAAATCAGCACCCGTTCCTCCAGATGTTGAATTAATAGTTGCTGAATTTACACCTGTGGTAAAAGCAACATTACTAATAACATCTGTTACTTTTACATATGGTCCAAACTCAACTCCCTGTTTTTCTGCGGAAACTGATTCTGTATCTCTTGCTTTGTTTAAACTTATAACTGTAGGAGTTATCGTTTCATGTTCAAATCCTTTAATATATGCTTTTCCTGGACTTAATTCCGCAGATATTTTTGTAGAAACACCTATTCTTTGATTATCACTACCATCTCCTAAAGCAGTTCCAGTTGTTAATGTAAGAGATGTAGTATTTCCTATTGATGTAACTTCAGCAGTTTTTAAAGTATTTCCTGAAAAGAATATAGTATCCCCAACATTAACATCTGCTATAAAATTTGAACCATTAGCAGTAACGGTTGTACTTGTATTTGTTGATGTTCTATCACCCGCAGATCCTTGAATTTTATGATCAAGAAGATCAAGTGAAAACGGTCTAACTGTAAAATCTCCTGAAGCATCAAATGTTCGTCTTGCTAAAGTTTTTTCTATATTTCCCATAATAGGAAATTTTACTTCTTCTATTTTTTCACCATTTTCTAATCTTAACAATTCAATAAAATCAGAATCCGAAGTTCTAGCAATCGGATCAGTTACTCCTGTTACATATACAGGTGTTCCAGATGCAGGTGTTGAAGGTTTGCCTTGTATTAAATAAGAAAGAGTTGTAGTAGATGCAACTGCTGAAATTGTATATTTTCCATTATATTCTTTTTCTCCAGCACCAGATACAACTATAACATCGCCTATAGATAAGTTATGATCAGTAGTAGTTGTTATAGTTGCTGTTCCTGATCTATTATCTTTTGTATTTACAGAAAAAGTAAGACCTGATGATGCAATTGTTTTACCAATTTCAAAATAACTTTTTGATGATAATGTTAATTCAATTTTATATCTATTTGCTCCAGGAGCAGAATAGTTAGGAGTTCCTATTGCATTATCTAAAAGTGTGGAATCTTCAATACTTGAAACAATAGATTCTCCAATTGATAAACCTATCCTTGTAGAGGGAGCATTATTTTCAGTATCTAAAATAAGATTTTGAGGAGAAACATGTACAAAATATCCGCCAATATAAAATAATCCTTCATTAACACTAATTATAGAACCCAAACCAGAAGCCAAAGATGTTTCCGTAGTTGCTCCAGTCAATCCATCATCTGCTCCAGCAATAGTTGCAAAATATGTTGTTCCTGTATCAATAGTATTGATGGTTTCATTATCTAAAAATTTAGTATCATCGACATAATTTATCATTAAGATATCTAAATTATCAGTCGAAAAACCTTTACTTGTTACAATTTCTGCTTTTGCTCCAGATGTTTGTCCTTGAATAATTCTACCATTAAAATTTGATGAAACAATTGCAACATTAGAGTAGGTTGGTTTTAATTTCAAAGAATTAATTTTATTATTTAAAACTAATTCTGCTCCTAAAACTTTAGAGCCATCTTGATAAAGAGTATCACCGGTTTTTTCTAATTGATTTTGAAGTATAGATTGTATTTGATTTAATTCTCTCGCCTGAACAGAATATCCAGGACGATATAAAACCTTATAAAATTTATTAGCTTCATTAAAATCATCATAATAAGGTGATATATTAAAATCTTGTGTTAATTTAGGCATTTGTTAAAACTCCAATACAATCTTAAAATCTTCTACTTGATTCTGCAATCTAGTAATTTTTTCTCTATTTTCGATATAAAGTACATCACCACTATATGGTTTCATTCCTGGTTGAGCAACACCATTTGCAGAGATTGTTCCGGTTGAACTTGTATTCGCACCAGTTACGACATTACTATCTTGAAAAGTACCTTTTACTTCATTTATTCTTAATGTATTATTATTTAGAAAATCTACAACAACTCCATTGGCAGTACTATTTGATAAAGATGTTCCTGTATAAACTTTTTCATCTGCCTGAAAAGATCCAGCAACACCACCAATCGATAAGGTTGTAGATTGATCAGATAAAGATTCTGTAAAAAATGCAAGGGTATTTGCAGTTTGTAAAGGATCTCTTAATAAACCCACTTGTCTAAAATCATTAGATGTTGTAAATCTTCCTGATTCATTTCCAGAAATACGAGAATCAACCATAACTCTATTTCCTCCTAATTCTTCAATTGCATTTTTACCATGACCCCCCACTGGTCCAATAATAACTTCAGAATTTGCTCCTGTTCCATAAGAAGAATTAGCAAAAATAGAAGGATTCGCTACAGTATATTTTGATCCTTTTTCTGTTACAGTTACTTCTGTTATACCATGAGAAACATTTCCTCTTGTTCTTCCCTTAAAAGCGGTTCCATCTCCATTTATTGTAATTGATGGTGCTACCTCATAACCAGAAACAGTAGTCGGTGTAATAGTAAAAGCAGGATCTACAGTTATTTGTCTAAGTGAAGAATCATATTGTGTAATCGTAGTTTGTTCACCCTGTCCTGCATTATTTACCACAAAAACAGTTGAATTTACATATAAACCATCTGAAGAATTATTTGCACTTGTAGATAATTGCATTACAGTAGAATTAGTTACACTTGCAAATACTCCTGTATCAAATTCATATGTTGATGTTGGTGTATTAGAAATTGTTGCTCTTGCATTAGATGATGATCCTAAAACAACTTCACTATTACTAAATTTTACATTTCCCACACTAACAGAATAAGTTAAATTATTTGCCGCAGAAGTAAAACTAACAAGAGTACCATATTGATTTGATGTTTGACCTATTAAAGTTTCGCCAGAAACAAAATCTTGAGAATCACCAACAGCATTTTCTGGAGCGGCTGTAAATTCAACTTTAAAATCACCATTTGATGTTTTATTAATAATATCTATTTGACCATCAATAGCGGCGTCTTCAACTGCAATTTGTCTAGCATCTACGCTTTTTTGTACAGGAATATATTCAGAAGTTATAAATTTTAAAGTATCTTGAGATGTAATTGTATACATATATTTCCATTTATATCCATCAGAAATTTCAATAACTGCCGTACCTGTACCAGTTGGTTTAATTGTTGAAGCTCCATTTGATAAATTATTTTGTACACATTTATATACATTAAAATCTTCTGTAACAACATAAAAATTATTTGCTGACTGGTATTCATTTGTATGAGAATAAGCAGTATATGCAGTATTTGATTCCCAATTTGTTCTCGTAATAACGTGTTTAACATCTGCAGAAGTAACTTTTTTTGCGGCTATCATTTGATCCCAGTAACTATACAAAGTATTTGCCACAGCTTCATTTGGTGCTGGAGGAGCATTTTCATCATCCCATTCTTGTACTTTTCCAATAAACAAATATAAATTTGTTGCTGAAGTTTCGCTGAGAGATTCAATGAATTGCTCTGCGTTATGTATTTTAAATTTTGTTGTAACCAATCTAGCCATATGTTTATTTATGTTATTAAAATATTTTTATGTTTGTATAAATTTAGGTGTTTGATTATCAAATGTTGATAATATTTCAAATTTAAAACTACCCTCGGTTGAAGTATTTCCAACATATCCCGCATTAGCAGTACCAATTCCATCTTCAAGAAGTAACAATCCTGTAGCAGTTGAATTAACTGTCAAATTCATAAAATTATTTGAACCATCATAAGGAGTTGATAAAGTTATAGTGGTTGCATTTCTTTCTAAATCAATATTCCTAGGTGTATGTAAGGTTATAGTTTGTCCAACTGTTCCATCGCCTATTGCTCTATTTAAAGTTAAAATTTGATCCACTATTGTTAAAATTTTTGCTTTTGAAGATGTATTAGAAGATAATGTGATAATATCATTTATCATTAAATCTTCACCAAAAGAAGAACCTATTCCTGCTAAAGAAGTATTTCCTGTATATATTCCATTTGCAGTAGTTGTTCCTCTTACTGTTGATTCAAGTAAATTATAATACTGTATATCTTCATTGTCAAATTTACCCGAAGAGGGCTCAATATTATTTACTATAATATTATCACCATCTTCCGTAATAAAACTTCCTGGAAAACCAGATGTTGCATTCTCTAAAACTATATTAAAAGAATTATCTGTGCTTATTGCAGTATTTCCTATTAAACATGTCGAATTAATTATTTCAATAACTTTTGTATCTTGTTGAGTCGTTAACAATTTAAGTTTATCATTTACTCTAAAATCTGCTTGAAAATTTGTAGTAACACCAAAAATTACATTAGATTTTACATATTGAAATGTTGCAGTTGTAATTGGTTCATTATTTCGATATACACTATCTTCCAACGCAATAGTCGATGCTCCATCTGCTTCTAATACAAAATCCCCTGTTAAATCAGCAGATCCTCCTTCTAAAATTGTATTATATGTTTCTATACTTAATACTGAATTGTTTCCAACTGTGGAATTTGCATTACTTGAAGTATCAAATATTCCATTACAAGAATGTAAAATTAATATGTTATTATTTGATGGATCCAATTCATGTCTAAAAACAACACCAGTTACTTTTTCTCCTGTTGTAGAATTTATTTGTGTAACTACGCTATTTGCAACAAAATTAGCATTAGCACTAAAATCATCAGGAACAGTTAAAGTCATAGGATAATTATTACCTAATCCTATAATAGAAATAACATTTGATGATGATGTTGCTATTGTGCCCGCTAAATAATTTTCTAATCTCAATTCGCCATAAGAAACTTCAAAACTTTGTTCTTCATCTACAACAATATGATCTCCTTCACTATACGTTGCTGTAAAATCTGTAGTATCTCCAAGTGCTATATCAGAATTACCCGTTAAGGTAATAGTTCCCGTTCCTAAATTTTGATTATTATTAAATACCACTGCATGTCTTGGATCTGTAAAATCTTCCATCAAAAGATCATCACCATCTTCTTTTAATGCTAAATCACCATCTTCAAATTTTAATCTGCTTTCAAATCCCAAATTTAATTCAGCAGAATCAGGTGTAAATTCTCCAAAAAGTTTTGATCCTACAGGATGCAATAATTTAAAAACAATTTCTTGATATTCATTAAGTTGTTTATTTGCAATTAAAGAATAAGAATAATCTTGATAAAAATCACTATCAATAATTTTTTTATTAGAACTCACTTGCCCATCTTCATCGAGATATAATCCTGTCTCTGATCTCATTGCACCAATTTTTGCAGTTAAATTTGCGTTTTCCGCACCAAGACCCGGCAATGTTATTACAGGAGCAGATGTGAATCCTACTCCTGGATCTTGAATTTCAACAGATTTAATCGAACCAGAACCAGCATCTCCTGCGGCAACACCGACAATTGCATTATTTCCTAAATCTCCTCCCTCAGAAAAAGCAACACCAGTATTTACAGTTGCAACTGCTCCCGAATTAGCACCAGTAATAACTTCATTTGAAACAAAATCTATAGTAGAAAAAGCATATTCATCATCAGTAGTATGTCCAAAAGGTAATGTAAATTTTACAGAAATATTTTCATTATATAATATAGTTCCTGTGGCAGGAGTTGTTAAAGAACCTCCCACAGTATATGTAAAAGTGGTGCTACTTGGTACTGCAATTGTCACAGTTCCATTATAACCAGCAGGACTTGCTCCTGTTATAGCAACTGTTTGTCCATCATCTAATCCATGATATCCATATGTGGTTGCAGTTGCAAGTGTACCAACCCTAGTAATTGATGAAATACTAAAATTTAATGTTTGATAACCACCTGTTACTTCTACACCAACACCTGCTTCCCAGTCTGCTGGATACCAATCTACATTTGTCTCATTATTTGCACTATTAAAATCTTCTCTTGCATCAATCCCTCGTTTATATTTTATTTTATTTACTGAACCCGAACCACCAGAAATAAATACTACATGATATACTGATGGTTTTGTAGATGACAAATAAGAAGAATTATTTACAATCAAATCATTTCTTTGTGCAATTGGAATTTTTTGAGTTACATCTTGATCCAAATATTTTATTGTTTTTACTCTTATTCTAGAAGGATCTAAAAGAGTATCATCTGATTTTACAGTACCAAAAAATGTTCCTATTTTATTTCCACTGTTTGAAGTGATCTTTTCTCCCGCATCAAAAAAGTCTGTAATCGCATTCGTTGTAGCAAGTTCATCGGGATCTGGATTTAAATTTAAAATCCGAATAGAGCTTTCAGTAAAATCTTCAGTTGTTGTTTCTGCAACTGATATTTTTGGAATAGCTTCATAACCACTTCCAGAGGCAGTTGTTTCTACAGTAGAAATATGTCCTGCATCCAATTTTGAAAAACCCAATGCATCAATTAATCTATCTTCACTATTTGCTGTCTCATCTCCGCTTAATTCATATGCAGTATCATTAAATGTAACTGTTGTAAAGTTTCCTATTATATCTTCATTTTTTGAAAATGTAAAACTATCAATTGCATCTTTAATTTTTCCTTCAAATCCTGTCCCCAATGTAGCAAAATTATTTACTGTTAATTCTTTACCTTCAATATAACCATCTCCACCATCAAATACAGTAAAATTAGTTAATGTACCAGATCCAATCTCCCCAACTTTTGCTTTTGCTTCAACACCTCCTCCACCAGAAAATGTAAGTTTATCATTTATTTTATAATCCGAACCTGCATTAGTAATAATAATCTCAGATATCAATCCTTGTGCTATTCCGCTACCAGATACACCATCAACTTCATTTGATTCAACTGATTCTCCTACAATAAATGTTCCTTCAATATTTGATAAAAATAATTCTGTTATATCAAAAACTCCAGCCGCAAACTGTTCAAGACGATTTACAATTCCAGTTGCGCCTGATTGTTTTCCTGTAACAGAATGACTTTCAAATGATGATATAGGATCATCAGTAATAATTCTGACAGATTGATCTTGTTGCCAATTACCCGAAGAAGGTTTAAGTAAATCTATTTTTGGGGTATAAAAAGTAAGATTTTGTATATCATATAATGATTTAAATAAAAAATCATATGAGGAACTTGTTCCTTTTGCTCTATAAACATCAGATATATGTTTTATTAAAAGCGTTTTATCTGTACTTAAATTTAATGGAAAATTTACCAAAAATTCTTTAGCAAAATAATCCACCATGGATGTTGTTGTACTATCAATATCTCTCGATTGTAATAATGTTCTTGATGCAAAAAGAGGATTTTTTTGAAAGCTAGTTACAGTACCAAGTGTTCGATTATTTGTGCCTTTTATTAATTCACCTACTTCAAAATCTGTTTTTGTTACTCCAGTTACATAAATTTTACTCGATGCTGTATTTGTGTTTCTATCAACAGTACCAGTTGCGCCTGAAGTTACTCCTGTTATAATTTCATTTTTTTCATAAGCACTTACATTAGTTCTATCTCCTTCTAATATAAGATCAAATCCTGTTTCTAATACAAAACCCCCCTGTTCACTTTCTAATCTAACATGATATTCATCTTGAATCACAGTTGAAATAGTTAATTCATGAGACTCCATCCACTTATAATAAAATTGTAAAAATTCAGAAAAATTTCCACCTTCTTCTTTAACAAATTCTGGTAATTGATCATCAATTAAATTTGCTACTTTATTTACTATTTTTATATTTTCTGTATCTTTTAACCAATTATATTCTGACATCTTAATTATAATTTACTGAGGTTGTTTGAGATGTTGAGGTTTCGGCTGTTGTAACTTGATCTTGTTTTTGAACTAATGATGTATCATTCATTTTTAAATTAAGATCCTTTTCTTGAATTGTTATCAATTGTTCTCTTAAAGATGCAACATCTCCTAAAACAGGTATAACGGTTACACTAATTTCATTACCTGCATATGATGCGGGATCAAAAGAATCTATTACTACTTTTCCAGTTATATAATCAATAGTACCAGCATTTTCTCTAACTGTATGTTCTTTTCCTTCATTATCTGTTCTATAAATCAATAATTTACTATCTTTATCTTTTATTTTACAATCATCTCTTAAAACATCTTTTTCATCATTTATAGAAAATGCAGTAGAAGATAAAGCAGGTGCGTGGCCTGTATGGGGATGATAAATTGCATTATTAAATCTTAAAGTATAAGACAATTTTGTATCTAGTGTTGGTGTAAATATTTTTTTCAATCTAATAGTACTATCATTACCTAAAATAGAAGAATCAGTTTCATCAATTTTTGTTTGTAATTTTGATAATCTAAATGTTTGTTCAAATTGATAAAGGTCTTCAGAAACATATGTATTAATAGAATTTATAATACTACTTCTTAATGTTTGTGAAGTTCTTGTTGTTTTTCGTGAATCAAAATTAACAGTTGTTGTTAATAAAACATAAATGTAATCAAGATCAACAAACTCTGGTGTTATAGATGCAACATTATATTTTTTAAGAATATTGTCTTTAATATTTGTTTTTACTGAATCTGTTAAATAAAGTCCCGATTTAGGTTTTATGCCTATAAAAACTTTTCCATATTCAGGAGGATCTGCTTCTTCTCCACCATATACAACTATAGATTCTGCTAACGGATAATCTCTCATTATAATTCGTTTATAATCATCTTTTGTTACTGCTCGATTTTGTGTATTAAAATGTCTAGGAGCATTAAATCTTATAGAATTAAGAGTTTCTTCATCGGAGCCACCTTCAGCATTACTATTAGTTGAAAGATTAACAGTTGAATATCCTCCAGCAGTTGTTGCAACTGTAAAATTATTTGCACCATTTCCCAATAAACCAGCACAAATATTATAATCAATAATAACAATATTTCCAGTTTGTAATTTTCTTCCTAAAACTCCATCTCCAAATTTTATTTCTGTCTTAAAATCTGAACCCTCTTCTATAAAGAATACATTTGATGTTGAACTAACTTCAAGCAGATCAGTCGCTAAAGTATAAGGAGATAAAGTTGTAGTAAAAGAATTTTCTTTAATAGAAACTGTAACTGTTGAATGATCAACTCCTCTATTAGGAACAGTAAATCTTTGTGAAGAATCTTGTGTATTAGCAGTATATTGAAAAGTTAATGGATCTCCTTCAATTAATGAAACATTTTCAATAGTAACTACTGAATTGTCATTATTTGCAGTCGTTCCATATGATTTATCAGTAACAAAAGTATAATTAACTCCATTTATAACAGAATTAAATTTTGTATTTTTTGCTACAGTAATATTTGCAGGAGAATCATTGGGTGTTATTGATATATTTACATTTGCTTTTGCCGCTGTTCTTGATTTCGGAGTATATCCTAATAATTTAGATAAAGATATTATAGCATTTCTAGTAGTGGCAGAATCAATAAACATTTCATTTGCTACCATGTTTAAATAAAAAGCATTATAATGAGTATTATATGCTAAAATATCTAAAAGTTGAGAAATTGCAGAACCATCTTGATCATAATCTCTAAAAATATCTTGTTCTTTAAGAAAACTTTTAAAATTATTTTTTATTTGATCAAAATCTAATTCTGAAACTCGTAATTTAGTAGCTTCTGCCATTTAAGTACCTCTACTTCTTGTTAAAAATGTTGTAAATGTTACCGGTTCATTTTCATTAATGACAGAAAAAATTATTTTAATACGATAACCTTGTCCCTCTCTATCATCATTAACAATTACATCTAATACTTCTGCTCTTCTTTCAAAATTTTCAATTGTAGTTCTAATTTCATCTTCAATTAATTTTTCAGTAATTATATCATTTGGCTCAAATAATAATTCCAGTATACTTGAACCAAGTGCTGGTTGAAACGGTCTTTCCTTTTTTTTAGTTAAAATCAAATTTCTTATAGATTCCTTTACTGCATTAGAACCTGTTTTCAAAGCAAGATCACCCGTATTAGGGTTCTTAGTAAATTGTAAAGTCAAATCCCTAGGAGTCATCAAAGTTAGATAACGAATTGCTTCAGGATCATCTATATTAAGATGATCTTGATCAAAGGTATAGACATCTTCTTGTGTTGCGTTTGTAGCCATATGTTTATTTAGTTCTATTTACTCTATATTAAAGCTGATCCTGGTCCTGCTTGAACTATGCCCGTTCCCTTAGCTATGCCAAGCACCCCATCAAGTACAGCAGGAGCGCCAACTGCACACGGACCAGTAGAACCCAATACTTCAGTAGTTATGGGTATTTTAATCTCAGCAGTATTTACATAAGTGTGTATTGCTTTAGCTAATAGTGCCGCAACTGCTGGATATGATCCAGCGGCCGCACCAAGTTTAAATGCTTCTTCTATGCCCTGTTTTAAAGTGTTTTCATCTAACATGTTATTTCCTTTTTTATGATGAAGTTGTAAATGAATTGAAATATTGGGTAGTTGTATCAATTGCTTTTCCGCCTTCACTACTTCCGCCTACACTACCCACAACTCTTAAATAATGCTGAGTTGATGCCGTTAATCCTACAGAAAGTCTAATATGTATTTCTGTTCCATATTTGCCTTGTTTTGTTAAAGTTGCTGTACCTGAATAGAAACCTGAAGCAAAATTACTGACAGTTGATAATTCTATTTCATATCCCGACCCAGCCATGTCAAAATCTGCCAGATCAGGAACCTCGTTAAAATGAATAATAACAAGAGTTGATCTTGCTATTATTGAAGATTGATTAGGCATAGAAATAGAAGTTCCTGTTCCTAATTTTATTTCTTCTCCATCTGTAGTAAAAACAGAAGCATCTATTGCTTTAAAATCAACATTTGTAACAGTATTAGCATAATTTGAAGGAGCAAAAACACTTGCCAAATTCATATCACCCAGATTTTTTGCTGTCTGTGTTACCTTAGCATAAAGATTCTTATCTTGTGTTAATTGTAAACTTGTATTTGACAATATTGCTGGTTGGAATTCAAATACAGTATCATTATTTGAACTTGTAAAATTCGTACTCAGTGGTATTGTATTACCAAAATTACTATCATAAGAAAGCAATATATTATAAGGATCTCTTACTATTGAATCAACTGCATTAAAATTAATACTTTCAACATTCATTGTTTGAGTAAACTTAACAGTAAGATTTGATCTTTCATCAATACCAGTTAGATTTCCATCTATAGGAGACACTAAACTTGAACCATCACTAAAAAATACATTTGCTACAAGTCCAGTTGTAGCAGTTTTAATTCCTGGTTCTACTATTCCTTCACTACCAGAACTACTTGCAAAAGCATATCCATTCGATGATCTTCCTACAATTCTTTCTGCACTAGAACTTGCAGATACAAATTCATTATCTGCTCTCCTATCTCTATAAATTAATTTTCTTGTTCCTGAAGTAAAAGAAACAACATTTCCTTCTGGAGGATCAGTTATTGCAACATTATCAATTGTAAAATTAACAGTATCGCTTACTTTACAAATTTCACCAGGTCTCAAAGGTCTAATAGATCCATCAGCACCAGATAATTCTGTATATCTAATATTTTCTATATCTCCTGAATCTAAAGTAAAATCTAAAACCTTACCCTTGCCTTTTGAAGTTAAACCCAAAAACGTATCTCCAGCAGTTAATCCTGAAGTTAGTACTCCTGTATTTGCTTTAATTGTTAGTGTTCTAACTCCAGATATAATTTCTCCAGGAGAATAATAATTACTAGCACTTGCAGGAGGGGCATCTACTGTAAGAACTTTTATTGACATCACATTATCTTGTTCCATTCGATTTTCTTCTGGTGAATCATCAGTAACACCTTTTAAAACTTTTAAAGTATAAACAGCATTTGCAGATACATTTGCTATAGGTTTAACAGTAAAAGTATCATTCTCTTCATCAGTTGTTGTTACAACTGGATCTGTAGCCATTTGAACAACTGTACTAAAATCATCGGCAGACAGCAATACTGTGCCTGTAGGATCTGTATTAGATGTTGCAGTAGTTACTGAATTTATTTTCATACTTTCAGAAAATTGAATCTTAACACCATAAGTCATTAACGTACTGAGGGGCATTGCTGTATGATAAAAATCTGAATGGGCAGTTATTTCAGCTATATTAGCACTTTCTACAATAAGATCATCATCGGCTGTTGGAAAAGTTATTCTTTTAATTTTCGGAGGATCTTCGTCTTTTGAATATATTGTTTCTTGACCAGTCTGTGGATCTATAACTTTCTGTCCAGTAGTAATTCCTTCAGTTGTTACAAATTGATAAAGACAATTTGTTTGACCCAAATCTTGAATATCTGTTTTAACTTTTATATTATAATCGTGTCTTGCTTTAAGAATTTCAGGAACAATTGCAAAAACAGAATTACCCGCACTTGCTGTTACTGAAACACAATTTTCAATTGTTTCAAATCCATCATCTGATAAATGTATTGTGCTTGAAGCAGAATCTTGTCCACCAGTATATACGGCACTTGTTCCATTTGCAGAAATTAAATGAGTATTATTTGCAACAGTAACAGTACTTGTGTTCATAGATTGACTAAAATTTACGAATATAGCATTATATCTTTCTGCATAAGTAACACCCTCATCATCACTAATTTCAAGTTTCGGGTTTCCAGGAGCAGGACTTTGTACATTTGTAAAATCACTTAGTGAACCCATATCATATTGAAAAGTATTTGATGATCCAACAAGCAATACTTTTGTTGTTTTATTATAAATGAGTTGAGTAGAATCAACAATTTGTATATAATCATCTTTAGATAAATTATGAGGCTGATTTGTAGACACAATAGCAATAGATCCTCTTCTTACAATTTGTGTAACTATCAATTTTCTTGGAAATGATTCCCCATCTTCGGGAAAAGTAGAAATTACTTTAGGTGCAGAAGAATGAAAAGGATGTACATTATGATCTGGAGAAGTATTTGCTTTTATATGAAATCTAATGTCATTCTTAGAAGTTGAAATATCTATTATAGAATTATTAACAAAAGTAGAAGATATAATTTTACCACCATGGGCTGATTTATCAACAGCAACAAATGATATAATTCCAGAGTCATCTATTTTTATTATTTTTCCTATTCTTCCTGTTGCTGGTTCGTCTATTGATCCATCACTTGTTGCTTTAGTTTTAATTTCAGCCTGTAAGAACTTATCATCAATAGTTACTTTACTTGTTTTAGGAACAGATAATGCTTTTTTTCTTACAACATAATTTGTTGTTGTTGGTCCTTCATCCTTGCTTTCACTCCATTTAAATAAATCATTTTTATTTACATTTCTATAAAAATTCAATCTACCAGCAATACTTCCTGTGCCATCTATAGGAATAGAAAATGTATCTGAAGTAAGTTCTGTTACTGTATACTTTCCTGTTCTAACTGTATTTCCACTCACTACATCATAAACACTTATTTTATCATTATCTACTAATCCATGATTTACACTTGAAATTACTATAGGATCAGTAGCAGTATAAGCAACGTTCATTTTATATGAAGTAGGATCTAATTGATAATTTAATTTTGTTCCTTCTATAGATTGAATATTTAAAGTAGTTGCTAAAGAAACTGTTCCATCTGATCGATACAAAGATAAAGAATCAGCTTGAGGATCAGTTACACCATCAGCATTAGGTTCTGTTTCTCCTGAAGACAAATCAACCTTTTCAATTTGTATTGAAAACCCATCATAATAATCTTCTGTAGTTACAAAACTTTGTGTATTATCTGTAACAAAACCTTTTTCAGTAGTATAACTAATTCCTGCTCCACTTGAATCAAGTATATTAGCAGGATCCATTCTTAAAAAATAAGTTGTATTAGAAGAAAGATTTGCTTTTGGTGTAAATATATACCTTTTATTATCTTCTGTAGAAGGAATAGAAGCCATTTCTACAAATTCTTGAGTTGCATCAGCTTCGTGATCATCTCCTTTTATATTTGCTGGAAGAGAAGTTAATTTTAAGGCTTTTAAATTATTACTATCAGATGTATCTCCAGTTGTACTTGAAACAATATGTGTCAATCCAATAGCACCCTTTTTATTTTGTGCATCATCTGGCAACTCAGTATCTTTATTAAAAACAGTTACAGAGGTATTAACAACTTCTTCTGAAAATGTTATAGAAAGTCTATCATCAATATCTGTAAAAATAGAACCATTTTTAAAATCATCATTAGAATAATAGTCTGTACCAGAATATCCAGATGTTCCTGAATAATCATATGTTCCCGAACCACCAGCACTTCCACTCGATGTAAATGTTCCTGTTCTAGAAATTGAACTATTTGCCATTAAATCAACCTTCCACTCTCTACTGTTACAGGTTTTATAGAAAATCCAGTTTCAAGAGTATATCTACTTTTTAACGATTGTCCTTCACGATTTATAATACTTGATTTTACTACAATCTTATATTTGTCTTTTGTTCTTTTTAATGGATTTTTAGGCACTAAATCAATATTAAAAAATTGTTTTTCAAAATTTCCATCTTTATCGGCAGACGAACTTCCAACTAGACTTGTTTTTGGTTGTGGTTTAAATTGATGAAAAGTCGAATCAGCAGAAAATGTGTCTTCTTCATCATCAAAGGTTCCGTTAAATAATATAATTGAATCATTTTTTGTATGAGCAGAATTATCATCAAAATTTGATAATACAATACTATTCGTTTGAATATTCGGAGAAAAATCTACACTTCTTTCAGCTTGATTATGAACATTATCTCTGTCTTTTTTATTTAATCCATCAGCTTCATTTGTAATAATAATTCGTATAGTTCCTTCTGAATCAATAGCTCCCAAACTTTCTATACTCTCAAAATTTCCATCTGAATTTTGTCCTTGAATGTCATGAACTCGCGGACATATTTGATTAGCAACAGTACTATCTGTACCTAATAAATTTGCAAGAAATCCTTTTCCAATAGTTGCTAATCCATTAAAATTATTCATAAACGTATCAAATTTATCTATATCTGGACCTTGAGCAAAAAACACAATAGCTCCAGAATAGCTTAAATTATCAAGTTCAGTTAATGGTTTTGGAATACCGTCTGGTTCTATAGTTTGTTGTTTTATAGAAGGTCTTACCTGTTTTCTTTTCTCTGTTCTATCAAGTCCAGTAAAAGGATCTTTTATTACAACTTCTTGATCAATTGTATCTAAACTTATTTCATTTACTCTATTTGGAGAAGTTTGTAGCATTTTTACATTTCGTAATTGTTTTCTAAATTCTCGAACCCCCTGTCCACTAAATTGTGCAGAATAAAGTCCAGTTCCATTTAATCCTTTTGTAAAAAACGCAATTAATTGTTGAATTTGATTGTTTAATCTTTCTATTGACTTTATGTTTCTTTCCAAAGCCTTTATAAACTCATCTAATGTTCCTATAAGACCCGTAACCATTTTTCTAAATTTTTTCACCATACCAATTGATTCTTGTATAGTTGACCCATATACTGGAAATAAATCTGAAATTGTTATATATCTCCAATTGGGCGTAGAATTTCCACCGTCAACATAACATTGAACTGGTACATTTGGTGATTCATTTATTTTCGTCTCCCAAGCATATACCGCTCCACCTGGAACATCTATGGTTGATCCCAGATCGACATTTGCAAAATGAAAACTCATATCTGTATCCCATGATCCATCATAATTTAAAAATCCCAAAATTAAATGTAACGGTTTTATTCCAATAGGTCTTGATGTTGTTTTTCCTGTATCTAGAGGATCTGGATATTGAAAAAGATCGTATCTAGTTAAAGCTCCCATATTTACTACATCTTTAAGTTCGCCATCATCTTCAATTTTAATTTCAGCAAGACGCCAGTTTACACCTAAATCTGGAACAAGTTCCGCTATTTTACCATAATTAAATGTAAATGGAGTATCTTTAAACCATTGACCTTTAGCAAAATCACTATCTGACAAATCTCCAACTCGCAAAAAATTATGATCAACTAGCATTCCTTTTTTAAGTTGTGATATAAGGTTTACATATGCAGATACAACTCTTTCACTATCATCACCTCCCAATACAACTTCCAATCCATTTTTATAATCTCCTTCTGTTTGACATGATCTTCTAATATCTTGACCCAATACAGTATTGGGTATAATATCTGTTAAAACAGGTCTTCCATTTCTAAAGGTTGCCCAAAACGAATTGTCTGGTCTTTCCGTTGGTTTTTCTAATGTCTCCGATCTAAAAATTGCTAACTGCGTTGGAAGAGTATTTTCTGAAGCAATTGCTCTAACAACTGGTACTGTAGACGAATTAAGACACTTTTGACTTATGTTTACATATTCTCCTCTACATCCTTTCACTCTAACTTTATTTTGTAAAATCATACCATTTTCTACAACTATTGGAAAATGTTCAACAACTTCAGCAGAAAAATTATTTAATCCTAATATTCCCCCTTCCTGTATAATTCTATCACCTGATTTAAACATATTAACTTTTCTATTTCCGAGTTTATATGTTCCATCTGGTAAACGTTTTGGAGTATAATCTCCCTGTTCATGAAACCATTCAGAGGCGTTTGCAGGAGTACGATTAAGATTGATAGTATATTTCGTTAAAGGTTCTCCTAATGAAATTGTTATTTCTTTTTCATCATAAATACCGCTTGCTTGTCTTGCAAACTGTTGCAATAATTCATCTCCAATAACATCTCCAAAATAATCAACAAATGATTGTACAACCTGAATCACGCTATTTATTGTTGGAAGTGCAAACATCAACATATATGCTTTATAAGGCCCAGATCCAGTTGGTTTACTAGAATCAGAACCACCCGCCTGTAAAGATTTTCTAATCTTATCTACACATTGTTGAGGTGTTAATTCTTTAACAATTAACTTATCTTGTGTAAATTTTATAGCACTCTCAAGTTCTCTTTTTGTTGCATCAAGGGCTTGTCCAGTTAAACTTTCTGAATCTGCGTAAAAAGGAGTCTGAGATCCTGCCCATGTAGCAATATTAAAAAAATTACGAATACCCAACAAAGTATCATAAATTAATTCTCTTGTTTGAAACTGTTTTGCAGTTCCAATTGAACTAAGAAATTTTTGATCAGGTGTAAGTAAAGTTTCTCCATTTTTCGTTTTTATAAATCTTTGTCCCTGTTCATGAAGACCTACTTGTTCAGGTGCCAATCCTTCCATAGCGGCAACAAGTCCAAGTATTGATTCATCTAATTTTGAAGTATCTACTTGGGGAGGATATACTCCATGCTCCCATGGCCAAACATTAACATTACCAAACCCCAAATTATTCATTTCTTCTAATGCTTCTATTAAAGAATCAATAGTTTCAAGTAAGGGGCCAGTAAGAGGATTTTTAAATGCTTCTAAAAATGCTTTTGTTGTTGTAAAAAATTGAATTAATGTATCGCAAAGTTCTGAAAAATTATAACCAAAAGTTTTTAATCCTGCTAAAAATAAATTTAAAGCATTTCCCCCTTCTCCAGAAAAAGGAGCATGTTCCAATTGTTTTAAAATAACTTCATTTTCTGATTCAGCCATTTTTACTCATCTCTTCTAATCGTTTTGCTTTAGCAATATCCAATTCGCCTTTTAAAAACTTTAAATATTCATTATTAAAATCTAAAACTTTGCCTAAAAGTTCTATCATATTTCCGTTAACCATTGTCTTTTCTTCTAAAATAATTTCTTCTTCTTTTTTACTCATGGTTGAAACACCTTATCTATTTCTGCATCAAACTGCATAATTTCACTCATATTCGTTGCTACACCACTTGGACCAGCAGGAGTTGGATGAGTCATGTTTTGTAATGCCATTGATAATTTTTTTAATAAAGTATGAACATCAGAACCCATTCCCTTCAAAGTAATATTTCCTGTAGTATCTATTTTGATGTTGCCTTTTTTATTTTTAAGGTCTATTTCTGTATTAGTCTCAAGAGAAAAATTTGTTCCTGCTGTTAATTCAATTTTTCCTACAGTTGCATCTACAGTAACATCACCTAATTTTGTTTCGAATTCCAGTCCACTTCCATCTACTGTTAACTGTGATGCATGTATTAATTCAAGTCCACTTCGCAGTATAACACCACCAGTTCCTCTTAGTGGATTTTGAGATTCAATAGTAACTGCTCGATATCTGCAAGTTTTTTTCATACCACCACCCCATATTGAATCAACATGTTCAGTTGAACTACCCAATACAGATACTTCCATATCTTGTCCTACAGTGGATTTGGAAGATCCAGTAGACGAAAGTCCTAAACTTGAACTCACTACTTCAAAATCTCCAGTATCAAATCCCATCTCTTCAGCTACTTGTTTCAAAGGCTTGCCCGAATCTCCAACTTCAGCAATCATTTTCTGAATTTGAAATTCTGATTCATTTTTTTTCGTTCCAATAATTCTGAAATTTTTTGCCACTATATTCATTTCACCATCTTTTAAAATAATATTATAATTACCCTTTTTAACTGATGTATTTACATCCCCGTCACCAGCAAAAAATATGTTATTTGGTCCTGCACTTCTAGAATTATAAACATGATTCATTGCTCCACTAACATGTTTTATTTCATCACCATAAATGTGAGAATGCACATCTGCATCTGCAAGAAAATAAGATTTACCAACAATATTATCAATTCTAGAACCATCTGGTAAAAATTCAAGAAAACTTTGAGTTCTATGTAATAATCTAACTCTTTCCCCACCTGGAGTATCATCTAATTCTATTAAATGTCCGCTTTCAGTATATGTAACATGATTATAAGGATATTCAGGATTAAATCCATTTGGTGGTGTTGACCACTCCCCACCATATTTTCCATCATGACCAGCCATCTGAATTCCTTTATGTAAATTCTGCTGAGTTGCATTTAAAACTCCTGCAATTCTATGAGCCTTCAAGGTAATTTGAGCTTGAGGATGAGCAGAAGATTTTGGCCGATCAAGTGATTCTTTTAATTTTGTTCTATTTAAACCCAACAAAGTTGTTGATGGTAAGGACATAATTGGAATACCATTTCCATCAAATATCATTCTATTTTCTTCTGGATTTCTAGAAAAAATTTGAGAAGATAATAAAGGTGTATTATTTGCTTTTTCGGGTTCAACATCTGGTCCTGCCGTTTCGGGTCTTTTATAAACACTTGCTTGAATTTTAGCTGAAGGATGATCATCATCAAAGTTTTCTGGATAAGGATGTGATACATTTGCTTGATCAGTTCCAAACCATATTTTCCCCCCCTTCAACGGAGTTTCTCCAACAAATTCATAAGTTGTTGGCTCAAAGGCTTGAGAATGTTCTATAACTCTTGCGGGCTTGCCGTTATTGAATCTATCAATAGCAAGAGGAGGATAGGGAGAATTTTTTCTTTCTGCAATTGTTCTAGAATCATTAAATCCTCTATCGGGATTTGAAATATTTTCAGGTATACCACCAGTTGTTCCTAAAATAACTGGTTCTTGTGCTTCGTGTCCATCTCTGAAAAATCCAAACACATGAGTACCTTCTACTAATCCAGTAGGAGTAGTTCCGATTCCAGATATTGCGGCTGATGTTACTGGTTGAATAATGTCTGCCCAAGGAAGATCCTCTGTTGGTATTAATGTCTTATCATCTGTATGAAATCCAATGCATCTTGCTTTAACTCTTCCAAGAAAAAGAGGATCTTTTCTGTCTTCTACAACACCATAGAACCAAACAAAACCTTCGGATCCCATAAAATCTTTTACATCATTAGCATTTAAAAAACTTGAACTATTCAAAATACTACCTCCGTATCCATTCCCATTTTAGGATTCTCAAATTCCGAATCTCCTGTGTTACTGTAATCTCCTCCTTCTTCTCCTTCTGATTCTTGAACCGAATATTTTCTATAAAGTCTAGTAACCAATGTATCTTTTGCTAATTCCATTACTGTTAAAAAACTATTATTTGTAACTACATGTTGTATTTTTGTTATTAAATAATATCCCGAATAAAAAGAGTGTTCTTTATCTGGATAATAATTTGAAGGATATTTCAATTCTATTATTTCTCCAACAACTCTATTATGATCACCAGGTACAGTTATTTGTGTTATTATATTTTTCATTTGTCTTGATTGAGAATAACTTTGTATCAACCATCTCTCTACTTGTTTATCTACTGAAATAGCTCCTTTATCATTATCTGTCATAATATTTTGCAATAATCTTGTAATCATTTTTTCATTATGATGAAAATTTGTTGATACATATTTGTAAAATGCTTCAGATTTATCTACTCCATAATGATAATCATTTGTTAGAGGATTTTCTTCTCCACCAATATGTCTAAAATTTGAAAATTGATTCCAATAATCATATTCATAATAAGTTACTTGATGATTTGCTTTATATAACTTATTAGTAAATCTTTTATCTTGTTGACCTCCAGGTATATATGGTGTAGCTGATGATTGATTTATAGAACCTATTCTTTGAGTTGTCGGATCGTATGTCAGCAATCTTCCAGAATACATTCCTTCTACTAAATTATTTAAAACATTAAAAGTAGATTGTAACTTATATTGAACAACTACAAATTCTCTTTGTTCTGGTACCATATTAATATGATCTGATGGTCTTATTACATATGAAACTACTGGAATATTAACCGATGTTGCTACAGGTGGTCGTTCTATTCTTTTTCCTTTTTCTCTAGTAGTAGGATTTTGCTGATCATAATCTTGACCTTGGGCGTCTGATACATCCATGTCAGACTCTTCAACTTCAGCCGCGGCTGTAGTTACTAAAGGATGTAATAAATCAGACAATGCTTTAAAATAAAAACCAAATTTATTTTCATAAAATAAATATCTTCCAAAATTTGCATTTACTTGATTTGCTCTCATTTCAACATTTGAAGCAACAGATTTTCTAACAACCATGTTTATTGCTTTAAAAGGTCTTACTGTAGGAAACACAAAATGCATTCCATAAAAAGTTCCGTCTGAGTCTCCTTTTTCATCATAAAATAATTGTTTATATTTTGCTACAAATTGATCCGGTGCAATATAACTTTCATATATGTCTGAAACAATATGACCAGCCAACTGTGATTTATATGATTTAGATACTTTATTTCTTAAATTTGCAATAAATTCATCTGAACAAAAATCTAATACATAAAATTTTCTTGGACCTTCTTCTATAGTAGCAGACCTTTTAATAATTGTATATTCAGCATCCCATTCATCACCTGCTAATAATTTATTATTTAATTTAATACGAACTTTTTCTTGTCCGATAAGAGGAATTCTTTCGTCTAATCCAGCACCATCAAGTATTTTTATATCACCAGTTATAACAGAACTATCAAATAAAGATTCATTTATTGTAAAACCAAGAATTACTGAATTTTCCTCAGAATTAACTTCATATTTTGCTCCCCTATAATTTATAAAAATTAATGACCATTTTGATTGAGAACTATAAAGCGATTCTCCTTCTTTAAATCCTGGTCCAACTGAATCGCTTCCAGTATAAGTTGCGTTTGGCTCAAATTGTTTCGCCATAAATTATATCCCATTAAGCATAAAGACTTTTTAATTCATTTAAAATTTGTGTAGAATAAGTATTTTCTATTAAAATAATAGTTTTTTTTACATTATTTTTCATAATTTCATAATCATAATTGTATATTATTTTTCTATTTGTATCACCAAGAAGATCATACGTTTCTTTATTAACAATTGCAACTTTTTCTAAAATTTTAGGAGTATCCGCTGTTTTGTCAGAACCGCTTCTTAATATTTGTTCATAATGATGTACACTTGTTCTTGCAGAATCAAGCGATCCATATTTTTCTTCAATAAATCTTGTTAACGAATTTCCAAACAGTGGCCAATCATATAATGGATCTTGAATATTATTTGCTAAAAATATTAAAAAAACTAAATTACCATCATTATAATAATCTTCTGCTATAGTATCTGGTCTTTCACCTTCTTTTATTCGATGTGTATAATATGATCTAACATTATTTAAAACCTTATTAACTATTGTTACTCTAGACAATATATTTGTTGCGAGTTTTCCTCTAATAGGCTTAACTTTATCTATATTATAATAAAATGTACTATAATTTTTAAAAAAATCTGACATTAATATGCCTCCTTGGATTGTGAAACATCAACATGTGATCTATCAAGAGCAAAATTTTCTTTAAATTGAAGCTGTAAACCTATTGATGTTGGCATTCCATTTTCTTCAAAAAATCTAGGAGAATATTTTGCCTTAAGTGATACTAGAAAAGAATTTCCTATACGATATAAATATTCATTTTCTTGAGCATTACTAAAAAATTGAATTCTATAATTATAAGGAAAAGTAAAAAAAGCAGAATTCATTTTATTATTAATCTCTAAAGTTTTAAATTTATCATAATGATGATTCGTAACTGTTGCTATTGGTTTTAATTTCCTTTTGATATCTAATTGATCTAATCCTGGTAACATTCCATATTTTAAATTTAATATAAGATTCATAAGAACTTTAGATTCTTTTGCATTTTTAGGATTAAATTCGAAATTAAAATTATGTGTTCGTAATTTTTTTATCCCTGTAAATATAAGAGAAGTATATGGATTTCTTGCCGCCCGCATAGACATATTTGCTATTTGTTCTCCTTTTGCATTTGAAGGAGCTAATGCACCAGCGGCGGTTGCTACATTAAATTTAATTCTTTTTACAAAATCATCTCCAAAATCTTTACTGTCAACATATGGCATGACCATTTTTGTTGCATCTTTTCTCATATTATTATATAAACCCATTGTATCTTGTATGAATCCAGTATTTCCTATGGCAAATTCTGAAAAATGATCTTTTAAATCTTCTGTTATCTGCATTGCATTTTGTGATAGTATATCCCCAAAAATACCCAAATTTACATCAGCATAATCAGCAGAATATTGTGTCTTTAATGAACCAGGAGGTAAGTGTAAAATATAATTTTTTCCTTCTGAATAAAAATTTTTTGATTCATCACCAGAAGTAATACTTTCAAAATTTGTCTGTCCACTTCTCCTTTGTCCGTTAAATGCATCATCATTTTTTTTAGGAGCTTTCCATATCAATTCTTTTATCATCATAAAATGATGTAAGCCCCTATCTTTTGCTATACCAATAGGATATTCATATCTTTTATTGTTTCCTATTAATTTATTTAAATTAAATAATTTTTCTGACACCTTAGTACGGTCCTTAGCTTGATTCTAATTTCGGTTTTAATTCCGATGAATATTTAGGATAATCTTCCAAAAGTCTTTCTTTAGTATAAATTTCAGTTTCTTTAACTGTCACATTTAATGTAACAGATAGTGGGGCACCCGTATCTTTAAAGAAAGTGGGGTTTTGTGTGCCTGCTGAATATTCAACAGTAAAATCTGTCACAACTGCATTTCGAATTTTTAATATTGATTCATTTTTTCTATAATTTCTCGTAGTAGGAAAAAAAGTAATATCAACTTTATCGGGCATACTTAAAATACCTGTACTTTGATTCACCATTTTTCCATGTTTTACTACTCGTTTCATGGGCAACATTGCTTTTTTAAAAGTTGCAATAATCTTTTGTATATGATCACTTTCATGAGCCCTTTTTGGTATAAGAACAAAAGAAAAAGAAAAATCTCTAAATCCCGAATTATTAAATACATTTGTAATATAGGGATTTTGTATTGAGTTTAATCCCTTTGCAACTCCTGCCTTCAATCCAGGAGTTCCACTTAATACTGTATCCGCGGCTATCCGTGCAAAAGAATCTTTATTGAAAGATTTTATTCCTGTTTTTGCAATAGAAGATAAACGATCTATACTTATATTTCCCGCCGCGGCTCCTACTGCAATTGCTCCAACTACATCAAATTCAACATTATCATATTTTATATTAATAGCATCATTTATTTCTGGAAAAGGTAATGCTACAGCCGAAGTTGTATATCCTGGTTTTCCCTTTTCCACATTATGAAAACGAAAATAACAAAATTTTCTTGATTCTGGTTCTTCTGCAGATGATCCTATATTTTCTGGGAATCTGTGTACTGTAACACCAGTTCTTTCTTGTATTACTTCTTTTAATTTTCTTGCCGGATTATCAGACATTATTCTCCTTAACTTGTTATACATAATATTTAGCATGAGTTACAAAGGAAAATATAAAATAAAGAATTTGAAAAAATATCGAGGAGATCCTACTAAAGTTACTTACCGTTCTTTATGGGAAAAAAAATTCATGAATTATTGTGAAAATAATCCCGATGTTATTGAATGGTCAAGTGAAGAGATAGTTGTGCCCTATAAATCTCCCATTGATAAACGAATACATAGATATTTTCCTGATTTTTGGATCAAAATAAAAAAAGAAAATGGATTAACAGAATGTGTACTTATAGAAGTTAAACCCAAAAAACAACTAACACAACCAAAAAAACCTAAAAGAATCACTAGAAGATATTTATCTGAAGTATACACATTTGGTGTAAATGAAGCAAAATGGAAGGCGGCTACAGAGTATTGTAGTGATAGAAAATGGAGATTTAAAATCATTACAGAAGATCATCTTTTTTAACTAAATATAATTATGGCACAACAAGATCAAACATTTTTAGATAAATTAAAAAATGCAATAAGAAGAAATGAGGGACAACCAAAAACACGCAATGCATCACAGTGGTTTCGTAGAAAAGTTGGCGCTTTAAGAGCAGAATTGAGAAGTAGATTTAGTGAAGTCGATACTGCAGATGAATTTTATAAAACTGCTAAAAAAACAGGCAGGGGAAATATAACTCCTGGTGCAATGGCGTCATATTTCTATGATCCAAAAACTAAAGATAAAATGAAATATTATGATAGATTTCCATTAATTATGTGTGTAAAAATGTATGGAAATGGTTTTCTTGGTTTAAATTTTCATTATCTTCCACCATTACTTAGAGCAAAATTAATGGATGCTATTGATCGGTCAAAATCAGTAAATTATGAAGGACTTGCAAGAATTAAACAAATTAAACCAACAGTAAAAAGATATCTATATAAACATATAACATCTAGAGTTGTAATTGTAGATGATGATGAAAAAGAAATTGCATTATTTTTACCAACTGAAAGATTTAAAAAAGAAAACAAACTCGTTGTTTGGGGAGATAGTAGGGGAATGATTTAATGACTTTAAGCATAGACAATTTTAAAAATCGAGTAAACGCAAAACAAGGTCCTGCACCAGTAAATAGATATGAAGTTTTTATTCCTGGAAGAGAAGGATCTTCTTTTTCTACCTTTTTATGCGAACAAGCAGAACTTCCTGGTAAAACTATACTTACAGTTGAAGATAAACTATATGGACCCGTAAGAAAAATTGGTTATGGTCAAATGTTCATTGATACTACAATGACATTTGTATGTACTGCAGAAGGTTGGGCAGAAAAAGAATTTTTTGATAAGTGGCAAAGTGATATAGTTCATCCCGAATTTTATGATGCTTCATATTATAAAAATTATGTGAATGATCTTTTCTTAACAACTTATAAAGAAGATAACTCTTCAAGTTATGGAATAAGATTTAGAGAAGCATTTCCCTTAAATGTAGGAGCGGTAAATTTAGGATGGGGACAAAATAATGAATATGCAAGACTTAGTGTTACATTTGCATATCGAAAATGGGAACAAGTCTCTTCAGGTGCTTCTTCATGGACATCAGATCGTGTACGTGATTTTTTAATGACTGGTGATACCAGTAGAGGATTTTAATTATTTTATATTATATTAGGAGAATATAATGAGTTTACCTAAAATTGATGCACCAATATTTACAATGAATTTGACATCAATAAAAGATCCAATAAAATATAGACCTTTTTTAGTCAAAGAAGAAAAACTTTTATTAATGGCTATGGAGGGTGGAGAACAAGCAGAAATAGTAACAACTTCAAAACAAATAATTAATAATTGTATTTTATCAGAAAACATAAATGCTGAAGAATTGCCATTATTTGATTTACAGATGGCACTATTAAATATAAGATCAAAATCTGTTGGTGAAGTTATTGAATTGATGGTGGGACATCCTGAACAAAAAAACAGTAATGGGGAGTCTTGTGAAAAAACAACAAAAATAAAAGTAAATCTTGCTGATATAAAACTTACTATAAATGATAAACATTCTAAACATATTCAATTAACAGATACAATCACAGTTGAAATGAAATATCCAACAATGGATGTTTATAATCGTTTAGCTGATATAGAAAATGCAGAAGATGCTTCTGCCGTAGAAGAATTATTTGGTATTGTTACAAGTTGCATTGATAACATATATTCTGGTGATGAAATATTTGATGTAAATGATCATAGTAAAGAAGAATTGTCTGAATTTATTAATAGTTTAACAAGTGATCAATTTGAAAAACTTAAAACATTTTTTGGTACAATGCCTGCATTATTACATGAAATTGAATACACATGTTCTACATGTAAATGTCATGAAAAACAAATTTTAAATGGACTTGGTGATTTTTTTTTGTGATGTGTAGTCATAATACTTTAGCAAACTATTATCAATTAACGTTTCAATTGATGCAACATCATAAATATAGTTTAACAGAAGTAGAAAACTTAATACCTTTTGAAAGAGATATCTACGTAGAAATGTTAATTTCTCACGTAGAAGAAGAAAACAAAAAACTTCAAGAACAACAAAGAAAGACTTAATGGCACGTAAACCTCACAATTATGCTCATTTTCAAAATCTTGTTAATGAACTTAAAGAACAGAATGCAGGGAATATTGCTACTCTTCAAACACATCTAGAAATACAAACAGATGTATTACAAAGCATGAAAGGTTTCATGCTAAAGGGGTTACAAACAGATCAAGCTGATTTAAGAAAAGATAGAGAAAAGGAGCTTGAAGAAAAGAAAGAAAAAAACAAAGGTCTTACCATGAAATCCAAGATGAATTTACCAAGATTCTCAGGAAAGGGTTTCATGGGAATGTTGGGAAATTTCTTATCTACTGCACTTATGGGAATTCCTGGAGGATTAAGAAGATTCATGCCCGCATCTTTAGGTATGGCACTATTGCCCAAATTAGCAAGAGGTATTGCTTTACTCGTTGCAGGACCATCATTAATTAAAGCATTACAGGAAGGATTTGATCAAGATACTTTTAGTGGTGGAGTTGAAGCATTTATAAATTCATATTTTTCTGCATCAGGCGGACCTTATAAAACTCTTGCTAATGCCGCGGCAGGAGGTGCTGGAAAAGGAGCTTTGATCGGTTTTGGTTTATTGGGACCAAGAGGAGCAATAATTGGCGGATTACTCGGAGGTTCATTAACTTCACTAAATCATATATTTTCAAAAGGTTCTGGCAAAGTAGACTCCAAAGGGGTAATGGATAAAATGAAAAAGTATCTGTTAGATAATGTAGCAATGTTTGCTGGCGCTACAGGTGCCCTCATAGGTATGAAAGCATTATGGCCTCTTGGACCTGCAGGAATGATAGCTGGAGGAATTCTTGGAGCAGGTATTGGAGTAATAGGAGCAGGAACAATTAAAGAAATGATGGCTGTAGAAAAAGCAGGAGAAAAAGATGTAGGTCAACAATTCAGAAAGGGTTTAAAAGCATATCTTATAAGTGATGAATTCAAAGCCGTTGAAGATTTAGTTCCTTATGCGGGGGGATTATTTGGTGCGGCGGCATTTGCAGGATTTGGTCCTGCAGGAATGTTAGCTGGTATGATATTAGGAGCTGGTGCTGGAATATTAGGAGGACCAGTTTTAGCAGATGCATTGAGGGCACAAGGAACAGAAGGAGGAGCCCTCTCAGGTCATATGAAAACAGCATTATGGGAATATCTCAAAAAAAGTCCTTATCTTCGAAATGCTATGATAGGAGCTGGACTTTTTGGTGGAGCCGCATTACTTGGATTAGGACCTCTTGGATTAGTTGCAGGTATATTTGTCGGTGGAGTAGTAGGAATTATTGCAACGTGGATAACAGAAACGCTCGGTGATCTTGCAGGATCTCAATTTAGAGATAAGTTTGGAGGAAAAGCATCAGCAAAAAAAATGGCACAATCATTAGGAGTTGGAAAAAAACAACTAGAAGAATTACAAAAAAATGAACAAACTTTGATGAAAACATCAAAAAGTAAACATTTCAGTAAAGCAAATATTATTGCTAGTGCCCATGGAAAACAAAGCTATTGGGGAAAAAGGCGTGCAGAACTATACAAAAATTATTTAATGGAACATAATAGCGCCCTCCTGGGAAGCCCGAACTATGATCCAAATCAAGCAGGACTGGGTGAATTCGATTATATGGCCGCTGTAAGAGCATCAGGTAAAACAAAAACTTCCTGGCTCATGAAGGATTCTGCAAAAGATAATCAGATAGAAAGACTTGCTTTACAAATGATGCACGCCGAAAGCGAAAGAAAAAGATTAGAACGAGAATTACAATCAATAGTACAGGGGGGTGGACCAGGACTCGTTCAAACTGATGCATCATCTCAAATCGTTAATATCAATCAGTCAGTCAATCAAAGTACGGATTATCAAAATATGGATAATGGTTTGTATGATGGTCCTCCTCGCTAGTAAACTAGGAGGCGTGCCGCTGGAACGACACTCCAGGCCCCCTAATTAAAGTGAGTACTAAGCACCCTTAGATTAGTTATCTTCTGCTAACTTAGCAAAATAAGACATATCTTCATCATCTTCAGAAGTTGTTTTATCTTCTGTTGATACATCTTCAGCAGTTTTAGGTTTAGTAACAGGTCGAGAAACAGGCTCAGTAATAGGAGGAGTTTCTACTGCAAGAACAGAATCTAATCTCGCTTTCAAATCCTCATAAGACTTAAATTGATCATCACCAGTAAATTCTGTAAGAGCATACTGTGAATTCCAAACTTTTTCAAGCTCAGTTTCATCTTCTACAAGTTGTGTAGGTTTATCAAATTCACTCTTATCATAATTTTGATAACCCTCAACTTTACGAATCTTCAATTTGAAGTTCGCACCTTCCCAAAGATCAAAAGGATTTACAGGAGTTTCATCTTCAAATTCGGGATTCATCAAATCATTGACTTTATCGAAAATCTTTTTTCCAAATTTGTATAGAAAAACTTTTCCTTCGTTCTGAGGATTCTTTGAATCAGAAACAATATAAATGTTACTGATATAAGTTAGACGGCGTTTTTGCTTACGAGCAATCTCTTTGTTCGCCTCGATTCCAGAATTCCAGAGTTGAGAATTATATTCTGAGACAGGATCTTTCTTACCAAGAGTTGTCAAAGAATTTTCAATGTACCAAAGACCTGTTGGTCCTTGAAAACCATGATTGAAAACTCTCGCCCATGGAATATCTTCTCCGTCTACTGGGGGAAGAAATCGAATAACAGCATATCCATTTCCAGACTTATCTATTTCTGGCTTCCAAAATCGATCATCGATATAACTCTTCGATTCAGAAGGAGTATCAATCTTCTCAATTTCTTTGTGAAGATTTTGCATAAAGGATTTGCGGGATTTTTTTAGTGCAGATAGTTGTGCCATGTTAACCTTTCATATTCGTTATATTCGTTGTATTAATTGTATCTCGTAGTATTTTACGAAATTTCGTCTTATCCACCTCCAAAAATGGAGTATACTTCAAAACTTTATCTCTAAACTGGGGCCAGACAAAAGTTTCTTTTATCTTTTTATCCCAATCAGGAATAAAGTTAAGAATCATATTAAGTATGGAAAAAGTCTCCATACAAATATATTTAGCAATCGTTTGTTTTAGTAATACAGGATGTTGTCCATTTTCAACTTTGAACCAATTTTCAAAATCTTCTTTGTTCAACAATTTTTCAATATCATTACTAAAAATATAACTCATGCTTTGTATTCTTTTTTGCCATTCTTTATATTTCATTTCTGCTTGTGAATCAAGTGCATCACCTATCCACAAATTTTCATTCTCAATAAAGTTAGCAACAAAGAATTTCGATATCTCATCATCTTTATAACTTTTTGACAATCTTACAAAAAAGAATTGATCATTACGTTTTTTAAAAGCATTCAATGAGATTTTTCTTTTTTTATGCTTAAAGTAATCATACTTATTAGCATGGAAATGAGTCTTGATTGAAACATATTCCTTATAACAATCAAACGGATCCATTTTTATCATAGTCCTGGTATTGTAGCAGTTTTTGGGAGAAAATGCAAGGCTGTAACTTCTTCTCTTAGCTTGGCCTTTAAATTTCCTTGAACAAGTTTTCCAACTGTTTCTGGTTCCATTTTTGTTTCTTCACAGTAATGAGATATTGCATCTAAATAAGACATTTTTTTATTAGCAACAATATCTTCTATAATAATTGCAAAGTCTAGGGGTTTTATTGTTTTAATCATTTTTTATCTATTAGTTTTATTACTTCTTCAATAGCATCATAAACTTTTACTGGTTCAATGTTTTTTGTACATTCAAACATTCTATCAGTATTTTTATGATCTGGACACCAGATCCAATCAGAAGGATCAAATTTATGCCGATTATAACAACTATTACAAACTGTATCATTATGGATTCTAAAACATTTTGAAGAGAATTCTGAATTAGGATTGCTAAATCCTGATATCATTATTACATATTTATTTAAAGCCCACGCTAACCATGATAGTCCAGAACCCAATCCAATAAAAAACTCAGCACGATTTAAAGTAGCTATTGTTTGATCTAAAGTTCGTTCATGTCTGCCTATCACATTTTTTGGTGATGTATTAAAGTATTCTCCTTGTCCAAAAGAATGGTGTTTATCTATACATACTATATTATATCCCTTTTTGGATAAAAAGTCAACCACCTTATCCCATCCTCCTGGATAATTCCAATATTTTGCTTGAGCAGTTGATTGTATACCAATACACACATAAGGTTTTCTCAATAATTGTGGATCCTTTTCTTTTTCTTTAATTTTTATTTCACATCTTGTTTCTTTAAAATCTTTAATACCAAGAATACCTGCACACAATCCTTGTAAAGAAACTGCTTTCATATCTACTGGAGATTGAAGACTTTCTTCAAAAAAACCTATTCTATAAGAAGACTCAAAATCCATAAAACCAGATTCGGGGGTTATAAAAGTTATTTCAGGATATGTGTCAGATACCAAATCATTCCAAAATGTACTACAATACATTTTACAATTATGTTTTTTACGAAATTCTTCAACAACTGGAATCCAAGCTAATGTATCTCCTAATGCTACTGAATCAAACCAAATAAAAATATTTTTATTTGTAAAATCTTGTTCATATTCAAATTCTACTTCTTCTGTTATAAGATTTATTGCTTCAACTCTCCAATTTACATAATAATCAATACCACAAGCAACCCACCCTCCAACAGAAATTTCATTTGAATAATGAATAGCACCCGTATCTTTATCAATAAAATTAATTCTATAATTTCCAGGAGTAGATCCTTTAACAGATATATAAGGATTTTTTTGCATATTTAAATTGAAAATATTTTTACCATCTGCATCTGTATTTTGATATGCAAATAACAATCTATCTTTCATATCAAATGGCTTAGTGTGTTTTAATTCTTTTGCTTCATAATAATATTTTTCCAATTCATCAAAAATATTTTCCCAATCTCTTTCTTGTGCAAACTCTCTTGCTTTCTTTGAATATTCATCATAATTATCTAAAACAAGTTTAACCTTATTAACAATATCATCAACTTCTCTTGTACATAATTCAAAACCCCTTAAAGAAATTTTATCTTGCATTGTTCCAACTATGGGTATTCCACTTGACATTGCTTCAAGAACTGCAAGACATGGTTGACCTGTTTCTAAAGATGCTGGATGAATCATTACATGATGTTCATTTAATATGTCTCTTAATTTTTGTTTTTCTACATTACCCGTAAGTTGTACATCAATAGAAGGAAATACAGTATCCGTTCTTGCTTCTTCTACAATATCATAAAATTTTTTATTATAAGAAGCATGTACTGAATCTGGTCCTACAATTGTTATTGGCATTCCTAATTTATGTGCCGCTTGAACTGCTAGATGAAATCCCTTTCTATCATCTCCCCCACCCACACAAATTAATCGTTCTGGATATGTTTTATTTTCTTTTGGAAAAAAATAATTTGTATCTACACCATGATGTAATCTTCTCAATTTTTCTGGATATAGAAAAAAATCTATCATATCTTCAGTTGGAATTAAACTGAATAAAGAATTTTTTATAGTCTCATTATTAGTCATATAAAAATGAGAATCTTTTCCATGTATTTTTACAAAAGCATCATGCATTGTAAAAATATAAGGTATACATCTATCTCTTAATAAATTCCAAAAACCACCAGTATGATTATGAAACACATCATATTTTTCTAAATCATTTTGTGTTATATCATCCAACCATTTCAAATTTACTTCATGTCCTCTATTTGTTGCTATTCTCATATATTGACCTATGACTTCTTCTAATCCTCCATATGCTTTTGGAGGAATCTCAAGACCGCAACCAACATGTACTTGCATTATTTTTAAATTATTTTCTTCTACTTTTTTCTCTTCTTTCTCTAAAACATATGCATTTCGTGTAGATAAAACAATTTCAGGAACATCTATTATGTGTTTAACAGCGGAAATAAAATGTATTCGATTATCTTGTGCATACCAAAAAACACTTCTACCACCCGATAAAATAACTTCTTTTATATTCTCTATATTATCTAACTGTTTACGATTATTTTGATGCAAATGCACATTATCTGAAAAAAAACTTAACTCATAATTTCCTATAGACAATCTAGATATAATTGCTTTTATTGTTTCTGGTGTATCTTCTAAATTTATTTTAACAAAATAATAAGAAACATTTTCTAGATACTTTTCAAAAACTATATCATGATCAAAAAATAAATGTTTAGCTTTTATTATTTGTTCTTCATTATAATTAAAATTTACAAAACTTACAAGTTTTCTCTCTGTTTCATAATTTAATTTACTTAAATAAGTAGATTCAGCTAAATCATAAATATCATCAAAATATTTAATATTTCTAGGATATTCTAAAATAAAATTTTTTCTATCTTTTTTTTCATTTATAACTAACTGTGCTTCTCCACGAGGATTCCAATTTCTAAAATTTTCACTCTCTCCATGTTCTCTTGCAAGATACGTTGTTCTAGGAATTGTTAACCATTTTCCATGTCTTTCTAAATGTAAAAGCCATTGTCCATCATTTGATAAACAAGCATCTCCATCCTTGTGTTCTGGAAAACGTAGTCCTGGTAAATTTTTAAATATTCTTAAATATCCAAAAATATTTGATCGTTGAGGCCACAACTTTTCAAATCCTTCTAAAAAAGAATTATTATCTCTTGTCATGTATACATTGTCTTTAAAATTATCAAAGAGATTAGTTGTATTTTGAGGTAGGATATTAAAATACTTATTTGCATTAAAATGAAGTAAGACTGCTTCTGGAAACACATTAAAATAATGAATTATTTTTTCAAATGTTCCAGGTAAAATCGCATCATCAGCATCTAAATGACATACAATTTCACCAACAGCATGAAGCTGTGGATTCCACCAAATTTCTTTTTTATGTTTGGGTTCTACTATTCTTATTCTAGAATCTTTCCTTTTTAATTCTTCCATTAATGTACGTGTACTATCAGCAGAAAAATCATCAGCAAGAATCCATTCCCAATGATCATAAGTTTGATAAAAAACAGAATTCGCCAACTCTTCCAAGTAAGACTCAGCATTGTAACAAGAAGTTACAAGAGATAATTTAAAACGTTTCATGTTTTATTTCTTTATCTGTTAATAGGGTAGTGCCATCTTTAAAAGTTTTATCTAAATAAGATTCACCTGAACATTGAATAGAAATAGGAGAGTTTACTATACCACATTTTTTATCAGGAAAAATGTTATTATTCAACCATAAATCATATGTGTCCCATCCTGTTTCTTTTAATTTTTTTCTAAAATACGATTTTCTTTTTTTATCTGTAGATATCAAATAACAATGTGCTTCAGACATTCTATCTGTTACACCAAAATATGCATAGTCTTTATGTTCCCAATCAGGAATTCTTTTTCCAAAAGACATATAATATAAGTCATATTGATTCATATCATCTAATCTATCCATAATTATTCTATAAACTTCATGAACAGGTTTTATAAAAATAGCATCACATTCACAAAATAAAACTGCATCAAATTCATCATTTAAATGTTCGTTTATAGCAGTTTTATGAGCTAAAAAATTACCATAATGAGCGGGTGTTAATTTATATTCTCCTGGTTTCATTTGTACATCATGAGGTCTAGCACATGAGTCTTTTGGTGGCAAATCTTTGTATAGAGGATTTATCATTTGTTCGTATGTCCAATCACTATACTCAGATAATTTTGTAAGATGTCTTATTGATTCTTTTTCTCTTTCTCCATCTGAATCAACAAGCATATGAACTATTTTTATTTTTGGATATCTTTTCGCCCATAAATTTCCCAATTCTCCATTTTCTGTTATTTGTGTATCAGCAATAACACTATAACCAAGCCCCTCTAGTCTTTCTATAAATTGAAGTGCTTCATTTTTCATATTGTCTGATTGTACTCCTTCTGGATGGGCTTCCATAGAAATTTTTCTTATTTTATATTTAAAAATATCATCAGGAACTGCTGGTAATATATCCCATTCTGCTCCTTCACAATCTAATTTTAATGCATCTATTCTATCGATATTATTATTTTTCATAAATTGTTCAAGTGTAACACAATTAACAATTTGTGTTTTTCTCATTCCATGATTTTCTTTATTAGCTGGATTATTATTAAAATTTTCATGAAAAGAGTTACAAGAACTTGATCCAATAGCAATAAATTCTCTACTTTTATTATCAGAAGAAATTGCTAAATTATGTTTTTTAACATTATTATAATCTTTCAAATTTTTACATAAAACATCAAAAGTTGTTTTTGTAGGCTCAATTGTATGAATATGAGAAGCTCCTCTATTTAAGGCGTACATATCAAAAAAACCATAATGACCTCCAATATCAATTACAGTATCTCCATTTATCAAATTCAATTTACTATAATACTCTAATATTAGGGTTTCATAAAGAGTGTACCAAGAAGAAGGATCATCTGGTATTCCATGAAAATTTCTTTTTTCCCCAAGAACTGTAATATCTACTTCATTTTTCCACGGAAAGGCTTTTTCAAATAAAAGATGATGATTATCTACTAAATTAACATCACTTATATTAGAAAAATATTCTTTAGGAGCATCATATATTCTTACTATAAATCCATTTGTAACATCTTTTCCACAATGTGGCTGTGCCCACATTGAATTTGTTATAATATGTGATCTATAAGCCAACAATCCAGTATCTATTTCATAAATACATAATAATTTTTCATGAAAACATTCATAAAAATTTAAAAAATGAAATGTTACTTTTGTTTCTTCAATTGAACAATTTACAATTTTATCACTAATACCCAACAGTCTATGCAACTTAATAGCATTAATATTAATATCATCAGAAAGCCAAGTAACCCTATCATCATATTTGTCAAGATATGAATCGAGGTTATGTGCTAAAATGGGTATATTCCAAGACAATGCTTCTTTTATTACTAATGGATTAGTTTCTTTATCATGAGGACTTCCTTTAGATGTAAATAAAAACAAATCCATACACGAATAAAATCTATCTACATCTTCTCGTTCCCCCCAAACTATACAATTATCAGGTAATTCTTTTGTTAGAGGTTCCCAATATTCTTTAAAATTTTCTGCAAGATTTCCTACAAAATGAAACTGAACATCAGGTAATAATTTGGCATATTCAATAACTTCTGCTTGATTTTTTCTTGATGTCCATAATCCAACATTTAATACATGTTTTAAAGCAGGATCAACTCCCAATTCTCTTAAAACAACATCTCTTCGTTTATCTTTTATTTTTTTATCAACAGGATATTCTATAACACAGGCGGGTACATCTATTTTTCTAAAATTTATTAATTGATTATCACTACAAAATAAAAATTTATCTGGTAAAAATCTTTTATCATCAGGATTAAACGAAGAATCATGAGAAGTTTCAAAAATCAAATAATTTCTATGTTCTTTATAAATTTTTTCTGCTATTTCATCACTCATGAAAAATTCTGGCATTTCTTCAAAGTGAATAATATTGGGTTTTATTTCATCTAAATACTTCAAAAGGTCAGTTTTGTCTTCAGACAAAGTTATTAAATGGTCATTTAAGATGTTTAATATTTTATCTTTTTGAACTCTATAAATACCATAATCGTTATATTCGATAACATAAATATCATTGTCACCATGTAATAATTCGATTTTTTTAAGAAGATATTGAGGTGCGCCACCTGTAGATAAATGGGGGGTAATATATAAGATTTTCATAAGCACTTTTGATGACTAAATAAATATAAATACATATAATAAAAAAGAGAAATACATAATTATATAGTTTACACTATTTTGAACCTCTTGTCAATGGACTATTTATGACACAATACAGACATTTATATTGGGATTCGGGAAATAAGGATCTTCGGCAATTTTCTGATTCCGAGCTAGAAATTCTTAGTTATTTTCTAAGAAAAAGATATGCAGACCTTTTAAATACAGTAAATACCACTCCAGGATACGTAGCTAATGCAGGAGAAGGTCAAATAGATTCTACTTTTAGTACACTAGGAACTGCTGTCAATGGTGTAAGATCCGCAGGAAGTACTACTGAACCTGATGATGATACTCCGACTGGCGGTGCTGAACCAGATACGAGTTTTGGAAGTGATCAAACAACTTTAACAAATACTACTACAACATATTATCAGGCTTATAGTCACACTACAGCATACGGATCAACTGAACAAGAAACATTAAACAACATGGGACTATTATATTGGTCGTCACCGGATTTAAAAATAGGACCAGATGCCGAGACTGATCTTGTTGATACACTTGCAAATCATTGTCTTACTCAAATGGAAACTGGAGATGAAGTGGGTTCTTACAGAATAGCAACTTCTGCTCCAAACACAGCATCAGGAATAACTGGAGGATGGGTAGACAAAGGAACATTTTTTCTCGATACAATTTATAGTGCGGCAACAAATGCAACTTATAAATTATGGTTAAAAACTGCAAATACAACTGAACCATCAACTCCCGCCAATTATATTAGATGGGACAGCACCAATTCTGAAATACAATTAGAATCAAGTACAGATTATAGTGCATCATCTAAAATAATAAATGATGCTTATTTAAAAATAATTTATAGAAGACATCTATTATATAATGTTTCTACCACTAATAGTGGTACCCATAGAGGAACTTTTGAAGATAAAAAGTACGACAGTTACACAAATGTATTATCTGGACCTTCTGGTGGAGTATATACAAGAACATATACACCCACAGGATCATTAGTAGATAATACTGGACCATATTACTTTATAACACCAGGACAAAGAACACCTTAATTAATAATGGAGTAAATATAATGACACCTAGTTTAGATCAAGCAATACATGCGGCAACACATGAAAAATGGTTATCATATTGGAAACGATGCAGAATACAAAGTATTTGGCATAAATTTCCAGATTATTCAGATGAATATAATCCATTGTGGATACGTTGGAGAGAAATACCCGAAGGCGAGGATGTAACTGTAAAACATCCTGAAATTGAAATACAACAAATGGAGACTCCATTAAATACAGAATGTTATAGAGCATTAATGAAGTCATTACCCAAAGGTTCTGACTGGGGGACAAAGGAAGCAATAGATAAAGCTACACAATATTATCATGAGAACCAATTAAAAAAAGAAAAAGAGTTTGAAGAGTTTGTGGAATATAAAAAAAATGGAAATCTTAAAATAGAAACTATTGATGAGACAAAACCCATCTCATGGGAATCAATAAGAGATGCTTCAACAGAAGAACTATTTCAAACAAAACTTGAAATATTTGAATCTCCTCCAGTTCAAGAAAGCGAAAATAAAGAATATCGTTCAAATATCAGAAAATCAGCTTCAATCATTGAAGCAATGTATTGGTATTATTTAATAGTTAACGATATTAAAGAATCTTCGGGACCAGCAGAAGAAAAACTTCCCGAAAATATAGATTTACTACTTGAAGATGTTTCTTCCGATGCAATTTTTAAATGGAAATTACAAATTTTTGAAAAAGAACACGTTCAAAATAGTAAAGATAAAAAGGCGAGAGCCGAAATTAGAAAAGCAACTAATTTAGTTGAATTATTTTCTGCTTATTCTAAAATTACTTGAAGAAAGAATAATCTATATCTTCATATTTAAAATGTATTATTTTGATATCATCATGAAACCGATCTAAATAAACATATTCTCCTGGATATTGGGAATTTATTAAGGCAAGTTCTTTTATATCTTTCTTATTGCACATTCTAGTCATCCATGTTTCTGGGAGATATTTTAATTTTAATTTTTTCTTTACCTGATCTTCTACAAAATATTGTTCACCATTAACAGGTCCTGTTGTTATTTTACGTGTAATATAATGTTGTGACCAATAGCTAATATCATTCATAAACTCATCATAAATGTATTTACAATCTTTTGGATAATATTTTTGAAATCCTCCACACATCGAATAATTTTCATTCCAAGTATCTTTCCACCAAGATTTTGCAGATAAAAATTCGCCTCTTTCGATAGGATAATCAATTGCTTTAACATAATCATTAATATAAAAAGTATCAATATCAATTACAAGAACAGGTTCATCAATATCCATATTCATAACTCTTAACTTATTCCATTGTAAATCTACCCCAGGAAGTTCATCTCTAATCCAAGTAACATTCGATATTTTTGAATTAATATAATCTTCAACTTTTTGATCATATTTGTCACGTACTCTAACTGCAAAAACTTTTGTTTTATTCATTTTTAATCATATTAAAATGTTTATAAACATCACGTTCTCTTGCAACTTCTCTATATTCCCATTCAATTTCTGGTATCCATAAACCAGCAGAAGAAGCAGATTTTTCTAAAAACCAATGATGATTATATAATAGAATTTTTGGATCTTTATATTTTTCCCGAATCCTTTCACTTCCAGCATATTCGTTATCTCTAAACCCTTCTCCATGAATACTCACATCTAACAAAAAGTCTTTATTCCAAATAGTTGGTTGATGACATAATAAAAAACCAGCATTTCTTTTAACTTTTAAAACTTTTTTATTTTCTATATAATATTCAGTTTCTTCAAATTCATTTAGATCATAAGAAGATAAAAGACGATGTAATCTTAATCCATTCACATCATGAACAAATACAAAATTTAATAATCTATTAAATAATTTTCCATCAATTTGTTTAAAAGGCCACTGATCTTCTTGCATGTATAAAACATACTTCGTTTGAGTTGAATTTAAAGATGCTATAAGTCTATCACTCCATCCCTCATCAACTTGCTTAGGTCCTCCAAAAGTAGGCAACCATTCTCTCCATTCAACTCCCATATATTTTTTACTTTTACCCGTTTTAATCTGAGTTATTCTCGGATCATTAAAAGGTAAATCTATTTCTTCATTACAAAAATGTATGGGCCACCCCAAATCTAAAAATCCAAAATGATTGAACATGGTATACCAACCATCCCAAAAATGACTGTATTCATCACATGTATGAATTATAATAGTTATATTATTGTTGTGGGGCATCAGTCCAAATACTATGCATTAAAATTTTTGTTTTTGTTCCTGGATCAGTAAAATCATATTCTCTAAAAAATTCATCATTTACATGAATTGTTATATTATTAAGACCTAATTCAGCAAAATAATCTGTTCTATATCCCCAATCGGAACAACTAAATGCAGAATACAATTCGTTATTATAAAAAAGTTTTACATGAATTGTTCCCTTTGGAGCCATAGCAAAAAATCTATATCCATCTTGTGCTGGATCTTTTGCAAGACATATCCAAGGAAATTCAGCATCAGTATAAACTTGCTGTTTTTCAAACCCTATTTTTTTAGAAATTTCTTCAAGATTTTTTATTTCGATATTTTCTTCAAAACTATTCTCTCTTTTATTTAAATAAGATACACCAAGAACATATCCTAATAACTCTTCTCCCATTTGCATACCAAACTGAGTAATCATTTTTTTAAGATGTTGATTGGGATACATTCTTAATCTTCGATATAAAAAATCTACATTACAAGACATAATCAATGTCATAATTTGCCAATGTCTAATTCTTCTTTCTCCCCAATGTTCAATATCTAACTGTTCTGTTTCACGTTCATAAAATACTGCTTGTTTTTCTTGATTCAATATAATATCACTATTTTCTATTAATTCATCATCAAAAGGTAAAAATCCATCATAATCAAATAAATGTATTATTTTTTTATTAAGAAGTTTTGCATACGTGACACCAGCAAGCAATAGGCGTAAAACTGCAAATATTGTATTGTTTTTAAAAAATTCTCTACTTGCAATATTAAAAAGAGGTACAGGATTTCCCTCATCATCAGGAGCATAAGCATAATGAATCAAATATCCTTTTAGTGCAGGATCATCTATCAAAGTATTATCTTTATCATAAATTGCATAATCAACTAATTCTTGAGTATCTTTATCAAGGGGTAAATGGCTTGTAATTATAACATCATAACCAAAAGATTTAAATTGTTTTATGAACTTATGACAAACTGATTTTCTTTCTTCATCAGATAAATAAGCATGTATCAAAACTATATCAGATGTTTTATCTATCATTTTTTTATTAAATTAGGAAAGTTCATTAATCCAATCACTTCATCAGTAATATTTTTTGGATCATCTTCTTTAAAAACCCATCCAGTCAAAGAATATCTTTTTCCTTTTAATACTGGATTAACTCTATGTTCTAATCTTGAATCAAATCTAAGACAATCTCCTACATTTAATTCAATTGAATCATGACCTTTAATTTCAAAAACTCCTCCTTGATATTCTTTATTTAAAGGCACTACACATGTTTCCACTCTTTTACGGTTATTCTGAGTACTTTTAAAATCATTATGCCAATGATAATAATTTAATTTAGAATATTCTGAAAATTGAAATATCATATCATTACTATTAAATTTATTTTCTAAAACAGAATCATTTTTCCAAACAAAAACTTTAGACTTTCGATGAATAGAAAACTCATTATTAATAACTCCAGCACGCCGAACTTTATTTTTATAAGTTACAATAAAATCAAAACATTCTTCTTCTGTTAAGAAGTTTTTAATAATACGTATTTTTCCATCCATCCTTTTATTTTCATTGCAGGGGCAAAATCGTGATTAAACAAACAAATAGAATAATCTAATTCTTGTCTATTCCATGGATAAGACCAACACACTTTATCATCATAAGTATTATAATCTATTTCTTTGTAAATATATTCATCGATTCCTTTCCAATATTTTACTCTACTATAATCTTCATCTTCAAAAAATTTATCATAGATATGAGAACAGTCTCCTTTCCATGACATTATTGAAGAATTCAAAGGAGTATGAAGCGGTTCTCTCCACCAGGCATTAATAAGAGTAAAATCATCTTTAATCAAATGTTCTACAGAACCTTTAATAATTATATCTAAATCGAAATATAAATAATTTACATCATCAGTACAGTCTTTAAACATTTTAAGTTTATCAAAAACATTACCTTCACCTTCTCTTATTATATAAATGTCATCATAATTCAAATTATTTTGAATCATATGTTGAATGTTATCAACATACCACTCATCATATTTTCTTCCCGTACACACAAGAACTACAACTACCATTTTCCTATCACCATAAATCTATCATATAGAGGTAAAGATCGTTTTCCTTTATATAAAACATCTTCAATTTGATTTTTTTCTATTAATTCATCAACATCTTTTACACAATTTATATGATCTTCTACCTCAAAATAGTTATTTGATTGTATTGCTAAAATTGGTTTTATTGGATAATCTTTATAATATTCTTTCATAGTAATTATATCAGACATATGTTCAGATGATGTATTAATAATTAATTGTCTTCTTCTTATTTCTTTACGTTCAAAAAAATCTTTAAATTGTACTATTCTAAAATCATAATCAAAATGATTTATATATTGAGCAGTTACTTTATGACATTCTTCATCAATATCATACAAATCTATTTGTTTTATATCAAACACATCCGCTAACATTTCTATTAAAGGAAATCCAAACCAAGAACCTATAACATCAATATAAAGTTCTGATGTAAAAATAATTTTTTCTAATTTTTCTTTTAACCATAATTTAGATTCATATTGTCCTTGAGATACAGAATCATCAAAACTATTAGAATATGAAGGTAAATTATTATTGACCCATTGATTAACCCAATAATATGGTGTTTCTCTATTATTATTTTCACATATAGAAATTTGTTCTCTATGTTCTCCAATAGTCTCTCTAATTGAACCGATTTTTTCTTTAATTGAACCAATTTCTGTATTAAGTTCTCCAATTTCTGTATTGTGTTCTCCAATTTGCTCATTGTAAGAACCTATTTCAACATTATGCAAACTTATATCGTTTTTATTTTTTCTCCAATTATAAATTTGTTCCATATACACAATAATGTTTATAGTTTTTATTTTTATTTTGCATTTCAAATGAATCAAAAACTTCTGTCAATTCATTATCTTCAACCAATTTATCAATCGAATGAATAGGATTACAGTCTCCATTGTGATTTTCATCATCACCTCTTAATATAAAAATTCCCTTATGTATTTTACCTACAGGATATGTTTTTTCGCAATTATAATGTAATACACAAGCATGTAGCTTAACCTTATCAAATACAAAATCTTTACAAATTACACTTGGCATATCTCTAAAATTAATATCATAATTTATATTATCAATTTCCATATCCAGTCCCTTTAATGTTTTGATAAATTTAAAACTAGGACAACACAATACAGAAATTTTGTCATGATTTACAGCCCAAGGGAATAGTTTTTCCATAATTCCTGTACTGGTGATTCGTCTAATTCGTAATGTTTAATTTCTTTCATATTTTTATTATTATAAAGGTGCGATGTATTAAATAAGGTTACTTTATTTTTTAATTGATAATTTTCTTTATTATAATTTGAAAACGATCCATCTTCCCACAAATTAATTTTGTTATTTCTGTAATGCTGATAAAACAAATACTTATCAAGACTTTTATATGTCCATTCTATTTTTTTCCAATTTTCTTTAGTATACTTTAAAAGCCAAGAAGCTGTTCCCTTATCCCATGCAACAAATGAAGAATTTACATGACAAGAAACTCCCCTACCAAAATTAAATAAACTTATTTTTTCATAATCATTCCAATAATTCCATATAAATGTAATATTATTATGCGTTCTTGTTATTAATTCAGTTACATCTTGGTGTACCAATACATCTAAATCTATCCAAAGATTTTTATCATATTCATCATTATCAATGAGAAATAATTTTTCATATGTAAAAACTTTTTTTGTATTATATGGTCTAAGTTCTTTAATATTTTTTGTTTCAATTTTAGATGATATTCCTTTAGCATCATCGGTATAACAAACAAAATGAAATGGAACCTGACAATGTTTCAGTAACCCACCATATGTTCTATTAACATAATCAGAATTATATTTTGTTCCCCATTTAAGACAATTAATTTTAATATTATTCATAAATAAATACCTGTGGAGTTGGTTCTAATTCTTCACGAATAGCAACCGCATTTGGATCTTCATATGAAACATTAGCAAACCAACTTGAATCTGGTTCTTCATTATTCAAAATAGCATTACAAAATAATGCAAAATTTTTATTCTGCTCTACGGTCATATGATTCATTACAGTCTCTTCATTATTCTGTTTACCAGCCATATATGATATTGGTGTTGGTACATAATAAAAATTTGATGAATTTAATGATTTAAAATTCATATTATGTAATAATTCAGTAGATTTAATATTAAAATTTTTTAATTTTGAAGTATAATGATCAAGACTAAAGCAGGAGAAAACTATAAAATTATATTCTTTGAACATTGTAGATAGCAAATGTAAAAATGTGATATTTTTTACATTTTCATATAAAAACATTGGTCCTAAAGTATTGGCAATTATTTTTACTTGAGACTTATATTTTTTATATTGATTTAATCTTCTCTTAGCCTGATTCTCATACCAATTCGATTTACCCCGTATTCTGTCAATAGGATTTCCAACCCGATGAAATAAAGTATTTTCAGCCGACAAAAAAACACCATCTGCATGACCTGAATTATCTATGAACGGAAATTCCATTCTTTTTTGATCTGATAATAAAAATATAATACTATCATCTGGTTTAAATTTAGGGTATACAATCATTTTATTCATTATCTTAGCTAATGGTTTAAACATAGTATGAATAAGTGAAGATCCATAATGCATACATCCCTGAGACATAGCCCGATAAAGCCTCTCTTTTTGTTCTAAATCATGAACAAGAAGTTTTAAACTCCAATTTGGACCAGTTCCCCCCCATCCATTCCTATAAACATCTTCTTGTCGTATTTTGTTCAATACAGTTGGCCATCCATCTTCTCCTCCATTATGACCATCCTGTCCAAAACTATCAGAATATACATGTACAGTCATTTTATATTCCCATTAATAAACTTTTTATCTTTTTTAAATATTCATCAAATGAAAGAGAACTATAATGTCCTTGATCATTAATTTCTTGTGATGTAACCGGATCTTTGGAATATGCTACAGTATTAATATTCATTGCTCTTGACAAATGAGTCCACATTCCTTCTGTAGCAAATATAAAATGACTTTTAGATAGTATTTCTACATTTTTAGAATAATTATTATGTTCTAAGGAAAAAAATGTTATTTCTGGAAATGTTTTCATCAAGGTTTTAATTTTTAAATTTTCTTGCTCAGATATATTTTTATATTCTGATTGTTGTTCTCCAGATCGATATAACATATAACAAACATTTTTTTCTTTTTCTTTAGGAGAAAAATCAATAGGCCAATATAATCCTTCTTTCCACACCTTTCTATATGCTTGTAAAAAAACATTTTTTCGAACTGAAGATTTCATCCAAGAACCCAATAAAAAACCAGGTCCTTGATATGTACCTTGTGTAAATATTTTATTTTTTAAAATATTAGTTGTAATTTTATTTTTGGGTCTTTTAAAATGAAAAAAATCAACAATCTCATAAAAATCTTCATATAATTTTTTTTTAGAAATTTTTCTAAAAGTAAAACCATCAATACCAGCCATAAGAAAAATGCCTTTTAATTTTTTAAAAAACTTATGATACCAATTATCTTTATGTGGATGAACATCTGACACATGTTCAACATTATCAATATTAGTCGGAAGTCCAAGTCCAACTTCATTTGATGTAATTATTAAAGAATCTTCTATAAAATGAACAACAGCATCACAATTAAATTTATTCATTATATTCAAAATTGTTGAAACTAATATAAATCTATCTCCAAGACCTTCTGTATCAAAAGTAATATAAAAATCAATAGTCATTTCCACTGATCTCCAAATGCATCAAACCCCGTACCACATTTCTCTGCACAAACTTTTGATTTTCCTTGTGTACAAGAAGACAAATTCCAAGACTGTTCAATTTTTTTAAAAAAATTTCCTTCAATAATTTCATTTAAAGGTTTATATAAAACATTAATATTTTTAACATCATCTATATAAGACCATATTTGATTCTGTCCTATTTTTTCATATACTTTATATAAATTTCCAGCAGTCCAACAACAAGGAGTTACAAGACCTTCGGCTGAGATATAAATTTCTTTAGTATCTATTGATTTACATTTTATTTTTGTTTTATCTAAATACTCTTGAAAGGTACCATGACTCTTAATCAATTTATCATATCTGTTTACACTCTTATTCTGATGCTTTGGCTCGGTTGGTGGTTTAATTTCCTTCCCCTTGATCGTTATCTTTTTGTCAACTTTCTTGTTTTTATAACTTTGTACCCATCTTCCAGACTTTTTTCTTACAAATTCAAGTCCAAATAATTTAGCCATTCGTTCTGCTTCTTCTACTTGATGTTCATTATGCTCAAATATCAAAAATACCCAAACGCCTTTCCCCCCTGCTTGTGTAAAAACATCCATTGAATTTTCAACTCGTTTCCAATCTACATTTACTCGATATAAATGATTCGTATCTTCTAAACCGTCTACTGAAAAAGACACTTTTCCATGTTCACCAAAAATTTCTGCAAGGCTTTTCCACCAATCATCGGATCTACCTCCACCATTTGTTGTCATTTGTAAATGTAATTTTTCATTATTATATCTTAACCATTTATACATTTCAAGTGTATCTTTAGCAATCATGGGATCTCCATGATTACCACACATAAGAAAACTTCTTAATTGCTTTACAAAATCAGAATTTATAATTTGTTTAAATTGATTGATTGATATTTCAGCATTTTTTATATGTGAATTATTAGTTCTGTCACACATAGGACATGCCGCTTGACATCGTTGCGTAGGTTCAAAATGAACATGTGATATTTGAGAATAATTATACATTTTCTAAAATTTTTATCAATGAAAAATCCAAATAATTTTTATAACTTTGATTTCTAGTTCCATCTAATAAAACAATCTCATTATATAATTTTTTAAGATTACAAATATTGTTCTGTATTGCATGATCTATTAACGATAATAATTTATCAATCTCATAATGAAAATCATATTTTTTTATTTTAAATTCTTTAAACTCTAAAATTTGTGTTTGTACTGATTTTAAATATTCTATTGGTAAGTTTTTTATATCAATACCTCTACCTTCTGGTCTCACTTCAGAAATAAAAATATTACACCTAATCTTTTCAAAAAACATCAAAGCAATCCACTCCAAAAAATCAATAATATTTCCTATATTTAAAGCAGATAATACAAAATTAATATTTACAATGTGAATATTATTAGATTTTTTAAACCAGTTTTTAATATTTTGTTCTAAAATAGAAAAATCAGCTTTATGTCTTATGTATTCATAAGTTTCATCAACTCCATCTATACTAAATGTATGTCTTTGTAATTTAAATTCATTGAACAATTCAATAATTTCATCTGTTATTAATATAGCATTCGTATGAAATGCTAATTCAGTTGATTTGCTATTACCGTCTTTCACAAATTTTCTTAATAAGTCTAATATATTTTTATCATATAAAGGCTCTCCTCCTGATGCTTTTAAAATTTTTATTTTATCTGTATTATGATATATCCACTGTATCAAATAATTATTTTTAACATCCTGTGGTAAATTATGTGATCTCAAAGAATGATTTGATGCCTTTTCAAACAAACGTAATTTATTACTTTTTTCTAATTTATCAACATCTTCCCATAGTTGATGAGAAGACCCCACATTACACATTCTACATGCAAGATTACATTTATTGGATATTGAAACATCAACTTCTCTCAAATCTGTATTAAATTCATCCTCAAAAAGCCATTTACTATACATTCTATGTGATAATATTCCTTTATCTTCTTGTTTCCAACATGTAGCACAATTAGAATCTCGTACATTATTAAGCAAATTTTTTCTTAATTCTTTAAACTTTTCATGATAAAATATTTCATATGGATTTAATCCCTCTAATTCTTCTTTTGATAAAACTGAATTAACTTGATCAATATTTGGTTTCCAAGTATCATGCATCATACAACAAGGAGCAACTGCTTTTAAATCTTGATTTTCATATAGTTTAAAAACCAAGGCATAAAATGGATAAAAACAAAAAGTATTATCTTTAGTAGGTTCAGTCATAATTCAGGAAAATTTTTATATTTTTTTACATACCAATTAATAACATTTTTATAAAACCGATGACTATCATGATCAGCTTTAAATTGTTTTATAAAATTATTTGTAGCTTCGTGTTCTGATAATATTCTTGAAGAAATAATTTGCAATTCTCTTAGAGTATAATCGTTTATAATATTATCTATTTCCATAATGGTAAACTACAAGTAGATTTCTTTTTAGGAATCTTACTATCAGCAGAACTTACACACGCATTTGTAGTACATACTACTGGTGAATCAAATAATTTAAATCCTGTTTCTATATTTCCTAAGGGAATATCTCCGCAAGAATAAGATCGTTTAATGCTTCCATCAGGCTCTCTAATAATACAACTGCGATAACCAGTTGAACAAGTCCATCCTTTAAAATTATTAAAATTAAATGCATTGAATCTTTCGGCTTGATCAAGATACCACTCTTTTCCTTTATCATCATTCATAATAATTTCAAATTCTTGACGAATGTTTTGAAGTTTTTTAGATTTAACTTCCATATTTGTAATCTGAGGCATACCATTATGTAGTACTTGCATTTGTTCTTTAGTATATCCATCAACAACAAATGATGCAGTAGGATCGCTTTGTGGTTTAAGTGTTACATTTATACCCCGTTCATAAAAATATAACAAGTCTTTATATATTTCATCAAATTTTTCTGGTACCATTACAGAATTAATTGTTACTCTTACACCATTGCGTTGACAAAAATCAAGTTTATCTGCAAAATCATTAAGTTTATTTTTTGTAATATATTCACGATGAAATGATGCAGTAATAGATGCTCTTGAAAACTTCTTTGCTGACTCAACATATCGTTCAAACCACTTCATAGGTCGAGAACAATTTGAAGTCATATGGATAGATGAATAATTAGTGTATACTACATCATCTGCAAGATGTTCAAGTATATCAAGATATGCTGGATGAAAAGTGGGCTCACCTCCAGATAGACTAAAATGAAAAGAATTGAAATTTCTTTGTCTGGCTTGTCTTTTAATTTCATCAATTGTCTTGAGACATACTTTCACAGGACGATGATCTTTAGTATTACTTCTCGCATATGGCCAACAATATGAACATCTGTAATTGCAAAATCTTCCTAACAACCACGAAACTGTAAATAAGTCAGACTCCAACATCTTCCAAGTTCCAACTCGTTCAATTTTATTCCAAGGTATCTTGGTAAAATCGTATTCACTTAATTTCATTTAACTCTTATCAATTCATTATCTTCAATTTGATAATTTTGAAAATAATCATTAAAATTTTGTCCCCATAACTCATCTGATTTTTTTCGATATATTAAAAATCTATTATATTGATTATAATTTAATTTTGTATTTTTCACATAACTTACAATATAATCAAACCAATGTTTTGCATTACGTCTAAATGGACCAATATTATTGTATATAAACTCTTCAGTATCTTTAAAATCTTTTAATGTATCTTTTTCAAATTCAAACATAACAATTGAAGGATTTATGTAAGGAGGAGTTTGTACAATTGAAGCATCAAAATTACATTGTAATTGATTAAAAGATTCAAAAAGGTCTTTTATTTCTAATATTTGATATATCGATGTAGTACAAGAAATATCTACATGAGAAAAATCATTTATTTTTTTAAATTCTTCTATATTAGATTTTAACTTATCCCAATTACCCCCGTGTCTAAAATACGAATATGTTTTTTGTCCAGCATCAATTGAAATTATTATAGCAGATTCTTTAAATGGTTTAAGAACAGTTGTTAATTCATCTACACTAAAATCAGCATTAAAATTTGTATGAAACGATATCAACATATTTTTAGCATTAGGATGTTCTGCTAATTTTCTTAAAGTAGGAAAAAATTGTTTCTGATATAATAATTCACCTCCCGCAAAATCTATAAACTCAACATTAGGAAAATTTTCATTTAAATCTTCTACAATTTCTATTGCTTGTTCTGTTGTTAATCTCATTTCACTTTTATCATTAGGACCATGTCTGTGTTCTGTTCCCATCAATTGTCTAAGATCATTTAATATTACTTCTTGATCTGGTTCATAATTTTTTAATTTTTTAACCCATCCCGAAGAATATACTTTTGAACAATGTAAACATGCAAAATTACATGCAGTACTAAATCGTAATTCTACATGTCTTAATCCTCTAAAATCAACTTCATGTGTTTCAGAATTATAACAATCAAGTAAACTAATTTTTGACTTTTCTTTATTTTTAGAACTTAATGAGTCTCCCTTAAAAAACCAACCATTATTTAAATGAAAATCTTGTCTCATAGATTTTAAATTATCAGCTTCCATATCTTCACATGTATCACATCCAGATGGCCACTCATCATTAGTCATCATTTTTCGTAATGACTTAAAATTTTTATGATTAAATATTTGAGATGGTAAAATAGTTTCGTGAGCAAATACTAATTGATTTGCTTGTCTTGGACAAGTTGTAATAACACCATTCTTATAATTAATACCACCAAGAGCATAGAAACAAGTAATCATTTTAATTCCTCATCTACAAAAACATCTTGTTTTGCTTTTTTACATGTCTGCCAACATCTTTCTAATGGTTTATCATTCCACGAATTAACAATAAATTTAAACATATCTCCTTCAATTACTTCTGTTGGAGTAGTATATTTTAAATTACTTTCCAAAGGTCCCCCAAGTTCCAAATATTTTTTAGTATATCTAGTTTCATTTCCTCCACCCGAATGTACCTGTAAAAATTCCGAATTAAAAAAACAACAAGGAAGCAAAGTTCCCGTATGACTTAAAAATACTCTTTTTTGAATTCCATATTTACAAACAATCTCTTGTTCTTCATTTCTTGTTTTTGTTTTTGATTCTTTATTGTCGGATCTATGTGAATAAATAACTCTAAAATTATCAAATCCTTCTTCATCAGCAATTTTTTTAGCATCTTCTAACAAATATTCATTATGCTCAAATACAATAAATTGCCAAGTTGCTTTTCCTCCAGCATTTATAAATGCTCTCCAATTTTTTTGAAGTTTTTTAAAATTTGCACCAACTCTATATTTTTCAAGAGATTTTTGATCAATACCATCAACTCCAAAAAACACAGATACCTTTTCTTTACCCAAATCATGCCAAAATTTTTCTGTCTTTGTTGATCCATTAGAAGATATGTTTATACTAACAGAATGTTCATTGAAATACTTAACTATATCCAACAATTCAGGATGTAAAGTGGGTTCATCAATCGAACCACAAAAATTTACAAGTTTCAATTTAGGAAATTCTTTTGGAGTAATCCATTTTCTTAATTTTTCAAATGATAACATTTCTGTATCTAAAATGTGATTCACAACTTTTCGTTTTATTTGTCTAAAACAACCTGGACAATCTATATTACAAAAAGAAGTCAATTCTATATCTAACCATTCTATAGTCTTATTATTCCACATATTTTTCCAAATTCATTTCTGAGAAACTTGCACGCCAATCTATATTTCTTGCTTGATCTAAATCGTTCAAATAGTTTAATAGAATTTTACCATGACTGTTCCAACCATCTTTTTCAAACATATGATTTATATAAAATGGTAATACTTCTCTGGCTTCTTTCTCAAACATATATGCATCAATTTCATGTTTAATTTTATCTTTCAATTCATTAGGTAAATTTTGTACAGACATATGATAGGGCTCTGTTACATGATTGTTAAATAAAAATCTTATATTAGGAAATTCTTCTCGTAAAATATCATAAGTATCCACTAAATAAAACATGCTAATATTACTACATGTCCATTGAAAAGATACATCAAAATTAGATGGAAATTTTTTAATATTATTACACCAATCATTCCATTTCAAACCAAACCTAAAATACTCTCCTGCTTTTTCTGCACCATCAACAGAAAGTCTTAGTCTTACTTTCTTAAAATTTTCCATGTTTTCGAATTTCAAAGATCCATTACTTACGTATGCAATTTCAACATCTTTAGCATAAGGACTTTCATTAAGTCTTTTTATAAATTCATTATGTCTCTTATTATAAAAACTTTCTCCGCCCAAAAAATTATATCTTTTAATTTGACTAATATCTAAATTATCCCAAAACTTAGAATCTTGTACAATCCATTGATCATTATTTTCTACAACTTCATATCCATATTTTATAATTAATGATTCGTCTTCATTCCATCTTGAACTTGAAGCAGGACTACAATGTATACATTTAAAATTACAAATTGTTCCAGTTCGAACATCTAAATGTTGTGGTTGATATGGAAGACTACCATCATCATTAGTCAAATCAATTAAATGTTTATATTTTTCATACCACATGTGATTTTCATCCATGCGTTTGCTGGTTCCACCTAATGATTCAACGTGCTTACATCTTTTACAATTTTCTGGCCACTCATCTCGTAAAAATGATTTTCGTATTTCTCTAAAATACACCCCATTCCATTGTGAATTTATATTGCTATTTTCCAATTTATTTAACCAAGATTTCCAATCTTGAGCAAAATCACTTTTTAAAATATGTTCAGGAGTTTGTTCAGCAGGAGGTGGTGGATAAGGATATCCTCTATCAGTAAAAAGCACTTCCCATTGAGCATCATGATCACTATAACCACAAACTCTTGGTCGACCATAAGTACTTGTACCAAAATTAATCCAAGGTAAAATACACTTCATAATGCTCTCAATAATGATCTCACTCCGACAGGTTTATCGCCTTCAATAGCAAGATGTACTGTCTTTGTGGGTTTCAAATCAAAATCTTCACATACTTTATAATATCGTTCTTCATATTTTTTCCAGAAAAATTCTGGTCCAAAATCTTGCATAAACTTGAGACCAATATACAGAAGAGGTTGTTGATTCATGTGAAAATCATTCATAATTGTTATCGCACCTTCAGGTTTCTTACGAGCAAATCTTACTCCTATTCTATTACCACCAATACCGCCCTTACTCAAACTTATTCCAAATGTTTGAATCGCAGGATGATCAAAATTAAAATTAATATCACGTATACAACTAATCCATGCTGAATCAACATGTACTGGTATTTTCAATTCATAGCATTTGTCTAAAATCTCATACATATCTGGATGTACATCACCATAATAAGGAAAGGGCATTGCAATAAGTAATTCCTTATTCGAATCAAGAGTGTCTATTGTAGCATATTTTACATTATTATTCAATCTCCAATGATATTTGTAGTCCTTTTCAAATGTTTGAATATCACCACATCTTTGATATAAATCATCTATAAATTGAGTACAACCTTGAATGATGTGTCTCACAGGAAAAGCATGTATTCCTGTAAAACTACTGTACTGGTGATCCAATAACCATCTTTCAAATGTTAATATAAATTCTTCGTCTAGCAATCCTTTATGCACAGGACTTTCTTTGAAAACATTTTCATAAAATTCATTAATGCTTTCATCATACATTGGTTGCTGTCTTTCATATTGCAACCATTCTCTAGTATATTGTCTTTCTGGGCTGTCTCTCATAATTCCAAATTTCTATAAAACAAATCAATATAATCTTCCATAACATCTGGTATATTATATGAATCAGCAGGAACAAATTTATGTCGATCATTTTGATTTAATAATTGTCTAAATATTTTTTTATCTAATTCATTTGAATATAAAAATTTTTTTAAGGGTTCTCTTACATTTTTATTTTTTTTAAGTATATACTCTTTGACATGATCTGGCAAATAGGACACATTCAACCACTTTGGAGTATGCAAAAAATCCCAAGACCAATCCATTATTGGTATATTAGACCATTTTATAGTATCATCAAAAAAAGGAGCATTTAATGAATGTAATACAAAATGAGGACAAAAATATCTCGTATGTTTATCCATATTGATCCAATCTAACCACTTGTACCAATGTCTTTCAAATCTCGACCACGTAGTTCCATATCTAACATATTCAGCTATTTTTCCTATACCATCTATGCTTATATTAAGATTAACAAGTTTAAAATCTGCTAACAAATCTAAAACATAATTATTAGGAAAAATTGAATTATTTGTAATTATCATTAAATCTATTTGATGTCGTGGTACCATTTCAAGTAATTTAATGTTTCTTTTATCTAAAAATGGCTCACCTCCTAAAATTTTTAATGAAACTACATCTTCAAAATTTTCTTCAGATGGTAATTCATTTTCAATAGTAGGCCCAAACTGATTTGAAAATCTTGGTCCACAATCTATACATTTAAAATTGCATTTATTTGAAACTGAAATTTCTAAAAATTTAAATTTGGGATCTTTAACAAATTCTCCATATAATCGATTAAATTCTCCTCTATAAGATTTTTTTACTTTTCCTTCATGCATTTCATCAATATCACATTTAATACATTCTGGTAATTTTTCACCACTTAACATTCGTTGTCTAATAATATTATTTTCTTCACTATCAAATGCTTCTTCAATATTTGCGTATTTCCCCTCTAACGGTTTTTCATACATACAACATGTTCTAAATTGTCCATCTGGATTTTGTACCATATGAACAAATGGTGCGGCACAAAATGTCATTTGATAACTTTCCTTTTTGCAAAATCACCGCAAGACAAATAGCATCTTGGTAAATGTAATGGGTGTGATTTCTCCCAAGAATCAATTAATGTTTTTTCATACCAGTCTGATTGAATGATATCATAAAATTTTGATGTTCTTAAATCATTTTCTAAACCAATTTTTGTCAATATATCAGTTTTCCCAGAAACTTGTTCATCCTGTAAATGACAACAAGGCCAAACTCTTCCCTCTGAAGTAATAAACAATTCATTTTCTACTTGATGTCTACACACAATATTTGCGGCATCATATTCGCCCAGTCTTGCACGTTTCTCTACTGTTTCGTATACATTACTATCAATCTTCAATGCTTCACTAGATTTAAACTTTGCGGCCTCTGCAGTATTTCTCCAACTTACTCTTATTTTCAATTCTATGTCTAACTCTTTTGCTTTTTTCTTTGCTAATGGAATTTCATCTGCATTATAATCAAAATGAATATACTGCCATATTGCTTTCCCTCCTGCATTATAATACGTATAAAAATTCTCCCAAACTTTATCTATATTAACATTTTCTCTATAATCATTTTTTGTAACACCATCTATTGACCAATGAACATATAATTTTTTGTTACTTAATTTAGACAATTCTGCTAATTCAGTCCAAAATTTTGATGTTCTCATTCCACCATTAGTAGAAATTTCTATACTTTTTACCTTTTTTTCTAGAATAAGATATGTACAAATTTCAACGCAATCTGGATTAATAATAGGATCACCCAAAACACCACATAATTTAATACGAGCATCTTTTAAATTTACATCATCAAACCAATCATACATTTGAGACATTGTAATGTTGCCTTTAAAATAATATTCGCCTTTATTATCCATCATAGTTCTTTGACAACCCGAACACAATGCATTACATAATGAACTTATCTCAAATTCTATTCTAAATGGTCTATTTAAATTCATATATCAGTATTGATAATTTGATAATTTTAATTGAGAATGTACGATAAGATTAGGAAATTCTACATAAGTAATTTTTTGCTCTTCTGTAAAATGATAATATCCAACCCATTTAAATTTACTATAATCTATAGATTTTAATTTATCTAAAACATATGATTTAATAAATGGATTGTTCTTAAAAGTCTCTAAAGGTTTATTTAAAATTTCTAAATACACCTCTGAATTACTCGTATCACATTCATGTGTAAATTTTACAAAATCATTCCACAATTCACTATCTATTATTGTTTGTTTATTTTTCCAATCATGCATATCTACATGTAAAATTTTTTCAGGATGATTATTATTTAAAAAATCTTTCAAATTATTTTGAAATATATCTGGAGACATTTTTAAATCTATGCGAGAAACATGTTGTAAATCAGGAATATCTCCAGATTTTTTATATAAGGTTTTACAATCTCTCCATTCGCAAATATCATCAGTTTCTATTTTAAGTCCGAGTATACTATAGGATCTAGTTTGTAAGCATTTTGAAATCCACAAATCACAACAATATGAATCAGATGTCTTTGATGTATATTTTTCCACTAAATTTGAATGAATTGTTTTTTCAAAATGTTCACTAAATTTATTAGGCAAATGTTTTAAAAAAAGCGATTTTGCTTTCATTTTTTTGAATCTAAGTCCATAAAAATTCTTTTAGTTGTCATATCTGTAAACCAATTACTTGTTTTTTGAGATACTTTTTCATAATTTAATTCTTCTATTGTATGCTTATTAAACATTTCATCAATATTTGTTTTAGACTTAGTTATACACATTCCACATCCACAAAATGTTTTCGGGCATGTAATCATTGGAACTGTTTTTTGATATAAACTATCAGCAAGATCATCTATAATTTTATCGAATTGAGATATTTTACCTAAGGGCGCAACTTTCCCATTTAAATTCACTCCGCAGGTTTGATGAGTATAAACAATATCTGCTTCAGAATTTAAAAAGAGAAAATACCAATTAACCATGCAACTCCACCCCAAAAAATTAGTGTCAGGCAGAAAATAAGTATCCACACCGTTTGCTTTGAAACACCTTCCTCCACAACACGGCCTTCCCAATCCTTTTTGAGTGTTTCCTTTTTCTGAGACATTTTGTCCCCTTTGTTTCCAATAGTTACGAAACCATTTCATTTGATCTTTATTATACTTATGTGTATAACCCAATTCTATAGACTTTTTATCATCAGGATGGTCATCTCCTATAATTCTTGGTACATAATCTACACTATTTTTTTCTAATGTCTCACACACATCTACACATTCCCAAAAATAATCTTTATGAAACATTACATTAACTTTATATTTTTGTCTTAAATATATTGCATTCGATATAACTTGTTCTTTTTGTTTTTTTGTTGCCTCGCAATGATAAGATAATGTTCCTCCAGTAGTTAATGACAAAACTTTATCTAGAACATGATTACCAAACCACCCATTAGTTGTTAATCCTCTACTAAAATCTGGATATTCTTTTTTTACATATTTTAAAAATTTAAAAAAATCAGGATGTACTGTGGGTTCGCCTCCTGTAAAACTTAATTTTTTAAGAGCGGGCTTCTTTCTGAATTGATCATACAATAATGCATACTCGACAACATTATCAACAGTTTTACACAATTTATCATAATCTACAAATGAAGATGTTTTATTATTTCTATGAGGAGGACAATACGTACATGCATAAGAACATCTTCTACCTAGATCCCAAATAATTTGATATCGATTTGATTGGTCTTCTATTTCGTTAACCATTTGATAAGTCTTTTATCTAAATATTTTTTAAAATTTTGATTTCTTGCTTTATCTAATAATGTTATTTCTAATAACATCTTTTCTTTATTAGCATTATTATTTAATATAGCATCATCAATTGAACTAATTAAGTTTTTACAATTTTTTTGTTCTAAATCTAATATATCATTTTTTGCTTCTTCTAAAAGATATATTGGTAATAAATTTATAGATGTGCCTCTATCATAAGGTCGTACTTTTTCAAAATTAATATAAAAATCTTTATTATTAGAAACAAATGAAGTAATAGAACGAACATAAAATAAAAAATCTCTAATATTAAAAATATTTAATGATGATAAAACAAATGCATAATGTACACAAAAAATATTATTTAATTTTAAATAACGTTTTAGTGATTTATTAAAATCATTAAATGTATGAGGATAACGTATATATTCATATACACTATTCACACCATCGATACTTATTGAATGATTTAAAAATTTAAATTTTTCATTTAGTGATATTACATCATCATTAAACAATGTTCCATTTGTATCAAATTCTAAAATAGTAGATTTTGCATCATCATTATCAACATACACATTAAGAAGTTGACAAATTTGATCATCATAAAATGGTTCTCCACCAGATGCTTTTAATACTTTTATTTTTCTAGTGTTATTTTTCAACCAATCTATTTGATCACTATTTGTCGAATTAGGCATCAATGTTTTTTCAGGATAATAATCTGATGTAGCATATTGTATTTGATCTAACAAATTATGTTTTTTGAAAAACGATATTTCTTTTTTAAAATTATGACTATTGCCATAATTACACATTCGACACATCAAATTACATTTGTTAGACAATGTAATATCAATCTGTCTCAAATTTGAAAATGATTTCGTATCATATTCTTGAGAATATAATCTAGCAGATTCAATACCTTTGTCTTCTTGATTCCAACATGTTTCACAAGATTCATTCTTTATATTTGATAATAAATCTAATCGTAGTTTTTCAAATCTTTCATTTTCAAATGCTTCTATTGGAGTTATATTAACATTTTCCCAATTCATCTTATTATCACCACTGGTGGACATCATACAACAAGGAGTATATTCTAATAACTTATCTTTATTCCAATTTTTAATAGCAATTTGTTTAAAAGGATAGTCACAATAAGTATTATGTTTTTCAGGTTTCACTTATACCACTCCAGCCATTCTAAATCAGGAAATATTTTTATGAAATCTAAGTTTCTCTTCTCTGCAATTGTAAAACACCATTCAGCAGTTTCAGGTAATCTTTCAGACCAATCTTCAGAATTCATAAAAGATATAAGTCCTTCAAGTCTTTTTATACCATATGGTAATTTTCTCCACTTTTTAAAATCAATATTTTCTTCTTCAACTCCATTACATTTTTTCCAATTCTCCTCTAGCCAGGGATAAAATTCTTCGAATTTATCAGCCACATCTTGTTTAAACCATTTGGGTAATACTTTACAATTTAACTGGGGGGGCCAATATGCAAGATGTAAATCAATCATACCTGCTCCTGCAGGAAATTTATTAAGTAATTTCCAATCTTCTTCTAATTTCCAACTTATAAATTCTGGAAGATAAAAAAGATTAAGAGCAGTAATTGTAGTTGCTGTAGTTAATCTAAGATTACCATAAGAATAATCATCTAACACATGCATCTGTTTTACAATTCTTTTCCAAGAAGAAGGATATCGAATAAAATGATTTTTATCACTATATGAATCAACACTAAAATGAAAAATCACACTTCTAAATTCTTTCCATAAATCAAATAAATGGGGCTTCCATTCAAGACCATTTGAATTATATCTAAGTTCAATATCTTTAGCATAACCCATTTCAATGATCTTTTCAAGTACCATATAATGTTCTTCCATTATAAGTGATTCGCCACCAGCCCAATATAATTGTCTCAAAGTTGGAACTTGTGTCCAAAATTCTTCCCAAAATGTAGGATTTGATTTGTGCCACGCATAAGAACCACCAGACTTTGCTAATTTTCCAGTATCTTTTTCCCAAACTTGAGAAAACCGTAATCGTTCATTTTTTAATGTAGGAAATATTTCTTTATATTCTTTTACCCATTTTGAAGAATCATGAGGACTGCACATAACACATGCAAGCTGACACTTACTGCCAAGCCGAAGATCAATGTACCGTACTTTTGGAGGAACGTTTCCTTCCTCCGTGGTTTCACCAATAATTTCATCAAGTCCAATTTCGTTAACCCATTTTGCTGTTTCCCATTGTCGTTTTGACCTATGGCCGGCATCTTCCTCCTTAAAACATTTTAGACAAGATGCAGGACGTTCACCTCTAAGCATCATTTTTCGCACAGATTTCATATAATCATTATTCCACGCATCTAGTAAACTTGTTGTTGCTAAATTAGCAGGTTTTCCATCATCTCTCCGAAGAACCCCTGCTTCGGGTATAGTTTTTATTGTTGAATCTTTATCTTGAACAGAAGAAGCATTCGCAGTACAACATACACGCATATGTCCATTTGGTCTTGTGGAAATATGCATCCACGGCAATGCACAAAAAGTATTAGATGGCAAATTTTCAGGATCTTTATCAATCATAACAGTTTTCTATATCTCTCCAAGTATTATCAACATAATTTACAATCACCGTTCGTCTAACATTCATATCAATTTTTTTAACAGAATGCTTCCAGCTTTCAGAATCATAAGTATCTTTTAAGTCAGGATAAAAATGAACCGCTCTATTAGGAATAAATTTAGTTGTTTCATCACGATCTTTATAATGAAAAGTGGTTCCATTATTTTCTTGTCCTTCAAAATAAATTACTGTAACATCTCTTTTTGCTGAATGATCAGAATGAGGTTTCAACCAAAAACCATTTACATCATTTCCTATTTCTATTTTTCTTCTATAATCTTTTCTATAAGGAAATCTAGAAAGTATAAGTTCAACAAGATCAGAATCTTCAGTTAAATATTGTCTAGTTTCACCATAAGAACATCTCTTTCCATCATATTTTTCTGGTACTTGATTAAATGGTCTATTTTTAATCAAATCTAATATTCCTAAAAATATTGGAAAATCATAAAAATTATCTTCTATTCTATACATAAATCCTCTGGAAAACCATTTGTATAATGCAATGCTTTGGCATTTTTTTCGTTTTCATATTCACCAACAAGAAAATTATATTCTAATGGAATACTACCCACATTATCTGTCCATTTAAATTGATGTAAATCTAACGCCATACTTTCATTAACATATTTAATATCAAGTTTTTTACAATCTGGATGTGAATTATTAAATAACATCAATGAAGACCAATTTTTTTTATTATATTTTAATTGATTCAAATTGCCCCATTTAATATTTTTCTTAGGAACATAATTATGTTTACATACTAAAACAGAATAAGAATCATCACAAAATTGTTCAAGTTCAAAAGGCGATACTTTCCAATAAAAATCATCATCCATAAATACAGACCATCCTTCATAATCAGAAAGATAAGGAGCTAAAAATCTACAAACAGAAAATTCAGTCGAATCTGTATCAGTTTTTTTTCTATACCATACATTTTCATTTAAAACTGATGAACCTATTTTATAATAATAAATTTTATATTTTGATATACTTTTTATACAATAATCAAAAACGTGTGATCTAGATAAATCATAGCCAATATAAAATTTCAAATCAATCTCCCATTATCAGTATACGTTTTATTGCAATAAGTATATCTATCATGTTCTGCAAACAAAAAATAATGAACCACACCATTTATTCGATTGCACTCATCAACACCAATTTGATAAGATTCGGGTTTTGACATAAATTTATTAACAACCTCAATAACAACAGTACTTAAATTATATTTATTTAACATCCTCAAAAGTGTTTCCCAATCATCTAATTCAAACAAAGATTTATTATCATGATGAGTATTAACAATATGAAGTAATTTTTTAGGTTGTGTGTTTGATAAAAAATTATTAATACAATCAGAAGATTCTTTATATATAAACATATGTTCTGTAACTTTAAAATCCAAATATTTAATATCATCCCAAGACTTAAAACTATTCAGTCCTTTTTTATCATATATTTCTGAACAATTATTCCAATAAAAATTTATTGGACCGTGTTTCATAAAACATAAATCCTCTTTATCATTATTGATAATGATAGGTATACGATCATCATTTTCAATTTGTTTAGATTCTATGAGGGTTTTTAAAATAGACATATTATTCGTAAATATATTGTATTGGATTGTTTTTAACATGTACATTTTCTTGATAAACCTCATCATAATATAGAAAATGTTGTTTAAATTCAGGTGAAAAATAACATTTATTATCAATCACACTTAAAATATATTCAAACATTATATCATGATTTTCTGGAGATAAATGATTTCTTCTTTTATCTCCTTGTCTTAAATTATTGTCATATTTGTGTAATTCTTCTTTATAAACTTCATTATGACTTATAGTACTAAGAGATTGATCACATAAATGAAAATTTATATTATTATTTAATTGTTGACTCAGCTTTGTCCTTGCAATAGGAATTTCGAAATTCCGAGGAAATACATCAAAAACTATAAGTTTTAAATTAAGAGCTTGACTTATAGTGTATAAAAAAGAAATATTTTTTTCATTAGAAACTTCTAATTCCTTCATATATGTTTTATAAAAAAAATCCATTTCTTTTTTGTGTTCATTGTAATAATTTATAATCTTAATATGTTTGCTATTTTTTAAATTTTCAGGATAATTACGAAAAACACATTCAGTTTCTTTTGTTTCACCATTCCATTGTATTGCTGACAACTCCCAAGAATGCTGAAACAAAGCATGTGCGGGCCAATGTATTCTAAAAGGATTTGATAATAAAAATATTATTATATCATCTTTTTTAAAGTCTGTCATCTCCTTATAAAAAAGACTAAAAGCATGTTGAGGACCTGTTCCTGACACAGCAAAATTACGAGTATTAGAAAATATATCGATCAATCGTTTATGCCAAACGTAATTAGGAGTGCCTTTTGGATCGGCATAACTATCTCCAAAAATAAAAACTTTCTTTTCCATGCACATTTCCTTTTACATCGCAATATTTACACATTTTAATATTGGATCTTTCTCCTGTTGATAAAAATTTACGATAATTATTCATTTCATCACTTGTCCATATTTCATGTATACTATGTGTTTTTAAATTACCAAGAGCATGTTTATATTTCCAATCATGATTGCAAAATTGAACAGTTAAATCATAATCGATCATCAATTTATAAAATGGAAGATAGCAGGGATCATTTAAACTCTCTGTTATTGTCAGAAAAGATCCTCCTCTATTATTAAAATTATCACTATCTTTTGGTTCAATTAAATCTTTAACAAAAATATTATACTTTGAATATGTTTCTTTCCAATATTTTATTTTATCAATCGAATCATATTCACTTATTACTAATGCTTCTAATCCATGTTCAAATAATTCAGAAACTAAATCATTTTTTAATAATACATCACCGTTTGTTATAAGAGATGGTTTCCAAAATTTTAAATATGAAATGCATTTACTCACTTCTTTATTTAATAATGGCTCTCCTCTACCACATATCGTAATCCCTCCTTCATATTCAAATTCAAATAATCGTTCAGATAATAGATTAGCATTTATTATTGACAAAAACGAATTAGATGTACCTTCATAAAACGTACTATAAGGACAAAAATTACAAGTTCTATTACAATTATCCGCAAATGATATTTCTATTTGAGAAAGACCTAAATTTTTCTTTGAAAATTTTATTTTACTTCGTTTCCAATCATTATAGTTCATATAATGTTTTCATATCAACTAATGTAAATCTATAAAAATTATCTATCTTTGGAACCCGTATCTTATATGGTGGTTTATCTAACATTCTAACAAAATTAGAATAAGATGGCAAATGCTCAAATTTATTTTCCAAAAAAGTTTTTGTTTTTTTCATACGTTCTATATGAGGAGCGATTAAATGTAAAGCATCAGTAATAATATCTTGTGCAACAATATTCATAGAATATCGATAAGATAAATTTTTAAGTTGAGATATAATTTCAGACGATGAAACTGAATAGGCAAATCTTATTCCTGGAATGGATAAAGATTTTGAAAATGTTTTAATAACAATAGAATTAATATGATTATGTTGTATAAATGAATCATCACAAAAATCACCATATGCTTCATCAATAATAACAAATTCATAATCATCAAAATTTATATCTCTTAATAATCCATCTCTTCCATTAGGCCTAGCAATATAAGCAATATCTCCATGATCATCAAATTTTAAATCATGTTTTTCACACACCCATTTTATGCCTGACCAATGTGGTCCTATTGATGTTACTGTTTTATTTTTAAATAAACTCAATAACCTATCAATAATATCAATAGTACCAAATCCAGTTTCTATTTTATCAATAGAAATTTGTAATTCTTTTGACAAAACATTATAAACAAATTCTTTATTGGGAACATTGTATAATTTAATACTACTATACAAAGATTTTATTTCATTTCTAAGTATAGAATCATAACAATAATTTTTACTTAAATCTAACATAATTTTCTTTTTTGCCTTCACGAACAGTATCTTGTATACAACAATGTGCCCCACCGTCCCAAAAATATCGATGTCTATAGTTCCAAACAATTACATCAATTCCATGCTTCTCAAGTTTTTTTATATTTTCTTTATCTTGACCTGTTGTAATAATTGTTTTTTCATTTATCGAAAAACAATTTACATCAAACCAAGTTTCTTGTGAATAACCAGTCCAATCGCTTAAATATTTCACAACATAATCAGAATAAAATCTTTGTTTTTTTGTATCTTTAAATTCTTTAGGAAATTTTGCATTATCTGTAATAATTATTTTATCCCACGATTTTAATTCTTCAGGTATAAATTCTTCTCTCCATGTCATCAATAAACCTGGTCTGAGTAATGCTAGTTTTCCATCAATATGACCTCCTGCAGGAACTTCAATATATTTGTATCCATCAGAAGAATGAAAATCTAAAAATTTATAATCCAATAATATTGATTTCATCCATTCAAGTCCTCGTTCAGTACCCTTACCGTTTTTAGGATCTTTATCTGCAGATTGAGTATGAAGTATTACATCACCACATTTTGCAAAATTAGCAGTATCCCATAATACCATATCTTTATATTTGTCATATCTTTGTTGAAGTTTTGTTCTATTAGAATGTGCTTCTTCAATTTCATATTCTTCTGTTTCTTTTATATCAGGCTTCCACATTCTAATCAATTCATAACGATGATTCCACATATAAGATTTTTCTATTTCTTTATAACATTCTAATTCTTGTTGTCTTGAATATATTGCACCATATGTTTGAATCATTTTAGTACCATAAAATCCAAATATATCTCTTGGCATAATAGGATGATGAACATCTAAAGAAAATTCAGGTTGTTCTGGTCGATGAACTTTTACACCTAAATCTTCTAATATATGTTGAAGTCCTTGAAGATCCTCATTCGTTTCTTCAACTACTCTATCAAGTCCATTAATATCTACATGTTTATAAGATATACCAACAATACATTCTTTTAATTGCGAAAATTCATCATAGATCATGCATACCTTTTATAATTTTTTCACATCCTATTTGTGTTTTATTAAGTCTAGGTTTTTTTCCAAATGTTTTAAAATCTTTATAATACGTTTTTCTTAATTTAAATGGTATTGGTTTTAATTCTAATTCTGACATAATATGATATCTTATTCTTTCTGCATCAAAATCAAAATCAGGATTATCAAAAAACTTATTAAACTTTTCTTTTGATATCTCTATCATTTTTTTATATTTTTCTCTATTAATATTAAAAAATCCATAAGCAATATCATAATCTACTTTCTTTTTTAAATCTTTACTATATAAAATTTTATTATAGTAAAACCAATTCTTTTCTAATTTTGGTTCTTTGTCATAAAATCTAAATGAATTAGATAAAAAAGTATAATCGGGTTTTACATGCTTATAATAATCATAAAAATAAATATATTCATTTAACACTTCTTGTAAATCGTTCAATATTTCATATTCGTTTTTATGTGTAAACATTGATTTAACACCTTCAACGTATTTTTTAAAATGCTTTACATATTCAAAATACAATTCTTCATAATAAAATATTTTTACATTAGAACCAAATATATTAAAAATTAAATCTATGTCATTATCATCAAAAAAATAAATTGTATTTGATTTTGAGTCAGGCAAATAATTTGGAAAATAATAAAACTGTTGATAATTTTTAAAAAGTCTATTACGTTCTTCTAACTTATATTTGTCTAAAACTAAACCGTAGTTCAATAATATATCACTCATAAATATATTGATGTTTTGAATGATTATCTAAAAAACCAAATGCCCATAGTCTTTCTTTACACCACCAACATTTTCCACAATGATATGTGTAATTACCAGATTCATAATCAGATCCTTCACAACTTCTTGTGATAGGAAATAAAGTATGTGTTAATTTATATTTGTCATATAATTTTTTAATATCTTTTTTATTAATCTGAAAAAAAGGATTCATATAATGAGCAAATCCACTCCAAGTCTCTAATGGTCTTTCAGCCGATTCATCTCTTGTGCGTTCTTTATTTTTAGGAATAGTTTTATCATTGTCAGGAGGATTAGCAGTAATTCCACTATATAAAATGTCTACTGTTCCTGAATTAAAATTGTCAATATCTCTATCTCTAAATTCTTTAGTTTCTCGTTGATATTCATTAGTTATGTCAGGATAATAAATAACATGATCTTGCATTTTAAAATCAAGTTGCTCTTCAATAAAATCTATTACATGTCCAGCATAAATTGGATTCCACCCTCTTCCCCTTCTCACAGAAAATGGATGAAATTTAATATCTAATTTTTCTTCTTTTATTTTTTTACATAATAAATAAGCAAGCATTGCACTATCAGCACCGCCCGACAACCACATACCAATATTTTTTACAGGACGTTTATAAAAATCTTGCTTAACATTATTTTTAATAAAATCAAACTTATCATGCATTGTATCAGTATCATCAAAAAATCCCTGCTCATATAATTTTTCCATGACTTCTGGTTTATAACGTATCACTTCTTTAGGTATTTTAATATCCATTTATAATTTCCCATATTTCAGAATTCACATCTTTAAATTTAATACCTTGATGTTTATCACAAGTTTTTAAAAAATCTATGCACTTTTTATATTCATATTCAACTGATAAATCACTTAATATTAAATTATTAAAATCTCCCACACCTCTTAAACTAGGTATTTTCCAAGATTGTCTTTGTTCAATAGGTATTTGTTCTGGTCTTAAAAAATTGGGGTGGGTTAAATTATTCATCACACATCTATCATTCCATATATCGTAAATATCATTAATGCGATTCACATTTAAAATGCTTATTGTAGTATGAATATTTACTAAATTCCATGTATCAAAATGTTTATCAATATTTTTATTTACTTCTTCCCAAATAGTTCCAAATCTTATACATTCAGCCAAATCTCCAATAGCATCTATGCTAATATCTACTTGAACTTTAAATTTATCTAATAATATATCTACAATTTTTTGATCAGGAAATATAGAACCATTTGTATCAAATACTATTTCACATCCTCTTGGTAAAATATCTAAAAATTCCTGAAGACTATTTGATAAAAAGGGTTCCCCACCAACAACTCTAGCAGTTTTTAAATTTGATAAATTAAGTGTTTTTAAATAATCTAAAGAACTATGATTATGGACTGGACTCCAAAAATGACCATCAAATCGTTCCCAATCTTCATCATATTTTCTCCATGAAGTAGATAGTGCAGGGGTACACATTCTACACATAAAATTACAAGTATAATCTAATGCTAATTCGATACCTTCAATTCCTATTGAAGAAGAACTTCTACTATTCCACTCCTGTCTCATTGATTCGAATCCTAATTTTTCTTGATTCTCACAAATATGACATTCAGGAATCCATCCTTCAGACATTCTCTCTCTCATATCATACCATTCAAAATATTTAATTTTTGGTATGTATGAGTTCCAACCGAATTTTGTTTTTCCCTTATCGAAATGACAACATGGGGTTACGCTACCATCTGGATTATAAAAATCCAAATGATTATACATTTTATTACATCGTGGCATTATTCATTATTAACCATAGTCAATATAATTATCATCATCACTAGCTAAATACGTATCAATATCACCGCTAGTTCCTTTATACAAATAAACTATTTGCTTATTTACATTTTTTATAATTCCTTCTACAAAAGTTGAATTTGAAGACACACTTAAAACATCAGCTTTCGTTGGAAGAACAAATGATTCTATTTTTGCTAAAAAGGCTTCTTCATCATCTGTACTTGCCGCGGCCCTAATAAAAGTAGCTAGTTCTGCCCAATTAATTTTTGGGGTATGTCCTCCATTAATACCATTACCCGCACTATGTTCAACAAGCCTCTTAGTTTTAATATCATCTAATTTACCAGGAATGTTCTCTAGTGAAATATCAATGTGATGTACTCCTAACGACATTAATTCCTTTCGTTATAATATTTAATTTGTGATTCTGACATCCATTGTTTTTGTATATCCCAATCAAAAGTGTCAGAAACATTTTCTTTACAATGTTGATTACAAACATCAAATCTGTGTAAATTTTCCCAAAGATAAGAAAACATATCACCATTAATAATATTTTCAAAAGAATCATAATTCAAATTATGACTCAAAAAATGACCAAATTGATATCCTATTTTAGGAACAACATCAAAATTTGACACATCATTAGTTCCCATCCAACAACAAGGCCAAATATTACCTCTCACATCAATAAAAAACGATTCTTCTAATTCATAATTAAAATATGTTGCCTTACACTTTACACAAGAATTGCTTTTTCGTTCTTTTTTAATTCCTTCAACTTCATAATTTTCTCTTGATGAGTATACGGTATTAAAAGAAACGAAACCCTCATCTTTAGATTTTTGTTTAGCAATATTTTCTTGATGTTTATTGTGTTCAAAAACTATAAATTGCCAAGATGCTGTACCTCCATATTTTATATATATCTTAAAATTTTCTTCTAATTTCTTCCATTTTACATTTTTTCGATAAATATGATTTGTATCTTCTAATCCATCTATTCCAAAAATAATCAAAGTTCTTTTAAGACTTGCCATTTGTTTCCAAAACTTTTTATCTCTAGTTCCACCATTAGTCGAAATATGAATCCAAACATGTTCTGGTAAAGACTCTTCAAGCCATTTACAAATATCAAAAAGTTCAGGATGTAATGTGGGCTCATCTATATTACCACAAAGATGTATGTGCATTAATGAAGTTAACTTATCAAGAGGCAACCATTTTTTTAACTGTTTTAATGATATTTCTAACGAATTAAGATGTTTTTTATATACAAATTCTGGTAAAACATCATATTTTGCACGTTCACATGAAGGACATTGAGCATTACAAAATGAAGTTATTTCTAATTGCAATCTTCTTATTTGATTTATTTTTAATGGCCACATGCGAGTTTAAATTCCTCATAGTTGGGTCGAACATTGCTAATAAAAAAATCATTTATTTGTTTTGCAAAAATAATATGATTTTCATATGATAAATGATTATTTCTAGAATCTTTACCAAATGTAAATGTATTATTTTTATTTGGTTTTTCTTTCTGTATTTCTAATTGTGCAATTAAATGTATACTTTTATTTACTATAAAACAATTACTTGGAATTTCAATTTTATCACTATAAAATCTAAAAGGATATCCTAATCCAGATGATGGCCAAATTAATATTTTATTATAATGCTTAGATTTAGATAAAATAAAACTCACAAAAAGAACTTCTAAAATTCTATATAATCCAGAAGTATAAAACGATTCAAAATCTTTAAATATTCTATCTGATTTGTCAATAATATTTTTATTAATAGTATCTGGAAAAGTAAAATCTTGATCTTTCATTAAATTATAAATTAATAATGCATGTGCTTGTTCATTTTCATTAAAATATTCAAAAGCAACTCTATTCATATCTGGAAAACAAAAAAGTAAAAAATCACCATGCTCATCTAATTTCATAAATTCTTCTACACACCATTGGGCTCCCGTACCATGTTTTGAATAATTTTTAAGTTTAAAATTATAATTATTCTCCAATATATCAGTCCAAGTATCACTATCTTGTTGTCTAATTGAAGTATCAGAAAAACTATCCCCAAAAATATCAATAATCATAAGTATTCTTCTAATTTTCTATAAACGAATAATGCTTCTTCAGGTGCTTTTTGAAAAGTCTCCAGATACTTCGTATAAATCATAAATTCTCTACAATAATCAATATTATAATCATTATTATTTAATACGCTTTGAATAAATTTATCATTTGGTAATTCTTTTTTTATTTCATCAGGCAAATATTCTGGACTTAAACATTCAGGTGTAAAACAATTTGTTTTTCTCATTCTAATACCCAATGATGTTAAATATTTTTCTGTATCATCAACATTAAATATATTATAATTTGTCATAACAAAATTTGACCATACTCCACTTGTCAAATCCCCATAAGTATACTCTTTGTTATCTTTCAATAAATCTTTCCATCTCAAAGCAATTCTTTCCCAGACATCCATTTTCATACCCAATCTAACCCATTCGCCCACAGGACCAATTCCATCAATACTCGCCATGATCATAACTCTTTTCAACTTCTTAATAAAATTCAACCATGGTTTATGAACAAATTTTGTACAATTTGTATTCAT